>DAIQNR010000078.1:9339-27348 GCA_036788295.1 Myxococcota bacterium
AGCCGCTCTGCGGGGGGCTTCGCCGGCCGCTCTCCTGGGGGGGCTTCGCAGCCGCCCCTCGGGCTGGTACGCCGCGCTCTCATGTCGGGCCCAACATCCATTCCTCTGTCCGAGCAGGTCGTCGTCGTCTCCGGCGCCGGGAGGGGCCTCGGCGCGTCGATCGCGGCCGCCTTTGCCCGAGAAGGGGCGGCGGTGGTGCTCGACTACCGAAAGAGCCGGGACGCAGCCGAGGCCCTGGCGGCGGCGCTCGGACCCCGGGCGCGGGCCGTCGAGGCCGACGTCAACGACCAAGCCGCGGTGAAGAGGCTTTTCGACGAGGCCACCGACGCCTTCGGAGCGGTCACCACCGTCGTCCACAACGCGCTCGCAGACTACGCGTTCAACGGCGATGCACGCGAGCACGCGCCGGACCTCGCCTGGGCCTCCATCGCTCGGCAGACCGAGACCGCGGTCCGGGGGGCGCTGAACCTGATGCAGGCTGCCTTGCCGTCCATGAAGGCGGCGGGCTTCGGCCGGATCGTCACCATCGGCAGCAACCTCGTGCAAAACCCGGTCGTGCCCTACCACGACTACACCGCCGCGAAAGCGGCGTTGCTCGGCTTCACCCGGACGATGGCCCGCGAGCTGGGTCCGATGGGGATCACCGTCAACATGGTGTCCGGGGGGCTCCTGCGGGTCACCGACGCGAGCCGCGCCACCCCGGAGGCGGTCTTCGACGCCATCGCGGCGGGCACCCCGCTCGGCCGGGTCACCTCGCCAGAGGAAGTCGCGGACGCGGTCCTCTTCTTCGCGAGCCCCTGGGCCCGCGGGGTCACCGGCCAGAACCTGATCGTCGACGGAGGACTGGTCAGCGGCTGACTCCGCCGCGTCTTCGAGGCTCTCGATCCCACCGGGCCCCGGCTGACTGCAGGTCGGCCTGCGACAACGCGAGCCGGACAGCACGTCCACATCGCCCCCTGCGTCCGCACGGTGGTACCATCCCCTTCATGCCGACCTGGGGCCGCAAAGCACGCCAGCCGCTGCATGTGAGCTTCTTTCGGCTTGGACTCGCGGCGCGCGCGGCGAGGCGCGCCTCCTCGTTCCCCGCCGGTTCGGACCCGGTCCACGAGTATCTGGTGGACCAGGCCAATCTCCGCGGATACCTCGGCGCGTACTCGAACCGCACCGAGTGGGGCGCGCTCGACCCGGAGCTGTCCGAAGAGGCGATCGTGGTCGGCCTCCTGCAGCCCCATGCGCCCGCCGAGACGAGGATGCTCAAGCTGGTCGTCCGCATCCTCCAAAGAGGAGACTTCGACCCAGACCGACTCGTGCTCTGGGCGAAGCGGGAACGCGCCCTCGACCTCCTCGCGATGCTGGTCGGCTGGATACCGGACGCGGAGCTCACCCCCTCGATCGCCGCGCTCCGGGAGGCGATCCACCGCCGTCCACCGCGATCGCCGCGTCCGCCTCCGCTTCGCTACGATGCGAGGCGCCTCCTTCGCCGCCGAGCTCAACCATGATGAACCCCGCCGAGCGCATCCTTCGAGTCTTCGCGAGCCACCTCCGGGGCCCCGCCTCGCTCCGGCTGATGGGCGGCGCCGCCTTGATCCTTGGCTATGGGCGAGAGCGCTCGACGGAGGACGTCGACGTGCTCCAGCTCGACAGCGAGGTGGAGTCCATGATCGAGGCGGCGGACTTCGGAGCGGCGCTCGAGGCGACGAATCGAGAGCTCGAGCCGCATGGCCTGTATTTTTCTCACATCTGGGGCCCCGAGCAGCAGATCCTCACCCCCGAGTGGCGGTCGTCCTGCCGATCCATCGACCGAGACTGGGGCTCTGACCGGCTGACCGTGACGACCCTCGGGCCGCTCGACCTGATCCTCTCGAAGCTGTGCCGGGCCGACGATGGGGATCTCGAGGACATCAACTTCCTGATCGCGTCCCAGGGGGTCGAGAAAGAGGCGCTCGAGAAGGCGCTTCGGCGCGCGGTCGTCCCCCCCGACTTCGCCGAGGTCTTCGAGCCGCACGGAGCGCGAGCCCTCGCGCTGTTCGGGGTCTCGGCCACCGAGCCTGGAGGGTGCGCGTCGAGTTGACTCCAGAGCATCGAATGCTTCGGAAAGACTCCCAGTCCCGGCAGAAGGGAGCTCAGCCGGACTGAAGCCCAGCCTGCGCTCGAACGAGCCCGAGGAGCACGTCCACATCGCGGTCGCCGCGGGCGGTCGAAGTCAGCAGGTGGCGGGGGGCGACGGCGCGATCGAACCAGAAACCCCCGGTCGCTGGCTCGAGCCGGGCCGCTGCGACCGCGGCCAGCCACACGATGGTATCGGCGCCCTGCTCCGGGGTGCGAAGGATCGGCCGGGTCACCGCCCGAAACGTGGGCAGCGACCGCCGAACCCCGCCGGTGTCGGCCCAGCCCGGGTGCATGGTATGAAGGCGAACCTGCGGCTCACGGACGGCGAGCCGATCGGACAACGCGAGCTGCGCCCGCTTGGTGAAGGCGTACTGCCGCACCCCATCGAACCGGCCTGAACCCTCCGGCGCGGCCGCCCGCCGCGCGACCTCCACGTCGAGCGAGACCCCGTAGAGGCCACCCGACGCCACCGTGATCACCCGGGCGTCGGCCTGTTCCCGAAGCCGCGGCAACACGAGCTGCGTGAGCAAGAACGGCCCGACCACGTTGGTGGCCCAGGTGAGCTCGAGGCCGTCCGCGGTGCGCTGAAACGCCCGGGGGAGCACGCCGGCGTTGTGAACGAGCACCGCGAGAGAGGCTGGGAGCGCGTCCGCAACCCGCCTTACCGACTCGAGGTCGGACAGATCCCCGCGCACGAGCTGTGGATCTCCCCCGGGCTTGGCTTTCAGGGCGTCGAGCGCGGCGCGACCTCGGTCCCCGTCCCTGCAGATGAGCCAAACGTTCGCGCCGAGTTCGTGCAGGGACTCCGCGGCAGCGCGGCCAAGCCCCGCGTTCGCGCCGGTGACCGCGACCGTCCGCCCCCGCAGATCGACCTGCAGATCCTCGGCCAGAAAGCGCCGTCGGTGGCGGAAGAAGCCGGTGCGGTCGAAGCTGAACACCACGCTCCGGTCGAGCGCGCGGTCGATGACGTTCACCCCGTCCGCCTACCAGAGGCGAGGGACGTCCGTAAGCGCAGGTGAGCGGCGGGATTGGCCGGCTCAGGCGGCGACCTGGACCGGGTTGGTCAAGGCGCGGGCGCGGACGAAGCCGTGGGCGATCATCGCGGCGGCGAGCGGGCCGGTGAGAAGCATCCCAAAGCCGACCACGTTCCCGACCGAGGCGACGATCGAGGTCACGAGCGCGAACACCAGCGTCGCCGCGAAGTCGCGGCGGATGAAAGCGACCGAGGCGCGAATGGAGTCGATGGCCCCGATTTCGGGATCCTCGGCCATGAACCAGAAGGCGAAGAACGTCAGGAAGGCGGCAGCGAGCCCGGGGAGCAGAAAGAGGATGCTTCCGACCGTCACCGCCACCACCGTAACGACGAAGAGGATGAGCGATGGGACGAACTGCTGAAAGCCATCGAAGATGTCGCCCACCTCGACCGGCTGCCCGCGGGCGGCTTTGAGGCACATGCGGCTGTACCCGACCGCAAGCGGTCCGGCGCACACGCCGAGGCTGACCCCGCCGAGGACCAAGAGGACGAGAAAGCCGAGGATGAGGGCGACAGGGGCTTGGACGAAGGTATCCCAGCCGAGCTTGAGGGTGGTGCCGATGTCGAGCGCTTGGTTCACCCTGGGGAGCGTAGATCAGGAGTAACCCTATTGTCGAGCCCAGCCCGCGCTCACCCACCCGGCGCTCGACAGACCGGGTTCTCGGGGGCCAGTGTCCCGCCCATGGCGCTCCCTGGCGCGGTCGACGAAGCAAGAGCGGCTCGACACGGCGAGATGCTGGCCGGGAGGGTGCGAAAAGCGCACGCGAGGCTGGCTCCCGCTTTCGAACGGGAGGGGGTGTTTGCGTTTCGGCTGTACGATTGGGACATCCCGGAAGTCCGAGCGGTGGTGGACTGGTACGAGGGCCAGCTCGTGGTCGCGGAGTACCACCGGCGCCAGACCGAGAGCGCCGGAGACTGGCTCCGGGTCGTCGGGCTCGCCGCCGCCGCCGCGCTCGATGTGCCGCCCGCCTTCGTTCACCTGAAGCGCCGCCGCACTCGCCCGAAAACAGGTGCCCGCTACCCGAGCCCCGATCGGCCCTCCGGCGAAGGCGCGGGTCGCGGTCCCGGGCCGCTCGCGGTGCGAGAACGGGGCCTGAAGTTCCGGGTGAACCTGAGGGACTATCTCGACACCGGCTTGTTCCTCGATCAGCGGGACAACCGGCGCCTCGTCCGGCAGATGGCCGCCGGCCGCTCCGTCCTCAACCTGTTTTGCTACACGGGGGGATTTTCGGTCGCCGCCCTCGCTGGAAAAGCGAGCCACGTGACCTCGGTGGACCTGTCGCGGGTGTACATCGAGTGGTCGAAGACGAACCTGCGGGAGAACGAGCTCGCGCTCGAGCGGCACGAGCCGGTGCAAGAGGAGGCGTTTCAGTTTCTCGACCACGCCGCCAAACACCGGCGGCGCTGGGACCTCGTCATCGTCGATCCCCCGTCGTTTTCCACCACCGGCGGGCCCGACAACCGAGGGTTCGACGTAAGGAGGGACCACCGGGCGCTCGTGGACAAGGCGCTCGGCGTGCTCGCCCCGGGTGGCCAGATATTGTTTTCGACCCACCACCAGCGGTTCGAGCCGTCCTTTGGCGGTCTCTCGGTGGAGCCGCTCGACTCGGTACCCCGGGACTTTCGAAACCGGGGCCAGCACCAGGCCTTTCTCCTTCGAGGATGAGCGCTCAGCCCCCGAGCGCGTCCAGCAAGAAAGCCCAGCGGTCGGCCGTCTCCTCGATGAGCTTCGCGGTGGGCTTGCCCGCGCCGTGGCCCGCCTTGGTGTCGATGCGGATCATCACCGGGGCCTCCGCCGCCTGCGCGGCCTGCAGGGCGGCGGCGAACTTGAACGAGTGGGCGGGAACGACCCGGTCGTCGTGGTCGGCGGTGAAGATGAGGGTCGGCGGATAGTGGGTGCCCGGCTTCAGGTTGTGAAGCGGCGAGTAGCTCATCAGGGTCTCGAACATCTCCGGGTCTTCGGCGGACCCGTACTCGCTCACCCAGGCGTGGCCGATGGTGAACTTGTGAAAACGGAGCATGTCGAGCACGCCCACCATCATCACCGCCGCGCCAAAGAGCTTCGGGTTCTGGGTGATGGAAGCCCCAACGAGCAGGCCGCCATTGCTGCCCCCGCCGATACCGATCTTCTCGCTTTTTGTGTAGCCTTCCTTCACGAGGTACTTCGCGGCGTAGGCGAAGTCATCGAACACGGTCTGCTTCTTCTTCAGCATGCCCGCTTCGTGCCAAGCCTCGCCGAATTCTCCGCCACCCCGAAGCGAAGGCTGCGCGTAGACCCCGCCTCGCTCGAGCCAGGCCACGAGCGCAACCGAGAACGCCGGCGTCAGCGAGATGTTGAAGCCGCCGTAGCCATACAGATACGTCGGGTGGCTTCCGTCTCTCTCGATGCCCTTCTTGTGGACCACGAACATCGGGATCTCGGTCCCGTCCTTGCTCGGGTAACTCACCTGCTCGGTCACGAAGTCCGCTGGATCGAAGCCCACCTTTGGGGTCTTCCACGGCGTCGATTTGCCGGTCTCGAGGTCGAGCCGATAGATCACCGTGGGGTACGTGAACGAGGTGAACGCGTAGTAGGTGCTCTTGTCGTCCGCGCGCCCGGAGAACCCGCTCGTCGTTCCGATGGCCGGAAGCTCGATGTCCCGCACCTTCTTGCCGTCGAGCCCATGAAAGCTCACCGCGTCGCTCGCCCGGCGAAGCGAGCGCACCAAGAGCCCGCCGCCGAGCAGCTCGACCGACTCGAGTTTGTCCTCCTTCGGCTCGGGGATGATCTCTTCGAGCTTCGGCGCAGCGCCGGCCTCGAAGGCAGCCACGTCGACCGCGACCAGCCGCCGCCTCGGGGCGTCCTTGTCGGTCAAGATGAAGAACCGGGAGCCGACGTTGCCTACGAAGTCGTAGGAGGCGTCGAACTCGTCGAACAGCCTGACGAAGTTCTCTTGCTTCAGGCCATCGACCCCGGCCTTTCCGATGGGGTGGAAGTAGAGCCGGTTTCGGCGGTCGGTGCCTTCCCAGACGTGCAGCACCAAATACGCCCCGTCTTCGGTGACGTGGGCCGAAAACCCACGTTTTGGGTGGTCCTTGTCCTCGAACACCAGCCGGTCGTCGTCCTGCGGCTCGCCGATGCGGTGAAAGTAGACCTTGTGAAAGTAGTTCGCCTGCTCGAGGTCCGCGCCCTCTTCGGGCTCCGGGTAGCGGGAGTAGAAGAACCCAGCGCCGTCGGGGCTGAAGCTCGCCCCCGAGAACTTCGACCAGCGCACCCGGTCCTCGAGGTCCTCGGCCTTTTCGATGTCTCGAACCCTCCACTCCACCCAGTCGCTGCCGCCGGTCGAGACCGAGTAGGCGAGCCGGGTGCCGTCTTTCGAGACCTTCATCGACGACAGGCTGCTCGTCCCGTCCTTCGAGAACTGGTTTGGGTCGAGCAGCACCCGAGGCTCCTCCTCGGCCGCCGGCGCGACCCACAGGACGGACTGGTTTTGAAGCCCGTCGTTCTTGAAGAAGAAGAAGCGGCGGTTCTTTCCCGCGCCTTCGAAGAACGGGGAGCCGTAGCGCTCGTAGTTCCACAGCTCGGTCAAGCGCGCCTTCAGCGGATCCCGGACCGAGATCTTGGCCAGGTGGGCGAAGGTGAGCTCGTTTTGGGCCTCGATCCAAGCCCGGCTCTCGGGACTGTCCGGGTCTTCGAGCCAGCGGTACGGGTCGGGCACGCGGGTGCCGTGGTACTCGTCGACGACGTCGCCGCGGGGGGCTTCGGGGTAGCGGTCCATCTTCGTCTCCAGGGTGGGTCGCTTCGCCGGGCACCCCCACAGCGCGAGGGCGAGGAGCGGCGCATAGCGTCTCGAGCGCATGGAGGGCCCTTAGCAGCCCTGCGGCCGAGTCGGGAGTCCCCGGCGTCGGCATCGCGGCCGAAAAGCGGGCGCTCGGGGCGACGACCGCGAGAAACCGAGGGCTTTGCCGGCGACGGCGGCCGTGCCATGACCGGCGAGCGATGAAGCGCGCCTTGGTCCTGGGGGCTGGCCAGAGCACCCCGTTTCTCATCGGTCGGCTGCTCGAGGAGCCGAACGTCGCCGTCACCGTGGCCGACCGGGACATCGCGCTCGCCGAGCGCCGGGTGGGCGGGCACCCCCGAGGAGCGGCGGCGCTCCTCGACGCGAACGACGCCGCCCGGCTCGGCGCGCTCATCGGGGCCGCCGATGTCGTCGTCAACCTGCTCACCCCGCCCTTTCAGGTCCCGGTCGCCGAGCGCTGCGTCGAGCTCGGCCGGTCGATGGTCTCGGCGTCCTACCGCTCCCCCGGCCTGCTCGACCTCGACGCTGCCGCCCGAGCCAGGGGGATCGGCCTCTGGTCGGAGCTCGGGCTCGATCCGGGGCTCGACCATCTGTCCGCGACCCGGCTCCTCGGCCAGGTCAGGGCCGACGGAGCCATCGTCCGCAGCTTGTCTTCCTACGGCAGCGGCGTAGCCGAGCGAGGCACGAACCCCTTTGGCTACGCCATCACCTGGAACCCCCGAAACGTAGTGATGGCGGGGTTGGCCGGCGCCCGGCTGAGGGTGCAGGGCCAAACCAAAGTCATCCCCTACCCGGAGGTCCTGCGCCGAACCTGGCCGGTGGATGTCCCTGGCGTCGGCCCGATGGAGGCGTACGCGAACCGGGATTCGCTGTCCTACCTGCCGCTGTACGGCGTAGAGGAGGCAAGGACCATGATCCGGGCCACCCTTCGCCACCCTGGGTTTTGCGAGGCGTGGTGGGCCGTGGCCGCGCTGGGTCTCGCGAACGAGGAGGTCCAGATTCCCGATCTCCCCGGTCTTCGGTGGCGGCAGCTCGTCGAGGTGTTCCTCGCCCCCGGTGAGCGGGGTCGGGAGGGCATGGCGCGGGCGCTCGGTCTTCACCCTGGCGCCACCGCGCTCGACCGGCTCGAGTGGCTGGGGCTGTTCTCGGAGGAGCGCATCGCCGACCTCGCGCCCGACGCCCGCACCCCGGCCGAGGCCCTCGCCCGGCTGCTGTCCTCCCGGCTCGCGCTGCCCGAAGGGTCGAGCGACCTCGTGATTTTGCACCACGAAGTGCTCGCCGACGGCCCGGACGGGCCGGTCGAATACCTAACGACGCTCGTCGAGAGAGGCATGCCCGGAAAGACGACCGCGATGGCCAAGACGGTGGGGCTTCCCGCCGCGATCGCCGCGATCGAGCTGCTCCGGGGACCGCCCGCGGTGCTCGGGTGCCCGATCCCGACCGAAGCGGCGCTGGTCGAGCGGCTCCTGCCCGCGGTCGAGGCGGAAGGCCTCCGGTTCATCGAGCAGAGAGGTGCGCTTCGAGGTACCGGTACTCCGGGGTGAGTTCGCCCTGGTGCAGGATCACCGCCCGGGACAGCTCCGGCGGAAGCCGCCACGCTTCGAGCGACGCCATCGGGTCGGCCGCGGCGAGCGCGGGGATGATGTCCACCAGCGCCTCGCTGAACGCGAACGATGCCTCCCGCGGCAACTCCGTGGGGAGGATGTCGGTGGCCATGACCACCGGGCCCCGCCCCGCCAGCCCGGGCACCGCCTCGCCTCGGTCCACATCCCACACGAACGTGGGGGAGCCCGGATCGCAGGCTCGAACCGTGATCTCGACCGAGCCCTCGATGTCGCAGGAGACATCGCCGATGACCCGCAGCCGCGGCTTCTCCCCCGGTCGCCACGAGCTCTCGATGGTCTTCTTCGTGATGAGCCGCGGGTACTGCGGCTCCCAATAGATTCCGTTCAAGAGCAGGTCGATGTACGGCATGTAGGCTGGAAACGCGCTCTCATACCGGTCTGGGTGGGTTCGGTACTCGAGCGGATCGACGAAGCCGCCGTCACGGCGGACCACCAAATCGGGGACATCGAGCAGCACGAGATGAAAGCCAGGGCCCGGGGGCTCGGATAGGTGGGCCGGAGAGATGAGGTTCGGCTCGAGGCAGCGGGCCACCTCGAGCGCACCCCGAGAGACCCGGCCCATTCCGGTCAGGGCGATGACCACCGGAGGGCCGCCCGCCTCCCGGTGCCGGCGCGCGACCGACTCGAGGTGGGCCCGCGCCGCGTCGAGCGATGGGTAGTGAAGCGCTTGGTGGAGGTCGGACAGCGGGGTGGGCTCGCCGTCGAGGACGAGACGCTGGCCGTACGCCCAGAGGCTGTCGATGAGGCCGGCCATCCCGGCGAAGCGGCTGAAGGAGACGAGCCGCCGGCCCTCTGCGTCCACGATGCGCTCGTAGTCGATGAGGCTCGACCGGAGCTCCATCAGCCGGCGGAGCATGGGCATGTTGTAGGGCTGGCCCTTGATGACGTGGGCAAAGAAGACGTAGACCTTGCCTGGCTCGAGCCGGTCGATCGGGATCTCCTTGACCCCGAGGATCACGCCGCAATCGGAAAGATCCTCGCTCACCTCCGCTCCGGCCAACCGGAGCTCCTCTTCGGTGAACACCCGCTGCGCCGACGGCTGCACCTTCACCCGCACCCCGGCGTCCCGAAGCTCGGCGATGTGCTCGGGCACGATGGGGATCCGGGCCTCCCACACCGATTTGTCCTCCCGCCGAATTCCGATCTTCATGGCCGACGGCCTACGCCCACTGCCGGCGCGGGGGAAGCGCCGGCGCTCGCCCCCGCACCCGGAGCGCTCAATCGTCGTCTGGGTTCAACCAGCGGCGCAGCGAGTAGCGCCCCGAGGGGAACCGCGCGCTCAGCTCGGCGACCTTCTCGGCCTGCCTCGGCTGAAAGAGGGCCTCCTTCGCCTCGAAGGCCGCCGTCTTCGCCTCGCCGCCCCCCTTCAGAAACGAGAGCACCGCGGTCAGCTCCCCTTGATCGAACCAGACCCCATGGGCCGGGCAGCGGTCGACCAGGACGCCGGACACCTTCCCGTAATTGAATCGACTCATCATCGTCGAGCACACCGGGCAGCGGCGGTAGCCGGTCGCCGGTCGCCCTGCCGCCTCGGCCGGCGCGGCCGAGGTGTCGAGCCCCGAGAACCGCTCCGGCTCCTCATCGATGCGGGCCGCGGCCGGGCTCGGCACGAACAACCCGCCGCAGCTCGGGCAGGCGTGGGCGTCGCCCCGAACTTCGAGCTCAGAGGCATCCTCCGGGCACCGCGGCGCCATCTCGCCAACGACCGGCGCCGCAAGAGCACGGCTCTTTGGGGGGAGCATCGGTGAATCGCCGGCCGCCCGCCTCGCCGACGCCGGCGGCCGCTCCAGGGGCTCCTCCTCCTGCCGCGCCAGGATGTCACCGAGGAGTCTCGCCGCCTCGTCGGGCGAAGAAGGCAGGCTACGGCCGAGCCGAAGGGCCGCCCGAAGCCCCTTCATCATCCACAGCCAGACGTCCACCTCCCGAATCTGGACCACCGCCTCCGTCTCCGTCAAACCGCCCGCCGGCTCGAACGCCCCCCCTCCCGAAGGCGCCTCGCCGGCCCCGAAGTGCGGCTTCGCCAGCGCCGAAGTGCGGCCGTTCCTCACGATGCAGGTTCGCCTGCGACCGCGCTTGCGGCCGAGGCCGCAAGCGCCCAAGATGGAAGAGAGCCCGGGGGAGGGGCGGACATGGGGTTCATCAGCGTTTTCGACCTATTCAAGGTGGGGGTGGGCCCATCGTCGTCCCACACGGTGGGGCCGATGCGGGCCGCGCTCGCGTTCTCTCGGCGGCTTCCGCCCGGGGCCGGGGCCAGGGTGACCCTGTTCGGATCGCTCGCCCACACGGGGCGGGGCCACCACACCGATCGAGCGGTGGTGTGGGGGCTCGCCGGAATCGACCCAGCCGACTTCGACCGGGATCGAGCCGACGCCGCGTGGCGCTCGGCCCAGTCGAGCGGCCTCATCCTGCGCCCGGAGGAGCAGGGCCCGATCCGGTTTCTGGTGCAGCGCGACCTCATATTCGACACCGAGCGAGCGGTGGGCGCCCACCCGAACGAGGTGAGATTCGATGCCGTGGGCACGAATGAAGCCTCCTCTTCGGTGGACGAAGACGCCGCGAGCTCCTCGGCTTCTGGCGCCCAGGACCTGCTGTTCTCCCAGACTTGGTACTCGGTGGGCGGTGGGTTCATCAGCCGGCCAGAGGACCTCGGAGGCGCCGCGCACCCCTCCGCCGAGCAGGATGTGCCCCACCGGTTCTCGAGCGCGCGAATGCTGCTCGCGAGGTGCCGGCAGCGCGGCGCGTCCATCGCCGAGCTGATCTTCGACAACGAGCGCGAGCTGCGCAGCGACGAGGACATCGATCTCGGCCTTCAGCGCATCTGGTCGGTCATGTCCGCCTGCATCGAGCGGGGGCTGACCCACGAGGGCATCCTTCCCGGCGGCCTCTCGGTGCGGCGCCGGGCCCCGGCGCTGTTTCGCCGGCTCTCGACCGGCCTCGGGCCGAAGGGCCCCCCGAACCCAATCGATTGGGTTCACGTCTGGGCCATGGCCGTGAACGAAGAGAACGCGGCCGGCGGGCGGGTCGTGACCGCGCCCACGAACGGCGCCGCTGGCATCGTGCCCGCCGTGTTCTCCTACTGGCTGCGCTTTTGCGCCGACGCCCAAGAACCCACTCCCGAAGACTTGAGGACATACTTTCTCACCGCCGCCGCCGTCGGGAGCCTCTTCAAGCAGAACGCCTCGATCTCCGGGGCCGAAGTGGGATGCCAAGGGGAAGTCGGGTCGGCGGCCTCGATGGCCGCGGCCGGGCTCTGTGCGCTGTCCGGCGGGAGCCCGGCCCAGGTCGAGCAAGCGGCGGAGATCGCGATCGAGCACCACCTGGGCCTCACCTGCGACCCGGTGAGGGGACTCGTGCAAGTCCCATGCATCGAGCGAAATGGGTTTGGCGCGGCCAAGGCGGTGGGCGCGGCCCGGCTCGCCCTGCACGAGGACGGCGAGCACCGGATAAGCCTCGACGAAGCGATCGACACCGTTCGCCGCACCGGGGCGGACATGTCGTCGAAGTACAAGGAGACGAGCCTCGGCGGGCTCGCCGTATCGCTCGTCGAGTGCTGAGAGTCCCGCCGCACAAGCGCGCGGGTCCTACGCCCGGCCGGGGGAAGCGCTCTGCTCGAGGCCGATTTCTGCCCAGAAGTCAGGCAGAACGGATGCCTCTTCCGTCAGGGATTCGACCCGGTATCCGGCCTCGGCGAGCGCGGAGGCAGCGGCGTCGGCTCCGACCGAGACGGCGACCCGGGCCTCTTGCCAAACGAGCAGGACCGGCGCGTCCGGGCCCCCGTCCACCTCCGGGGCGGGGCCCCCCGCGGACACGAAATCGAGCAGGGATGCCTGCAGCGACGCCGGCACCCGATCCAGCCACGGACCGTCGCTCGGTTCGGCCGCCACCGGCCCCACCAGCACCGTGCGAACCTCGGAAGGATCCCGGTGGACGCGGAGCCGGATGAGGGCCTGTGCGTACAGGCGGACCTGCTCCCGGTAGGACGCTTCGCCCGCGCTGCCCTTGGCTGGCCGGTCGGTCTTCCAGTCCACGACGACCCAGCGGCGCTGCTGCTCGTCCACCGAGAAGCAAAGGTCGATCACTCCGGTGACGAAGCTGCCCGTCCGCCCGACGCGGGGGTGGGCAAACGGGACCTCCTGCCAGCATTCGGTCGCGTCCCGGATCTCGTCGAGAATCCCTTGGCCCAATAGACCGATGAGGATCGCCTCGGCGGTCCTCATCTCCTCGGGGGTGAGCCGCTCGAGCACCGAAAACCGAGGGAGAAGCTCGAGCGCGTCGTCCTCCACCGACGCCCGAGGGAGCGAGAGGTCGAGCGCCTCCATGACCCGGTGGACCGCTTTGCCCACCGCCGGCCCAGCGCCCGTCTTCTCGAACCGAAGTGCCCCGCGCCTGGCTTCGAGCCGCTGCTTGGCCACGTCGCGCACGCTCTTGAAACCCATGCATCGGCCCTGGGCGTCGGCGACCGCCGCTGCCCGGGCCGAGATCGAAGGATCGGGCCGATCGGCGCTCTTCGCGGCGCAGATCGCTTCGTCCACCAGCGGGCCAAGGGTGGAAAAAGCGCCTTCTTCCGCCGGGGCAGAGGGGAGTCCTTCGACCGGGACCGAAAGGACGCGCGCCCGAAGCTCCGCGCCTGGCCCGAAGTATCGGGCGACGAGGGATTCCTTTCTCGCCTGTTCGCCGGGGAGGATGAACGCGAGCTGGTCCTTGGCGCGCGTCGCCGCCACGTACATCCACCGCTGGCGCTCCGCGTCGATCTCCTCTTCTTCTCTCTTCCTTCGCTCGTCGTAATCGAGCGGGGCAAGGCATCCGACCTTCACCGTCAACCGGTTGTCGGCCCGGTCCACGAACCCGTCGTCCACCCTCTTTGCCCTCGACATGAAGGCGAGCACCACGACCGGCTTCTCTCTGCCTTTGGCCTGAAAGAGCGTCGTGATCTCGACCGCGCTCGCCGAAAACGGGCGAAGCGGGAGGTCTTCCTCCGGGGAGGACCGGTTGAGCTCGTCGAGGCGCTCCAAGACTTCTTTGGGCCCCGCTCCTTCGGTCTCGAACCGTCGAATGAGCTCCCGAACCTTGTCGAGGTTCGCCGCGACCCCGACCGGCCTCTTGCCGATGGCCCAAACGAGCGGCGCCCCGCTCCTTTCGAGCAGCGCGTCGAGGCGAACGACCAGCCCGCCCCCGATCCGCCGCACGGCGGCCAAGACCCTGAGCGCCTCCGCCACCGGTCCCGGCCGAGAACCCGCCGACCACCACGTCCCCCCCGCGGCTTTGTGCCGAGCGAGATCCTCGGCGGTGCAGCCGAACAAGCCCCGGAGCACGAACACCACCGCCTCGGTGTGCAGGGGGTTTTCGAGCGCGTTCAGCCCGGCGAGGGCCAGGCGAACCTCGTCCCGAAGAAAAAACGCGCGGCCACCGGCCACGAACGAGGGGATCCCTGCGCTCGACATCCTATCGTGCAGGGTCTCGGCGTGGGTCCACGCCGGCAAGAGCACCATCGCGTCCCCAAACTCGAACCGCCGCAACTTCCCAGCCCGCGTATCCCACACCTGCCCCGAGCGGGCGAGCGACAAGAGGTGGCGGGTCACCGCCTCCGCTTCGTCCACCCCCTCCGCCCCATCCGTGGACAGGCCCACCACCGCCGGCAAATCGGCAGGAGCCCGGGTCGCGACGAGCGGTACATACCCCTCCATCCCACCGAATGTGTGGTTCACGAAGTCCAGGATGCCCGGCACCGACCGAAAGTTGCGGACGAGCTCGACCGCCTCGTTGCCCTTTCCGACCACTTGGGCGATCTCGCCGAAGCTGCGCGGGTCGGCCCGGCGGAACCGATAGATCGATTGCTTCGGATCTCCGACCACGAACAGGCGGCCGGGCTCGATGTCGTGCTTCGTCCACGGGCCGCTCGGGTCATCGACCGCCCGGGTCAACAGGGAGACGATGCGGGCCTGAAGCGGGTCGGTGTCCTGGACCTCGTCCACGAGCAGGCGGCCGTAGCGGCGGCGAAGCCGAGCCCGCGCGGCGCTCTTCTCTTCGAGCAGACGAACGGCCAGAAAGAGCAAGTCGTCGTACGCGAACGCGCCCTGCTCCCTCTTTGCGGCTTCGATTCGGGGCAGCAGCTCCGCCGAGAGCCGAACGAGCAGCTCCCGGTGAAGGCGCGCCCGCTCGGCGGCGATGAGCGCCTTCAGCTCGGCCGCGCAGCCAATGAACCGCTTCTTGCCGTCCCTCCCCCAGTCCCGGGCCTGACCGAGGTTTCCGGTCTTGGGCGGGTCGAGCTCGAGGAGCGCGAGCCCATCCTTGTCCTCCAGGGCGCGGCGGCACTGCTCGAAGAACGGCAGGAGCGCGCCGAGCAGGCGGCAGTCTGGGTTGACGCAAACATTTGCCGCCTCGTCCGCTCGAGACAGGGCCGACGCGACGCTTTCCCAGGGCGGGCCGGCCTCGGGACATCCCCCGACCGCGGAGAGGTCCCGAAACTGAAGCAGCCGCCGCGCCGCCTGATCGATGTCCGCGCCCGACACCAGCCCTCGCACCAGAAGCGACAGCTCGGGGTCGGCGCGGTCGAGCTGCGGCCACCACATCCGGCGCGCCGCCGGGACGAGGTCGCGACCAACCTCCGCGTCCTCGAGCGTCGCGCCGGGAAGCCACCCGGCCTCGAGCGCCTCCGCTTCGAGCAGGTCGAGCGCGAAGCCGTGGAGGGTGCGCACCGGCAGCGACCCCAAGCGATCCGCGGCCCGCTTCAGGTGGGATCGCGAAGCCTCGCTCGGTTCGGGAAGGTAGCCGGTGACCGAGGCCCCGGACAGCCGGGCGAAAACCCGGTCGAAGACCCGGCGCCGGGCCTCGCTCGCCGCCGCCTCGGTGAAGGTGATGACCGCGATCTTCTCCGGCTCCACCCCCGACTCGAGCAGCGCCACGACCCGGTCCACCAGCACCGAGGTCTTGCCCGAGCCCGCGCCGGCACCGACGACCAGGTTCTGGTCGAGCCGACAGACGATCGCCTCCCTGGCTGCCTCATCCACCATCGAGCGTCTTCATCGGCCGCCGGAGACCCCAGCGGCGCTTAGGGGCGGCAAACCGTTCAACTTCGTCCCTTGAACCTTCAGACTTGAAGCAGCCGAGCGTCGGAGTCAACCCCAGGAAACGGATGCGCCGTCGGCGGCGGCCCCGTACAACATGTCGATGGCCCCGCAGCGATTTCAAACCGGACCCCTCGGCTTCCCGTGGGCGACCCGGGATCCGTTCCTCTTTTGCGTGCACCACCTCGACCGCTACCCGAAGGGCAACGCCCGACTTGGGCCTCAGGCGTCGTTGGCCGGTCGAGACCTGGGCTCGGACTTCGAGGGCAAAGACGGCTGGCGCATGTACCATGGCGAGGTGGTCCCAGGCTTTCCGGCCCATCCCCACCGCGGCTTCGAGACCGTGACCATCGCCCGCCAGGGCCACATCGACCACTCCGACTCCCTGGGCGCTGCCGCCCGCTTCGGGGAAGGAGACGTGCAGTGGATGACCGCCGGGCGCGGCATCGTGCACGCCGAGATGTTTCCTCTTCTATCGGCCGAACAGCCCAACACGGTCGAGCTGTTCCAGATCTGGCTGAACCTACCGGCGCGCCACAAGATGGTCGAGCCCCACTTCCGGATGTTGTTCGCGCCCAAGATCCCGCGCCACGTCCTCCTCGACGGCGCCGGGCGAAGGACCGAGCTCGTCACCGTCGCCGGTCGACACGAGCAGGTGGAGGCGCCGAACCCACCGCCAAAGAGCTGGGCCGCCGACCCGCAGAACGAGGTCGCGATCTGGACTTTGCGCCTCGAGCCGAACGCCCAGTTCCGCATCCCACCGGCCAGCCCCGGGGTCGAGCGATCCCTGTACTTCTTCGCCGGGGACGTGCTGTCCGTCGATGGCCACTCCCTCTCCGAGCACGCCGCGATCGATTTCGATGGCGCCCCTTTGGTCGAGCTCGAAAACGGCGACCGTCCCGCCGAGCTCTTGATGCTCCAGGGGCGGCCGATCGCCGAGCCGGTGGTCCAGCACGGGCCGTTCGTGATGAACACCAGGGCCGACATAGGCCAAGCGATCGCGGACTACCAGCGCACCCACTTCGGCGGCTGGCCGTGGCCGAGCTCGGAGCCGGTGCACCCTGCCCAATCGGGCCGCTTCGCGAGGCACATGGACGGCCTCTTCGAAGAGCCCTGAAGCGGAGGGATCGTCCGGCCCAAGCGACGATCCGTTGGTTCTGGCCGACAGGTCGAGGCCGCCCGGGGGGCAAGGGCGGCCCCGTGCCCGGCGGCATGGACCTTGCCGTATCCCCCTGGATGATCCGAATCGCGTCCGTGTCCACCGTGTACCCGGTGGAGCCCATCCCATCGCCGGCGTCGGTCGATGCACCGACGGCATCCGCCCCGGTCGACCGATTCGAGGCTTCCGCCGCGCTCCTGGCTCTGCCTGACCCGAACACAGTGCTCGACCGCTACGAGCCGACGGGTCTGAGCCCCCACCACGCCCGGCGCCAGGGACTTGGCGGGTCCGGCGTGGAGGCGTCGAGGGCGCTCGCCGAAGCGGACCGGGCGCGGCTTCTCTCTCACCGGGGCTTGATCGAGCGGGTCGCCGCCGACTTCGATCTTCCCCCCGCGCTGTTCGCCGCGCTCATCAGCCGGGAGTCGCGGGCGGGGCTGCTGCTCGACAGCGAGGGGCGGGGCGACCGGGGCAACGCGTTCGGCGTGGCCCAGGTGGACCGGCGATTTCATGTCCAGCGCACCGAGGGCGGCCCTTGGGGCGAGGCCCACCTCCGGCAGGCCGCCGGGATCCTCGATGGGTACAAAGCTCAGGTCGAGGCCCGCCACCCGAGCTGGCAGGAAGAACAGCAGCTTCGGGGAGCGCTCGTCGCGTACAACTCAGGCATTTCCAACGTGCAGAGCATCGAGCGCATGGACATCGGGACCACTGGGGATGACTTCTCCGCCGACGTCTGGGCCCGGGCGCTCGCCCTGAGGGCTGACTTCCGAGGGGCGGTCGAACTCCCGCGCTGGCCGCCTCCCGGCCTCGAGGGCGCCGCGGCGCTCGGCACCGCGCTCGCCCGACCCGACGGCGCGCTTCGGCCGAACGATGAGGGCCCAGCGGTGCTCGAGTTGCAGCGCCGGCTCTCAATGGCCGGCGGCGGCCTCACCGGGCAGCTCGGACCGACCACGAGGGGCTACCTCGAAGCTTTCCAGCGCTCGGCCGGCCTCGAGCCCACTGGGATCGCGAACCGGGAGAGCCTCGAGCGCCTGCTCGCGCGGGACCGGTCGTGGGTCCCAGCCCCGCCGCTCGCGGAGGTGGAGGCAGGCGAGGCGGTCCTGTCCGAGCGCATGTCGGGCGAAGCGGTGGCCGCGCTGCAAGAGGCGCTCGCGACCTTCGCCGGGGAGCCGGTCGAGGTCGACGGCTGGTTTGGAAAAGGGACCCGAGCCGCGGTCGAAGCGGTCCAGCGCCGGGCCGGGCT
>DAIQNR010000079.1:0-27029 GCA_036788295.1 Myxococcota bacterium
AGCATGATCGACGCGTATATATTTGACGCGGTGCGCACGCCGCGGGGCCGCGGAAAGCCGAGCGGCGGGCTGCACGCGGTGTCGCCGATCGACCTCGTGAAGACGAGCCTGGCTGGGCTCCGGGAGCGAAACCGGCTCGATACCGCGCTCGTGGACGACGTGATCCTCGGCTGCGTCGAGCCGGTGAAGGACCAAGGCGCGAACATCGCCCGGGTTGGGGCGCTTTACTCCGGGTATGCCGAGTCAGTGGCCGGAACGCAGGTGAACCGGTTTTGCGCGTCCGGGCTCGAAGCGTGCAACCTCGCCGCGGCGACGGTGAAGGCGGGGCAGCACGACCTCGTGATCGGCGGCGGGGTCGAGCACATGTCCCGGGTGCCGATGCTGTCCGCGGGCGGAGCCTGGCCGGCCGACCCGGAGGTCGCGGTCCCGCTGTATTTCATCCCACAAGGGGTCTCGGCCGACTTGCTCGCCACGAAGTTCGGCTTCACCCGGTCCGAGCTCGATGGGTTCGCGGTCGAGAGCCACCGCCGGGCCACCCGGGCGTGGGAAGAAGGGCGTTTTTCTCGCTCGGTGCTCCCGGTGAAGGACGGCTCCGGGCTGACGGTGCTCGACCGGGACGAACATGTGCGGCCCGACGCGAGCCTTTCGTCGCTCTCCCAGCTCTCCCCATCGTTTGCCGCGCTCGCCGAGATGGCTGGGTTCGACCAAGTCGCGCTTCAGCGCTACCCCGAGCTCGAGCGGATCGAGCACGTGCACCACGCCGGCAACTCATCGGGCATCGTGGATGGGGCGGCGGCGGTGCTCATCGGCAGCGAAGCGGCAGGGCGACGGGCGAATCTATCGCCGCGGGCCCGATTCGTCAGCTTCGCGGCGGTCGGGACCGAGCCCACGATCATGCTGACCGGGCCGGAGTGGGCGGCGAAGAAGGCGCTCGCCCGGGCGGGGATGGCGGCAAGGGACATCGACATCTGGGAGGTCAACGAGGCTTTCGCCGCGGTCGTGCTCCGGTTCATGCAGGCGCTGCCGGTGGACCGGGAGCGCGTGAACCCGAATGGCGGCGCGATCGCGCTCGGTCACCCGCTCGGCGCCACCGGGGCGATGCTGCTCGGCACCGCGCTCGACGAGCTCGAGCGGACGGGCCTGAAGACCGCGCTCGTGACGCTGTGCGTCGGCGCCGGGATGGGCGTCGCCACCATCATCGAGAGGGTTTGACCCGTGAACGAACTCATCGGCTACGAAGTAGACCGGGATGGGGTGGCCACCCTCAGTTGGGACATGCCCGGGTCGGTCAACGTCTTGAACGAGTCGAGCATGGCCGCGTTCTCCGCCCGGCTCGAGACCGCGCTCGCGGATCCCGAGGTCCGAGGCATCGTCGTGGCCTCGGCCAAAAAGGACTTCATCGCCGGGGCCGACCTCGCTCTTCTGAGGGATGCGGCCAGCATGGACCCAGGGGCTCTGCTCGCGATGAACCTCCGGTTCAAGGCGGTGCTTCGGCGGATGGAGACATCGGGGAAGCGGCTCGTGGCCGCGCTCGATGGGACCGCGCTCGGTGGGGGGTTCGAGCTCGCGCTCGCGTGCCACCATCGCGTCGCCGCCGACCGCCCGGCCGCCCGAATCGGGCTGCCCGAAGTCAAGATCGGCCTCATCCCTGGCGGAGGAGGGACGCAGCGACTCGCCCGGCTCCTCGGGGCCAGGGACGCGCTCGCTTTGATGACCGAGGGCAAGACGCTCCCGCCCCGAGCGGCCGAGAAGAAGGGCCTCGTGCACGAGGTGGTGGAGGCCGAGCGCCTGCTCGAGGTCGCGCGGTCGGCGGCGCTTCGCGCCGGCGCGAGGCAGCCATGGGACGAGCCTGGGTTTCGCATCCCCGGCGGTGAGATCCAGTCGCCGCGGGGCTACGAGACGTTCATCGGCGGCAACGCGCTGCTTCGCAAGAAGACCTGGGGCAACCATCCGGCGCCGCGCGCCATCATGGCATGCGTCTACCACGGCCTGCAGATGGACATCGATCAGGGCTCGAAGTACGAGGCGCGCCGATTCGTCGAGATCGCCCGCGGCCCGGTCGCGGCCAACATGGTGCGGACCCTGTTCTTCGCCATCGGGGCCGCGAATCGGCTCGAGCGGCGGCCGGCGGGGATACCGACTGCGCGCTTTCGCCGTACCGGCGTTCTCGGCGCGGGCATGATGGGGGCCGGGATCGCGTACCAGGCGGCGATTGCCGGGCTCGAGGTGGTGCTGCTCGACGCGACCCTGGAGCAGGCCGAGGCCGGAAAGGCCAAGGTCCGCGCGCTGCTCGAGGAGCAGAAGCGGCGCCGTCGGCTCGACGCCGCCGAGGTCGAGCGGCTGCTCGGGCGCATCGAGACGACAACCGAGTTCCCGCGGCTCGCCGGCGCGGATATCGTCATCGAGGCCGTATACGAAGATCGAGCGGTGAAGGCGGAGGTGACGAAGAGGGCCGCGGCCCACCTGGGTGAAGACGCGATCTTCGCCTCGAACACGAGCACGCTCCCCATTGGCAGCCTCGCCGAGGCTTTCCCCGCCCCGGAGCGGTTCGTCGGCCTTCACTTCTTCTCGCCCGTCGAGAAGATGCCGCTTGTCGAAGTGATACGCGGCGCGAAGACCAGCGACCGGACCGTGGCCAGCAGCCTCGACCTGGTCCGGCTTTTGGGCAAGACCCCGATCGTCGTTCACGATCGCCGGGGGTTCTTCACCAGCCGAGTGTTCGGGACCTACGTCGCCGAGGGGCTGTCGCTCCTGCTCGAGGGGGTCCCGCCGGCGCTCATCGAGAACGCGGGGCGGCGCGCGGGGATGCCGGTGGGCCCGCTCGCGCTCGCCGACGAGGTCTCGCTCGAGCTGGTGGCGCGCGTCGAGGCGGCGACCGAAGCCGACCTCGGCCCGGCCTATGTGGCGCCTCCATCAGCGCCGGTCGTGCGGGCCCTGATGGAGCGCGGCCGGGTTGGAAAGAAGGTGGGCGCAGGGTTCTACGACTACCCAGCGGGGGAGCACAAGCGCCTCTGGCCTGGCCTCGCGGACCTGTTTCCAGCGGCACCCGAAGCGTTCTCGGCGGAGGCGCTCGGAGAGCGGCTCCTGCTCGTTCAGGCCATCGAGGCGGTCCGCTGCCTCGAGGAAGGGGTGCTCGACCACCCGGCCGACGCCGACGTGGGCTCGATCCTAGGCTGGGGCTTTCCTCCGTTCACCGGGGGGGTGCTCTCCTACCTCGACGGCCTCGGTTTGCCCGAGGCGCTCGCGCGGGCCGAGGTGCTCGCCGCCCGGCACGGAGCGCGTTTTTCCCCACCGGAAGGGATGCGGACCCGCGCTGCCGCCGGGGCCAAGTTCCACGATCGGCGCTGAGACACGCAAAACCGTCACCCAACGGTGACGCATCTTCACTGCCTCACGGTTGATTCGGGGTTGCGCACGTGCGACCTCCATCCTCGCGCCCAGGGCGGAGGCACCCAGGGCGTAGGGTTCGAGGGGGACATGACCTACATATTGGGAATTTCTGCGTTTTACCACGACAGCGCCGCATGTTTGGTGCGGGACGGCGCGATCGTCGCTGCGGCGCAGGAAGAGCGGTTCACGAGGAAGAAGCATGACTACCGGTTCCCGGTGCACGCCATCGACTTCTGCTTGGCCGAAGCAGGCATCGGCCCGAGCCAGATCGATCACGTCGCGTTCTACGACAAGCCCCTGCTGAAGTTCGACCGTCTCCTCGAGACCTATCTATCCTACGCTCCCGTTGGCTTTCGGTCCTTCCTCAAGGCCATCCCGCTGTGGCTGAGGCAGAAGCTGCACCACCCAAGGGAGATCGATCGGGGCCTTCGAAAAGAGTACAAGGGCCGATACATCTTCATGGAGCACCACGAATCCCACGCCGCGAGCGCGTTCTTTCCAAGCCCATTCGAGGAGGCGGCGATCCTCACCCTCGATGGGGTGGGCGAGTGGGCGACGGCCAGCCTTGGAGTTGGGCGAGGAAACCGCATGGAGCTGACCCACGAGCTCCGCTTTCCTCACTCCATCGGCCTCCTGTACTCCGCATTCACGTACTTCACTGGGTTCAAGGTCAACTCGGGTGAGTACAAGCTCATGGGTCTCGCCCCCTACGGAGACCCGATCTACAAGGATTTGATGATCGAGAAGCTCCTGGATCTGAAGGAGGACGGTTCGTTCCGAATGGACATGTCCTACTTCAACTATTGCCAGGGGCTGACGATGACCTCGCCGAAGATGGACAGCCTGTTCGGTGGCCCCCCGAGGAAGTCGGAGACGCCGATCACGGAGCGGGAGATGCACATCGCGGCGTCGATCCAGGCCGTCACCGAGGAGGTGGTCCTGCGCACGGCGCGGCACCTCGCGAAGCAGACCGGGATGAAGAACCTCGTGATGGCGGGGGGCGTGGCCCTCAATTGCGTCGGAAACGGGAAGATCCTTCGGGATGGTTGCTTCGACCAGGTTTGGGTTCAACCGGCAGCTGGAGATGCGGGCGGGGCGCTCGGCGCTGCGCTGTTCACGTGGCACCAGCTCCTTCGAGAGCCGCGAAAGAAGCCGGATGAAGCCCCCGACTTCCAGAGCGCCTCCTTGCTCGGGACCCGGTACACGAACGAGCACATTCGCGCCTACCTCGACCGCGCCGGCGCAAAGTACACGTACTACGAAGACGAGTCGGAGCTGCTCGACGCGGTAGCCGATCTCATCGCGGCGGAGAAGGTCGTGGGCCACTTCGCTGGGCGGATGGAGTTTGGCCCGAGGGCGCTGGGGAGCCGCTCCATCATCGGGGATCCAAGGTCGGTGGCGATGCAGTCCACCATGAACCTGAAGATCAAGTTCCGGGAGTCGTTTCGACCCTTTGCCCCGTGCGTGCTCAAGGAGCACGTCCACGAGTGGTTCGAGATGCGTCCTGGGGAGGACAGCCCCTACATGCTGATGGTGGCGCCGGTGCTGCCCGAGCACCGGACCAATGGCGCTCATGGCGCCCATGGCGCGAGCGGTCTCGACCGACTGAAGCAGGTCCGCTCAACCGTCCCGGCCATCACCCACGTTGATTATTCGGCGCGGGTTCAGACCGTCGATGAGAAGCGCCACGGCCGGTTCTATCGGCTGATGAAGAGATTTCACGAGAAGACGGGCTGCCCGATCGTCATCAACACGAGCTTCAACATTCGCGGAGAGCCGATCGTCGAGGCGCCCGAGCACGCCCACAAGTGCTTTCTCGCCACGAACATGGACGCGCTGGTCCTAGAGAACTGCGTGCTCGTGAAGACCGAGCAGGACCAAGTGATGAGCGCCGAGGAGTCCGAGAAGTACCTCGGACAGTTCGCTCTCGACTGAGGCCCGAGCGCTCGGCTCGAGCGCGGCCGGGCACCGGCGACGTGCGCGGCGACGATGGGGCGCTTCGCCCGACGGAGTTTTCATGAGCATCGTACAATTGGACCTCAACCCCGACCGAACGGTTCTTCGACAGTTCGGCTTCATCGCGCTCTTCGCGTTCGCGGCCCTTGGCGGCTTCGTCCTGTGGCGGGGCGGGCTTTTTGGCTTCTCGTTCGGCGCCGGACCGGCGACCGTCGTGGCGTGGGTCTTCTTTGGTCTGTCGGCGTTGTGCGGGCTGCTCTCGCTCGTCGCGCCACCGGCGCTTCGCCCCATCTACGTGGGGCTGATTCTGCTGACCTTTCCGATCGGCTTCGTCGTCTCCCATGTCATCCTCGCCCTGCTGTACTACGCGATCTTGACCCCCGTGGGGCTCGTGATGCGGGCGACCGGCCATGACCCGATGAAGCGGCGGTTCGAGCCGGGTGCTTCGACCTACTGGGAGGCGAAGGCGCCGGTGACCGACCCGAAGGCGTACTTTCGTCAATACTGATCCCCTTGCCGGAGGGGCGGGGTTTTTCGTGGCGCCGCGGCCCTTCGGCCGCGGCACGGTGGAGGCGCAGAAGCGGCGGCCTTCGCGGAGGAGAAGGAAAGATGGACGACAAGCGGCTCGAATTCGAACAGGCGGCGAAAGGCGGGAGGGAGAACCTGGTCATGGAGCTCGTGGGCTTCATGCGCGACAACAAGAAGTGGTGGCTCTTGCCCATCTTGGTCGCGTTTCTCTTGGTGGGAGCGCTCGTGCTGCTCACCGCGACTCCGGCCGCGCCGTTCATCTATACGCTGTTTTGAGCGGCTCGACCTGAGTCGGTGGAGGCGCTTTTCGGCTCCATCGAGGCCGCCCCGGGGAGAGTTTGGCCCGGGGCGGTCGATCCGTCGGGCATGGCCGTGGTGCGCAGCGAAAAGGTGTGGACCGACCCGCATCTATTGGCCCCGGCCCATTATCTGGCCCACCTCGCTCGAGCCTGTGAGCAGCTCGAGATCCAAAGCCTCGATCCGGTCCGGCTCGGCGGGGTGCTGGTCGAGCCCCACAAGGTGCTCGAAAAGCCCCAGGTCGAGCGGCTGCTCGGCCTCGCCCGAAAAGGCGGGGCGCTGCCCCGGCTGCGGGTCGAGCCGTCGCTTCGGGGCCGCCAAGTGGTCGAGCGGACCCGGACGATGCTCAAGCGGCAGTCCGACGTTCGGCAGCTGCACGAGAAGGCGGGGTTCGAGCCGGCCTGGGAGGAGCTCGAAAAGCGCATCGAGGTGCCGGACGCGCTCGGGGCCCTGCTCGCGGTGGTGGCGACGGTTCGCCCGGTCCTGTTCGGTCAGGGGCTGCTCGGCGGGTACCTTGCGGCGATGCTCGCCTGGGAGCTTCGCATGCCGGTGCAGGAGCGGGTGGCGGCGTTTCTCGCCGGCCTGTGCCGGGACATCGGCATGCTCTACCTCGATCCCCGACTGCTCGACGACCAGGCCGACCAGCACTTCGATGGAGGGGCTTGGACGCAGGTCCAGACCCACGTCGTGCTGAGCTACCGGATCCTCGATGTGCTCGGGCTCCCGTCGGGGGTGAAGAACGCGGTCCTGTGCCATCACGAGCGGATCGACAGCACCGGCTACCCCCGAGCGCTGTGGGGTCGAGACGTGCCCTTTCTTGGCCAGCTGGTTGGGTTTTGTGACATCGCCTCCACCCTTCGGGTGAAGCGGTTCTTCGGTTCGGGGCGAAACCTGCGGGACGCGCTGACCGTGCTCCAGCTGAACATGGATAGTTTTGACCCCAAGATTGGGCAAGCCTTCTCCGCGATCCTGACTCGGGGGCGGCTGCGGGCGACGGCGTTTTGTCCCCACGACCGCGACACGATGCTCGGGATCCTCAAGCGGCGGGCGTCGGTCATCCGGGCGAGCATGCTGCAGCTCGAGGAGGTCGCGGAGGATCGGCGGACCAGGCACCGCTCTCCGAAAGGTCATGTCCTGCGAGGGTCTCTCGACCGGATGCTGAGCAACCTGCGCCGTTCCGGCCACAGCGACCAAGACTTCGTCTGGTGGCTCGGGCTCGTGGCGGCCGGCAAGGAGAAGGCCGACATGCACCAGCTCGCCGAGATCGACCTGCAGCAAGAGGAGCTGATGTGGCAGCTCCGTCGGGTGCGCCAGGAGCTGTTCAAGGCGGTGCCGAGCCTCGGGATCCAGCGCCGCACGGTGGCGATCTGAACGAAGGGGCGTGCTCTTTTCCCCGGCTCGAATCGGA
Source organism: Myxococcota bacterium (assembly GCA_036788295.1). GTDB lineage: Bacteria > Myxococcota > Kuafuiibacteriia > Kuafuiibacteriales > Kuafuiibacteriaceae > JAHQVK01. The sequence goes on from DAIQNR010000079.1 coordinate 7,580, forward strand.
GCTACAGCATGGGGCGGACGGGGCTCGCGCCCCGGGGGGAGAGCCATGCACCAGCCAGCGTTCGAGAGCATTCCGACCCGTTTTCTTGCCCAGGCCGAGACCCGGCCGGGCGAGCCGGCCTATTTCGTCCGCCGCCCCGAAGGCGGCTGGGCCGAAACGAACTGGAGGACCTATGTGCAGCAGGCACGGAGGGTCGCCCGCGCGCTCATGGCGCTCGGCGTCGAGCGGGGGGAGCGGGTGTGCATCCTCGGGTTCAACCGGCCCGAGTGGGTGCTGATGGATGTGGGGGCGATGCTCGCGGGCGGGGTGCCGGCCGGCATCTACACCACCTGCTCCGCGAGCGAGGTCCGGTACATCGTAGACCACGCGGAGGCGCGGGTGGTGCTCATCGAGGACGCCGGGCAATGGGAGAAGATCGAGGCCGAGCGGGTGTCCATGCCCCTTCTGCGCCACGTGGTGACGATGAAGGGGTTTTCGGTCCCAGACCCGATCGGGATGGATTGGGAGGCGTTTCTCGCCCGGGCGGAGGAGGTGCCGGAGTCGGCGCTCGATGACCGGGTGGGCTCGATCGGTCCCGACGACGTGGCCACGTTCATCTATACGTCGGGCACCACCGGTCCGCCGAAGGCCGTGATGCTCACCCACCGAAACCTCGCCTGGACCAGCGGCTGCGCGCTCGAGCTGGCCGATGTGCGCTCGACCGACCGGACCTTGAGCTACCTGCCTCTATCCCATATCGCGGAGCAGATGTTCACCATCCAGATCCCGATCACGGCGGGCTCGCGGGTGTATTTTGCCCGGTCGATGGAGACGCTCCCCGAAGATTTGCGGGAGGTTCGCCCGACCGTCTTCCTCGGGGTCCCGAGGGTGTGGGAGAAGATGCGGGCGAAGATCGCGGCCGGTCTCGAAGGTGCGAGCGGGGTGAAGGCTCGCATCGCGGCGTGGGCGCTTTCGGTGGGGAAGAAGAGCGCGGAGGTCCGAAACCGCGGGCGAGACCTGTCTGGCTTGCTCGGTCTTCAGGCTCGGCTCGCCGACCGGCTCGTGCACTCGAAGGTGAAGGCGAAGCTGGGGTTCAACGATCTGCGGGTGGCGGTGACCGGCGCGGCCCCGATCTCGCTCGACGTGCTCGAGCTGTTTGCGGGCCTCGGGATCATCATCCACGAGGTCTACGGCCAGTCGGAGGGCAGCGGCCCCACCAGCTTCAACTTCCCGGGAGACGCGCGGTTCGGCGCGGTCGGCCGTCCTCTGCCCGGGACCGACGTGCGGCTCGGTGAGGATGGAGAGATCCAGGTCCGAGGCCCCCACGTCTTCGCTGGATACTTCAAGGACGAGGCCGCGACCAGTGAGGCTCTGGTCGATGGTTGGCTGCTCAGCGGGGACCTCGGGAGCTTCGACGCGGAAGGATTCCTGAAGATCGTCGGCCGAAAGAAAGAGATCATCATCACCTCCGGCGGGAAGAACATCGCCCCGAAGAACATCGAGGCCGCGCTGAAGGACCTGCCGCTCGTGTCGCAAGCGGTCGTCATTGGCGAGAGGCGGCCCTACCTATCCGCCCTTCTCACCTTGGACGAGGAGGCCGCGCAGGCGTTTCGGCTCGAGCACGGGCTCGATGGGATCCCGTTGTTCGACCACCCAAAGCTGATCGAGACCCTTCAGCGGCAGATCGACGACCGGGTGAACTCCCAGTTCGCTCGCGTCGAGCACGTCCGGCGGTTCTGCGTCCTTCCGCGGGATTTTGCGGTCGAGACCGGAGAGCTGACTCCGAGCCTGAAGATCAAACGGCGGGTGGTGAACGAGAACTTCGCGAGCGAGATCGAGGCACTCTACCCGGCCGCCGGTCCGGCCTGAGCCCCATCGGCGGCCAGGTGGGCTACGCTCTTTGGATATGAGCAGCGGGGGGAGGGCAGGGCTCGGGCTCGCAGCGGCGTTGTGGATCGGGGCCGCGCTGTGGTTGAGCTTGGGTGCGCCCCGCTCCGAAGCAGCGCGAATCGCTCCGGATCCGGATCGCGTCCGGGTCTCGTCGGCCGTGGGCTGGACGTGGCAGGAGCAGCCCGAGGGCGGGCTCGCGGCGGTGCGCGTAGGCCAGGAGCTGACCCCGCCGGTCGTGCTCGTGACCGAACCGGGCTCGTCCATCGCGGTGGAGGTTCAGAGAGGCCGGCTCGAGGTCGGACCGGGCACGAGGCTTCTCATCGGGACGGGGCTTCACCGGCTTCAGCTCGACGCCGGCGCGGTGCAAGCCCGCTTTGGGAGTTCGGCTCGGCTCCATGTGCCCTCGCTCGAAGTCAATGTTCGGGGCCGTCACTTCGCCGCCACGGCGGACGGAGCGGTGGTGGCGGTGGGCGAGACGCTGTCGGTCACCGGGCGCGATGGCCGCACGTTCACCCTCGAGCCCGGCGAGATGGCCGGCGGTTCGGCGCTCGAGCGGGCGAGCGTCCCCACTCGGCTCGAGGTCGAGGTCTCGCCCCCGGAGCGCAGGGGCCGATCCTACCTGGTCACGGGCAGGACCGCGCCGTTCGCCGCGGTGCGAGCGCTCTCGGACGGGGAGACGGTCACCACGGTCGCCGGGCGCGAGGGCAACTTCTCGCTGCTCTTGCCGTCTCGCTCCGGTCTTGGGGTCGAAGCCTGGGACGGCCTCGGCCGGGTGGCCCGCCCCGGTCAACCGTCCGTGGGGACCGAGGCGGTGGATTCGAAGGGAGGCGGACCAGCGGCTCGCCCCCCCGCGCCCTCCCCGGACTCGACGCCAAAAGACGCCCCTGGGGCCGGCTCGATCGGCCCCGGTCCGGCCTCGGCGGAGCCGGCAGCTCCGCCCCCCCGGCGTCGAAGCCCGTCCCGCACCGGGAGCCGGCAGCCGGAGCCTCCGGAGCAGATCCGGCTCGACCGGGTAGGGACCGGGTTTCCGCAGGGAGGGCCAGGGGCGCTCGGCAAAGAAGAGGAACGACTCCCCGAGCCCTGACCTTCGAGGACGCCGCTCGACCGGAGACTTTTGATCGACCCGGGGGGCTCAGGGCCGGAGGCGGTCGAGGATCGCGTCGCCGGCTTCGGCGAGCACCGCCGCGAGCGCGGCTTCCGACAGCGGCTGCCGCACCTCGCCGATCGATTCCACGATGGTGAGCTGCATCGCTTCGAGCGCGGGATCGGTGAGCGCCACCCCGTAGGCGAAGAGGTCGTCGGCGGCATCGCCCTGGGCGCCATAGAGGTGAAACGCAGCCTCGGCCGGCGGGACGGTGCCGATCCCCACTCCGGCTGCCACCACCACCATCGCCGGCAGCCGGCACGAGGTGGCCCGATCTCGGAGCCGCCGCGCGGTGAGGGCCATCGCCCCGAACAGATCCGGCTCGCCGCCGCCCCCCAAGATCACCGCGCCGAGCGCGTCGGCGACGTCGCTCCCCGCCGCCCCGAACACGGGCTCGACGGGGGTGGGCGTCCCGAACAGGACGAGCGAAAAGGAGGACTCGGGCGGGAGCCGAAGCGCCGCCACCTCCTGTCCGAGCCGGTTCGCGACTCCCCCGAAGGTGGGGTCTACGGCGGCGAGCACGTCCGAGGCGTCGAAGACGACGGCGAGGTCGGCGGCGGTGGGCGCCCCATCGCACGGGGGCAGGGCCAGCATCTCGACCTCGGGTGGAGGCCCGTCGAGGTAGGGCGCGCAGCCGCGGGCCATCACCCACCCGTCGCTGTCTCGGGCGGCGACGTGCAGCGAGGCGCGGCCGCCGTCGCCGTCGGGCAACAGATCGGTCGGATCCGCCGGGTAGGCCCGGACTCGCGCCGAGCTCGGCGCGAGCGCGGCTACGTCGGACGCGGGGATGTCGAGAACGGTGGCGCAATCGACGCCGGCGAGACGGTGCAACACGACTTGCCGCGCCCTCGCCTCCACCACTTGATCCGAGAAGACCAGCTCGAGCGCGGGACCCTCCGTGGTGCAGCTCGACCCGAGCCCCAAGACGAGCATCGCGAAGCTCGCGGACGGCAGCGAGAGCCGGCCGGGGCGAGCCTCGGGGGCGACTCGAACTGGGCTCGGTGCTCGAGGAGGCGACCCGACCGTCTTCACCCCCCGATGCTAGGCCAGATCCCGGCCGAGCTGAACCGGTCGAAGCGTCCCGTCGAGATCGGGCCGGTCAAACGGCCGGTGGGGGCCCGGCGACCGAGGCCGGGCGCTGGCTCAGGGTCGGGCCGGATTCGAGGACCCGGAAGGAGAGGCCGCCCGCCGGGTGGCGGCCGACCCGAACGTGCTCTCCCGCGAACAGCCGGCCCTCGAGCAGCCGGGCGGCGATCGGGCCTTCGACCAAATGGGCGAGGACGCGGTGGAGCGGGCGGGCCCCGAGCGCGGCGTCGCGGCCCCCCTGCTCGACCACGAGCTCGAGCGCGGCTTCGTCGAGCGTATAGCCCACGCCCCGCTGACGCTCGAGGCGCTCGCTCGAAGCTCGGGCGAGGCGCCGGGCCACTTCGCTCAGCTCGCCGAGCGAGAGCGGGGAGAACGTGAGCTTCTCGTCGATGCGGCCCCACAGCTCGGGAGCGAGGCCAACGCGCGCCGCCTCGAGCAGATCCGCCGCCGCTTCGTCGCCTTGAAAGCCGATTCGGCGCCGCTCGGGCCCCGCTCCGAGGTTCGAGGTCAGCACGATGATCGTCTCGGTGAAGCTCACCGTTCGGCCGTGGGTGTCGGTGAGCCGGCCCTCGTCGAAGACCTGCAAGAAGACCTGCAGGACCTCGCGATGGGCCTTTTCGATCTCGTCGAGCAGAAGCACGCAGGCGGGCTTTCGACGCACCGCTTCGGTGAGCTGGCCCCCGGCGTCATGTCCGACGTACCCGGGCGGCGCACCCACCAGCCGAGCCACCGAGTGGGCTTCGGAGAACTCGGAGAGATCCACCCGAACGAGGCCCGACTCTCCGTACAGGAGCTCGGCGAGCACCTTGGCGGTCTCGGTTTTTCCCACCCCGCTCGGACCTACGAACAGGAACACGCCCCGGGGCCGCGAACCCCCGAAGCCAGCGGCCTGGCGCCGCACCGCCTCCGCGACCCGGCCGAGCGCCCGGTCCTGACCGACCACCCTCGCCGACAGTTCCTGTTCGAGCCGCAGCAGCCGCGCGTGGTCGCTGTCGAGCAGCCGCTCTACCGGCAGCCCCAGGCGCTCCGCGAGCAGCGCCGCGATCCCTTCGGGGGTCACCTCGGAGAGGCCCGAGCGCGCGGCGCGGGAGCCGGCGAGGTCGAGCAGGGCGATCGCCTTGTCGGGCAGGTGCTGTTCGGGGAGGTAGCGGATCGACAGGCGGACCGCCGCTTCCACCGCGGCCGGGGTGTAGCCGACGCCGTGGTGCGCCGCGTAGCCGGGGAGGACCTGGTACAAGGTGGCTTCGCAGTCCCGAGGGCTCGGCTCCTCGACCCGGACGGGCACGAAACGGCGGGAGAGCGCCGGGTCCGACTCGATGTGGGCCCGGTATTCGGCGGTGGTGGTGGCGCCCACGCACGGCAGCTCTCCCCTGGCCAACGCCGCTTTCAGCGCCTCGGCGGCGTCGAGCGGGCCGTCTCCGGCGGCGCCCGCGCCAACCAGGGTGTGCAGCTCGTCGAAAAAGAGGATGACCTTGCCCTCGGCCCGGCGCACCTCGTCGATGAGCCCCCGCAGCTTCTCCTGAAAGCTCCCCCGCAGCTGGGTGCCGACGAGAAGGCTCCCCACGTCGAGCGCGATGAGCACCCGCGCTCGTTCGGCGGCGCTGCCCTCTACCCATCGCGAGGCGAGGCCCTCGACGATCGCGGTTTTGCCCACCCCCGGCGGGCCGACGAGGCAGGCGTTGTTGGCCCGGCGCTTGCCGAGCACGTCGCTCACCTGCATCAGCTCCGCTTCGCGCCCGATGAGAGGGTCGAGCCGGCCTCGGGCCGCCTCGGCGGAGAGGTTTCTCCCGAGACTGGTCAGCCAGGGGAAGTCGCCTTCGGGCAAGAGCCAAGCCGCCCCCGGGTCGTCGGGGACTCGGAGTTCTCTCGGTCCGGAAGGACTCGGCTTCAATCCCGGGCGCCCGGATCGCGCGCCGCGTTTGGGCTTCGGCGGGGATGGTTCGGGCTCGGCCGGGGTGTTCGGAAGCGTCGGCGCGCCCGGCTCGGGCGCCGCTGGCTCCGAGGTCTCGGGCGCTCTTCGCTCGGCCCGGCGCGGCGGTGGATCCCGCCGAGCGAGCGGCGGCGGCCCGAGCAGCGGCGGCGTCCACTCCACCGCTCGGGCCCGGTTTTCGATGGTCCCCGAGGTCCCGGACCGGGGCGGGGGGAGCGCCCGGTCCGGATCCATGCCGGGATCGAGCGCTCGCGCTGGGGTCTCGCGGTCGAGCCACCGGGGGCTGCCCCCCATGAGCAGGGTCAGGGCGTGGGTGCGAAGCCTTGGGATGCGCTCACCGGCGCGCTCCAGCGCCCCGTACGCCGCCGACTCCGGGACCCGGGTCATGCCGACCAGGACGTGGAGGCCGTGGACTTCCGAGAGCCCGCACCCGGTCGCCACCAGTACCGCCCGCTCCATGATGGAGCGGACTGCCCCTCGCGGTTCCGGGGCCGGACCGCCGAGCAAGAGCCGATCCTCGGTGAGGCCTCGGTCGCGAAGGAACCGCTCCGCCCGGTTCTTGGCGGTGAGAAAGCCGAGCAGCAGGTGGAGGCTGCTCGGGTCCTGCTCCGCCTCTCGGGCGAGCGCCTCCGCCTCCTCGATGACCTCCTTCAGGTCTCGGGACAGCCTGGGCCGTACCATCCGTCGGCTCTAGCCGAGCCGATCTCCGCTCGCAAGGCGTGAGCCCGGCTCAGCCGGAGCCGCGGCGGGCCCACGCCGCCTGCAGTTGCTCTTCGAGGGCGCGGGCTCGCTCGGGGCGCCGCCGGCCCACGACCGCCCGGCCATCGTCGAAGTCCACGCCCCACGGCGCGAGCGGCCCGGCGCAAGCGGCCGCGAGCTCCTCGGCTGGGCGGTCGTGAAGGGCGACATGCTCCGCAATGTATTGGTTGACGATGCGGGCGATGGAAGCGGGCACGTCTCTCGGGTCCTTGACCCCGTGAAATGCCACCGAGGCGTCCGTCCATTTGCCCGACTCGAGCGTGCCTTCGAGGAAGTTCGTCAGCGTGTCGCTCGAGAGCTGGTAGATGAGCTCCGGCGGCAGCCGGCTTCGGGCCTCGAGAAAACGTCGGCGCCAGTCTTCCCATGCCTCGCCCACCGGCTGCGTCCCGTCGAGGAACGCCTGGGACCACCCCGGGTCGAAGGTTCCACAGATGTCGTAGAAAGCTTGGGCGTCGGCCGCCTCTTCGGAGGAATAGCCGGCCCGAGCCCACAGGGGACCGCACTCGAGGGTCAGACCGCTCGCCCGGGCGAGCACGAAGGAGGAGGAAGGCAGGTGCTGGGATTGCACCGCCATCTTCGCCACCTCTCGGTCGAGCTGGGCCACCGAGATCGGCCCCAGGGTCGCGACGACGAACGCCTCCGCCGAGGACCACATCTCTTCGTCGCCGTACGCGACCATCGTGTGGGTCACGAGCATTCGGTCCGCCTCGCTGAATCCGATGAGGTCCTTCACCCGCTCGAACCGGTGCTTCCTGTCGATGGTCGTCAGCGCCGGCACCAGCCGAGCCTCCGGGTCCATCGGCACCACCTTCACCGAGTCGGCGAGGGCCTGGGCGAACGCCCGGATCGGGTCTTCGGTGTCGATCAGGGTGTGGCAGAACAGGTCTTCGATGTTTCCGGTGTTGGCCGGGTTTCTCCCCCGTTCCCCGAGCCGGAGCAGGTGCTCGAGGACGACGTCGATCTGGGCATCGGAGAGCCGGTTTTCGCGGCCGAAACGGGCGAGGCGGGCGCGAAAGCGGTCGAGAGCCCGAAGATGGAGCGGGGCCAGCCTGACGCGGCGCTCCTCGAAATGGCAGCTCTCGAAACGCATGGGTCGAAAGGCCGGGTCCTTGGCCCATGTCGTTCCTAACGCTCTTCGTCCCCCCTGTCGACGGGGGGCCGGCTTCCGGATGCGCGCGGCCTCGCCGCCGGGCGGAGTTTTCGCTAGCGTCGAACCGATGGCGCCGAGGGTCGTGCTCGGGGTGACCGGGAGCATCGCCGCGTACAAGGCGGCCGAGGTGGCGCGGCGCCTCGGCGACGCTGGCGTCGCGGTACAGGTGGCGATGACCCACGGAGCGGCCCGGTTCGTGACCCCGCTGACGTTCGAGGCGCTCACCGGCCGCCCGGTGCTCGACGATCCGTGGGCGCGAGGGCAGGGGGAAATCCACCACGTCGAGCGGGCCCATGAGATCGATTTGCTGCTCGTCGCCCCCGCTACCGCCCACTGTCTCGCCCGGCTCGCCGCGGGCTTCGCCGACGACCCGCTGTGCGCCATCGCGCTGTCCACCACCGCGCCGGTGCTGCTCGCGCCGGCGATGGAGCACGGGATGTGGCACCACCCGGCGACGCAGGCCAACCTGCGGACCTTGGTCGAGCGCGGGGTCTCCGTCGTGGGTCCTCGAGCGGGGGCGCTCGCGTCGGGGCGGTCGGGCGACGGGCGCATGGCCGAACCGGCGGAGGTGGTGGCGGCGGCGCTCGCCCAGCTCGGGCCCCACGCCGCCGATCGGCGAGCCGCGACGCCGGAGCTCTCGGACGCGTGCCGTCTGGCGCCGGGTTCGCTCGCGGGACGCGCGGTGGTGGTCACCGCGGGCCCAACGTGGGAGCCCATCGACCCGGTGCGGGTGTTGTCCAATCGGTCCACCGGGGCCATGGGGGTGGCGGTCGCCGAGGCGGCTCTGTACCGGGGAGCGCGGGTGCGGCTCATCTTGGGGCCGGGAGCGGTCGAGCCCCGGCAACACCCCCTGTTGGACTTGGTGCGGGTCGAGACCGCCCAGGAGATGCTCGCCGCCGCCGCCGAGACCATCGAGCGAGCCGACGCGTTCATCGCCGCGGCCGCCGTGTCCGACTACCGGGTGGCCGAGCCGGCGCCGTCGAAGCGAAAGCGGGGCAGCCCCGGCGCGAAGGAGCTCGTGCTCGAGGAGAACCCGGACATTCTCAAAACCCTGGCCCCGCGGGTGCCCGGGGTCGTCGTCGGCTTCGCGGCCGAGACCGAAGACGTCGAGGCCCACGCCCGCAGCAAGCTGGAGGCAAAAGGCTGCCACCTGGTCATCGCCAACGAAGTCGGCGCGGACCGCGGTTTTGGTCCGGGGCACACGTCGGTGCTCGCCGTCGGGCGCGACCGACCGGCGGAGCGGTTTGGGCCGGCCTCGAAGGCGGACGTCGCCCGATTCCTCTGGGATCGGGTCGAAGAGCTGCTCGAGGTTCGGCGGTGAGCGACCGTCGCGATCTGGCCCGGCTGGTGGCCGCGCTTCGGCAGGAGCTGGAGTGGGCGTCGCGGGTCGGGGTCGAGGTGGCGGCGGCCCCGCCGCCAGCGGTCGCGGCGCCGGAGCCGGTGGACTCCGGCCTCGTCCCGGAGTGGGCCGGGCGCCCGGTTCCGCCGCAGGAGGAGGCGGCGGTGGCAGAGGAGGAGGAGCTCCCTCCGGCGTTCGAGCCCGATCCGCCCGAGCTCGAGCCGGAGCCGGCGCCGCCCGCGCCGCCGCGGGCAGACCGCCCCGGTCTGCGGCCCTGGGAGCGCTACCTCGACGATCCCCAGCCGCCCTCGACCGGTCGAACCCAGAACGGCGCGCCCCCCTCGCCAAACCGGAGGCCGGAGATGTCGGCCGACGAGACCGAGGCCCGGCTCGCCCGGTCCGAGAGCCTCGAGCAGGTCCGCGCGATCCTGGGCGACTGCATCCGGTGCAAGCTGCACACGGCCGGCCGGAAGCAGATCGTGTTCGGGGTAGGAAACCCGAAGGCGGAGCTGATGTTCGTGGGCGAGGCGCCGGGTCGGCAAGAAGACCTGCAGGGTGAGCCGTTCGTGGGCGACGCGGGGCAGCTGCTGACGAAGATCATCGAGAGCGGGATGAAGATGCCGCGGTCGGAAGTGTACATCGCCAACATCGTGAAGTGCCGCCCGCCCGGCAACCGGGACCCCGAGCCGGACGAGGTCGTCGCCTGCGAGAAGTTCCTTCGGGCCCAGATCCAGCAGGTGAAGCCCAAGGTGCTCGTCGCGCTCGGCAAGTATGCCGCCCAGACCCTGCTCCGCTCGAAGACCCCGATCACTCGGCTTCGGGGGACTTGGCAGCGCTACGAAGGCATCGACCTCATGCCCACCTACCACCCGGCCTACCTCCTTCGAAACCCAGCCGAGAAGAGGCCGGTCTGGGAAGACATGCAAGAGGTCATGCGTCGCCTGGGCTGGAGCGATCGGCGATGAGCGGGCGCTCCCCGATCCCGCGCACCGCGCTCGCGCGGCTCCTGCTCGCCGCCGCTTCCGCCGCGTGCGGAGGGGACCCGGTGACGGGCCCGGTCGTGCCCACTGGGGTCGCCGCCGCTGACCTCTGCGCGGCGGTCGCCGCCGCCGATTGCGCCCGGCTCGACCGCTGCGGCCTGCTCGATTCGGCGTTCGATGGGAGCGCCTGCGAGCTATGGCAGCGGGACATCGGATGCGGTCCGTTCGGCCAGGCGCTCAACCGCGCAGTCGCGGCGGGGGAGGGCAGCTGGCTCGAGGCCGCAGGCGAGCGCTGCGTCGAGGCGGTCGGCGCCGCGCCGTGCACCCGCGGGCTCGCCGCCTCGCTCTTCGAGCTCTCGCCGTGCCGGGACGCCTTCGCTCCGCTCGCCCAGCCCGGCGACGCCTGCGGTTTTGTCGGCAGCTGCGTCGAAGGAAGCTTCTGCGCGACGGAGGCTGCCTGTCCGGGGACCTGCGCCGCGCTGTCGGCCGCCAACGAGCGCTGCGGCGTGAGCGAGCCGTGCCAAGCCGGCCTCTACTGCGACATTTCGTCCATGCGCTGCCTCTCCCCGTCGGACCTCGGGGCCGAATGCGAGGTCCGCGCCCTCGGGTCGAGCTGCCGGGCCGGGGCTTTCTGCGACGGGAGCCAGCCCGGGGGGGCCCGGTGCGCGCCGGCCCGGGGCCGGGGCTCGGGCTGCACCCGGCCCGAGGAGTGCGCCGCCGGCCTGCGCTGCATCGGCAACAACTGCTCCGGCGGCGAGCTGGGGGATCGCTGCGAGCGGTCGAGCGACTGCCAGGGCACCCACCGATGCGCCAGGGGGCGTTGCCGGGCCCCTAGCGCCGAAGGCGAGGCCTGCGGAGACGACAACCCGTGCCAGCGGGGTCTCGTCTGCAGCGGCGAAGGCTGCGCGCCGGGCCTCGAGGACGGAGCCGAATGTCCGGGCGATGTCCCCTGTGCAGGCCGCTGTGTGGACGGGCGCTGCGCACCTCTGGCCGCCGACGGGGCCCCGTGCCAGACCGCCGCCGACTGCCTCGAGGGCCGGGCCTGCGGCGACGGCGAATGCCGCGCGGTGGGCCCGTTTTGCCCCCTGTGACGAGCATGCTCGTCTTCGGTCTGCTCCTCGCGGCGGCGCCGCCGTCCTCGATCGCCGACGCGGCCGGCGCCACCCGGCCGGCCGGGCGGGTGGCTTGGCAGCCAGTCGAAGTGCCGCTGTCGCGCCCCGCCGACGGTCCGCTGTGGGCGATCGTGCTCGGGCCCAGCGGGTCGGGCGCCGGAAGCCTCTTTCCCTACGCGGAGGTCGAATCGGTCGGGCCGAGGCGAGCGCGGGTCCGGGTCCCGGCGGCGGCGATCCGGCCCGGCCGGGCCGAGCTCACCGCCACGGTCGTCGTAGCCCGCCTCGGCGAGGAGCGCGCGCTCGGCCTGTCCGAATTGCGGGTGGTGTTCGACGTGGTGCCCGCTTCACCGACCGCCAGCGACGTGAAGAGGCAGGCTGAAGCCTACGGGGCTTGGCTCGACTTGGCCGGATGGAAGGGGGACCAGGCCCTCGCCGTGCCCGACCGGCCGACAACCGGGTCGGATCGGGCCACCGCGGCCGCCTACCTCGCGTCGGCCCGGGCCGCGGTCGAGGCGCTCGCCGCCAGGGAGGGCCTGCGGGCGGCCGGTCTCGGTCCGCCGGAGGTCGCGGGGCCGGCGCTTCGGGCGCTCGCCCGGCCGCTCAAGAGCGGGCGCCCAGAGCCGCTCGAGCGCTCGGTCGCGGCCGCGATCGCCGAAGCGGAGGTGGCCCTGTCCGAGGTCCGGCTCGAGCGGGTGAAGCGGCTCGCCGACGAGATCCGGGGCTCCGCTCGGGCGACGCCGCTGGAGCTCGCCCGGCTGCTCGTGCTCGAGGCGGCGATCGCGGCCGCCCGCGGGGACGATCCGTCGCTTTTGCTCGGGCAGGCCCGGGCCGTGAACCCGCAGGTTTCGGTCCACCTGCAAGTCCCGTTTCTGGCCGCGGCGCTGGCTTCGGTCGCCCCCCGGGAGGGAGCGCTCGGCGTAGGGCGCCTTCGCGCCGCCCAGATTCGACTCGATGGAGGGCTCGGGCTTCGGGTCGAGGTCGGCATCGACAGCGACGGGCTGGGCGTCGTCACCGCGGTGCGGGCGGACCGCTACGGCCCTGGCGGGGCCCGGATCGAGAGCCGGACGGCGAGGCGCGACCCCACCGACCGCGCGATCTCGGTCGATTTCCCCGGTGCGACCGCCGCGGACACCGGGCCCATCGAGGTCCACCTGCTCGAGCGCTCGGGGGCGGCGGTGCGGACCGCGCGGGTCGAGGGCCCGGTCGAAGTGCGAGAAGAGCCCGGCCCCCACATCCCTTGGTGGGTCTTCGTGCTCGGAGGGGCGGTGGTCGTGGCCGGCGCGGCGGTAGGGGGCGCGCTCCTCTTGGATCCCGGGGAACCCCGGCGAGCGGTCGGGCCCGTCACCATCGAGTTCTGAAGGGGTGGGAACGGAGATCCGAGTGTGGCAGATTTCGTGCCATGTCCGCGGTCACTCGCCCATCGAGCGAGACCTCATGGTTCGTGAACCGTGAGCTCGGCTTTCTCGCGTTCAACCGACGGGTGCTCGAGGAAGCGGCCGACCCGACGGTCCCCCTGCTCGAGCGGCTGAAGTTCCTCGGCATCGTCGGGGCGAACCTCGACGAATTCTTCATGATCCGCGTCGCCGGAATCCGGGCCCAGGTGAAGAGCGGGGTGCTCGACGCCGGCCCCGACGGCATGCTGCCCACCGAGCAGCTCGCCGCCATCCGGGCCGAGGTGGAGGCGCAGGTCGCGAGGCAAGAAGAACTGCTCCTGCACGAAGTGCTGCCCGGCTTGCGGAACGTGGGAGTGGGCCTGCTCGACGTCAACGAGCTCCCGCCAGAGGCTCGCGCCCACCTGACCGAAGTGTTCGAGCAGGGCATCTTTCCCATGCTCACCCCGCTCGCGGTGGGCCCAGGGCACCCCTTCCCGTTTCTCAAGAACCGGATCCTCGACCTCGCCGTGCACCTCGTGCCCGAGTACTCCACCGCCGACGGCTCCCCGCTGCTCGCGGTGGTCCAGATCCCGAGCATCCTCCCCCGCTTCTACCCGGTGCAGGCGCCCCCGTTCGACGCCGCCTTCGTGCGGGTGGAGGACATCATCGAGCAGCACGTCGAGCTCCTCTTTCCGGGGATGCGGATCCTCGAGGTGGTCCCGTTTCGGGTGCTCCGCAACTGGGACCTCAGCTTCGACGAGGACGAGCAGGAAGACTTGCTCGAAACCGTGCAAAAGGAATTGCAGCGCCGGTGGCACCTCGACGCCGTCCGGATGGAGGTGGGCGAGCGGGCGAGCCTGAAGCTGCAGGAAAAATTGCGAACCGCGCTCGAGCTCGGTCCGGACGACGTCGCCCGGCACCGGAGCATGCTCGCGATGGTGGACCTGAGCCGAATCCTCGAGCTGGTGGGCCGAGCCGACCTCCGGGACGAGCCGTTCGAGCCGGTGCTCGCCCCCGACTTCGCCCGGCAGCCGGACATCTTCGCTGCCATCGCCCACGGGGACGTGCTGCTCCACCACCCCTACGAATCGTACGAGCCGGTGCTCGAGCTGCTCGAGGCCGCGGCCGAAGACCCGAAGGTCCTCGCCATCAAGCAGACCTTGTACCGGATGAACCGGGGCTCCCCGCTGCTGTCCACGCTGATCAAGGCCGCCGAGAACGGCAAGCAGGTCACGGCTCTCGTCGAGCTGAGGGCCCGCTTTCACGAAGAGATGAACGTCGAGTGGGCGCGCGCGCTCGAAGAGGCCGGCGTGCACGTCGTGTACGGGATGATCGGCCTCAAGACCCACTGCAAGGTCACGCTCGTCGTTCGGCGGGAGGGGGCGAGCATCCGCCGCTACGTGCACCTCGGCACCGGCAACTACAACGAGCGGACGGCGAAGGTGTACTCGGACCTGTCCTATTTCAGCGCCAGGGACGACGTGGGCAGGGACATCGCGTCGCTGTTCAACTTGCTCACCGGCTACAGCGATCCGGTCCGCTGGGAGAAGCTGGTGGTGGCGCCGCTCGGGCTCCGGCGCCGTCTGCTCGAACTCGTCGCCGACGCCAGGCGGGCGGCGGAGGCCGGTCGCCCAGCGAAAGTGGTGTTCAAGACCAACGCCCTCATCGACCGGGCCCTCATCGACGCCCTGGTCGGCGCCTCGCAGGTCGGGGTGGAGGTGGTGCTGCTCGTGCGGGGGCCGTGCACGCTCCGGCCCGGCCTCCCCGGCCTGACCGACCGCCTGCAGGTGCGGATGGTGATCGACCGCTTTCTCGAGCACTCCCGGCTCTTCTATTTTTCTCACGATGACCGGGAGCTCGTGTTCATCACGAGCACCGACGTCATGCACCGAAACTTCGACCGCCGGATCGAGGTGATGCTCCCGATCGAAGACGACCGGCTCAAGCGGCGCATCATCGACGAAGTGCTCGCGATCGAGCTTTCCGACGACACGAAGGCGTCGGTGCTCGGGCCCGACGGGCGCTACGTCCGGGTCGAGGGGGGCAGCCAGCGGGCCCAGGCCCGCTTCATGGCGCTTGCGCGGCAGCGCGCGGGCGCCAACAAGGTCGCGCGGGACGGTCGAAAGCGCCGACCCCGTGCCGGCTGAGCGCGGCTTCACCTCAGGGGTGCGGCGGTGTATGGCCGGTGACGAAAGGCGCCGATGATCATCGACCTCTGCGTGAACCTCGAGACCCCGGACGGCGGACGGGCGGACCCGGCCGACCTGGCCCAAGCCTCCCGGGCCGCCGGGCTGGACGGCCTGGTGCTGTGCCAGCTGGGCGTGCCCCGGCCCGACATCGAACCGTACGCCGCGGCGGCCGACGGGCTGCTCGTCGTCCCTGGCGGCCTGTTGCCGACCGCCCAAGGCCTGCTTTTGACCCTCCTGCCGGAGGGCGCCCCGTCCGAGCGGCTCGTCCCCGGCGAGGACGGGCTCTTCGACGCCGAGGCGCTCATCTCCGAAGTGGAGTCCCTCAAGGGGGTGACGGTCGCGCTTCGGCCCTACGACCGGGAGGTCCCCCACCCGATGGGCGACCACCTGTTCGCCTTGGCCGGGCTCGCCGCCTGCGAGACGTGGAACGGCGCCGTGTCCGAGATCGCCAACGACCTCGCGCTCGAGGCGGCGAGCAACCTCGAGTTGCCATGCGTGGGCACCTCCGGGGCCCGGGGCACCGTCGGCCTCGGCAAGACGGCGACCCTGCTCCGGCGGCCGGTCACCGACATCGGCGGCCTCATCCAGCTGCTCGAAGAGGGCGGGTGCTGGCCGGTCGGCTTCTCGAACGAGGCGCCGGTCGACCCGGACGCCGGACGCCCGCCGCGGCGGGACGGGGACCGGCGCGGTCCCGATCGACGCCCGGGCCGCTCCCGCGACCGCCGAGGACCGGACGGACGAGCGCCGGACCGCCGTCCGGACGCGCGAGCACCGGACCGCCGAGGACCGGAGGCACGAGGCCCAGAGGGGCGGGAGCGGCCGAGCGGTCCCCGCCGGGAAGGCGAGTCGAGCGCCGGCGGGCGACGGGACCGGCGCGGGCCGGCCGGGGGCGAACGGCGCTCCGGCCCGACTCGGGTCATCTCCGCCCCCGAGCACGCCGACCGCCTCCCCGATGACGTAGGCAACCGCGTCTCGAGGAACCGACGCGGTCCGCCTCCGCCCCCCGATGACATCGGCAACCGGCGGGGACCGGGGCGCGACGACGACGATTGATCCCGGCGCAAGCAAAGGGCCGAAGGCCGACGGTTCCTAGGGATCTGCCCGCCCCAGCCTACGCGCGACGGGCGCTGGTCAGGCGCCGACGAACGCGGACTCGTACATCGCCACCACTTCTTCTTTGGTGGGTGTTCGGGGGTTGGTGAACCCGCACGCGTCTTTCAGCGCATTGTCGGCCAGGGTGCCGAAGTCCTCCCGCTTGACCACCGAGAACGCGGCGAGGTTCGAGGGGATGCCGACGGTGCGAGACAGAGCCACGATCGCCGCGAGCGCGGCGTCGGCGGCGGCCCGGGCGCTGAGCCCGCGGATGTCGAGCCCGAGGGCCTCGGCGATGTCCACGAACCGGGTCGGGTCGGCCGACGCGTTGAACCGCTCGACGTGGGGCAGGAGGATCGCGTTGCACACGCCGTGGGGAAGATCATAGAACCCGCCGAGCTGGTGGGCCATCGCGTGCACGTAACCGAGGCTCGCGCTGTTGAACGCCATCCCGGCCAAGAACTCGGCGTAGGCCATCATGTCCCTGGCTTCGCTGTCGTGCCCGTCGGCGACGGCGCGGGGGAGGAAGCGCCCGATGAGGCGGATGGCGTGCAGCGCCGCCGCGTCGGTGACCGGCGTCGCCGCGGTGGAGACATAGGCTTCCACGGCGTGGGTCAAGGCATCCATCCCGGTCGCCGCGGTCAGGCCCTTTGGCATCTCGTCCATCAGGGCCGGGTCGTCCACGGACAGGGACGGCGTCGTCCGCCAATCGACGATCGCCATCTTCACGTGCCGCTCCTCGTCGGTGATGATGGCAAAGCGCGTCATCTCGCTGCCGGTGCCGGCGGTGGTGTTGATGGCGACCAGCGGAGGCATCGGCCGGGTGGACTTGTTGACCCCCTCGTAGTCCCGGATGTCTCCGCCGTTGGTCACCAGGATTCCGATGCCCTTGGCCGCGTCGTGGGGGGAGCCGCCGCCAAAGGAGATGATGAAGTCACATCCCTCGGCCCGGTACATCGCCACCCCTTCTTCGACGTGCTGCACGGTGGGGTTTGGGGCGACCCGGTCATAGACCGCGTACCCGATGTCGGCCTCCTCGAGCAGCGCGAGCAGCGGCTTCGTCGCCCCGAGCTCGCGGTGAAGGGGCCGGTCGGTCACGATGAGGGCCTTCTTGACCCCCATCGCCTCGATCTCCTTGGCGGCGTCGCCGAGCGCGCCCCGTCCCATGATGTTGACCATTGGCATGTAAAACGTCTGCGCCATGTCATCCTCCCCGCCCCGGCCCGCTCGACGGTCCGGCCCCATTGGCCGGCATCGCGGGCGGATGGGGCGCACTTCACCGGCGAGGGATGGGCTCGCGAAGGTTGCTGCCCATCGGTCGGCAGCCTTCGCACCGCGGCACCACGCGCCTGATTTTCGCGCCTCTCCGCCGTGACCCGAAGTCACCCCGAAAGGAGGAGCGAACTCGATCCTTGGCCCCACGAGAACACGAAACCAGGGCGACGGTTCAAGTCGAATCGGTTGTAGCGACCCTGCCTCGGCCCCGAAAGGATTGCGGCGGCGCCGCCGCAAACGGGACAATGACGCGGTGCGATTGACGCTCATGGCCACAATCGAGGGAGATTCGGGGGACCAGCGGGACGGTCGCGGACGACTGCGGCGGCGGGTTCCCCAGGCAATTCTCTGCCCCCCACTCCGCAAAACCGGCGCGAACCGAGGCGATCAGCCAGAAAGCGCGATCACGTAGGTGAGCACACGACCTGCGGTGGCCGATGACCACGGTGGGCAGGGTGCGCGGCGGGGTGGCAAGGACCGAGGTGGTATCGGGCGATCTTCTGGGCATCTTCGGCGACGCCGTTGTGGGCATCTTCGACGACGCCGCGCGCGCCGAGCCCGCTGCTGGCAGTTCCGCCCAGCCTAAGGTAGCGGCCGAAGGGTCCCGGTGTCCGCCACCGAGGCCCTTTGGTTCGAGCTTCGATGATCCCTCCCGCAGATCTTCGAAATCCCGAGGCTGACCGGCGGTCGAGTACCCAGGAGACGTCTCAGGGCTGCAGGTGAGCGCTCGTTCGGTGGGAGTAGAAGGACGGAGATGTGCGCCGAATGCCGAGTCCGGGGCAAAATCAAAAGAGAGAGATGTCAGCGCTCAGGAGGTTCCATTTGGGGGGCTTGCGCTCGCGAGCCGGCTGCCTGTACGTTTCGAACGTGGCGGTTGGCGCCGCCCAGAACGGAGAACAATGAAGTCCTGTCCTGTCCTGTCCTGCGCCGTCGCGATGCTGATCCCGTCGCCGGCTGATGCACAGGGTGGGGTGCCGTTTCCGCCTACGATCCCGACGTCGACCTCGCCGCCCTTCCAAGGCCCGGCATCGTACTTCGACGAGATCCGGGTCAACCGGAGCGGTGAGAGCAGCTGCGGTTCGGCGACCTGTGTCGATGACTTCAACTTCACCGTGCCCACGGGCTACGCCGGCGCTGCGGTGTTCATCGCCGACTTCATGGTTCAGGATCTTGGGCAGGTAGCGGCTCCGCTCCGGAGGGTAGCGGCCGGAATCAGCAACGTCGTTTACCTCTCCTCCACCGGCAACCTCTCCTTCGATGTTACGGTGACGTTGGACGGCGGCACGCCTCGCTCGCTCGAATGGACGCTGGCCGCTGCGGTGTTGCTCTACCAGGATACTGTGTCCGTCTCCAATCCCGTGTCCTTGTCCTGCGACAGCAATAGCGACACATCCTGCGACGCAACCGGGCTTGCTTTTGTCCCTCCGGGCTATTCTTTTGTGACCTACTTGCCGGTCGAGCTCTCCTGGCAGTTCGCGGCACCGACCTCGTGCTGATGGAGTTCATGGAGTTCGACATCTCGCAGAGCCCGATGTTTCCGGTGCCCGGTGTCGCGAGCATCCAGACCTCGTGCGGCCTCCATGGGGTCTCGCCCACCACAGGGGCCACGGTGCCGACCCGGTGCGGACAAGTGGTGCAGGCTTTGGTGTCGGCCGCAGGCCCGCTGTACAACCCGCCCGGCCATCCCCAGGTCGACTTCATCGACTCGGGGCAGGGTGGTTATGGTGACGGCCTCTGGTCCCGCCTTCAGACCGCCGATCCGGCTCGGACCAATGGCATGGTTCCGGTTTGGGTTCGAGCAGCGTTGGAGTTCTCCAACAACGTGCAGGTCCACGAGGTCGGCGGTGGCTGCTCGAACCCGAAGTTTGGGAAAGACCAGGTGTTGGTGGACATCATCAGGGATGGGTTCTGGGATCCCAGTATGACCGTACCTTGCGGGTGGTACCCTCAGTGGTGCATCACCCGGCTTGTGGAGGAGGACTTGTGGGCCTACCGCGCGACAACGGAATCGTTCAACGCTGGCCCTCTGGGCCTGGACTACAGGAGCTTCACGGCGCGTTTCCTCGCCCTACCCGGCGCCCCATTTGCGTACGGCAGCCTTAGCTGCAGGCTCTTGGATTTGCCATGACCTCGAACCTGTCAGCGATGGCGG
>DAIQNR010000080.1:0-26954 GCA_036788295.1 Myxococcota bacterium
ACCTCGAGCGTCGGGTCCCGGAGCGAGGCCACCATGCGGCTCCCCACCCATCCGGTGTAGGCAACGGCGGCACCGCACAGGAGGAAGGTGAGGGTGGGGAACACGCCGTAGCTGCGCCCCACGATCGCTGCCACCACCAGCACGCCCACCGCGGCCTCGACCGCGAGCAGCCACCGCTCCGGGCTCTGGCGAGAGACCGTCGCCGCCATCAACCCACCACGGCCAGCGCCATCGCCAGCACGGCCAAGAGCCCGAGCGTCGTCGAACCAAACCCGGCGAAGCGAAGCCGGAAGGTGTCGGGGATCCGGGTCGCGGGCCGGCGGCGCTCCGGCCAGCTCGCGATGGCCCAGCCAAGAAGCATCACCCCGGTTCCGAGCCACAGGAAGTTGACCAGCGGGTTCACCTTCAGCTGCAGCGCCACCGTCTCCGCCCGCACGTCGAACCCGCCGAGCACGACGTAGAGGTCGTCTCGAAGGCTGAGACGCTTGTCGACCTCGCTCGTGACTTGCTCTTCGGGCTTTCGATAGAACCACTTCGCCGGGGCCAGCTTGCCGAGCTCGTTGTCCGTCCCGGCCTCGAACACGGTCAGCCGGGCGAGGACCATGTTCTTCTGGCCGTCGTCGAGGAACTCGAGCGCGTCGAAGCGGACGTCGTAGGAGCCGATGCGTCCCCGCTCCCCCTTCGCGAGCTGCTGCTCGTCTTCGAGCTTGTAGGCGTTGCCGGCGAAAGCGACGAAGGCGAGCACCATGCCGAAGTGGACGACGTAGCCGCCGTAGCGGCGCTTGGCCCGGCCGATGAGGTTGCCGAAGGCTTCGGTCGCGGCCTCGCCAGAGTTCTTCATCCGTACCTTCGTGCCCCGGTAGAACTCTTGGATGACGGTCGCGGTCACCAGGACGCAGAGGGAGAACGTGGTGAGCGCCCATCCGTCCTGCACTCCAGCGAGGTAGAGCACGGGGGCCGACACGAGGCCCGCCGACACCGGGACCACGAACTGCCGGGCCAGAGCCGAGCCGGTCGCTCTCCGCCAGGGAAGAAGCGGCCCCACCCCGGTCAAGAACAGCAAGATGAGGCCCAGGGGCCGCATCCACTGGTTGAAGAAGGTGGCGCCGACGTTGACCTCATCCCCGGTGAAGAACTTGTAGAAGGCGGGGAACAGGGTCCCGAAGAGGATGAAGAACGCCATCATCACCAGGATCCAGTTGTTGAGGAGGAACACGAACTCGCGGCTCAGGGGCGATTCGAGCCGGTTTTCGGGCGCGAGGTCGTGCCGTCGCCACACGAGCAGGCCGATGCTGATCACCGACACGAACGCGATGAACCCAAGGAAGATGTTGCCGATGTCGGACTGGGCGAAGGCGTGGACCGACTGCACGATGCCAGAGCGGGTCATCATCGTGCCGACCAGGGTGAGCACGAAGGTGAGGATGATGAGGAACAGGTTCCACATCTTGAACGACTGGCGTCGCTCCTGAACCTGCACCGAGTGGATGAAGGCGGTCCCGGTCAGCCACGGGATGAACGCCGCGTTCTCGACCGGGTCCCAGGCCCAGTACCCGCCCCAGCCGAGCTCTTCGTAGGCCCACAGTCCGCCGAGGACGAGGCCGACGGTGAGAAAGACCCAGGCGGCGAGGCACCACCGACGCATGGCGTCGATCCACCCGTAGTCGAGCCGGCCGTGCACGAGCGCGCCGATCGCGAAGCAGAACGGGACCGTCCAACCGATGTAGCCCAGGTACAGGGTCGGCGGGTGGGTGACCATGTACGGGTTCTGAAGGAGGGGGTTCAAACCGCGGCCGTCGGTGGGCGCTCCCCCGAGGTAGGTTTCGAACGGGTTGGCGGACAAGATCATCATCCCCACGAAGAAGAGGGTGACCGTCATCATGGTCACGATCGTGTAGGGGAGCAGGTCCTTGTTCTTCTCTCGGTTGAGGTGAACGGCGATGGCCGACCAGATCGACATCACCCAGACCCAGAACAGCAGCGATCCATCCTGGCCGCCCCAAAAAGCGGTCGCCTTGTAGAAGAGCGGCATCGACCGGTCGGAGTAGTGCTGGACGTATTTCACCGAGTAGTCGTCGGTGACGAACAGGTAGACCAGGGCGAGAGAGGCCACGCTGAGCAGCCCGAAGACCGCGTAGACGCCGTAGCGGGCGCTGACCGCGAGGCGGTTGTCCCGCCGGTGGTGACCGACGACGGCGGCCGCGGTGGTGTAGCTCGCCGCGACGAGGGTCGCGAGCAGCACGATATAGCCGAAGAATGGCATGTCAGTAGGTCCCCTCGTTCTTGTCGGCCGCCTCGTACTTCGAGGGGCATTTGGCTACGAGCTCGCTGCCGGTGAACAGACCGCTGGGGTCGAGAACGCCGGTGACGATCACCTCGGCGTCATCCTTGAACGTGTCGGGCACGATCCCTTCGTACCGGACGGTGACGGTTTCGTTGGCTCGCTCCGCGTGCTTGAGCATGCCCGCGACCGGCTTGACCAGAAACTGGTATTGCAGGGTCCCCGGCTTCTGGAGGATGGAGCCCTTCACCACATGCCCCCCGAGCCGGATGCGTTTGCCCTGCAGCTCGTCGGCCCGAGCGATGACCACGTCGGCGCCGTAGAAGTAGGTGAGCACCTCCGGTTTGGAGAGCGTGTCGGCCAACAACCAGGTGAGCGCGCCGCCGAGAAGCGCGACGGACAGGCCGATTTTGATGTTCTGGCTCGCCATGATGAACTTCCGTCCTTCTAGAGGGTCCTCGGACCGCTGTCGCCCGATATCGGAACTCCGCGTCGTGTTTTCGACGTCGGCATGCCCGTCCGATAAGCAAAAATCGCACCAGGCATGGTCGCGCCTCCTGCGCCGTCGTCCGCGGGGCGAAGAACGCCCGAAACGCCTCGCGATGCCAAGATTTTGCGTTCGCAGCACCCGACGATTTCAGGGTCTGGCCGGGGGCAGAGGTCGCCACCGATGAGGACCCAATTTCTCATCTCCGCCGCCCAGGTCGAGCAGCTGCCGGCGACCGGGCTGCCCGAGGTGGCGTTCCTCGGGCGATCCAACGTGGGCAAGAGCTCGCTTTTGAACGCGCTCGTGCAGGCTCGGATCGCCCGAACGTCGTCCACGCCGGGCCGCACGCAGCAGGTGAACCTGTTTTTGGTCCACGCCGGGTTCGGGGACTTCGGGCTCGCCGACCTGCCCGGGACCGGCTTCGCCAAAGCCCCCCGGGCGGTCCGCGCCGCCTTCGCCCCGCTGGTGGATGCCTACCTCGAGAGGCGAGCGGAGCTCCGGGCGGTCCTGTGGCTGCTCGACGCCAGGCGGGATCCGGGCCCAGCGGAGGTCTCGCTCGGCCGGCGGCTGCGGGAGGGCGTGGGGGCTCGGGCCGAAGTGCAGGTGCTGTTGACCAAGGCGGACAAGATCCCGAAGGCCCAGCGCAAACCTCGGGCGACGAGGGTCGCCACCGCGCTCGGGCTGTCTGCGGACTCGGTCCTCTTGACCAGCGCCTCATCGCGGATCGGACTCGAGGAGGTGCTCGACCGAGTCCGAGGCTGGACGACGGCATCGTCTGATTGACGGTAGGAACCGCGGGCCCGGCCGAGTACATGCTCCGGATGGCCCAGCGAAACCACCTCGTGGTCCTCGGCCTCGTGCTCGCGGCGGGCTCGGCCGAGGCGGCTGAGCCCAAGGTAGGGGTGGTGCCGTTTCAGCACCTCCAGCCCGAGCTTCCGAGGGAGCTCGGTGAGCAGACCACGCTCGTGGTGAGCCGAGAGATCGAGCATGGCGGGATCACGGTCGAGCGGGTGGCCGGGCTCGAAGCGCCGGCCGCAGCCGGCTCGCCGTCCGACGCCCCCACCGGGGACCCGAGGGCGGCGAACCGGGCCGAGCGTCTGCTCGCCGAGGCCCAGGATATGCTCGCCGACGGGAGCGTTCCGGCAGCGGCCAAGCGGCTCGACCAAGCGGTTCAGCTGCTCGAGGCCAACGCCGACGCCGTCGCCGATCTGCGCACGCTCGCCGAGGCCCACCTGCAGCTCGCGATCGCGATGTTTCGGGACGGGCAGGAGGAGGAAGCGGACGATGCGCTCGCTCGATCGGTTCACCTCGACCCGGAGCGGACGCTCGACCCGGCCCGCTTTCCTCCGATCTTCGTCCGGGTCTTCGACCGGGCTCGGTACGCGGTGCTTCGCCGTCCTCGCGGGGACGTGGAGGTGAAGGCGACCCCCGGGGCCCGGGTCCTGCTCGACGGGCGGGCGATGGGGCAGGCCCCCCTGCTTCTTCAGGAGGTGCTGCCCGGCCGGCACGTGATCCGGATCGAAAGGGCCGGCGAGGCGGTGCAGGTGAAGACGCTCACCGTCGCCTCGAAGAAGACCACCGCGGTGGTGTTCGATGGGGGCGAGG
Source organism: Myxococcota bacterium (assembly GCA_036788295.1). Classification (GTDB taxonomy): domain Bacteria; phylum Myxococcota; class Kuafuiibacteriia; order Kuafuiibacteriales; family Kuafuiibacteriaceae; genus JAHQVK01. The sequence goes on from DAIQNR010000080.1 coordinate 4,374, forward strand.
GGGCGTCCCGCTCCGAGGACGGGGGCGTGCTCGGGGCGCTGTCCGCCAACGCGCTCGACGCCGGGCAGCTGCGCGCGCTGCAAACGGCGGGGCGAGCGGCTCGGGCCGATTTCCTGCTCGTCGGGGTGATGTTCGGGACCGACACCGCCTACCAGATCCGCTCCGCGCTGCTCGACGTCCGGACCGGGCAGATCGGGCGGGTGCAGGACGTGGCGTTCGACCTCGATCTCCTCTCCGCCGAGATCGAGGTGTTCAAGCTCGCCCAAGACGTGCAGCGGCAGTCGAGAGCGGGGGCGCTGTCGAGCCCGGAGGCCGGTCCGGGCTTCGTCCCCGCGCCGGACTTCAAGCCGGTCCGGCGGTCCGGCCCCCGGGTCGGCTCGGTGCGGGCGGCTCCGCCCCCGCCGCCGGAGCCGAAATCCATCCACGCGACCGCTCCCGCGACCGCCGCCCCGGTGGTGAGGCCGAAGAGCACGTTGGTGCCGAAGGACGAGCAACCGGCGGCAGCCGCCGCGGCTCCCTCGGTCGTGACCCGAACTGCCCGGCCCGAGAAGGAGGAGGGTGAAGGCCTATGGTGGCTGTGGGTGGTGGTTGGAGTGGCGGCGGTGGGGGCGGCCTCGGCGGTGGCGGCCGTTGCCCTGGCCGACCAGGGCGGACCCGAGCAGGGCACCTTGGTGGTCCGATGGTGAGGCCGAGCTCGGTTTTGGCTCGATGGTCGTCGGCCGCGCTGATCGGTCTCGGCGCGTGCTCGAACCCGCTCGAGATCGAGGTCCGGCTGGTGGACCCGTGCGATCAGGAGGCGGTGGCCACGGTCGACTTCATTCGCGTCGAGCCCCGAGGCGAGGGGATCGACGGCGCTTCCCTCGGAACGGTCGAGGAGCGGGGCAGCTTCACCACCCCCCCCATCGATCTGCCGCTCGCGCCCGATTTTCAGCTCGTCGCCACCGGGCACCGAGGGAGCTTCGATGCTCCTCCGAGCGCGTTTGGGTTGTCGGCCCCGGTGGATCTGACCGCCGCCACCGGCCCGGTCCAGATCCAGGTCCCGCTGTCGTTGCTCGGGCGCTTTCACCGCACCACCGTGCTCGGCGCTGCGGAGCCGCGGTGCTCATCGATGGTCGAGGATAGGTTTGGGGCCACCGCGACCGTGCTGCCCAACGGGAAGGTGCTCATCGTGGGCGGCGCTCGCTACATCGAAGAGGGCGGGTCCCAGTTCCTCGAGTTCCCTCGGTCCGTCGAGGTCTACGACCCATCGACCGGGGAGTTCCTCGACAGCGCGCCGGGGGAGAGCCGCAAATGGTCGCTCGGCCGGGGCCAACCGCGGCGCCACCACACCGCGACCTTGCTGCCCGATGGCCGGGTGCTCGTCGCCGGCGGCCAGAGCCAGGGGATGGCCGGCGAAGAGGCCCTCCGCACCGCCTTTCTCATCGACGCGCGAGATGGGGCGAACGTGCGCATCTTGGAGGGGGGCATCGCGATGGTCGAGGCGCGAACCGGTCACCAGGCGGTGGCGCTCGCCGACGGCCGGGTGGTCCTGGTCGGGGGCCGAAGCCTCAACCCGAGCGACCCCGACAACCTCGAGGCCCAGGCCTACTCGAACAGCATCGAGATCTTCGATCCGCAGGACCTCGGGTTCTCGGTGGCCACCGACGAAAACGGCAACCAAGTCACGCTGTCGGCCGCTCGGTACGGCCACCAAGCGGTGGCGCTCCCCGGTCGAGCTGAGGTGTTCGTCGCCGGCGGCTTCAATGGGCAGGGCCCGGTCCCATCGGTCGAAGTGATTCGGCTCGAGCCGGGGCGGGCCACCCGGGTCGTGGCCACCGACCGGCTCGAAGCGGGGGTGATCTTCGGGGCAGCGGCCGTGACCGAGGACGGCTCGGTGGTGCTGTCCGGAGGCTACTCCACGCTGCAGCCCTTGATGGCGCGCCAGCCGGACGACTCGGAGGATGGGGTGGAGATGTGGGCGGTCGAGAGCGGCACGGCCAGACGCTTGTGCCGCAGCAACCTGGGCGGACGCCGAGGCTTTCACACCGCGTCCGTGATCGGGCGGCGGGCGGTGTTCGTGGGCGGGCTCGACGAGACCGGGGCGCCCCGGGCCGACGCCGAGGCGGGGCAGCTGCTGTCGGTCAGCCTGGCCGAGACGTCCGGTTCGTGTTTTGCCGACCCGCCCACGCTCGTGGTGCGCAGCGAGCCGGAGGGGGCGATGCCTCGGGCCGAGCACATGGCGGTGGTGCTTCCGACCACCCGAGAGCTGCTGGTGCTCGGGGGCACCGATGGGCCGCTGAGATCCATCGCCACGGCCGAGGTCTACTCCGATTTTGCTCGGACCTCGGCGCTCGACCCAGCCCGCTGACTTGGCCCTGGGTTGCTCCAGCCCGCGCCTGCAAAACTTCGAGCCGGCCCGGTTCAGGCCGCGCTCCTGCGCTCGATCCCGCCGAACGAGGCCACGCCGGAGAGGGCGAGGTCCTGGTGGTATTCGGCAAACAGAAGCCGGGCCTCGCGTCGGGCCCGCTCCCGCTCTCGGTTCCTCTTCTTCTTGTCTACGCGGCCGAAGTCCCGGCGCCTCACGGCCAGGTGCGAGCTCACGGCCGTGAGCCAGGCGTCGAGGATCTCGGACTTGGGGGGAGGAAAACCGGCGTTCATCATGTCCCAGAGACGAAGCACGGTTCGTGCCCATTCGATTGGTCCGAAACCTCTCGATGTCTCGGTCTCGAGGCGTGGCTGCGGACCAACGGGTGTGGCTCGGCGTCAACGCTTCCCGGGGTGCGAGCGCCGCGCTAGCGTCCGCCCCGAAATGAACGTCTTCGAGCAGCTGTCCCCAAAAAATTACGAGCAGCTCACGTTCTGCCACGACGCCATCTCGGGTCTGCGGGCGATCATCGCCATTCACGACACGACCCTCGGACCGGCGCTCGGCGGAACCCGCATGCGCAACTACGCGAGCGAAGAGGAGGCCGTCCGCGACGTGCTTCGCCTCGCTCGGGGCATGACCTACAAGAGCGCGGCCGCCGGCCTCAACCTCGGCGGCGGCAAGGCGGTCATCCTCGGCGACCCGAAAACCATGGCCACCGAGACCCTGTTTCGGGCTTTCGGGCGGTTCGTCGAAGGTCTCGGCGGCCGCTACATCACCGCCGAGGACTCCGGAACCAACGTCCGCTGCATGGAATGGGTCCGGATGGAGACGGACTGGGTGACCGGGATCAGCCGGGCTCTCGGCGGCTCGGGCGACCCGTCCCCGGTGACCGCTCGGGGTACCTTCGCTGGGCTCCGGGCCTGCGCCCGGTGGAGGTGGGGGTCGGAGAGCCTCCGGCGGCGCCATGTCCTGGTCCAAGGCGTGGGAGCGGTGGGATACCACCTGGTCCGGCATCTCATCGAAGACGGCGCCCGCGTCACCGTGTGCGACATCAGCGAGGAGAACTTGAAGCGGGTGACCCGCGACTTTCGGGTCGAGGTGGTGGCCGCGGACGCGATCTTCGATGTCCCGGCCGACATCTTTGCTCCCTGCGCCCTCGGCGGGGTCGTCAGCGACGACACCATCGACCGACTCCAGGTCGAGATCGTGGCTGGGTCGGCCAACAACGTGCTCGAGGACGAAGAGCAGCACGGAGCGCTGCTGCACGAGCGTGGCCTGCTCTACGCCCCCGACTACGTGATCAACGCCGGCGGCCTCATCAACGTGGCCAACGAGCTCGAGGGGTACGACCAAGACCGCGCCCTCAAGCAGGCCGAGGGGATCTACGACATCTTGTTGCGGGTGTTCGCGCTCGCGGAGGAGCAGGGGATCCAGACCCGGGAGGCCGCCGACAACCTGGCTCGCCGGCGCATCACCGAGATCGGGAATGTGAAGAGCTTTTATACCGGCAGCGCCCCGGTGAGACCGGAGCGCCGCCTGCGCGGGGTGTGCTGAGCCGGTTCGCCTACGACGGGGGCGCTTCTTCCTGGCCCGCTCCAGCGGGGGCGAGTTTGGGGGGGAAGCGCTCCGGCGGGCGCTCGAGCGCCAGGTCGAGGACCTCGTCGATCCTCTTCACGAAGTGAAACTGCAACCGATCCTGCACCTCCTGAGGAACCTCGTAGAGGTCCTTCCGGTTGCGATCGGGCAGGATCACCTCCTTCACGCCGGACCGCAGCGCGGCCAGCACCTTCTCCTTCACCCCACCGACGGGCAGAACCGAACCTCGCAGCGTGATCTCGCCGGTCATCGCCACGTCGCTCTTCACCTTGATCCCCGTCACCAGGGAGGTGAGCGCGCACACCATGGTCACGCCGGCCGAGGGGCCGTCCTTCGGGATGCCTCCGGCGGGGACGTGCACGTGGATGTCGTGCTTCTCCCAGAAGTTCTCGGTGAGCCCGAACTCGGGCGAGCGAGCCCGCAGGTACGATTGCGCCGCCTGCGCGGACTCCTTCATCACGTTGCCGAGCTGACCGGTCAGGGTGAGCCCACCCTTTCCGTTCATCCGGGTGGCCTCGATGAAGAGGATGTCTCCGCCGGCCGCCGTCCAGGCGAGACCGGTGGCGACCCCGGGCTGCTCGGTGCGCTGGGCCATCTCGTTGAAGTACTTCTCCGGGCCGAGGTACTTCTGAAGGTCGTCCTTCTCGACCACCGTGAGCTCGTTCTTGCCCTCGGCGACGTCCACCGCGACCCCGCGCACCACCGTCGTGACCGTGCGCTCGAGGTTTCGGACTCCCGCCTCGCGGGTGTAATCCACGATGATCGAGTCGAGCGCAGAGCGGGCGATCTCGAGCAGGTCGGTGTTGAGCCCGTGCTGCTCGAGCACCTTCGGGATGAGGTGCTCGCGGGCGATGTGGCCCTTCTCCTCGTGGGTGTAGCCGGGGATCTCGAGGACCTCCATGCGGTCCTTGAGAGCGGGCGGGATCGGGTCGAGCTGGTTCGCGGTGGCGATGAACAGCACCTTCGACAGGTCGAAGGGGACCTCCAGGTAGTGGTCGGAGAAGCTGTGGTTCTGCTCGGGGTCGAGCACCTCGAGCAGCGCCGCCGCCGGATCCCCTCGAAAGTCGTAGGAGAGCTTGTCGATCTCGTCGAGCACGATGACGGGGTTCAGCGTGCCCGCCTTCTTCAGGCCCTGGATGATGCGGCCGGGGAGGGCGCCGACGTAGGTCCGGCGGTGGCCCCGGATCTCGGCCTCGTCCCGAACGCCGCCGAGCGAGATCCGGTGGAATTTGCGCCCCATCGTCTCCGCGATCGAGGCTCCCAGCGACGTCTTTCCGACGCCCGGCGGGCCGACCATGCAGAGGATCGGCCCCTTCATGTCCTCTTTCAGCTTTCGGACCGCCAGGTACTCGACGATGCGCTTCTTCACCTTGTCGAGCCCGTAGTGGCGGGCGTCGAGCAGGGTCTTCGCCTTCTGGATGTCGAGGACGTCGGTGGTGTTCTTTCGCCACGGCAGGTCGGCGAACCACTCGAGGTAGGTCCGCCCGACCGTGTACTCGGAGGAAGAGGACGGCATCTGGCGGAGCCGCCGGATCTCCTTGCGGGCCACCTTCTCCGCCTCCGCCGGCAGGCCGGCGTTCTTCAGCTTCTGCTCGAGCTCGTCGAGGTCGCCCTCGGTGCCGTCGGCCTCCCCGAGCTCCTCCTTGATCGCCTTCAGCTGCTGACGCAGGTAGTACTCCCGCTGCGTCTTGTTCATCTCGCCCTTCACCTGCGAGTCGATCTTGTTGGAGAGCTTCAAGACCTCGAGCTTCCGGTGAAGCAGCTCGAGCACGTTCTCGAGCCGGTCCGACACCTCGGTGAGGTTCAGGACCTCCATCTTCTCCTCGACCGACACGTCCATGTTGGCCGCGATCAGATCGGCGAGATGCCCCGGGTCGTCGATGCCCTCGACGAACTGCGCCGCGCCGGAGGGGATCTCGGGCATGAGACCGACCACTTCACGAGCCGTCTTCTTGACGTTCATGACGAGCGCTTCGATCTTCAGTGGGTCCGCGTTCACGTCGGGGACTTCCACCACCCGAGCCCGTAGGTAGGGGGTGGTCTGGGTCAGCTCCAGCACGCGGAAGCGCTTGATGCCCTGAAGGACGAGGTGAAAGCCCTCCTCTCCGGCCTTGAGCGCCTTCACGATCCGCCCGGTGGTGCCCATCTGGTACAGGTCCGCCGGGCCCGGGTCGTCCACGGACCCGTCCTTCTGGGCCACGATGCCGATCGGCTCCCCGGAGTCCTCGACCGCCTTGACCATGGCGAGCGTCTTCGGACGGCCCACCGAGATCGGCATGATGCTGCCTGGGAAAAAGACCGAGTTTCGGAGGGGTAGAATCGGGATCTCGACGGCTTGTCCCTCCGAGCCGGCTCCGAACTTGCTGTCGCCCACGTTGTTCACTCCCTTTCACGGTAGGCGGCCGGCTCCCGGCCGCCCTCACCACGTCGCGCCCTTGGCCGCGACCGCGGCACCTTCGCCCCCTGGGGAGCGTTTTCAAAGCCTGTCGCGGTCCGAGGGACGAAGCACGGAAAAAGGCGCCCTCTGCCGCGCGGCCGAGGGACGCGTCTCAGACCGCGCCGCCTTGAATTGTCGGGAAAGGTCAGTTCGAGGGCGTGTCGCCGAACAGCTCGCTCGCGGATCGGGTCGTCCCTTTGGACTCCAACTGCCTCTTTCGGTCCGTTCCAAGGGACCGGCTCTTGGCCTTGCGGCGCTTGTCGGTTTTTTGGGACTTCGATGCCACGGGAACCTCGTCGGCGGGCGATAGCAGCCTGCCCCGGCGAGGTCAAGGCACAGGGGCGCGTTGAAGCCGGAGCCGGCGCGAGGTATCCGAGGGCAGCGTTTTGGCTGGCTCTCCCGTCCTCTTTGGTCGCCACGTCCTCCTCGAGCGCCTCGCGCTCGGGGGCATGGCGGAGGTGTACCTGGCCAAGGTGCTCGGCGCCGCCGGGTTCGAGCGGTTCGTCGCCGTCAAGCGCATCTTGCCCGAGATGGCGGCCGACGACGCCTTCGTGTCCATGTTCCTCGACGAGGCCCGCATCGCAGCCCACCTGAAGCACCCGAACATCGTCGAGATTCACGAGCTCGGTCGCCACCTCGCCACCTACTTCCTCTCGATGGAGTACGTGAGCGGTCGCGATCTGCGAGCGGTGTTCGAGGTCGGCCGGGCGGGGGGGCCGAAGCTGCCGCTGGACCTCGCCTGCTGGGTGGGGTCTCGCATCGCCGACGCCTTGGACTACGCCCACAAGAAGCGGGACGGGTCGGGCGCGCCGCTCGGGATCGTCCACCGCGACGTGACCCCGCAGAACGTGCTGCTCTCGTACGACGGATCGGTGAAGCTCTGCGACTTCGGTATCGCGAAGGCGAGCACCCGAGCGTCGATGACCCAGGTCGGGGTGCTCAAGGGCAAGTTCGCCTACATGGCGCCAGAGCAGATCCGCCAGCTGCCCACGGACGGGAGGAGCGACCAGTTCTCGCTCGGGGTGCTGCTGCACGAGCTGCTGTCCAAAGAGCGCTTGTTCCTCCGCGACAACGACTACCTGACCCTCGAAGCGGTTCGCATCGGGCCCATCCCGAGCCTCGCGCCGCGCGTCGGCCAGGAGCTCGATGCCGTCGTCCGTCGGATGCTCGCCCGGAACCCGGACGACCGCTTCTCGGACGCGAAAGAGGCGCGGGACGCGCTGCTCGCCGTCTTTGGGCAGCCCAGTGACCCGGCGCGCGAGCTCGCGGCGTTCATGGCGGCCGCCTTTCCCGGCGCCGAGCACCGGGAGCGGTCGATGCTCGACCGGTATGCCCAGCTTCGCCCCTCGGCGGAGACCCTCGCGCAGGTCGAGCGAACCGAGCTGACGCCGCATCCGCTGCTCGCGCCGGAGCCTCAGCCGATCGATGTGGTCCGCGACGACGAAGACGACAAGACGGTCGCCCTCAGGACGGCGACCCCAGGCCCGGCCCTCGCCCCGGTTGGCCTCGAGGCGCCGCTGGTCGAACCCACCGCCGCGGCCTCCGGCACCGAGATCACGGGCCGCCGGAGCCACCTTCACGCCGGGTTCATCCTGCTCGCGCTCGGGATCTCGTTCGGGTTCGGGGCGCTTCTTTGGTGGGGGCAGAGCCCGGCGCTCGAGGTCGTCCCCGATCCCCCGGCCGTGCTCGAGGTGTCCGTGGACGGGCGGTTGGTGGGACGGGGCGCGATCGTGGTGCACCGGCTCGAGCCCGGCCTGCACGTCGTCGAGGTTCGGGCGGCGGGCTACCGGCCCTACACCCAGACCGTGCGCATCGGACGGTCGGGCCGGCACACGATGAGGGTCGGCCTCGAGCCCGAGCGGTGAAAAGCCGCGCTCACTCCACCACGGGGCGCCGGGTGAGGCGCCGCCGCTGCGGGGTCTCGATCGGCGGGGCGTCCTCATCGAGGCCAAAGCACACGATCGTCGTGTCGTCGAACTGCGGCGCGTCCGAGACGTGGCGCTGGCAGGCCTCGAGGATGCGGTCCAGCGTGGGCGCGGCCCCGCTCGGGCCCTGGCCGAGCGTCTGCTCGAGGCGCGTCATTCCGAACATCTCCTGGGCCGGGCTCATCGCCTCGACCAGGCCATCGGTGTAGAGCAAAACCGAGTCGCCGGGCGCCATCTGGAACTGGTCGGAGCTGTAGTCGCCTTCCGGGAGAATCCCGAGCGGTAGCCCCGAGGCTCCAGCGAGGATGTGCACGTCGCCGCGGCCCTGCCGACGAACCGCCGGCGGCATGTGGCCGGCGTTGGCGAACGTCAGGCGCCGGTTCCGCCGGTCGAGCACGACGTAGACGAGGGTCACGAACAGGTCGTCCTGCCCGTTTTCGAGCACCGCCCGGTTCATCCACCGCAGCACCTGCGCCGGATCGGACTCCGAGAGGGCCAGGTAGCGGAGATCCCGGGTCAGGCGCGCCATGTACAGCGCCGCCGCGACTCCCTTGCCCGACACGTCGGCGACCACCACCCCCATGCGGTCGTCGGGGAGCACGATGAAGTCGTAGAAGTCTCCGCCGACCTCGTAGGCCGGGTCGTAGCGGGCGGCGAAGGTGTATCCGGGGAGCTCGGGGATCCGCCGGGGGAGGAAAGACTGCTGGATGCGCTCGGCGAGGTGGAGGTCCTGCTCGAGGCGCTGGCGCTTCATCAGCTCGGCGTGCAGTCGGGCGTTGCCGAGCGCCGCCGCCGACTGCCCGGCAATCCCGGACAGGAGCTCGAGGTCCTCCTGACCGAACGCGGCGATCCCGGTGCTGTCGAGGTAGACGATGCCGAGCGGTTCGGCACGCCAGATCAGAGGGGCGCAGATCATCGCCCGAATGCCGAAGTTCGCCACGGAGCGGCCGGCTCGAAACCGGTTGTCCTCCATGGCGTTGTGGCTCAGCACCGAGTGCCGGCGGGTGGTCACCTCGTGGAGGATCGTCCGGCTCACCTCGACGTCGGCTTCGTCGCTGTCCTGTCGGCGCTTGATCGCCTTCGGGATGAGCTCTCCGGTCCCTTCCTCCATCAGCATGATGAAGCCGCGCTCCGCCCGGGGAAACGTCTCGAAGAGCCGGTTCAGAATCTCTTCGAGCAGCTCGTCGAGGTCGAGGATGTTCGAGATCGCCGCCGACACCGCGTAGACCGTCCGCAACCGGGCCGCCATGTCCTGGAGGGCCTGCGGGCTGCTCGAGATCGAGGTGAGGGTTTGGGGGTCGTTCAGGAGGTTGCGGCTCGCGTCGAGGACCTTGACGATCTGCGGCTCGGACCGAAGCGGACCAACCATCGTCACCGAGGACGGGAGCCCTTGCGTCTCCTCGAACGTGAACGTGGCCGAGGCGACGCGGACCGTATCCCCGTGGGACAGCAGGTGGGTCTGCACCGGCGCGTCGTTCACGAAGGTCCCGTTCCCCGAGCCCAGGTCCTCGAGCACGAACCGGTTGTCGCGCCGAGTAATTCGAGCATGGCGCCGCGACACCGTGAGGTCACGGATGTGGACCTGGCAGTCCAGGGCCCGGCCGAGGACGCAGAGATCCTTCAGCTCGTATACGGCCCCAGCGTTCGGACCCTGCGTCTCGCGGAGACGGCCAGCCGGACCCGGATTGGTGGGCGGACGGCTTATGGGTCGAACCTCCCGACCGCGTCCTCGACGTGGTCGGCGATGTCGAAGGCCTTGTCGAGGCGGAGCAGCCGAAAAATCTCCCGGGGCTGACCAGCGAGAGCAGCGATCTTCACGTCGCCCTGCCTGGTCCGCATCTGCTTGAAGAGCGAGACGAGTGCGCCGACGCCGGCGCTGTCGATGAGATCGAGACGTCCGAGGTCGAGCACGATCTGCACCCGATCCGAGCCAGCCAGATCCTCGGCGTGCCGCTTGACGCTCGCCGCCTCGAGCGCGTCGAGTTGGCCGCTCAGCCCCAGCACCGTGACCGATGACCGGTCCTCTCGTTCGATGGTCAGCATCCGTCTGTTCCTTGGTCGGGGCCGCGATCCGGCGCCCCTGGCACGGACGTCCCTTTTGCCGGGGTGGAAGGACCCAGGTGCTTTTGCATCATGAGCACGTTTTGAAGCCCTCGTCGCTCGTACCGCACGTCATCCATGAAGTTGCGAATGATGAACAAACCCAAGCCGCCTTCCGGGAGGCTGTCGAGGTCCGGGTCCGGGACGTCGTCCGGGACGAAGGTTCGCCCTGCATCGCGGATCTCTACCTGCAGGAGGCGGGCGTCGACACTCATCGCGACCTCGATCGGTCCCGATTGCCCAGCGTAGGCGTGAATCACCGCGTTGTTGAACGCTTCCACGAACGCGGAAGTGACCTCATGGGCGTCCCGCTCGGACAGCAGCCCCCGCTCCACCAGCTGGGCGCAGATGTGGGTAATGAAGCTTCGGACGGCGTCGCGGTATTCGAGCCGGGAAGGGACGCCGAATCGAAACCGCTCCGCTCCGGCGCGGGGGGTCGCGTGCACCGAGCGCTCGCTTCGCCGCCCCTCTCGGCCGCTCACGTCCGCCTCCGTCACCATCCGAACACCGAAGTAGCCCCAGTCCCGCCCCATAAGCAAGCCGCCGGTCAGGGCTCGCCAAGCACGATCGGGACCTTGAACTGGAGGCGACCGTCCCTCCCGGTGCCGTCGAAGCGGGCCCGCTCGGCGACCTCGGCCAGGCGAAGGCGGCAGTCGTTGTCCGTTTCCTCCGCCGTTGCCAGGGTGCTGACCACCGAGGCCTCCTCCACCGCGCCCTCGTCTGCCTCGACGACCACCGACAGCTGCAGGACGATCGTGGACCCGGCGAGCCCGGCCCCGCATGGACCATCTTCGGACAGGAGCGCCTGCAGCTCGGCGTCGACCGCAGCGCGAACGTTCGGAATGACGGATGGGGGAAGCCCGGGGGGCAGCGGGATCGGGGGCGGCCCGTCGTCGGGCAGGGCGTCGATCGAGAGCTCGGAGGGCTCCGCCCGCTCGAGGTCGGGGCACGCCGCGCACGGCGGCGGTTCGGGGCACCGCACCAGAGCGGTTGGCGCCGGGTCGACCCGCATCCCTTCTCCGTACAGAGTGCGGGTGCCGAAAGCGCCCGCCGCGCCGCCGAGAAGAAATCCGATGCTGCAGCCGAAGAACAGCCGCGCCGCTTCGGGGCTCATGGCCGCGATCCTAGCATGTCTGGGGGGGGTCGAGGCTCGGGCCGATCCTGTCGTCCTGGTGGATGCGCCCACCGAGGGATGGGTGGCGGGGCGGCTGCTGCGCCTCGTCGGTCAGCGGCTCGACCAGCTCGGCCTCGCTGTGGTGCCGCCAGCGGCGGTCGCTCGCTTCGGCGCGGAACGCTTCGGGACGACGAAGCTCGAGATCGCGGTCGAGCCCTCGGAGGCTCCGCGGTCGTCCACCCCGGTCCGGGTGGCGGTGCGCCGCGCGGGCCAGCCGTTTCTCGACCTCGAAGGCACCGCCGGCGAGCTCGACCGGCTCGCCGACGCCGTCGCGGCCAAGCTGGTTCAGGAGGGGGGACGCGGGGAGTCCGTCCTGGCCGAAGGCAAACAGAGTTCGGTTGAGCGCTCAGCGCTCCCGTTCTTCGTTCACAAGCTGATGGGCGAAGCCGAGCGGCGAGAGCGGACGGGATCTCCGGGAGCGCGGCTTCTCTACGAGCGGGCCACCGCCCGAGCTCAGCCTGCGCTCGCGCTCGAGGCGCTCGTGGCCGCGTCCCGGCTTCGCCTCGAGGAGGGGGCGGATGCACCGGGCCTGTCGTCGGCCGCTCTCGACCGGGCCGACGACCACCGGCGGCGTGGGGACCCGGAGGCGGCGATGGCGGCCGCTCTGGATGCGGTGCGGTTTGGAGCGCCGCGGCGGATCTTTTGGACCCTGGCCGTTCCGCCCGACGCCGCGGTCACGCGGTCGGAGGACCAGCTGATCGTGGGCGGTCCCGCGGACTGGGTCGCCTTGGACCCGGCCACGGGCCGGTTCCTGGGCCGAGGGGCGGGCGCGGCCCCGTTTCGGGTTCAGGGGGAGGAGCTGCTTCGGCGCGGCGCTCGCATCTTTCGCCGGGCCGCCGACGGCCGCGTCCGATGGTCGGTCGATCTGCCCGCTCATCTCGACGGCGAGCTCGAGCGGTCGGGGGCGGGCCAAGTGGCGTTGCTCGGGGCGGATCGAATCGGGTGGATCGAGACCAGCCTCGGCGAGTTCGTGGTTGGGAGCGGTCGGCCGCTGGCGGTGGGGGAGGCCGGAGCGCTCGTGGACCGAGAGGATCGGGTGATGCTCCTTCGGCCGGGGCGGGCGGCCCCGGCGTGGACCTCGACGACCCCGGCCGCGCGGTCGCTGCGGGGGGCGGCGCTCACAACAGCCCGAGCCTTGCTGTGGACCGAAGACACCGTCTTCGTGCTCGACGCGCACGACGGCAGAACCGTGGCGGCGATCGCCGCACCGAATGGGCGCGTGCTCGCGGCGAGCGGGCGCCGCGCAGCGGTGGCGGTCGGAGGCGGCCGGGTTCGCTTGCTCGACATCCTCGCCGGCTCGGTGACGGCGGAGGTCGAAGGACCAAGCCTGCCCGTCGCCGCCGCGGTGGGTCCGTTCTCGGTGGCGGTGGTGCACGCGTCCGGCGACCTCATGCAATGGGACCCCGACGGACCCCTGCTCGACCGGGCGCTCCTCCCTGGGCCCCCGATCGGCGTGCTGCCCGGGACCGATGGCTTCGTCGTCCACGCCCGGGGCCGTCTGCTCCGATTCTCGTTTTTGCAGCCCGGGGTGCGATTCGACGTCGACGTGCTCCTCGAGGCGGCCCGGGACGCGGATCGAGCCGGCCGACCGGCGGCGGCTCGCGCCATCGCCGACCACCTCTCAGCGCTGGGCGCAGGACGCATTGCGGCAGCAGAGACCCTGCGTGCGCGGCTGTGGAGAGAGGCCGAGCGTCCGCGGGTCGCCGCGGCGGCAGAAGCGAGGGCCAAGGCGTTCGCGGACCCTCTCGAGCCGGGACCGCCGTTTCTGGAGGCCCAGGTCAACGAGCGACGTTGACCGTGTCGCTCACCCGGTTGCCCTCGGCGTCTTCCACGCGCACCCGCACCACGTGAGGTGGTGAGGGGCGCCCGCCGATGCTCCCCGGGTCGTCGAGGCCGAGAACGAAGCGCTCGCTCTGCTGATCGACGAGCCCGTCGGCCGGAGGCAGGAGCACCCATGGGCCCCCGTCGAGGGCGAGCTCGGCGCCGCCGAGCCTCGACGTGGCGTCCGTGGCTCGCAGGTCCACTTCCAGTCGTTTTCCTTGGCGCCGCGCGGTCAGGCTCTGGATCGTCGGAGGGGTGTGGTCGATGAGAAACGGCTCCGAGAGTCGGACGTCATCGAGCGCCTCGTCGGGCGCGTTGCTCGGGCGGTCGCTGACCCGGACTCGAGCTCGGTAGCGCCCGTCGGGGTGGGCGCGGGCGTCGAAGCTGACAAAAGGGACGTCCAAGGCCTCGGCGAGCACCGTCGGGGGCCCCGACTCGGGCACGATCTCCACCCAAGCGAGCAGGGCGTCGCCGTTTGGGTCCGACGCGCGAAACGAGATGGTGCGCGCTCCGGGCTCGAATCCGGCCCGAGCCCGCGGGCTGTCGTCGCCGCCGCTGACCGGCCTACGCAGCTTTCCGAGCAGCGCACCGGTCACGGTGACCGTCTTTTCGGTCTCCGACTCGACCGGGAGGGGACGCAGATAGATGCCGGGACGCAGCGGATGGACATCGTGAATCGAGGGCGCGAGGTTTCGCCGCCGCACCGACGCCGAGAGCCCGTCGAGCCGCGGCGACGCCCCACCTCGGCCGGCGCCGAGCTCGGCCCGAAACTGGGCGTACCGACCCGAAGGGACTTCAATGGTTTCTCCGCCCGGCTCCGTGACCGCCCGGCTCCAGGCCGACCACGTTTCGTCGGCGTCGTTGGTGTTCCCGGTGCGGATCGACAGCGCGACCCGGGACCCGTCCGGGGTCTCGGCGTCGAACCAGATGCTGCCGATTCGCCCCACTCGACGGAGATTCTGGACTTCGCTGAGGTAGGTCCCGGCGCTTCGGAGGCCGGGACCGAGCCGCGAGACCTGGCCGTTTGGCGCGGTGGATACGACGAGCGCGCCGTCGGAGGCCCGAACCAAGCCCGTTGCCATCGGGGGGCCGAGCCGAGCCACGAGCACGACCCGGTCCCGGTTTTCGACCTCGACCGCGTAGACCCGGGCCCGGCCTTTGGCTCCGGTGCCGGTGGCGAGATAGAGCCGCTCGGCGGCCGGACCGAGCGCCAGCGCCAGCGCGCCCTCGGATTGGGAGGACCAGAGCCGGTCCACCTCTCCGCTCTTTCGGATCCGGATCACCTCGCTGCCCTTGATCGGGCCGTCTTCGGCCTCTGTTTCGGCGCCGACCCGCCCGATCCAGGTGCCCGGGTCGAGCACCCCCTTCTTGCTCCCGCTGACGAGCGATGCGTACACGGTGCCGTCGCTCGCCACCGCGAACGAGGTGACCTCTTCGAGGTCTGCATCCCAGAGGGCGCGGGCCGATCGGTTGGGCTCGACGTGATAGATGATGCCCTTCTCCCCGCCGCCGACGAGCCAACCCCCGGCCGGATGCCGGGCGAGCGCCCGCAGATGGGTCTCGGAGGAGGCAAACAGCACCTCGGCCTTTCCGCCGCGGACCCGAACGAGCTGGCCCGGCACGCCGGTGACCGCCAGGACCCCATCCTTCTCCGGGAGCAGGGCCCAGACGTATTCGGCCTCGACGGCCAGCATCGGTTTGACGGCGCGGCCATCGAACCGCTGGATTTGGGCCTTCGGAGCGGTCGCGAACCACACGCCGCCCCGCTCGTCCGGGGCCACCGCCGAGACGACGAGCCCCGGCGCCGGCTCGATGACCCGCGGGGGGGCCCCTGGGCGGAGGTGCACGAGGCCCCCGCCTGCGGTCCCGAGCCAGGGGGCGCCGCTCTTGTCGAGCGCGAGCGCCACCGCGGGGCGGCCTGCGCCCTCGCCGAGCAAGACCTCGCTGAGCCCGAGCTCGATCCGGCCCTGGGCATCGACCGCGGTCGTCTCCGGATCGCCTTTCAAGACCTCTTGGGCGCCCCGCACCTCGAGCTCGAGGGTCGGCTCGGCGTAGGCGGGGACGGAAACGGTGAGGAGCAGGAGGGCCCTGGTGGCGGTGCTCATCGGCTTTGGCCTCGAACGGGGATGACGGTCAGGTTGATCTCGGTCTGCCCGTACACCACCCCGTCGAGCCCGATCCGGGCGCTCGGGCCCGGTCGCTCATCGATCGGCTCGGCGCCGAGCGCGGAGTGGCTCGAGATCGACGCCCGCACCGACGCCGGGAGGGAGGGGTAGACTTCGGCCCCGATCCGCAATCCGGGTTGCGGAATGTAAAGCCGGGCGAAGAGGCTGTCGCCGGGCCGCCTCGACGCGAGCACTCCGAGCAGCCCGTCGAGCTCGGTGGGGTCGAGCTTGCCCCGGCTGGCGACGTCCCTCTGGTCGAGCTCGAGGCCTCCGCCCACGAACAGCTCGAGCGGACCGAGCGGGGCGTCGGGCGGGACGGCGATGGTGAGCCGGCGCTCGGTGATCGCCCCTCGGTAGGGACGGAGCCGGGCGACGAGCTCGACGCTCCCGCCCGGCGACACCTCGAGCGGAGCGGCCCTCGCATCGAGCAGCTCGAAGCTGTGCACGTCGCGCTCGATCGTCATCCGGATCTGCACCCGGCGGATCGAAGCTGGAGCGAGCGGGTTTCTCGCGACGATGGCGAGCACGCGGGCGGCGTCGCGGGCGGCGAAGGCGGCGACTTGCGTAGGGGCGGTGGCGGCGTAGCTGTCCTCGATCTCGAGGAAGCGGTCACCGACCTCGACCCCGAGCCGCATGTGAACGGTGCCCCCGACTTCGGCCTCGAGCCGCTGCAGCACCGCGTTCGAGACGACGGTATCGGTGAGCGTGGGCAACCACGCCGGGCTGTCCACGATCTCGACCTGCGTCCGCTGCACCGCATCGCCGTCTCGGACTTCCACCGACAGCGGGATCATCGGAGCCGGTGGTCCGCCGAGCCGGCCCCCGATCGCGGTCAGCCGGTCTTCGGACACGACCCCCACCTCGAGCGACGCGAGGCCCTGCTTGTAGGAGCCGGCGTCGCTGGCCAGCGTGTTGAGGATCGCCGCCGTCGCCAGCGGGAACGCGACCGTGCCGTGGCCCACGAACGGGTGGCCGAAGCCGAGCACGCGGCCGTCCTCCACATATGTGACGGTCCCGATGGCGGTGAGGTTGATGTCACCGCGGGCGAGCAGGGCGGCGATCGGCGCGCCGGGTCGGATCGGCGCCGAAGGCACCGTCCCGGCCCGACCGCTGCCGTTGTCTCCCCGCTTCGGGCCCCTGCCCGCCTCCGCGGTGAGGCCGAAGCCGCCGAGCTGTCGGTCGAGCCTGGCCCTAGCGGCCGGATGGAGCCCGGAGACGGCCACCGGGGTCGCGATTCGCCCGAGCGGTCCCGCCGGGGCGGGACCAAACCCGATCGCGGGCTCGACGCCGTCGGGCGGAGCTCGCCCGAGCACCCCGAGCGGCAGCGGCGGGCTGGTCGGGCGGCTCGGAGGGGCGTTCAGGACGGGCAGCATGCGCTCGATCGGGGTGATCCCCGCGATCGGTTCCTTGGCGAATTGTCCGAATCGATAGGCCACCGCGCCGAGCAGCTTCCCGTCGATGAACACCGGGCTTCCGCTCATCCCGGCGATGACCCCGGTGAATTCTATGCGCTCGCCTCCGAGCCGAGCGAGAACCACGTCTTCCCCCGGACCGAGCATGCCCTCGAGCACCCCCAGCACCTCGACGGAGAACGACTCGACCCGGTCGCCCTCGAACACGGTGAAGCCCACCCCGCGTTGGCCGCGCTGCACCGCCGAGACCGGAAACACTTCGGACCGCTTGGTTACAGGAAAGCCCTCGGCCATCGAGACCCGATGCGGGTCGGTGCCGGCCCCGAGCAGCGCGGGCAGGGCCAGGACAACGAGCGTCCGCCGGAGCGCGTTACGGGGCATGGGCATCGGCCTTTAACCGCTCGGAGCTCTGGCGTCATCCGGGGAACGGGATCGACCGTCGCCACGGGGTGGGCTTGACCGGCGGGCAGGGCTCGGCGACCGGTCGGTCGACCCGGCATGGCGGATCCGAAGCAACCCCCGGCCCTCATCGACGACCTCCTCCCCGGGGAAGGTCTGCTCGACGCCTCCACGGTCACCGACGCCTCGGAGTCGGAGGACCGGTTCGATGCCGCGCTCGATGCCCCGCTCGACGCCGCGCTGCCGCCCGAGGGCGAGCCTCCGGTCCGGCTGCCGGCCACCGTGCTCATCGTGGACGAGGACCGGCGCCGCGGAGCCAGGACGGCGGCCCGGCTCATGGAGCACGGGTACACCTGCCGGGTCGTTCCGCCGGCCGAGCTGGCGTCGGCCGCCTCCGCCCAGCGGTTCGACGCCGCGCTGGTCGAGCTCGGGGGGGCTGGACGAGACCCGGAGGACGAGGTTCTGGCGGCGCGGGTGGTCGGTGGGCCGGTGGTCGTGTCGGTCCCAGAGGGGGCAAGAAGACCGAGCAGCGCCGACGCGATCCTCGACAAGCCGTGGCTGACCGCGCAGGCGGTGCTGGCCATCGAGACCGTCCGGTCCGAGCCGCTCACCGCGCTCGATGGTCCCACGGTGGCGGCGACGGCCCCGCCATCGCCGGCGCCAACGGTCGAGCACGGTCCGCCGACGCCAATCATCGAGCACAGTCCGCCGCGGACGGTCGCGCCGACCGCCGAAGAGCCGGAAGGCTGGGAGCGGTTCGACCGTCGCGTCGTCCGGGCCCGCCTCTTCGAGCTGGACGGAGAGAGGTTCACCCCCGGCCGAATCGTTCGGTGCTCCGACGAGGGCGCGATGGAGGTCGCGACCCGGAGCCCCTGGCCGGCGGAGGCTCGGTTGACCGTCGAGCTCGCGCTCGTGACCGGTCATCGGCAGGTCTTCCCGGGCGTCGTCACCTCGAGCAAGGTCGGGCTCGTGCAGGTGGCCCTCGGGCTCGGCGCCCACGACGTCCCGTTTTTTCACGCCTGGATGGAGGAGGTCGCCGGATCCCCTCCGAGCGAGCCGGTCCGCCTTCGCCGCGAGGAAGGTGAAGGGCCTCGCCCCGATGAGGTCCCGCACCCGCGGGCGGCTCCCGGCCCGGTGGCGCCGGCGTCGCTCGAGGCTCTGTGGACGGAGGCGCGGTCGGCGCTCGACGACGACGAGAAGCAGCAGCGGTTCATCCAGGGCTGCCTCGCCGAGGACCAGATCGAGCTCGCGGTGCGGCGCTACCGGGGCCTGAAGGAGGCGAACCCGGACGACCCCAGGCCCCAGCGGTACCTGTCGCAGGTGGGGACGATCCTCGGATTCTATGCGCTTCGCCAAGCGCAGGCCGACCCGCTCGGCGCCGCCGGGGGCAAGAGCGCGCTCAAGCTCGCGCTTGGCGCCTTCGTGGTCACCGCGGTTGGTCTCGCCGTCATGGCGTGGCTGATGCGGTGACCGCCCGAAGGCCTTCGAGTCGCCGGGTGAGCGCCTGGGTCACTCGGTCGTTCGGGGAAAAACGTCGGGCCCGGCGCAGCACGAACGCCGCTTCCTCGAGCTCGCCTTGCTCGATCAGGACCTGACCGGCGGTCCGAAACGCGAGCGCGCTCTTTCGGTCCACCTCGAGCACCCATCGAGCGTTTCGAAGCGCCGGCTCGTTCGCCCCCCGGGCGAGCTGCAGCGCGGCCAGGTTGGCCCTCACCGCTCCGAGGTGGGGGCTGTGGCGAAGCGCCCGCTCGAGCGCGTCTTCCGCTTCCTTGTCCTTCCCGAGCGCGTAGAGCACCTGGAACAAGGAGATGTAGATGTTCTCGGGGGCCCAGGCGTGGTCGAGCGCGGCGAGCAGGGACATCCGGGCCAGATCGGTCTGCCGAGCCGCCTCTTGGCGCAGGGTGTTGGCCTGCGTGAGATAGGCGCTCGCCCGCTGAGAATCGGTTCGAGCTTTCGCCTCCAAGGCCTCGGCTTGCTGCAGCGACCGCCGGGCTGCCTGTCCGTACAGAGAGCCGAGGGACTGAGGGTAGAAGCTCTCGTGCGGGCTGAGGCGGATCGCTCGGTGCATGTCCTCCACCCTCGTCTCGAGCGTGGCCTCGGCCTTCGGATCTCCGGTGAACGCCTGCTCTGCCCGCATCACCAGGACCCCGGTCAGGGCCCCATGGGCGAGCAGGGCCCCAAACGTCACCGCTGCGAGCACGGAGACCGGTTTGGCCCAGCCCGCCGGCAGCAAGGGGCCAAGCGCAGCGGACAGCGGGCGGCGCTCCTCGCTCGGAGGCCCCCCGAGCAGCACGGCGGTCACACCGAGCATCAGGTAGAAGAACACCGAGCAGGCCACCGAGTCGAAGCCGGCGATCGAATAGACCGCGTAGCTGAAGAACGAGGTCATCACCCCGAACGCGAGGGCCCGGTCCGGCCATGGCGCGTCCGGTTCCCGGAATCGGGCGAGCGTGCGTGCGAACAGCCGATACAGCAGCCACAGATAGGCGGCGAGGCCGAGGATCCCCATCGAGGCCAACACATACAGATAGTTGTTGTGCGGGTTGTCGTGGTTGGTCATCGGGTCGAGCGCCTCGAGCCGCTTCGACTTGTGGCTCATGAACGCATAGCGATAGGTTTCGATGCCGATCCCGAACGCCCAGACCATGGGCGTCCGCCACGACTTCTCGAACGCCCGGGCTCCGTCGCTCGGGGGCGAGCTGGGCAGAAAAGGGGTGGCGTCGAGCAAGGGACCTTGCAGTGCCGCCGCTCGGGCCTCGCGGTCCTCGAACTGCCGCTCGAGGGTGTCGCCATGGTTCGTCAGGACCCGAATCGACTCCTGCCAAAGGTATGGGCGGGTGCCCTGGCCCTTTCCGAAGTCGGTGCGCTCCGGGTCGAAGGCGGCGGGGATCGAACGAAGGGTGCGGGCGGCCAAGCTGTCGCTGAAGCGGACGAACAGCAGGAGCGCCACCGCGAGGAACCCGAGCACTCCGTAGGAGAGGGCGGCGTAGCGGCGGGTGTCGGACGCGCTGCCCCGAAACAGCAGGGGCAAAAACGCGAGCCCGAGCGCGACCGCCACCCCGGAGCCCACCCACGCCCCGCGGGTCCGGGTGGCGTAGATGCCGACCGCGATGAGGATCGCGAAGGCGGCGAGCGCTCCGGCGAGCACCCCATCCCAGAAGTCGCGGTCCGCGGGAGGACCGCTCGGGGAGCCGATGGAGCCGGAGCGAATCGCGAACAGCACCCCGAAGGCGGCGCCGAGCTGCCCGAGCTGGAAGAGCCCAACCGCGAAAGCGCCGTCATCGTTCGGACCGAGTCCGGCCGCGCTGACGTAGCCGATCAGCACGAGCAGCCCCATCGCCCCGAAGAAGCCCACGAGGAGCGCTCTCGTGTCGCCCGAGCGGATCTTCGGGGCCTGCTTCGCGAGCTCGACCGCGGCGAGCACGGTCGAGACCGGGAACAGCAGCGCGAGCGCGTTTCCGGCGAACGTCGCGTTGCCGAGGAACGCGTAGACCTTGTTGTGGGGGGTGCGAAAGAACGGCCACGGGTCCGCCCCCACTCGCTGAAGCAGCGCGTAGCCGCCGAGCATCGCGCCGAGAAGCGCGAGCAGCGCGAGGCCCGCGGTCACCGCGCGCCGGCCGACGAGGCCGGTCGAGACCACGAAGTACAGCCCGACGCAGGCCAGCAGCCCCTGCAGGCCGAACTGCCGCTCGTAGACCCCCCGGAGGCTGGTCGCCGGGTCGATGGACAGGGCGGTGGAGGCGAGCAGGACCAGCGTGAGCGCGAGCAGGGGCCCAGCGAAGACGCGGGCCGCGCCCCACCGGACTCCGGGGCCAAAAGCGGCGAACAAGAGCCACACCAAGCCAGCCCCGCCGCCCAGGGTCTTGAGCGCGACCGCCTTCGGCACGTCGAAGACCCGGTTGACTCCGAGGTCGAAGTGCAGCGCGACCCCGGCCGCGGCGACGAAAGCGGCGACGAGCAGGCCGGCCTCGATCGGGCCGGCCACCAGGGATCCAGCGGGGGAGGGCGAAGCGACGCGAGGGCGGCTCACTGCGCCGGTCCTAGACGGCGCTGCCTCGGCTGTAAACCGCGGAGCTTCGACCTGGAGCAGCCGACGGGTTGGATTCGCGCCTCCGGGCCAGGAACCTGCGTTCCTGGCCGTTCGGCGGCGGAGCGTGGGCATTCACCGCGATCGACGAAGCGCGCCTCGAGGAACGAACAGGAAACGATTCTGAGGCGTTGGTTCAACCGCTGCGGTTGCTCTACTCTCCGGGAATGGCCGCGCTGCGCACCGTGCGAGGGCTCTTGTTCGGCGCCCTGTCCTTCGGATGGCTGATCTTCGTGCTGAACCCGATCCAGGTGGCGAGCCTCGCGGTCCGGCCCTTCTCTCGGCCCCACTTTCGCGCCATCAACCGGTGGTGCGCCGGCCAGATTTGGGGGTTTTGGGCGTGGATGGCCGAGCACTGGAACGGGATCGAGGTCGTCTTCTCGGGCGACCCGCTGCCGCCCCCCGAGAACGCCTTGGTGCTGTCGAACCACCAGTCGATGGCCGACGTCATGGTGCTCTTGTGCTTCGCCCGGCGCACCGGCCGCATCGGGGACCTCAAGTGGTTCGTGAAGGATCCGGTGAAGTGGGTCCCGGGACCGGGGTGGGGGATGAAATTGCTCGACTGCATCTACGTCAAGCGGGACTGGACGAAGGATCAGGCGGAGATCGGCCGGCTGTTCGGGAAGTTTTCCGAGGAGCGGATCCCGATCGCGCTCGTGTCCTTTCTCGAAGGGACCAGGCGCACCCCGGCGAAGCAGGCCCTCGCGGTCGCGTACGCAGAGGAGCGCGGCCTCGTGCCCCCCCGCCGGGTGCTGGTGCCGAGGACGAAGGGCTTCGTGGCCACGATGCAGGGGCTTCGCTCCCACCTCGACGCGGTCCATGACCTCACCATCCGGTACCCCGGCCCGGTCCCGACCCTCTTCGACTGCTTTGCGGCCCGCGTCCCCAGGGTGGAGGTCCACGTCCGGAGGCACCCGGTGGCGAGCCTCCCCGTGGACCCCGAGGCGCTGACCCAATGGGCCCACGCCCGGTTCGCGGACAAGGACGCCTGGCTCGGGGCGCACGAAGCCCCCGAACCGGGCTACGGGTCGGCCGACGCCGATGGGGTCGCCGCCCGGACGGCGCTCTAGAGCACCGAACGGGTTGGAGCGGCGCCTCCAGGCGAAGGATCCTGTGTT
>DAIQNR010000081.1:0-26491 GCA_036788295.1 Myxococcota bacterium
CGGGGTCGCAGCTCGGCGAGCACGCGCCGGGTCACGTCTACGTGCGACAGCACCGCTCCTCGTCCGGAGGCGAGAGGGCAGGCCTGGATGAGGAACCACCGCTCCTGATCGACGTCGTGACACGGGTATTCGTGCGCGAACGGCTGCGGGTCCTCTTCTCGAAGCAGCGCCTCGAGGCCTTCGAGCACCGGGCGGGCGCTCTCGTCGCCAGAGGCGACCGAGCGGCGGACGACATCGAGATAGTTGTCGCCGATATCGACGTTGCCGCGCTCGAACTGCTCGAGCCAGGGCCGGTTCACGAGCTGGATCGTCCCGTCGAGGTCGAGCACCGCGACGAGCTCGGGCAGGCTGTCGATGACCTCCTGCAGCCGGCGGCGGGCCTCCACGAGCTCGGTGACGTCCACGAAGGTCACCACGACCCCCTGCTCTTGGGTGCCCCGGCCCTCGTAGGGGCGCACCTGGATGAGCAGGGACCGACCGTCCACCTCGGCCTCGAGGTCCTCTCCGTTGCCTCTGTCGAGGACCCGGCGGCACGCGCCCACCAGGAAGCTGCCTCCGATCCGGTCGGATAGGTGGCCGAGCGGCCGGCCCACGTCCTGTTCGAGCAGGCTCACGACGCGGGTGGCGGCGGGGGTGAAGCGCCGGATCTCGAGCTTGGCGTTGAGAAAGAGGGTGCCGACGTGCGCGGTGCGGAAGAAGTTGTCGATGTCCGCGTTCAGCTCCTCGAGCTCGGTGATCTTGCGCTGGTGCTCGGAGTTGACGGTGTGCAGCTCCTCGTTGGTGGCCTGCAGCTCCTCGTTGGTGCTCTGCAGCTCCTCGTTGGCGGCGAGCAGCTCCTCGTTGGTGGCCTGCAGCTCCTCGTTGGCGGTCTCGAGCTCCTCGATGGTCGCGCTCAGGTTGTCCCGGTTGTGACGCAGCTCGCTCTCGAGCGACATCACATACTCATCCCGGGTGACGGTCGTGGTCTGGACCGGCCGGATCGCCCCCTCCACCGGCTCGAAGCTCACGAGCAGGTAGTCGACCGCCGCGTCTGCACCTTGGCCGAACGCCATCGGCCGGACCCGCAGGCGCACCCGGAGCTTCGTCTTTCCGTCGTCGGTGTCGACCTCGACCTCTTCGAACGCCACCTCCGATCGCTCCCGAAGGGAGCGCTGAACGGCGGTGGTGAGCATCGGGGACAGGCCGGGGCGGGCGACCTTGGTGATGTCGAGGCTCGCCACCCCGGTGGGAAACCGGAGGAAACGCTCCGGCTCGCCGCTGCTCTGCAAGATGTGTCCGAGCCGGTCCACGAGCAGCGAGGTGGGGGCGTAGCGGTCCACGAGCGCGGCGTGAAAGCGGGAGAGCATCACCGCTCGGTCCCGATCGTAGCTGCTGACCGGACGGGTCAGCGTGGCCGGGCCTCGGCCCCGGCTTCGCTCCCAGTCGGTGGGATCGCGCTCGACTCGCCCGACGTTGCGCCGGTAGAGCTTCGAACGGACATCCACCGGCGTGAACCCCCCGACGAGGTCGCCCACCGACTCCGCCCCTCCGAGAAAGAGAAACCCACCCGGCCTCAAGGCGAAATGAAACAAAGCCAGCAGTTTGCGCTGGGTTGCCGGTTCGAGATAGATGAGCACGTTGCGGCAGCTCACGAGGTCGATCCGGGTGAACGGGGGGTCGGTCAATAGGTTTTGCGGCGCGAACACCAGGAGGTTTCGGAGCGAGCTCATGACCCGAAACCCACTCTCTTCCCTGGTGAAGAACCGGGCGAGGCGCTCGGGGCTGACGTCGGCCGCGATGCCTTCGGGGTACAGTCCGGAGGACGCCCGCTCGAGCGCGGTCCGGTCCACATCGGTGGCGAACACCTTGATGTCGGCGTCCACGCCTCGCGCTTCGCAGTACTCCTTGACGAGCATCGCCAGGGAGTAGGCCTCCTCGCCGGTCGAGCACCCGGCCGACCACAGCCGGACGACGCCGTCGAAGCCGGGACGCTCGAAGATGTCGGCGATGGCCTGGGTCTCGATCGTGCGAAAAAGGGTCGAGTCGCGGAAGAATTTCGTGACTCCGATGAGGAGGTCCCGGTGGAGGTGGTCGATCTCCCCTGGCTCCCGCTCGAGCGCCTCGACGTAGCTCTGAAGGGTGCGGGCGCCGATCGTGACCATGCGGCGTTCGATGCGGCGCATGGTGGTGCTCGGCTTGTAGGCGCCGAAGTCGATGCCGCATCGGCGCTCGAGCAGCCCGAAGATCTCCGACAGCAGGCGCGTGTTGCCGTAGCCGGCGCTCACGATCTGGTGGTCGAAGGAGAAGGAGTGGTTCACGACGCTCAAGAGCGCGTCGGGTATCGCGTCCGGAGAGAGCACGAAGTCGGCGACGCCGGTGGCGGCGGCGCTGCGGGGCATCCCGTCGAATCCGGCGGTGTCCGGGCTCTGCACGACCACGATGCCGCCGCCCTCGTTGATCGCGCGCACGCCCTGGGTGCCGTCGCTCCCGGAGCCCGACAGCACGATGCCGATGGCGCTCGCTCCCTGGTCCCGGGCCAGCGAGCGAAAGAAGTGGTCTACCGCGTAGCTCGGGGCGTGGCCGGTCGTCTGCGGGACGAGCAGGAGGTGCCCGCCGTCGAGCTCGACCAGGTTCTTCGGGGGCAGCAGGTGCACTGTGTTCGGGGCAGGGCGCTCCCCGTGCACGACGTGCCTCGTCTTGAGCCGGGTATGGCGAGCGAGCAGCTCCGGCATCATCGACGGGTGGTCGGGCGAAAGGTGCTGCACCACGACGAACGCGAGCCCGGTGTCTTCCGGTACCGCAGAGAAGAGCTGGGTCAGCGCGTCGAGACCTCCGGCGGAAGCGCCGACTCCGACGATTCGGGCCGACGACGCTGCCCCCGCGTCCTCGTCGGCTGCTGCCACGGGGTCCACGGGTTCTGACATGGCCGTGGTGTAGCAGGTTGGCCCATGGAGGGCATCCACCGGGACCGAATTCAGCGCGTCCCCGCGCGGTCAGAGTCAGCGCGTCCCCGCGCGGTCAGAGTCAGCGCGTCCCCGCGCGGTCAGAGTCAGCGCGTCCCCGCGCGGTCAGAGAATTCCACCTCGCTGGCGGGAGCGCGGGCGATCTTGGCGCCTGGCGGGTGGGACATCGCTTTTCGGCGATGCCGGCGCCACCACGGCGAGCAGGCATTCAGGTCGGGGCTCGCTCGAGCTCGGCCATGCGCTCGAGCAGCTCCGTCTGCTCCGCCGGAGCCAGGGTGGCGGCCAGCCGAGGGTACAGAAAAGCCCGCTCCCGGTGGTCGTGGTGGGACAGCAGGTCCACGAACCGACGCCCGTCGTCGAGCACGGCCAAGCGGGCGAGGTCTTGGGCCTCTTCGGTCGGCTCCCGCTCGATCCGCTCGCAGGCCCGCTCGATGGCCTCGAGCTCGGCCAAGATTTTGGCGTGGTCTCGGCGAAAGATGTCGGGATGGCCGCCCCGAGGGAAGCCCTCGGCCGGAGGGTCCGCCTCGTAGGCGGGCAGGACGAGTTGCTCCTCGAGGTCGATGTGGCGCGCCATCGCCATCGCGAACCGCCGCAAGCAGCCGAGCGCCGCTCTCGTCTCTTTGCGGAGCAGCGCCAGGCGATGGCCCCAAAACAGGGCGTCCATGGCTTGGTGCAGGTCGAGCAGCGGCTCGAGCCGCCCCAGCTTGGCGCCGTCCGGGTCTGGGGTGCCGTGCTCGTCGCTCGGGATCGGCGCCTCGAGCAAGCTCATGATGGTGCGCCGCATGTGCTCGACGTGGGTTCCCGCCCAGTATTGCCGCCCGCAGCGGGGGCAGGCGTACCGCGGCCCTCCCGATGCCGGGGGCGAGCCCGGAGCTTCGCCAGCCGAAGACCCAGGAGCCAGAGCCTCGAGCAGCCCGTTGTCCTCCACGCACCGGGTGAAGGCAGCTCGGTCATCGAGCGCGAAGGCGCGAATCACCTGCCGAGCCTGGTGAAACGGATAGCTCGGCTCGACGACGAAGGCCCCGGCGACCCGCTGGCCGAGGGCGCGGTCCTTGGTGAGAAGAACCCGCTTTGCGCTCCGCTCGATGACCGCCTCCCTGCTGCCGTCGCGGAGCCACTCGACGTCGTGCCCGAGCATTCGGAGGGTGCGGGCGAGCTTGCCGAGCATTCGGTCGGCCACGAACCGGGGCATGGAGCTCCGAGCGACGGATGGCCTGCCAGCCACGAGGGCGTACGGTGCGGCCATGGTGGGAGGCTTGGCAACCCTGGCCGCGCTGCTCGCCCTGGTCGGGGCCCCGCCGACCTGGGAGCGGGTGAAGGAGCGCCACGGAGTCACGGTGTGGCAGCGCGGCGTCGAGGGCACGTCGCTGGTCGAGTTTCGGGGGCGAGGCGAGGTCGAAGCCACCGTGCTGCAGATTCTCGCCGTCCTCGGGGATCATGAACGAAAGACCGAGTGGATGGATCGCTGCACCGAGGCTCGAGGGGTCCGCCTCTTCGGGATGGACAGGCAGGTCGTGTACCAGCGAATCGGCAGCGACATCCCGCTCGTGTCGGACCGGGACGTCGTGATGGAGGCGGTCGTTCGGCTGAAGCCAGAGGCCCGAAGGGTCCAAGTGGACGCGGTCGCGGTGGACGACCCGCTCGAGCCGCCCCGCCCGGGGGTGGTGCGCATGCCCGAGCTGCGCGCTCGATGGACGCTCGAGGTGCTCGACGCCGAACGCACCCTGGTCACCTACGAGGTCCGCGCCGACCCTGGGGGGGACATCCCGAAATGGGTGGTGAACCTCGTTTCGCGGAGCATTCCGGCCGAGACCATCGAGCGATTGCGGCAGCAAACCGCAAAAGGAGGCTACGAGCCCGTGCAGGACCGGGTCCGGTTGGCGTTCGACTGGGCGCCGTTCGGCTTCGAACCTGGGGCCACGCCACCTTCGCCCTGAGCATGAGCCCTCAACATGTGTGGGCCTGAAGGCGGTTGAGTGGTTTTTTCTCGCACCTTTTTGCAGAGCCGTCCGACAACTCGAAGGCCGCCGATGTCCGCCAGCGACCGAATGTTTGCCCGTCGTCGACGCTCGCGCCGGCCCGAGCCCAGTCCCGAAGCGGCGGCGCTGCAGGTCTTCGTGTTCGAGAACGAGCGCTTCGTGGGCACGGAGCTGTTCGGCGCCGGCTCGGCGATCGTGGTCGGACGCGGCGTGGACGCCGACCTCCGCCTCGAGTCCCCCTCGGTGTCGAGGGCCCATCTGCGGCTTTGGTGGGAGGCGGACGAGGTTCTGGTCCGCGACCTCGGCAGCGCCAATGGGACGTTCCTCGACCGGCGTCGCCTGACCGGAGCCGCCGCCCTGTCGTCACGGGACTCGGTTCAGGTGGGGCCGTACACCCTGCGGGCCCGAGCGCTCCACGAAGCCCCGCCGAGGCCCTACGACGTCGCCGCGGCCGAGGCGGACACCCGACTCGACGCCGTACTCGGCGCTGCGGAGCCAGGGGGTACGCGCGAGCTGCCGCTCGGCCTCGGGGAGGCCGGGCCTCCGGCGCGCCTGCTCGCGGCCGCGCTCGGGCGAAAGGCCCGTCGGGAGGCTTCGGACGTGGCGAAGAGAGCTCGGGACCTCGACCTTCTGCTCGCGTCCTTCGGCCCTCGGCCGGCGAGCGCGGTCCCCTGGCAGGAGCTCACCTCCGATACTTCGACGATCCTGCCCCCTGGTTCGCTCGACGCCGCCCTCGAGCCCTGGGAGGTGGCGCGGTGCCTGTCGTCCCCGTTGCCCCGGGCGGTGCAAGAAGGGTCGAGCTTTCTCCCCGAGGGCGGCCAGGAAGCGGAGGGCCCGCGGCCGGCCCCGGTCGCTGCGGCCGGTGTCCGCGCCGAGCAGACGAAAACCGAGGAGCGCTGTTCGGTCTCGCCGGTGAGGGCCTTGCCCGCGCTTCGGCTGGTCGTGCCGACGGCGGCCTTCGACGCCGATACGCAAAGCGAGCCTCGATCCTCGCCGCCGACCCTCGCCAAGGACCGGGACCATCGGCGATGGTCGAGTCTCCCAAGGGGACAGGCCGGGAGCACA
Organism: Myxococcota bacterium; assembly: GCA_036788295.1. Lineage (GTDB taxonomy): Bacteria > Myxococcota > Kuafuiibacteriia > Kuafuiibacteriales > Kuafuiibacteriaceae > JAHQVK01. The sequence goes on from DAIQNR010000081.1 coordinate 5,987, forward strand.
GAGGCGGGCCGCGCGCCGGTCCCGAGGCCGCGGGTCGAAGCCCGCCTCGTGACGCCCCCGGACTTCTCGGCGCCGCCCGTCCCAGTCCGGTTCTCGGGCGTCGAGGTCCTCGCCCGAGCGGGCGGCCGCCTGCTCGATGTCGCGGTCCTCCGCGAATCGGGCCAGCAGTACGTGCTCGGCCATCCCACCCCGCAGGGCGTGGTCGCTCCGTGCTTTGCGCACCCTGGCTTGCGCCTCGTCCGCATGCATGGACCCGAACAGGTCGACCTCGTGTTTCCGCTCGACGTGCAGGGCGAGCTCGAGCGGCTTGGGCAGCGGGTCCGGCTCGAAGCCCTGGCCGAGGGCCGCCGCTACTCTTGCTTGCGGCTCGAGCCGGGGGACCGAGCCCGATTGGTGCTGGGATCCGGGTCGGAGGCGGTCGAGTACGAGGTCGCGTTCCGGCGCCAGCCGCCGGTTGGTCCCCGCGAGGGCCGCCGCCCACCGCCTCTGCCCCGGTAACGAGACGACGGGCCCACGTCGTCGACGCCAGGTTGCCACGATCGACCCAACCGGTTACCGTGATCTCGACTCGTCATGGCCCCGCACGTTACCGACCCCAAGGCGCACCCACCCGGGGGCCGGCCGCTCCAAAAGCGCTTCCTCCGCAAGTCGGTGGAGATCCGGGTCGAGCTGGAGCGCTTCCAAGAAGGGCTGTCGAGCATCAGCATCAACATGAGCCCGTCGGGACTGTGCTTCGAGCTCGACGAACCGCTCGAGCCCCATGAGCGGTTCAAGGTGCTGCTGTACATCCCGCGGGGCAAAGAGATGGAGATCCTGAAGGTCTTCGCGCGCATGGTGTGGCAGGAGCAGAGGGACAGCGGGCGATACCGGGTCGGGGCGGCGTTCGACAAGTTCGCCCCCGGCGACGAGCGCCGCATCAAGCAGTGGCTGCTCGAAGTGGATCAGACCCAGCTCCCTCCGCCCACCACGCCCGGGCGTTGACGCCCTCTCCGCGGCTCACGGCACCTGCACATCTCCTTCCGCTCCGACGGTCACCGTCACGTCCTCGCGCCGGCTCGCTCCGCGAACGAGGACATCTAAGGTGTGGTCCCCGGGGGCAAGGTCCACCGTCACCGGGCTCGGTCCGAGCTCTTCGCCCTGAAACCGAACCGACTGCCATCGGCCTCGGCGAGGCCGAACCGTGACGGTTTTTGGAGGGGCGGGGCGGTCGAGCGGCGGTGGGGGGGCGCTGGGGGTCAGCTGCACGAACACCTCGCCGTGATCCTGACCGGGGGTGAACCGCTCGGTGAGGGCCTCGAAGCCATCGAGCGCGAAGCGCAGCTCCACCTCGGTGCCGGCGACCACCCGGGCCTCGAGCGGCGTGGTCCCCAAAACCCGCCGTCCCCCCAAAAAGACGGTCGCCCCTGGCGGCTCGGTGCGAATCGTCAGCGGCACTTCGACCAGCTGGACGTCGCCGAGACCTCTCATCCAAGCCACGCCCCCGAGGCCGGCAGCCAGGAGCAGGGCCAGCCCGACGAGCAGGACCGACTTCGGCGCTCGTCGGCTCTGCGCGCCTCCCGGAGCAGGCCGGACCACGGGCGCCTTTGGGCCCACCGGCGCCTTTGGGCCCACCGGCGCCTTTGGGCCCACCGGCGCGGTCTGGACCCTCCTCGGGCTCACCGAAGGGACCGAAGCGGCGGATCGCTCGGACGGGCGCGGTGCCCCTGACCACGCCACCGGGGGGCCGCTCGTGGGCAGCACCCGCGGGAGCGGGTCATCCGACGGCGGGAGGACGACCGCCTCCATTCGGGCCGTCTCGGCGGTCGTGGACGGCAGCGTCGCCGCGTTGGGGTCGCCGTCGTCGTCGAGCGGTTCGGTCTCGAGGGTCGGCTCGCTGCCCCCCGGCAGCTGGGTCGGCGCGCTCTCGGCTCCGGCGATGCTCGGCCTCGAAAGACCGGCCGGTGCCGCCCTCAAGAGGGTCGGAGCGTCCACGTCGGCCAGCACCGGCGTCGCCTGTCCGGTGGGGGCCTCCGCGGGGGTGACGGCGACACGGGGGCCCTTCGACTTCTCCGCCGGGAACAGCTGGCTGAGCAGCTCGGCCACCGCCGCGTCGCCCGAAACCATGTCCCGGCGGGCGTAGGTGAGGCCCATCGCCAGCTCGGTCAGGTCATCGGCGAACGCCTGCGCAGTGGGGTACCGGGCCGCCGGGTCCTTGGCGAGGGCCGTGGCGCAGATGTCGTCGAGCCGAGATGGGACGGGCGCCCCCCGACTGCTGGGGGACGGAACCTCCTGCCCGAGCACCGCTTCGATGGTCTCGACCGCCGACGCCCCGGCGAACGGGTTCTCACCCACGAGCAGCTCGTAGAGCAGCACGCCGGCCGCGAAGACGTCCACCCGGGCATCGGAGCGGGTCTGCTGAAGCCGCTCCGGGGCCATGTACGCATACTTGCCCTTCACGATGCCGGCCGCGGTCTGATGGAGGCGCTCGGCCGCGGTGGCGATTCCGAAGTCGGTGATCTTCACCTCGCCTTCGAACGACACGAGCACGTTTTGGGGGGAGATGTCGCGGTGGATGATCCCGAGCGGTCTCCCTTCGGGGTTCGTTCGGGTGTGGGCGAAGTGAAGCCCCTTGCAAACCTCCGCCACGAGGTAGAGCGCGACCGGGACCTCGAACCATCGGTCGCGGGCGGCCAGGCGCTCATAGAGTTGGTAGAGATTGACCCCCCGGACATACTCCATGGCCAGAAAGTAGGTGTCTTCCTCCTGGTCGAGGTCGAAGACCTGCACGATGTTTCGATGGTTCAGGTGCATCGCGATCCGGGCTTCGTCGATGAACATCTTCACGAACTCGGGGTCCCGGGTGAAGTTCGTGTGGATGAGCTTGAGGGCGACGAGCCGCTCGAAGCCCATCGCTCCCACCGCGCGAGCGAGGAAGACCTCGGCCATTCCGCCGGCGGCGATGCGGTCCACCACCTGGTATCGGCCGAGCCGGGGGAGTTGTTCGGGACCAGCCATTGGGCGGGGGCCTCGGCCCCGGAGCGACGCTAGCGCAAAGCCCGGAGAACCGGAACCGCCCGCTCCGGGCGGAGTCGCGAGTCCGACCGGCCCGCTCGCCGCTCCGATGGGCGCGAATAACGCGCCGGCGCCCAAGTGAGCCGTTCCTGCGAACAGAGGGGCGTCGCTTCCGCCCAAATCTTGGTACACACGCCAGGATGAGGAACGCCGGGACCGTGGCTGCAGGGTCGCTGGGAGCCGCCGTCGTCCTCGCGCCGCTCCTCGCCGGCGGATGGCGCTTGCCTCAGGCCCCCTTCTTCGCTGGACCGGCGCTGTTTGCCTGGGCGGTGCTGGTCGCCGCGGCCCATCACCGTGGCCGCCGCCTGTCCGTGCCCTGGCTCGCGGTGGCGCTCGCGGCCCTGGCCCTCTTCACCGCGCTGCAGGCGCTACCGATCGGCCCGCTCCTCGACGTTCTGTCCCCTCGCGCCGCCGAGATGCGTGAATTCACCGGCGCGCCTTCGACGGTGAGCTACGCGCTCGGCGCGACGTGGCGGGAGGCGAGCAAGCTCCTCCTCTACGCGCTCGCGGCCGTTTCCGCCCACGAGCTCGCCCGGCGGCTCGGAGCCCGCAGGGTCCTGATGTCGATCCCGGTGGCCGGGGTGGCGGTCATGCTCGGTGGCCTCGGTCACCGGCTGCTCGGGGCCGAGCGGCTGTTCGGACTGTTCGGGACCGACCGTCCCCCTTCCACGCTGGTCACGACGTTTCAAAATCCCAACCACGCCAGCGCTTTTCTCGCGTTCTCTGCCTTGGTCACCCTCGGACTCGGCGTCGGCGCTTCCGCCCGCACCGCTCGCTTCGGCCTCCTGGCGGTGGGCGCCGGCCTCGCCGCCGGCGCCGCGCTCGAGCCGTCGAAGGGCGGCGTACTCGCCCTTGGTTTCGGGCTCGGGCTGTTCGGGTGGCTCCTGTGGCGCCGCGGGTCAGCGGAGAGCCTCGGGCTCCCGGTGCTGCTCGGCGCGCTGGTGCTGCCTCTGCTCGGCCTCGCGCTGCAGCTCGACGCGGTGCTGCTCGAGTTCGGGGTGGGCGACGGGGGCCGCCCGCTCGGGTTCGAGGAGAAGTTCGCCGCAATGCAGGATGCGGGCCCGATCCTTGGCGACCACATGGCGGTGGGCATCGGCCGGGGCGCCTACGTCTCGGTGCAGCCCCACTACCAGACCTCTGCGCTTCAGCTGCTGTTCGCCTTTCCCGAGAACCTGGTCGCACAGTGGCTCACCGAGTGGGGCCTTTTGGTCGGCGGCGCCGCGATCGCCGGCCTGTCGGTCCTGATGTATCGCCTGCTCGCCCGGGCCGAGCGTCCCCACGAGGTCGGGGCCGCCGCAGCCCTCGCCTGCATCGTGGCCCACGATCTCGTAGACTTCAGCCTGGAGATGCCCGGGGTGGCGCTCGCGGCGGTGGTCGTCGCCGGAGCCTTCGACCGGCGGGCCGCGCTGGTGAAGGTCGGGGCCGGGACCGCGGTCGCGCTCACCGCGGTCCCGCTTGGCCTGGCCTTTCTCGGACACAGCCTCGCGGTTCGCTCCGGCGATCTCTTCACCGATCTGGCCTGGCTCTCCGACTCGGCGCGGTCGGCGGAGCCGGTGGACCGAAACGACGTCGAGCGCCGCTGGGGCCGCCACCCCCACGACCCTCGGGTCGCGGTCCAGGTGGCCCACCTCCTCTTCGTCGCCTCCCCCGACGATCCGCGGCCCGCGCTCGAGGCGGTGAACCGGGCGATGGCGCTCGGCCCTCGCTACGCCGAGCCGCACCGGGTCGCCGCTCGCATCCTGCTTCGGGCTGGGCGCCGAGATCAGGCCTTGGTCGAGCTTCGCGCCGCCTGGGCCGAGGGCGGCCCCACCGCGACGGTGCTCGCCGACGTGGCGGCGGCGGCGCGGAGCCCGGCGGACCTCCTGCGGGCGGTGCCCCGGTCGACCGAGGACCCGGGGCAACCCGATCCGGAGCAGACGCTGAGGCTCGCCCGGGCCCTGATGTCGGCCGGCCGAGCGGTCGAGGCGCAGGCCCTCCTCGATGCGCTGCCCCCGTTCGAGGCGCTGCCTCCGCCCCTCCTTCCCCTGCTCGCTGCCGTGGCCCACGACGCGGGCGACCTCGACCGAGCCCGGGGAGCGGTGGAGCGGGGCCGGATGCTCGCGCCGGACGACCTCGGCCTGGTGCTCGTCCTCGCCCGGATCGAGCGCCGAGCCGGAGATCTCGAACGGGCGCGGGAGCGGCTTCGGGACGTGCCGCCGGGGATGGCGACCGCGCCGCTGCTCGAGCTCCGGTTGGAGTTGGCGACGGCGGCCCGGGACATCGACGACGGTCAGGAAGCGCTCGCGCTGCTCGAGCGGGCCTTGCCCCTCACCCGAAAGAACCAAGTGCGGCTCGCGCAGCTGGAGGCGCGGCTCGTCTCGGCGGTCGGCCGGCCGGATCGCGCGGTCGCCGTGCTCGGTCAGGCGCTCGAGTGGGAGCCGGGGAACCTCGATTTGCGCCTCGCGAGGGCGGGGGCGCTGGTGGCGGTCGGGCGACCGGGCGAAGCCAGGGTGGACGTGGACCACGTTCTGAGGCGCGCCCCCGAGCACCCCCACGCGCTCGCTCTGAAGGCGAGATTGGCGGCCAAGCAATGGAAGTGAAAGACAGAATGCGCCCACTCCATGAACTTTCGGAGCGCGCTGCGGCACAGAGAGCTGTTGCCGCGACCGGCCTCGGTCCGAAGAGACGACGATGAACCAGAGTTTCGAACCGACCGGCCTCGCCGGCCGCATCGCCCTCGACCCTTCCGAGCTGCTGCAGGCCCTTCGCCGCCGCAAGTGGTTCATACTCCTGTCTACGGTGGTGGTGGGGGGGGCGGTCAGCGGGTGGACCCTCCAGCAGCCCAAGGTGTACCGGGCCAAGGCGCAGGTCCTCATCGAGCCGGTGCTCCCGAAGGTGCTCGGGGAGGACGTGGGCATGGAGGACATCCAGGCCCAGGCCCGCCAGGAGCGGGCGTTCTACAATACGCAGTACCAGACGATGACCAGCCGGGCGGTGATCGCCGACGTGGTCGCCCGGCTCGGTCTGGACCAGGACCCCTCGTTCCTCGCCGACCACGGACTCGGCCCATCCTCCAGCGCGCGCGCGGTCGAAGGGGCTCTGCTGGCCACGGTCCTCGTCGAGCCGGAGCGGTTCAGTCGGATCGTCAACCTCGTGATGGAGGACCTCGATCCCGACCGAGCCGCTCGCATCGCCAACGCGCTGGGGCAGGCCTACATCGACTACAGCCTCGAGCGCCGGCTCGACAGCAACCGCGTCGCCTCGAAGTGGCTCGACGAGCGGGTGCTCGAGTTTCAGGAGCAGCTCGAGCGGCGGGAGGAGGCCCTGCACCGGTTCAAGGAGCGACACACGCTGGTGTCGGTGTCCCTGGAGGACCGGCAGAACATGACCGCATCGAGCCTCGGGATCCTGAACGAGAAGCTGCTCGAGACCCGAGCCAAGCTGATCGGGCTCGGGGCCAGAAAGAAGGTCATCGATCGGCTGCTCGCCTCCGGACACGGCGACCAGGACGTCGTGCAGCAGCTCGAACGAAACGAGGTCGTGGCGTCGCTTCGGGCCTCGATCGAGAAGCTCGAGCGAGAGCGAGCCGAGCTCTCGGTCCGCTACGGAGAGAAGCACCCGGCGATGATCGCGGTGCGCGAGCAGATAACGAAGACGCAGCAGGCGCTCGACGCCGAGGTCCGCCTGGTGCTCGCGGCCCTCGACAACGAGGTCGCGGCCCTGAAGACGACCGAGCAAGAGCTCGAGGGCGCGATGCGGGAAGAGAAGCAGAGCGCACTCGAGCTCAACAGCATGGGCCTCGAGTACGCGAAGCTGACCCGCGACCTCGGCACCACGAAGGAGATGTTCGAGTCCCTCTTGAAGCGGCAGACCGAAGCGTCGCTGTCCGGGCTGCTCAAGTCGAACTTCGCGAGCTGGTTCGAGAAAGCGGAGCCGCAGTTCGTCCCGGTGCGGCCATCGCTGCCGAAGAACGCCGGGATCGGATTTGCGGCCGGATTGATCCTCGGGGTCGCTGTCGTCCTGTTCGGCGTGTTGCTCGACAACACCGTGCACAGCCGGGCCGACATCGAAGAGCTGCTCCGCCTCCCGTTTCTCGGGGTATTCCCAAAAATTCTCGGGGAGGACGGCGCCGTCCCGACGAAGCGCGACCTCTACGTCCTCGCGAACCCGAAGAGCGGCGCCGCGGAGTGCGCCCGCTCGGTTCGCACCAACCTCGTGTTCATGGCCACCGACCGCCCCCTGCGGCGGCTGTTGCTGACCAGCGCGCGTCCGGGGGAGGGCAAGACCACCACCATCACCGCCCTCGGGATCGCGATGGCCCAGGCCGGAAACCGGGTCATCATCGTCGACACCGATCTGCGCAAGCCGCGGCTTCACCGGGCCTTCGGGGTGTCGGGTGAAAAAGGCCTCACCAGCGTGCTCGTGGGCGAACCGCTCGACGCGTGCGTCAAGTCCACCGAGCTCATGGACCTTTTTTTGCTCCCCTGCGGTCCGCTCGCTCCGAACCCAGCCGAGCTGCTCCATTCGGAGCGCTTCGCCCGGCTGCTCGACGACCTCACCGAACGCTACGACCGGGTCCTGCTCGACTCTCCCCCGATCGGGGTCGTCACCGACGCGGCCATCCTCTCGAAGCTGGCCGACGGGACCGTGCTGGTGGCCCAAGCGAACAGCACCCCGAAAGAGGCGATCCGCCGCTCGGCGCGCCAACTGTACGACGTCGGCGCGACGGTGCTCGGCGTCATTCTGAACGACTTCGAGATCGGCACCAAAGGCCGCGGCGGGTACAGCGACTACTACTACTACCAGTACTATCGAGGGTACGGTGAGGGGGAGGAGGGGGCGAAGGCCTGAGCGCTCGCCCACGAGAGCACATGGAGGCGTTTGTCGAAGAGGTCCGTTCCGCCATCGCCGAAGACGAGCGACGGCTGTCCGCGCTCCGCTTGGCGCGGAGCCTCGACCTTCCCGACGGCGCCATCGCCGGTGCGTTCGTGCGGTGCGCGGTCTGGGATCGGCTCCACGAGCACAAGGGGCCCACGCTCCCCTTCGCCATCGACGTCGTCTACTTCGATCCGGACCGAGTGGACCCCCGGGTGGACGAGAGCATCGAATCCGAGCTGGTGGCGCTCGCCCCCCGGAGGCCGTGGACCGTGCGCAACCTCGCCCGGCTGCGGCCGGAGGCTCAATCGCTCGCCGGCGGGCTCACCGTGTTTCTCGACACCGCGAGCGCGGTCGCGGTGCGGCTCGATGCCCGGGACGAGGTCGAGGTCGTGGCCCCGTTTGGTCTCGAAGACCTGGTCGGCGGGATCGTGAGACCGACCCGGCCCGAGGCGATCGACGCCGTCCGGCAGCGGGTGGCCGAGCAGCGGTGGTTGGTGCGGTACCCGAAGCTGGTCTTGAGCTGACCCGCGGCCTCGCGAAATCGACGCCCAAACCCTGGGCGTTTTCGGGTGGTCCTGTTACACCGAGCCCATGCGCGCGTGGATGCTGACCGACCCCAAGACTCTGGCGCTCGTGGGCGACGCCCCGGAACCGGATCCGAGCACCGGCGACGTCCTGGTGGACGTGGCCTGGTCCACCCTCAACTACAAGGACGCGCTGGCCCTCACCGGACGGGGCAAGGTCGTGCGCCGGTTTCCGATGGTCCCGGGCATCGATCTGGCCGGGACGGTGCGGGAGAGCGGCGACTCGGCGCTCCCAGTGGGCACCGCCGTGGTCGTCAACGGGCACGGGCTCGGCGAGGTCCACTGGGGTGGGCTCGGCGAGCGGGCCCGGGTGCCGGCCGAATGGGCGCTGCCCATTCCGGCCCCGTTTTCGGTCGAGGACGCGATGCGCATCGGCACCGCCGGCTACACCGCTGCTCTGTGCGTGCTCGCGGTGGAGGAGGGCGGGGCCACCCCCGGGCAGCACGAGGTGCTGGTGACCGGGGCCTCGGGCGGCGTGGGCCTCGTCGCGCTGCACCTCCTGGCCGAGCGAGGCCACCGGGTGCTCGCGGTGACCGGCCGGCCCCAGCACGCCGAGCACCTGAAGGCGCTCGGGGCGGCCGAGGTCGTGGACCGGGCCGAGCTTTCAGGCGACCCGAAGCCGCTCGGCACCCAGCGGTGGTTCGCGGCGGTGGACGTGGCTGGCGGACGGACCCTGGCCAACGTGCTCTCGATGACCCGCCACGGGGGGGTGGTCGCCGCCACCGGGCTCGCCGATGGCATCGATTTGCCGACCTTCGTCCCCCCGTTCATCCTGCGCGGGGTGCGCCTGCAGGGGGTCGAATCGGTCGAGACCTCCCGGCCCCGCCGCGAGGCGGCGTGGAAGCTGCTCGCTGGCCACTTGCGGCCGGAGCGGCTGCTCGAGATCACGAGCGAGACCGTGCCGCTCGAGGCGGCAAAGGACCGGGCGGTGGCCCTGCTCGATGGCCAGGTCCGGGGCCGGGTCCTCGTCCAGGTCGGACAGAGCTAGAGCACCGATCGGGCTGGACCAACGCCCCAGGCTCGTTTCCTGGGTCCTTGGCCGTCCGGTCGCCTGCGGCGACCCTCGAGGGGCGGCTCCGTCGGTTACGGGGAGTAGCCTCGGTCCGCCGCCGGACGGCCAAGAACACAGGATCCTTCGCCTGGAGGCGCCGCTCCAACCCGCTCAGTGCTCTAGTTGCAGATCCCCCACACCGTGGACTCCCCGCCGCTGCTGAGCGTGCGGCACTGGGTGGCCGGCGGGCAGCCGGTGTCGAGCGCCATCGGGTCGCAGAGCTGGTAGCAGGTCGGCTCCATCCCGAGGTTGACGCAGATCCCCTGGCCGGCCGCGCAGTTGCTGCTCTGGCAGCTCTCGCCGCGGGCAGCGGTCCCGGCGGCGGTACAGTTGGTCGCCAGTCCGGCGCCCAGCGAGCACACCTGGCCGGCCGGGCACATCGGCATCAGCGGGTCACAGTCGCTCTCCTGGCGCTCGATGCACACCCCGAACGGGGTCGTCCGTCCGCCGCTCGACAGCATCGTGCACCGCTCACGTTCACCGCCCGGGCACGGCCTTCCGGTTCCGCACACCGCGAGGCAGCGAGCCGGGTCCCCGCCGATGCCGACGCAGATCCCCTCCCCGGGCGCGCAGTTGTTGCTCGCCGTCGTGCACGCCCCGCCCCGCTGGACCGGCCCGGAGTCGGTGCACGCGGTGTCGAGGCCGCCAGGGACGAAGCTGCACGTCTGCATCGCGGCGCAGATGGGGGACAGCGGGTCGCAGGAGGTGCCGGCGGCGCGGCAGACTCCGTACCCACCGAAATCGTTGATCGGGACGCAGGACCGCACCTGGCCGCCGCCCCCTCCGCAGTCGGCGGCGCCAGGACGGCACACCTGATGGCAGGACGGTCCGGGGTCGCCCTGGATGGCCAGGCAAGACGCGCCGACAACGCAGTTCTGGAGGTCGGGGCTGCAGGCTTCGCCCACCGCCACCCCGGGCTGGATCGGTTCGCGGCACTGCGGACCGAGCCTCGGGACCGCAAAACACAGATCCCCCCCGGTGCAGCCGTCGCCGGTGATCGGATCGCAGCCGGTACCCCCATCGGGGGAGGTGCCAGCGTCCGGGTCGGGGGAGGGGCCAGCGTCGGGGTCGGGGGAGGGGCCGGTGTCCGAGCCGGGCCCGGCGTCGCCGGTCGGGTCCACCGGATCGCCGCTTGGGTCTTCGCCGCCCGAGCAGGCGAACAGGAGCAGGAGAAGCGGAAGTGCGGCGCGGCTGGCCATGTCGGACTCCAGTAGCCTGGAGGGGGCTCCCGGCGCCAATCCCCCGGCGCTTGTTTTTTCCTCGCGGAGGCGGAGTTGCGGCGGCTCGCCAGAGGTCCTGCCTGGCTAGGACCGGTGCCATTCGGCCTGCGTTCGCCGCAAGCAATCCGGCCAAATCCGCAAAAAAACTTGCCGCTGTTGGCAGGCTGTGTAGACATTCACCCCGAGGACCTCGATGAAACGGGCCTCGAAAGGCGGTCTACATGGCGACGAAGACGAAGAAGAGCCCTGCCCTGCCCGATAAGCCGGCCCCCAAAGCGCCGAGCAAGCGAGCCAGCAAGGCGGCCCCCGAGGCGCCGAAGAAGGCGGCCAAAGCGAAGCCGGACAAGCCGGAAAAGCCGGCGAAAGCGGCCAAGCCGGCGAAGGCGGCGCCGGTGGACAAGCCCAAGAAGGCGGACAAGGCCAAGCGCTTCCCTCCGGTGAAGCCGAGCCGGAGCCTCTCGGCCAAGGCCAGCCGGGCGGTGAAGGCGGCGGCCGACGCGCTGTGGGAGGCAGGCGCCAAACCCCACGACCTCATCCGCGAGGTGCACGAGGTCCTGCTGCTTCGCTGCCTGTTGGAGGCGAAGGGCAACTATGCGTCGGCGGCCAAGCTCTTCGGTCCGAGCCGGCAGTCGGTCCAGCAATACGCCAACAGCAAGCTGCGCGACGAGCGGTGGGAGCCGTACCAGCAGAACCACCGGCTCTGAGCCAGCTACTGCGCCCACAGCGAGAGGGCCGGGACGTAGGTCAAGACGAGCAGCGCGAGGATCAGCACCGCGATGAACGGGAGGCTCGCCACGTAGAGCTCGGGCAGCGGGCGCCCGAACCGAAAGCTGGCGAGGAACAGGTTCATCCCGATCGGCGGGGTCATGTAGCCGATCTCGAGATTCGTCAGGAAGATCACGCCGAGGTGATACGGGTCCACCCCGTACTGCCGGGCGAGCGGCAACAGCAGCGGGACCACGACGATGATCGCGGAGAAGACGTCGAGAAAGCTCCCGACCACCAGCAGGAACAGGTTCAGCGCGAGGAGGAATCCCACCCTCGACTCGACGTGCCTGCCGATCCATTCGAGCAGCGCGTCCGGGACCCCGGCGATGGTCATCGCGTCCGAGAGCCCCTTGGCCGCCCCAAGGATGAGAAGAATGGCCCCAACCAGGACGGCGCTCTTCACCACCACGGCGGGCACGTCCCGGATGGGGTGCAGGTCCCGGTACAAGGCGACGTTGACCACCAACACCATGAGCAGGGTGACCGTCGCCGCCTCTCCGACGGTCAGCCAGCCCCCGTAGATGCCCGCCAGCACGACCACGGGCATCGGGAGCTCGTACCGGGCGGCAAAGAGGCTTTCCCGGAGCGCGGCCAGCCGAAACGGCGTCTTTTCGATCGCGGGCACCCGGCGGGCCACCCAGGCCGCGTAGCCGGCCATCGCGAGCACCAGGAAGGTCCCGGGAAGCAGCGCGGCGGTGAAGAGCGCGTCCACCTCGACGTCCGCCCCCGCGACGATGGCGAACAAGATCACCGGCAGCGAAGGCGGAAACAAGAGCCCCAAGGAGCCGCCCGAGGTGAGCAACCCGAGGCTGAAGCGCTCCGGGAACCCCTCCTTCTGCAGGATGGGGAACAAGAGGCCGCCGAGCGCGATGATCGTGATCCCCGACGCGCCGGTGAACGCGGTGAAGAACGCCGACGCGACCACGGCCACGATGGCGACCCCGCCCGGCATCCATCCCACCGTCGCCCGGGCGAGCCCGACCAGCCGCTCGGGGGTCTTCGATTCCGCCATCAAGTATCCGGCGAGCGTGAACTGGGGAATGGCGGCGAGCGCGGGCTCGCGAAACACCCCCACCATCTCGATGAGGAGGTTCGCCGCCTCGATGTCTTCGAGGCGGTAGACGAGCAGCGCCGCGGCGGAGACGACCGCGAACAGCGGAACGCCCGCCAGCGCGGCGAGCAGGATGGCCAAGGTTCCAGTCACGACTTCCTCGGGGCGAGCGCGCTCGCGGTCTGCCTGATGACGGCGACCGCGAAGTGAAGGCACGCAGCGCCGAGGCCCAGCGGCGCCACCACTTCGAACGGCGCCTGCTCGGGCCACTCTCCCCCGAAGACCTGGGAAAGCGCCGCGCCGTGCTCCTCGGCGACGTAGCCGACGGCGACGGCGGTGAGCCACGCGGTGATCGCGAGCGCGAGGCCGGCGGCGATGGCGGCGAGCGCGGCCGCGGCCCGCGGGGGCAAGAGCCGGCCGACCGCGTCGATCGCGATGTGCTGGCCCCGGGATGTCGCCAACGCTCCGCCGATGAAGCCGGTGCACATCACCAGCTGCCGGACGGTGACGTCCGCCCACTCGAAGCCGAGGTCGAACCCCTTTCGCAGTCCAAGCTGCGTGAGGGCGAGCGCGAACATCGATCCGATGAGCGCCACGATGAGGCCGGCCTCGAGCCGGGCGAGGCCGCGGTCGAAGCGCTCCACCCATTCGAGCCAGCGGTGGGTCATGGCGCGACCTCCATCGGCTCGGTTCGAAAGGGGTGGCGGCGAGGGATACGGTCGCAGGCCTCTGGCGCCGGCTCTGCGTCCTCCAAGAAGAGCTGGTCGAGGTTCGCGAGCAGCCGGCACGCCTTCCTGCGAGCGAGCGCGTCGAGCAGGGCCCGGTCGGGCCGGCCCGGCGCGTCGATCACGGCGGTCAGGGTGGCGGTGAACGGCTCGAAGGCCTCGGTCTGGGCGTAGACGTACTGCGCGAGCAAGACGTCCGGCAGCAGCGTCCCCGACAGCTCTCTTGCTCGCTCGAAGTGGCGTCCCGCGCCCGCGGGGTCGCCTCCGAGCGCGGGGGACCGAAAGCCGAGCAGCACGCCGGACAGCAGGTGCGGTCCAAGGCCGAGGAACGCGGCTTCGTTCAGCTCGAGCAGCCTCCGGGCGAGCGCCTCAACCTTGGGCAGCGCGGTCGCCGCCGCGGGGTCGAGCTCGACCTGAAGGGCCCCGCCCCATGCGAAACCGAGCCAGAACAGCGCCTCCGCGTCCTCGGGGTGGAGCGCGGACAGCGCGGAATCGAACGCTTCGCTCTCGGCCCCCTCCAACGTCGCCCCGCCGAGCGCGGCCCGCCACCCGGCGCGGCGGTCGAGGGCCGCCTCGGCGTGCGCCCTCGCCGTCCCGTAGTGCTGCTTCGCCCGTGCCCGAAGCGCGGCCTGGGCCGACCGGTCACCGGGGCGCTCGAGGCGCAGCGCCTCGAGCTCGTCCTGCAGGAAGGCGTACGCGTACGTCGAGCGGGCCATCGCCGCGAGCGTGCGCAGCTTCACGTCGTCTGGGTGCTCGCGGACGACCCCCTCGATCAGGGTCAGGTTCGCCGCGACCGAGGGCTCGGCGAGCAGGAGGTCCGACTCGGCGAGCAGAGACGCCACCGCGCCGTCCAAAATGGGCACGAGCCCCGCTTTGGTGGCGGCCGACACGGCGCCGCATCCACCGAGCGCCAGCGCCAGGCTACTTGCCGAGAGCAGCCCGCACCGGCGGCAGGAGGTCTTTCGCTCCGATTTGCGCCGCGAGCTGCTCCCAGTTCTCTTTGCCGATCGCGGCCAGCTCTCGGTACTTTGCATCGGAAATGGGCACCTTCTTCATGCCGCCGCCGGGGCCGAGCAGCCGGTTCAAAGCGGCGGCGTTGTCGGCGCGGGCCTGCTTCACGATCTTCTCTCCGAACTCGGTCACGACCGAGCGGACCATCGGGCGATGCGCCTCGGGGACCGAGCGCCACGCCGCTTTGGTCAGCACGAACCCGCCCGAAGCGTAAGCGAAGTTTCGCTCGCTCACATACGACAGGTCGCCGGCCCAGCCGAGCGCGACCGCCCCGGCCGGACTGTTGTAGACCGTATCCACCCCTCCGGATTTCAGCTGCTGGGCGACGGTCAGGATGTCGAGCGGCCGCGGCGACGCTCCGAGCACCCGGAACGTCTCCGATGCGACCTGGTCCCCCTCCCAGACCCAGAGTTTCGCCCGGCGGAGCGCCTCGACGTCCTCGATCCGCTTTTTCCCGAACAGGTGGACGAGCCCGGTCTCGCCCGGCCCGAGCAGGACGTGCTCCGTCTCTTCTTCGAAGCGAGCCTCGAGCCGAGCCCAGATCGCGGCCCGAGCTCGGTCGGCCTCCGGTTCGCTCTCGACGAGAAAGGGCAGCTCGAGCACCCGAAACGCGGGCAGCAGGAGGCCCACGCCCTGCCCGGTGAAGAACGCTCCATCGAGCCCGCGACCGAGCTTCTGGGCGACCTTCGACTCGTCGCCGAGCTTGCCTCCGAGAAAGAGGCGAAAGCTGACTTGCCCATCGCTCCTTCGCTTCACCTCCTCCGCCATCGCTTCGATGAGCTGGCCCCACGCCGACTCGGCGGGAGCGAGGGACGCGAGCTTCAGCGGTTTGGCCGCGGCCGACAACGGGAGCGCGACGGCCAAGGCGCACAGCGTCGACACGATTTGGGTCCGCATTCCTTCACCGTACGCGAAGTTGGGGGCTCGCGCCCGACCTCCTGCCCGGCACCCCGACGCGCCCCACGGGAAGGCTCACAGCCCGGAGATGATCCGCCATTGCCCGAACCCGTCCCGCCGGAGGCTCAGGCGGGTGCGGTCCGAGCCGGTGTCCCAGCGCATGCCGGACGGGTACTCGTTGTGGGCCCGGTATTCGTATTGGAGGTCGGCGAATGCGGTGTCCTGCTCGACCTCGACGTGGTCGATCCGCAAAATGAGCTGCATCGCCCGGGTCCGACCGAAGCTGGTCTCGAGGCTGTCTCTCAGCCCGTCGTAGTCGTAGTCGTCGG
Organism: Myxococcota bacterium; assembly: GCA_036788295.1. Classification (GTDB taxonomy): domain Bacteria; phylum Myxococcota; class Kuafuiibacteriia; order Kuafuiibacteriales; family Kuafuiibacteriaceae; genus JAHQVK01. The sequence continues at coordinate 21,531 of DAIQNR010000081.1, forward strand.
CGGTGTCGGTGTTGCCGTTGTCCTCGAAGTAGTCGGGGCTCACCAGCGCGAGCACCGCCGGCGCATCCAGCGCCTCCACCGACTTCTTGTACTCCTCGACGAGCGCGATCACCTCTCGGTGCTCCGGGGTGTCGTCGATGGTCGTGTTCGGGATTTTCGCGTGCGAGCACGCGGCGGCCATCGCGACGAACGCGACCCAGGTCGGACTCGAGGACTTCGCCATTTGGGCAGCCATTAGCGCCCAGAAACGCCGAGTGTCGACCGGCGATTCCCGGTGTCTCGGGCCCGAGCGGCCCAGTCGAGCGCCTCGGCCCGTCCTGCTCCTGCGGCGAGCCGCGCGGCCTCTTCGAAGATCGCGGCCGCTTCGTCCGAGCGCCCGAGGGCCAGGGCGATACGGCCCCGGGTCAGGCGGGCCTCGTCCCGGAGCCCGCCGGCGGGCAGCGCGTCCGCGTCGGGGAGCCACTGGTACGCCTCCGGATAGGCAAAGACCCGCTCGAGCACCCGGGCATACAGGTAAGAAGACAGCGCGTCGTCCGGCGCCGCGCGGGCGACGTCGGACAGGCGCACCAAACCAAGGGCGAACGGCAGCTCCCCGGACAGGTAGGCAAGCAGCACTGCGGCCCGCTCGGCACCCTGCTCCATCGCCTCGAGGCGGGCGGTCTGCAGCCGCTCCGAGGCAGCGGAGAGGTCGAGCTCCCGGAGCGCAGCAAAACCGGCGCGGGCGGTGAGCAGGTCGCCCGACCGCCACGCGATCTCGGCGGTCAGCTCGGTCGCCGCCGACCGCGCCTGCTCGGTCGCCGCCTCCGCCGCCAGCGCTCGCCGAGCCAGAGCCAGCGCCCGGTCCGGCCGGCCGGCGAAGAGCTCCGCCCGTCCGAGCCACAGCAGCGGGGCCGGGTCCCACGGCGCGAGCGAGAAGAGCCGGTCGACCAGGGGCGCTACCCCGTCCAGGTCGCCAGCTCCGACCCTGGTTCGGACCTCCTGTCTGAGGCTGGCCGAGGCGCGGGCGCAGGTCTTCTCGAAGATGGAGGGCCGTGCGAAGCGGTGGGCGGCTCGGCGAAGGTTGGCCTCGGTCGGGGGGCGCTCGGCGAGCTCGGCTCGCCATTGCCGCTCGAGCTCGGCGGCGGGCTGCTCGTAGACCGCTTCGAAGCGCCGCCCGGCGTACAGCTCGGCCAGGCGGTCCATGCCCCGGGTTCGCACGAGCCAGCGGACGAACGCGCCGGCCGCGGTGTAGGCTCGGGCCGAGGACAGCGACCAGAACCCCAGCGGGTCGAGGCTCTCGGCCACCGAGGGGAGCTTCCCGAGGCTCAGCATCGCCGACGCCCATTCCGAAAGGTCGAGCTCGTCCACCGGATTGTCGGCGGCGACCGCGACCCCCTCGATGAGCCCGATGTTCGGCACCAAGCCGAGCATGGGGACCCGAAACAGGGAGGGCGAAAGCGCCCCTGCGAACACGTGGGCCAGCTCGTGCTTCAGCACCGGGTGGGGATGCTCCGCCCCATGAAGGTAGATCTCGTTTTGCCAGGGGCGCGCGATCTGGGTTCGGGAGGCGCCGATCAGCTGGCCCTTCTGCCTCTGGTTTCGAAAGACGTAGCTGCGAATCCGCCCTTTCGGCTCGACCCCGAACCATTCGGCGAGCTGGGCGTACCGAAACTCGTGCTCCTCGGCGAGCTGAGCGAGCAGCCGGTCGTCGAGGCTCGGGTCGGCGAGGATGACGAAGTGCTCGGTCTGAATCCGCCGGGACAGCGCCTGTTCGGTCCGACCGCGGCTGTCCGCGAACCCGCCGATGGCGTGCACCCATACCGCGAGCGCGAACGACATCGCCGCGGCGGCGGCCGAAGTCCACGACCGCTGGTGGTAGACTCGCGACCCAAACAGCAGCCCGAGCCCGAGCAGCGCTCCGAAGCCCCGAAAGGCCCACAGCGAGGGCTCGACGTCGAGCGCCTCGTCGTAGATCGAGCCCGGCCAGAACCCGAGCGGGGTGACGTAGAGGGTGATCGAAGGCCCGCGAAACAGCGCGGAGGCGGCGGCGCAAAGCCAGGCGATCTCGAGGCCCGCCACCACCGCGACCGGTCTCGAGACCCCGGGGACGAGCCGGGCGACGACGTGACCGAGCACCGTGCCGAAGGCCGCGTTGCCGCCGGCGATGAGCAGGAAGAACTGCAAACCGTTCGAGCTGTCGCACTCGACCACCAAGGCCTCGTGGGCGAGTCCGACGAGCAGCGACGGGGCGAGAAGGGTGAGGTTCCACCGCAGCGAGGCGAGGAGGGCCGCGTCCGCTTCGGCTCGCCTCAGCCGGTCCGCCGCGAGCAGCGGCGCGGTGGCGGCGATGGCGAGGCCGGTCACCATCGCCCGCTCGAAACCGAGCCCTGCGGTGAGCGGCGACGCGAGCAGGGCGAGCGCGACCGCGCCGTGCGCGGCGGCGAGCGCGACCAGGAGTCGATCGGTCATCGGCGCAAATCTCCCGAGAGCTCGGGTGGCTCGCTTTCGGCCGGCAGCGGCCAGTGGCTCAGCGCGACGCGGTGGCCCTCCGGGTCGAGAAAGTAGAGCGTGAACGAAGTGCTCGAGCGCAGGCGGTGGCCGGCGCTCGCGAGCCGCTCTACCCAACGGTCGCGCTCGTTCCGCTCGATGCGCAGGGCGAGCAGATGCCACCCCGAGAGGTCGGAGGCAGGCTGGGTTTCATCACCGGCGGCGCGCTCGATCATCAAGATCCCATCGCCGAGCTTCAGCCACACCGATCGGAGGCCGTCCGCGTCCACGTGCCGGACCTGCTCCTCGAGCAGCAGCACGTCCCGGTAGAACGCGGCGAGGCGCCGGGGGTTTGGTGTCTTGAGGGCCAGGTGGTGAAGCCCGCCTACGCGGAGGCTCATCGGGGGAGACTCCCCAGGACGGTCCCGAAGAGCAATCACCGGGCGATGGCAAAGCTGGCCAGGGCGAGCACCACCATCGCGAGGCCGAGCAGCGCCCATTCCAGGTGCCGAATCCGATGCTCGAGGCGGGCCACCCGGCGCTCCGCCGAGGACAGCCCGCCGTAGATGCACGCGGTGTCGGCGGCGTCGTGCGCGCCGCTCACGGCGAGCCCGAGATCGAGGTTGCTCCGGGGAGGGGAGGGGAAAGCCTCCGCCGGGTCCTCCGGGGGCGAGTCCTCGCGCACCGTCGCGACCAGGTCGAGGCTCGACAACGACGCGGAGCTAAGCGGCGGCAGGGCGCGGGGGGCGGCCAGGGTCTCTCGGTTCGACTCGCCGAAGTCTTCGGTGTCGTGGGCTCCAAACGGGCTCGCCGGCCCCCCTGGGTCGCCGAAGCGTTGAAAAGCGAGCTCCTCGTCGGGAAACAGTTGGCTGGCCAGCAGGCCGATGTGGGTGCGGTGGGCGCGGCCGAGCGGCGCCGCCGCGGTCCGGAGGTCCTCCCGGAACGCCGCCGCCGACGGCCACCGCTTGCCCGGATCCTTCTCGAGCGCTCGGTCGAGCGCCCGGGCGAGCGCAGGAGGCAGGTCGGGGCGGAGCGCCAGCACGGACGGCGCCGGCCGGTGGAGGATCGCGTCGAGCACGTCCACCGCCTTGCCCCGGGCGATGACGGGCTGCCCAGTGAGCAGCTCGAAGAGCACCGCGCCCACGGAGTACAGGTCGCTGCGGTGGTCGAGCTTCGCGGTCGCCGCCTGCTCCGGGGACATGTACCTCAGCGTGCCCACCATCATGCCTGGGGCGGTGCGAAAGCTGTCGATCCGGGCCTGCGCCACCCCGAAGTCGATGAGCTTCACCTGGCCGTCGTAGCCGATCATCACGTTCCCCGGAGAGAGGTCGCGGTGCACGAGCCCGAGCGGCTGACCGGCGGGATCGCAGAACCCGTGGACGTAATCGAGCGCGTCGAGCAGCCGAAGGGCGATGGCGATGGCGATGGGAGGAGGAATGGCTCGGCCGGTGTCCCGGCTCCGCTCGAGCACCGCCTCCAGGGTCTGTCCGCTGACGTACTCGAGGGCGATGCAGAACTTCCCGGCCTCGAGCCCCGCCCCGAGCAGGCGCGCGATCCCCGGGTGGTCGAGGTGGGCGATGACGTGGGCCTCCCGCTGAAACCGCTTGGCCGCCGTCGGGTGATGCTCGAGCTCGACGTGCAGCTGCTTGAGCACGCACGGGGTGGGCGAGCCGTCCCGCCGGGCGAGAAACACCCGAGACATGCCCCCCTGAGCCAGCTCTGCAAGCAGCGTATAGCGCCCGAGCCGCCCGATCCGATCCTGCAACGTCGGCGCCTCGAAGTCGTCCACCGCGGGCGCAGCATAGCCCAGGGATGCTAACGTGTCGGCGTGCACGCACGATGGCTCGTCCTCGCCTCGCTGCTCGGCTGCGGCCAGCCCGACGCCAAGGAGCCGCCCCTCCGGATCCCGGTCACCATCGAAACCGCGCGGGGGCCGGCGACCTTTCAGGCCGAGCTCGCCGCCGATCCCGAGACCCGGGCCCGCGGCCTCATGCACCGCACCCACCTCGGTGAGGACGAAGGCATGCTCTTCGTCTTTCCCCGGGAGGAGCAGCAGTCCTTCTGGATGAAGAACACGCTGATCCCGCTCGACATGGTGTTCATTCGGGCCGACCGCACGATTCTGGGGGTCGTCGTGGAAGCGGAGCCGCAAACCCTGAGCCCGAGGAGCGTGCCCGGAAGAAGCCAGTACGTGCTCGAGCTGCGCGGCGGCACGGCCCCCCGTCGGGGCATCGAAGCTGGCCAGACCGTGCGCTTTCTCGCCCCCAGCGCCGAACGCTAGGGCGACCCCGACCCTTCGTCGCGAAACCCAAAAAAAAGGTGTTGCGCCCGCTCGGGGCTCTGCTAAGAACCGCGTCCCCGGCGACGACGAGGCAACGCCTCGAAGGCCAGGGCGGCGGCGAGGCGACGCCTCGAAGCCCCCACGGGGAAGGCCCTAGGCCTCGCGCCCTGACAACTGAAGAGCATCTCGAGAGATTTTGGTCTCGAGTCAATTT
>DAIQNR010000082.1:0-11328 GCA_036788295.1 Myxococcota bacterium
CCCATGTTAAATACCTGGAATTACAGGTCCACATACGTGATCGGTGCTCTAGATGCGGAGGAATTTTCCGACGGCGAGCACGCTGCCTAGGATGCCGAGCGCTGCTCCGGCGAGGACCAGGCCGGCGGTGGCGCTTGCGGGGACAAAGGAGAGCTGCGCGGTGGTGCTCCCGGCGAAGGCGAGCCCGCGTTCGAGGCCGAGAAGCAAAGCCTCTTCGAGCGCGAACAGCCCGGCCGCGGCCGCGAGACCCCCAAGAATCCCCTGGAGAGCTCCTTCGAGCACGAAGGGGGCCCGAACGAATCCGGCCGTGGCGCCGACCAATGTCATGATCTCGATCTCGTCCCGGCGGGCGTACAGGGTGAGCCGGATCGTGTTGTAGATGATGAGCACGGTCGCAAAGCACAGGGCGAGCCCCAGCACGAAGGCGGCGACCCGGGTGACCCCGAGCAGGGCCGCGACCCGCTCGACGTCCTCTTGCCCAAAGCGGACGTCGGTCACCCCGCTCTCCTCGGCGAGCCGGTGGGCGATGTCCCGGACCTCGGCGACCGTCCACCGCTTCGGCTCGAGCCGAAGCTCCACCGATGGGGGAAGGACGTCTTCCGGCAAGCCGTCGAGCAAGACGGCATCCGACCCGAGCTGGGCCCGAAACTCGGCCATCGCCTCCATGCTGCTGAGCGCGTAGGCCTCGGCCACCCCCTGCCACTGCCTCGCCCGATCCGCGAGCGGCGCGCCGTCAAGCCCCGGCTCGAGGTACGCCGACACCCCCACCTGCTGCCCGAGGTCAGAGGCGAGCCGCCGCAGGTTGTCCACCACCACCGCGAACGACGCGAGCACCGCGAGCGACAGGCCGATGGTCAGCACCGTGAGCGCGCTGACCCCGATGGAGCGCCCCATCCCGACGAGCGCCTGCCGAAAAAAGAACCGAAGCCGGGGGAGCACCGCCGCACCGTGCCAGCGGAGGGGGTGAGCGAAAAGACTCTGTTTGAAGACCCTCGTCGCTCGAGGTTCGAGCCCACGACCTGAGCGGACGCGAGGGCCCGCTCGCTTCTCCGGATCAGAAGCGGCGGCTGATGGAGTTGTCTCCGCAAGTCACGGTGCCGCCCGTGTTGATGCAGGCCACGGGCTCCGGGTTGCCCGCCATGTCCTCCGCGAAGACGGTGCACTGCACTCGCTCCCCACGGAATGGCACGAGGTTGACCCGGATCGAGATCCGCTCGGTCGGACCGAGGACGTCGTTTCTCACCGCCGCGATGGCGCGGCTTGCCCCGACGCACTCGACCCGGGTGATGCGCCCCTTTCGGCCCGCGTTCTCGACGTCGATCGTGGTGCCCAGAGGGGAGGCGTACATGCCAACCGCAACCATGTCGACGGTGCGGGGGTACGCGGAGGTGAAGATGTGGGCCTCCGGGCTGTTCGGGCTCGCGCAGCGGCTCAAGAATCGCCCTACGCTGTTTCCATTCGCCTCCGCGCAGCTTGCGTAGTCTCGCTCCACGGTCGTCAAGAGACCCCCGGTGGGGGTGCCGTCCACCGCGGTTCGGGCAGCGCGGATTCGAGCGACCTGACCCCCCTTTCGTCCGTTCGCCCAGTAGCGGGCGGGAACGGAGCGGCTCGTCTGCCACAGGAACCAGTCGCTGCCGTCGTAGGCGCGCGGGGTCGGGTCGGGCGCCACCTGCTGGATGGTCCGAAACGTCCGGTCGTTCCAGTCGTATCCCTGGATCTGGATGTTGCGGCTGGCCTGGTAGTCCGAGCCGCTGAAGCTGACGGCCGTGGTCGTCGCGGACACGACCTGCCCGTCGAAGGGGGCGAACATGCAGGCGGGGCTGCCGAGCAGCGCGGCCACGGTGAAGAGAGGGTTGAGCTTGTTCATCATGGGTTTCTCCGTGGCGCCTCCTTTCGTGGCGCCACGGCAACCTATCCAAGCTCCATGCCAAGGCGAACCGAGATGAAAAGGACTCGCTCCGCGTCTCGCTGCCCATTGGGCCTGGCCGTAGTGGCAGGTATTGCGCCCCCCGGACTGGTTCGAAGTGCAGGTCTTGCCCTTGGCGCTCGCTGGCCCGCCCGCTGCAGGTCAGAGGGAGAGCATGTCTTCGATCTGCTCGAAGGTCTGCTTGCGCCACCGGACAAAAGGGCTCGAGCCGCCGAGCATGGCCCGGGTCTCCTCGAGCACCCGGCCGAGGTCCACGAGGCTGCACTGAGGGTCGTTTGGGACCGGCGCACAGACCTCAGGGGGAAGCCGAGGCGGCGACCACGCCGCCATTCTCTTGCTCTCGCCGGACAAGACCGCCTGCGCCGCCGCTGCTCCGAGTCGGCTGCCGATGATCCGGTCGAGCGCGGAGGGGCGCCCGCCGCGGACGACGTGCCCGAGCACGGTGTGGCGCAGCTCGGTGCGGGGCGCGCGGCCGAGCTCCGCCCGAAGCCGAGCGTCGAGCAGCGCGGTCAGGCGGTCGAGGCCGATGCTCACGCCCTCTGCTTTCAGGACCAGCACCCGGCGGCTGCCGCTTTGCTTGCGCTCGGCGGCGAGCACCGCGCGGGCCACGGTCTCGACGAGCTCGTCTTCGGTTCGGCCCTGCTCCGGGAACAGAACGGCATTGGCGCCGGCCGCGATCCCCGCCGCCATGGCGAGGTAGCCGCAGTCCCTCCCCATCACCTCGACGACGAAGGTGCGGTCGTGGGCGGCAGCGGTGTCGCTGATCTTGTCGCACGCCTCCACGATCGTGTTCACGGCCGTGTCCACGCCGATCGCGAGCCGGGTTGCGCCCACGTCGTTGTCGATCGACGCCGGGACCCCGATGCCGTGCAGCTCGTCGCCTTCGGCCTCGTCGAGCAAATGGTGGAGCCCGGTCAGCGAGCCGTTGCCGCCGATGACCACGAGGCCCCCGATCCCGGCCGAGCGGAGCTGGTCTCGGGCCCGGTCCCGCGTCTTTCGCTCGTGAAACTCGAGGCAGCGGGCCGAGCCGAGCACCGTCCCCCCCTCCCGCAGGATGGGCTGCACGGCGGCGGGACCGAGCGGGCAGAACTCGCCCTCGAGCAGCCCAGCGTAGCCCCGCCGGATCCCGAGCACCTCCACCCCGCGCACCGCCGCCGTGAGCGCCGCGGCCCGCACGGCGGCGTTCATCCCGGGGGCGTCGCCCCCGCTCGTCAAGATCGCGAGGCGTTTCATGGGGGCAAGATGACGCAGATACGAGGCGGAGAGAAGCCCGCCTCCGGTCCCGCCTGCCCCCCTGCCACGTCTGGTTTTCCCGCTCCCCGCTCTTGCGCCCCGTGGTCCCCGCGTTGTCGCGCCTGCGCGGCAGCCGGTGCAGGGGCTGCATCGGGGCTTTTCACTGGAATGTTCGACGCGAATTGGATGTAAGCCTCGGCGTGGCCGAGCGGCGAAGCCTCGGAGCGGCGTGGCTATCGGGCGCGCCGGAGGCAGAGCCTTTTCTGTCGTCCCCGTCGATCGAAGCGGCGACCGCGGCGCGCTCGATCCACCCCCAGGCGCTCGCCGCCTTCCGGGCCGAGCCGTGCAATTTTCGTCCGGCGGCGGCCGAGGCGCTCCGCCGGCTCGGGTCCGGCGCGGCCGCGGTGGTGACTGGACAGCAGGCTGGCCTGCTGATGGGGCCGCTGTACACCTTTCACAAGGCGTCTTCGTCCATCCTGGTCGCGCAGGCGCTCGAGCGGGCCGGCACGCCGGCGGTGGCGGTGTTCTGGGTGCAGGACGAGGATCACGACTTCACCGAGGCCGCTCGGACCGCCTACCGCGCAGCGGACGGTGGCTTGGTGCAGATCGAGCTTCCCGACGAGGCGCCCCGGACCTCGCTGTCGGCCCGGTCGATCCCGCCTGCGCTTCCTCCTGCGCTCGATGGTCTGGCGGCCGCGCTTCGTGGCCCCTACGTCGAGGAGGCGCGGACCCTGATCGGCCGCTGGCGCTCCGGTGGGTGGGTCGATGCGTTCGTCGCGACGCTCGCGCAGGTGTTCTTCGACTCGCCCCTTCTCATCGTCCGGGGCCGCGCCCTCAGCCCCGCCTCCGCCGAATCGGTGGCTCACGCCCTCGAGCGGGCGGCGCCGATCGGAGAGGCGCTCGTCGCGAACGCGGAGCGCATCGCCGCCGCCGGGTTTCGGGTGCAGGTTCCCCCTCGCCCCGACTGCGCGCTCGCTTTTGTGCACCCGGAGGGAAGAGACGGGCCCAGGTTTCGTCCCCGGCTGTCCGGCGGCGGGTTCGTCTGGCCGGGCCGACCGCGGCCGGTGCCGCTGTCCACGCTCCTCTCTTGGCTGGCCGAAGACCCGGCCCGCTTCAGCACGTCGGCGCTGCTTCGTCCGCTCGTGCAAGACCGGTTGCTTCCCACTGCGGCGCAGCTCGTCGGCCCCGGTGAGGCCAGCTACCTTGCGCAGCTCGGCCCCCTGCGCGCCGAATTCTCGGCGCCAGCGCCGGTGATCGCGCCCCGCGGAGCGGCCCGCTACATCGACGCCACCATCCAGCGGCGCCTCGACGCGCTCGGGCTCTCCGCCGAGCAGGCGCTGAGCGACGCGGCGCCGGCGTCGCTGGATCCTTCCCTGCTCCGGGCGAGCTTGCTCGACCCGCTCCTTTCAGGGCTCGACCAATTCGGGCCGCTGTCACCATCGCTCGAGCGGGCGAGGGGCCGAACGGCGGAGTCGGTCCGGCGGTCCGTGTCGAGGTTCGTCGGAAAGATGGTGCGAGAGGCGGCGGAGCAGGACGCGGTTCGGGCCCGGAGGCTCGGCGAGGTGAGGGCGGCGCTCCTCCCCGGGGGGCAGCCACAGGAGCGGGTGCTCGGGCTGACGGGCCTGGTGGCCGAGCATGGGATCGAGCGGTTGAAGGACCGCTTTCGGGAAGATTTTTCGCCGTTTTCGGGGAAGCAGAGGGACATCTATCTATGAACGAGCTCGGGATCGCGGTGGTTTGCCTCTCTGGAGTGGGGGGCAGCGGCATCGTCGCCGCCGAGGTCGCGGCCGGGCTCGCGCATCGGGGCCACCGCGTCCATCTGGTCGCGGACCGGGCCCCATTTCGGCTCGAAGACCTCGACGCCCCGGTGCATCTTCACACCCTGCGCTTGCCGGACGCGCCGGCGCTCGCCGCCCCGCCGGTGGCCGTCGCGCTCGCGGGGCTTCTCGCCAACACCATCGAAACCCACCGGCTCGACGTGGTGAACGTCCACTACGCGCTCCCGAACGCGCCGGTCGCCCAGCTCGCCCGGGCCGCGCTCGGGCCCAAGGCCCCGCCGTCGGTCGTGACCCTTCACGGGACCGATGTCACCCCGCTCGGCGCCGACCCCCTCTACCAGCGGGTGCTGCGCCGGGCGCTCGAAGACGCCGCGGTCTGCACTGCCCCCTCGACCTGGCTTGCAGGACAGGCGGCACAAGTCTTCGGCGGGCTCGAGGTCCGCGTCATCCCGAACTTCGTGGACCTCCGCCCGTTCGACCGAGAGGTCCACCGGTGCCCGAACCGCCCGTTCACCGTCGTGCATGTCTCGAACTTTCGGCCGGTCAAGCGGGTGGCCGATGCGGTGGCCGCGTTCAATCGGCTCTGCGAGCAGGTGCCGGCGCGCCTGCTGCTCATCGGGGACGGCCCGGATCGGGCCTCGGTGGAGGCGGGGGTCGCCGCGCTCGGCCTGTCCCAGAAGGTCCGGTTTCTCGGGGTGCGCCACGACGTGGCGACTTGGCTGCTTCGGGCCGACGTCGCGCTCGTGCCGAGCGGCGCCGAGAGCTTTGGCCTGTCCGCGCTCGAGGCGCTCGCCGCCGGACGCCCCGTGGTCGCCACCCGGGTCGGGGGGCTCGCCGACGTCGTTCAGCACGAAAAGACGGGGCTGCTCGCCGAAGCCGGAGACATCGACGGCCTCGCTACCCATCTTCATCGGCTCGCCACCGACCCGGCGCTCGCCGCTCGGTTCGGCGCTGCCGGCCGAGAGGACGCAAACCTTCGGTTTCGGCCGGAGCGCGCGCTCGATGGGTACGAATCGGCGCTCAGGGACGCGATGACTTCGGCTCGGAGGGGCCGCGCATGATCGGAAGCCTCATGATGCTCAGCCTCGTCTCGAGCGGCTCCGCCGCAGACCTCCACCACCGCCTCGAGCGGCTCGCCACCCCGCTGCGGGCCCTCTATGTCGCGGCGCACCCCGACGATGAAAACTCTCAGCTGCTGGCCTATCTCGCCCGCGGCCGGGGGATCCGCACCGGATATCTATCCCTCACGAGGGGGGATGGGGGGCAAAACCTCATCGGGAAAGAGCAGCGCCCGCTGCTCTCCGTGATTCGAACCCAGGAGCTGCTCGCGGCCCGGAGGCTCGATGGGGCCGAGCAGTGGTTCACCCGGCTCCGGGATTTCGGCTACTCGAAGTCGGCTGAAGAGACGCTCCGAAAATGGGGCGACGAGCAGGCGCTCGTGGAGGTGGTAAGGGTCGTTCGCAGCTTTCGGCCCCATGTCATCCTGACCCGGTTTCCCGAGACCGGCGACACCCACGGCCACCACCTCGCCTCGGCCCAGCTCGCCCGGCGGGCGTTCGCCGCCGCCGCCGACCCGAATTTCCCCGTCGAAGCGTCAGGGACGACGCAGAGCCTGCCCCCATGGACGGTGCGCCGCCTCTTCTACAACTACCCCCACTTCTGGGCGTCCCGGGGCGGGGAACCCCCGCCGGGGTTTCAGGTCGAGGTGGAGGTCAACGGCTACGATCCGTGGCTGGGCGCATCTTTTGGAGAGATCTCCGCCTTGGCTCGGACGCAGCACAAGAGCCAGGGCTTCGGGGCGAGCGCCAGGGTGGGCCCATGGAAGGAGACGTTTGTCCTGCTCGAGGGCGACGAACCAAAGGGTGGGGATCTCTTCGATGGGCTTCCTGGCTGGGATGACTTGCTCGGCGGGCTCGTCTTCGGGGAGGCGGTCGCCGCGGCGAAGAAGGGGTTTGACCCGGCCCGCCCGGGAACGCTCGTCCCGCTGCTCGGTCGCGCCCACCACGCTGCGGGGCGGATCGAGGATCGAGTCCTCGGCGAACAGATGCGGGCCGAGGTCGAGAGCCTGATCGTCGCTGCGGCCGGACTGCTCGTCGAGGCCCGGGCAGACACCGCGGAGGTGCCGGCCGGCGGGACCCGCGAGCTCTCCCTGCTCGCGCTCTGCCGCGCCGAGGAGGTGGACGTCGTTCTGCGTGCAGTGGAGGGGCCGGGGTTTCGGCTCGAACCGAGGGAGGTCCTCGCCCCCGGGGAGCCGTGGAAGGCAAAAGCCAACCTGCGCGCCCCCGATTCGCTCGAGCCAGGGCGGCCCCACTGGCTCGGCGCCGAGCCAGAGGAGGCCCGGTACCCGGTCGAGCCCGCGCTCGGGATTCGTCCCGACTTGCCGTCGGCGCTCGAGGTCACCTTCGAGCTCGGCGTGGGCGGGGTTGGGGTTCGGGTCAGCCGCGTCCCCCGGCGGCACTGGGTGGACCCGGTGCTCGGGGAGCGAACCGAGCCGCTCGAGGGGGCGCCGCCCCTGTCGGTGACCCCGGAGGTGTCGGCGCTGTATGTCCCGGTCGGGGGGAGCGCCCCTCTCGCGGTGGATCTCGAGGCTGGGCCCGAGGGCTTCGAGGGCACGCTCGGGGTCGAAGGGGACCTCCGGGTCGAGCCCCCCGCCACCTCCGTGAAGCTCGGAAAGAACGATAAGTTGCGGGTCCTGCTCCGGGTGTCCGCGTCGGCGGCGACCACGGGCCGGCTGGCGTGGACGAGCAAGGGCGGACCGCTTCAGCCGGCTTGGCGAAAGGATGTCGTGGACCACGATCACATCCCTCGGGTCGTGGTCCGATCGCCGGCGGTGGTCCGGCTCTCGCCGGTGAAGGCGAGCCTGCCCAAAGGCCGGATCGGCTACGTCCCTGGACCGGGCGACGCGGTCTTCGACGTGCTGCAGCGGCTCGGAGCCGACATCGAGACCCTCGACGCGCAGGCCCTCGCCTCCGCGGACCTGTCTCGGTACCGGGCGATCGTCACCGGGGTTCGAGCGTTCAACGTCAACGGCGCGCTCCTAACCCACCGGGACCGGCTGTTCTCTTATGTCGAGGGGGGCGGAACCCTGCTCGTTCAGTACAACACCCAGAACTGGTCGGGCCGGCTCGAAGTCCCCACCGGCCCGCTGCCCATCACCATCGAGCGCGACCGGGTGAGCGATGAGACCGCCGACGTCACCCTGCTCGTCCCCGACCACCCGCTCCTGTCCATCCCCCACCGCATCACCCCCAACCATTTCGATGCTTGGGTGCAGGAGCGCGGCCTCTATTTCGCCTCGAAGTGGGATCCAAAATATGTCCCCTTGTTTCGAATGGGCGACCCCGGGGAGACCCCGCTCGACGGCTCGACGTTGGTCCTGACCCATGGAGAGGGAACCTACATCTACACCGGGCTCTCGTTCTTTCGGCAGCTTCCGGTCGCCCATCCCGGGGCGCTCCGCCTGTTTCTGAATCTCCTCGGCGGAGGAAAGCGGTGAGCGAGCCGTCGCCCCCTGCCGAGCCCGGTCCGGACCGCGGGCCGGTCTGGCTGTATTGGGCGGAGGTCGCGGTGCTCGCGGTGTTGGGCTTCGGCCTCTACGCGCTCGGGATTCGGTACTCATGACCACGCTCGACTGGGCGGTGATGGGCCTCACCCTCTTTGCGATTGTGCTGTATGGCGTTGTCGGCGCCGGCAGAACGAAGACGGTCGATGCCTATCTGCGCGGGGGCCGGCAGCTCGGCTTCGTCACCGTGGGTTTGTCGGTGATGGCCACCCAGGCCAGCGCCATCACGTTTCTCAGCACCCCGGGCCAAGCCTACGGGCACGGAATGGGGTTCGTGCAAGTCTATTTTGGGCTGCCGCTCGCCATGATCGTCGTGAGCGCGGTGTTCGTTCCGATCTACTACCGGCTCGGCGTCTACACCGCCTACGAATACCTCGAGCAGCGCTTCGACGCGCGCATGCGGCTCATCGGCGCGAGCCTGTTCCTCGTCTCCCGAGGGCTCGCGGCGGGGATCACGATCTATGCGCCGTCGATCATCCTGGCGTCGATTCTGGGTTGGCCGCTCGATCTTTTGAACCTGGGCATCGGGCTGCTCGTCATCGTCTATACCGTCTCCGGGGGGACGGAGGCGGTCAGCAAGACCCAGAAGCAGCAGATGGTGGTCATCATGGCCGGGATGTTCCTGGCCGCGTTCGTGCTCGTGGGCTCCTTTCCGCCCGGGGTGGGGGCGGACGACGCGACCGCGCTGGCCGGAGCGCTCGGGCGGATGCGCGCCGTGGACGTCGGATTCGACCCGAACCAGCGCTACAACCTCTGGTCCGGACTCATCGGCGGGTTCTTTCTCGCGCTGTCCTATTTCGGGACCGACCAATCCCAGGTCCAGCGGTATCTCGCTGGGCGCTCGGTCGAGCAGAGCCGGCTCGGGCTCTTGTTCAATGGGTTTCTCAAGATCCCGATGCAGGCCTTCATCCTCTGGATCGGCGTGCTCTTGTTTGCCTACCACGTCTTTCAGCCCCCGCCTCCGTTCTTCGACGAGGCGACCTGGGCCCGGGTCGAGGCCAAAGAGGAGAAAGCCGAGATCGAGGCTGCGCACGCATCGGCGTTTTCGGCCCGGCGCGCGGCGGCGGAGCGGTTCCTCGCCGCGAGGACGGCCGGCGACGACCAGAGCTCGGCCCGGGAGGCGCTGTCCGCGGCGCAGGCGGCGATGGACGAGGCGAGGGAGAGAGCCAAGGCGCTCGTGGTGAAGAGCGGCGCGACCCAAGACCCGCAGGACGGCGACTATGTATTCATACGCTTCGTGCTCACTGCGCTGCCGTCTGGGATCGTGGGCCTTCTCGTGGCGGTGATCCTATCGGCGGCGATGTCATCGACCGCGAGCGAGCTGAACGCGCTCGGCACCACGACGCTCGTGGACATCTGGAGCAGGCTGAAGGGCCCGCCGGCCTCGGACAGGGCGGGTCTGTGGCTCGCCCGTGGGTTCACGGCCCTGTGGGGGGCGGTCGCGCTCGCGTTCGCGTCGTTTGCGAGCCTGGTGGACAACCTCATCGAGGCGGTCAACATCCTCGGGTCCCTCTTTTACGGGACGGTGCTCGGCATCTTTCTCGTCGCGTTCTTCTTACCGAAGGTTCGCGGCCCGGCGGTGTTCGCGGGGACGGTGGCGGGGCAGGTGACCGTGCTTTGGCTCTACGGCTTCACCGGTCTAGGATTTCTTTGGTTCAACGTCGTGGGCGCGCTCGTCGTCGCGGTGGTGGCGACGGCGGCCGAGGCGCTCTTGCGCCTGCTTTCGCGGTGAGCGGTGGAATCTGCGGCGAACTCGCCGATGCTCCGTTTCGTGGAGCGCGAAGCGCAGCTCTCGGCGGCATGGCTCGAGGACGCGGCCGGCCTCGGGCTCGAGGCCGATGATCTGTCCCTCGCCGTGCTCTCGCTCGGGGCGGCGGGGACGTGGACCATCGACGCCGCGGGGCGGTTTTCCGTCGGCCCGGAGCTGACCGCCCATCTCGGCCTCGAGCCGGGAAAGAGCCCAATCGAGCACCTCCATCCGGCTCACCGGACCTCGTTCTTGGACCGGCTCGAGCGGCACCGAGCAGAAGACGCGCCCTTTTCGGGGGAGTTCAGCTTCGCTCCCCGGGGGGCTGGATGGCGGCGGTACCGCTGCGGCGCGGCGAGCGAGAGAGGTTCGGACGGGCAACTGCTTCGCACCGTGGTTGGGCTGCTCGACGTCAGCGAAGGCCGGGCCGCCGAAGATCGGGCGGCGGCGCTCTCGACCCGGCTCGAGCTGGTCGAGAGGGAGCTCGAGCAGCTGCGCGCCGCCCGAACTCCGTCGGAGGTCCGGCCTCGCCCCGACGGCCGCGAGGCCGAAATTCGGCGCCAATCCGAGCAGTCGAGGGTGGCGCGGGCCCGGGTGGCGGTCGGCGAGGCGCTCGCGGCGCTCCCGGACCGACTTCCGCCTCCGGTGGATCTTCGGGGGCTTCGCGCCGCGAGGGAGGACCTGTCGTCGCTCCAGGACCTGCTCGCCGAGCTCTCCGCCCGAACCGCCGGGTGGGCGCGCCTCGACGCGTTCACCGAAGACCTCGGCCTCGTCGCGCTCAACGCCCGGCTCGAGGCCCTACGCCTCGGCGAGCGGGGAGGGGGACTCGCGGCGGTGGCGTCGAGCGTCAAGGACTTGTCCGCGTCGATTCGGGGCGCCGCCTTGGAGGCCACGAGCGACTTCGAGCGGTGGGTCACCCAGGCCGCCGAGGCCGAGCGGCGGCTCGAGGCCGCCATCGAGCGGCTCGAGCGATTCGAGGCCGCTGCTGGTCCTCGAGCCGAGTTCGATCCCGGGCCGGCGGTGGCGGCCTTGGTCGAAGCGCAGGCGCTGTTCGAAGGTCCGCACCGGGCCTGAGATCTCG
>DAIQNR010000082.1:11428-14770 GCA_036788295.1 Myxococcota bacterium
GCCTTGGTCGAAGCGCAGGCGCTGTTCGAAGGTCCGCACCGGGCCTGAGATCTCGTCTCTTCGGCAACTCCCAACCCCCGGACGCCACCGAACCCTCGGATCGGCAAGCCAGCGCCCTCCGACCGAGCCAGCACCCTCGGCCCGCCGAGTCAGCGGCTTGGACCGCTGCCCTCGAACCCGCGGGCCGCTCAGCGGAGCAGGGCAGGGATAATCGGGGCCCGAAGCCGGTCCGCGCTCATCCCGACGCTGTGAAGCACGGTGCTCAAGACGTGGTGAGGGCCGATGGGCACGGCCGCACCCGAGGCGCGCTCGGCGGCGGTGGCGCCGGGGCGGGCCTCCCCGGTGGCCGGGTCGAGGTCGAGCGGCATCATGCCCACGTCGGCGCTCGCCCCGAGCACCCGCCCCCTCGCGAGTCCGGGGCCAGCGACGAGGCAGGAGTTGCCGAGGTGGTGGTCCCGGCCCGACAGCGCGTTCAGCAGCGGGGTGCGAGCGAACTCGCTGAACGCGACCACCGTGGTGGAGTCGAGCAGGTTTCCGCCGCCGGGGCCGGGCGTGGCTTCGAGGTCGTCGAAGATCGCGGCGAGGGTCGAAAACCCCTGTTCGAGCCGCCCGGGGTGGTCCGCGGCCCAGTTCGAGTGGGTATCTAGGCCCTCCGCGACCCGAACCGAAACGACCTGCGCGACCCCGGACTTCAGCGCTTGCCCGGCCATGAAACCCAGGATCCGGGGATCGGTGGGGTTCGAAACCCCCTCGAGACCGTAGCGGGCTCGAACCGTCGCCATCTCTCCATCGGTCCGGCTCAGGTCGAACACCCGAGCGAGCTCCCCGCCGAGGTAGGCCCGGGCCCGGCGCTGGCTGTCGGCGAGACGGGTGGCGAGCCCTTCGCCGTCGAGCCGACGGGCCTCGCAGCTCGGATCCTCGGCCTGAAACGCGAGCGCAGCGTCGAGCACGGCCGAATCGACCGCGGCAAACGGGGTCAGGGCGACACCGAGGTCGGTGAGCGACGCGACCGACAGCGGCCGCGCGTGGGATGGAAGGCCCGGCGCGTAGGCCTCCACCGCCGCCGCCAAGTACGGGATCGGCACCTGGTCGCCCAGATGGGCCGCGATCTCGGCCGCCACCGACGGGCCGACCGCCGACAAGCCCCGGGGGAACTGTCCAGTCAGAAAGTAGCGCCGGCCGACTTCGTGGGCGGCCGTGTCGGTGTGAACCCCGCGGATGACCGCGCAGCGGGGGGCGTGGCGAAGAAACGCCCGGGGAACGGCCGGCCCGAAGGTCATCTCACCAACCCGCTGCACGCCCCGGGCGCCTACCGCGATGCGGCCGTAGCCGGGGTCGATGCGGTGCACGTCGGGCCGGGTGGTGGCCGGATCCCGCGGGTCGAGCGCGAGCAGCTGATCCCAGCCCCCGTCGAAGTACGCGAACAGAAACCGCCGGTTGTCGGCCTCACGGGCGGCAGCGAGCCGCGACCAGCCGGGCTGAAACGCCATGCAGAGCCCTGCGGCCGCTCCCTTCAATACGCTTCGCCGATCCATCGTCTACCTCTCAATACAAAAGAAACTCGGGGGCGGTGCCGAGCGCCACGCAGGCGGCCAAATATCCGGCGTCGCCCCCGCCGGCTCGGTCGAAGGCCAAGCGCAGCCGGGAGAGCATCTCGGGGCTGGACTCTAGCGCAAAGAAGCGGAGCAGGAGCGAGCGTAGGTTCTCGTCATCGCTCGACGAGCGGTAGAAGATGCGCTCGGCGACCGGGCGACGGGGTTCCGCCTCGAGCGCGTTTCTGCAGAGGATCACCGATAGATCGACCATGAACTTCATGAACAGCGGAGAGGGTTCGAGGTCGGGCTCGGTCGTGCTGAGGTAGTCGGGCTCCCCGAGCGAGCGGGCCAGGTTCTCTGGGATCTCGACCACGCCCCGGGGCAGGCCGAGCACGACCTCCCAGGTCCGGGCGAGCTCCCGAACGGACAAGCGCCGGGGCCCCCGGGACGCCACGCGAAGCGCGAGCTCGGGGTGGTCGGGGGGCAGGGGGTCGAGCGGGGTCGAGGGGACCAGCACCGGCTCCACGCCGGCCTCGGTGCAGGACAAAAGGAGCAGGATGGCGAAGAAGCGTCTCATGGCGCCCTCCAGTTCATGGCGCCCTACCATAAGCGGGGTGGCGGACGATGGCGCCGATGAGCGTCCTCAAGTCCCGGTTGGATTGGCGATAGTCCTCGAGGAGCGCGGGCAGCACCTCGGCCCGCTCCGATGGGGTGGGCGGCCGGTGCATGAATCGGGCCCACATCCGCTCGGCCGTGCACGAGTCGAGCCGGCCCGAGGCGAGCGAGCGAGCGACGAGGGTTCGAGGCCCCTCGGCGATGCTCTGCCGCTCCTCGGAGGACCGAAAGACGTAGGCGTTCAGCTCCCCTCGGTGCCGTTCGGCTTCGGCTGGCGGGTTCAGGGCATACAGACGGCTGCAGCGCACCACGGTCTCGATGTTCGAAAACGGCGGGCGACACGGGCCGGAAAAGCCTTGGGTCGGAAAAGTCTCCTCGTCGAGGGACATGAACCCGAACTCGGGAAAGCGCCCCCAGTGGGCGGCCATCGGCTCGAGCAGCCGGTGGCATCCATCGCAGCCGCAGCGCTGGGTGAGATCCTCGGTCTGCGAGCACGGCTCGAGCGGGGACGGCAGCGGCCCGGCCGGCTCGAAGCTCGAGCACTCGAAGGCGTGATAGAACCGGTGAGCCCGCTGCCTCCACGCCGCGTGGCGCAAAAGATAGAGCGGCGTGGTCAGGACGCCGGCGTGACGCCCGGTGCGGTCGATGGGAAGCCAGCTCTCGCTCGTGAATTCGAGCGGCACCGAGGCCATCGGCGCGGTGGGATCGGGGTCCGCGAACAGGTCGAAGCTCAGCCTGGCCTGGTGGCGCATGAAGTGGGCGATCGGTCCCGAGACTTCGATGGTTCCCGCGGAGAGGATCTCTGGGTAGGGCTGACCGCCGCTCACGACCCGGTCCACGATCCGCAGCGCCTGCTCGTTGAGGTCCGTTCGCAGCCTCTCCATCGTCTCTGGGGTCACGCAGCGGCGTAGGTCCGCCCCACACCCGCATCCGGGGGCAAACAGCGCGAGCGGGCCGGAGCAATCGACGTCCTGCCTGCGAAAGGCGAGCCCCACCGACTGGGCGAAAGCCTCTGTGTCTTCACAGATCGGGTCGAGAAATGGGTAGCGGCTCGCGTCCCCGGGGCAAGCCGGAGCAACCTGGGCGTCGAGCGCCTCGAGCGCGCACACTCGGACGGTCGTGTTCGGAGCCCAGTATGGTGAAACCTCCACCCAGCCATCGAGGTAGGCGACGACCTCCCCGCCCATCTCCA
>DAIQNR010000082.1:14870-24904 GCA_036788295.1 Myxococcota bacterium
GGTGAAACCTCCACCCAGCCATCGAGGTAGGCGACGACCTCCCCGCCCATCTCCACCGGCCGCATCACGAGCCGCCCCTCGGCGTCGAACTGGGCCGGCTCGTCGGCGCACGGCTCGAAGAGGTTGCCGGAGCCGGCGGTGCGAAAGAACGCCGAGCGCAGCGGCGAGACGTACACGGTGCCGCTCGGTCTTGGGATCGGAAACAGAAGGTGGGTCTGGGGGACGAACTCGATCTGCTCGAGATTCGGCCACAAGAGCGCCTCGTGGTGCTCGCGCAGCGGACCGAGGAGCGCGTTCGACCGAAGAAACTCTTCGATCAGTTGGTCCGGGACCTGTCCGGCGCTGACCACCGACTCGAGCTCGGCGAGGCTTGGGGCGTGCCCCCGAAGATCGAGCGAGAGCCGCCGAAGAAGACGCGGAGCCGACATTGGGCCCGCGCCATCGCACGCATCTGGGCTCGGCTCACGGCCGGTCTGGGCAAACCCGAGCGCCGGGAACAGCGCCGCCAAGAGTAGAATCCATCTCATGGGCCGAGCCCCTCTTCGATCCACCGGGCCAGAGGCCCATAATCCCCTGGACGGAGGCGCTCGGCCTCCGGACACCGGACATCCCCGTCGCAGCGGGGCATGTCTCCGGAGCGGATGCGGGCGAGCGCCGCCTCCGCCCGAGGAGAGAACACATCGCGCTCGAGAAAACCAGGGTGGCAGCCGGCGCAGGACGCGGCGAGCAGGGGCCGCACGTCCTCGTCGAAGCTCGTGGTCCCGATCCGGTACCCCTCGAGCACGCCGTCGCGGTGCCGCCAAAACCCTCGACCAGCCGGCGCCAGGGGCCCGGCGCCGGCGAGCCGCTCCGCTCGCCCGTCCTGGTGAACGAGCAGCGTGTCCTCCCCCATCAGGTAGAACGTGCCGCCCCCGGCCGCCAGTCGCTCGGCCCGAAGCGGCGCCCCGTCCAGCTCGAGCCGCTCCCAAGCACCCTCGGCGCGCCAATAGACCCCTGATTCGGCGGCGACCGCGATCCGGCCTTCGGTCGCGGCCACGGCGTGAACGGGGCCCGGGTCGAACGGGAGCGGCTCGAGGGACAGGGTGTCGGCCGGGACAAACGTGAACGCGTCTCGCTCGGTGAGCAGGACGCCTTGCTCGTCGAGCGCGAGCCCGCGGACCTCTCCGAGCTCGTCCGGGAGGGGGTGGCGGCGCCGCCCGGGCACGGTCAGGGCCCGGGTCTCGGCGATGTGGCCAGCCGCGATGGCCACCACGGGGTTTGCGTCGAGCGCGACCAGATAGCGGCCGTCGATCGCAAACGCGCCCCGCGGTCCGCCGAGCCAGGTCGCCCGGTCCGGTCCGGACCCCACCGAAGTGATCGTGCCGAGCGTTGGGGGCGCGCCGGTCGAAGCGAACGGCCGCCGCCGCTCGAGGTCCGCGCCCTCGACCACGAACACCCCTTCCGCGGTGGCGATCACCGGTCGGCCCGCTCGATCCACCCCAAGCGCGGAGGGCACCGGCGCCGCCGCTACCAGGTTCGGAGCTGAATCGAGCGGCTCCACCGACAGGGCGCGGCTCGAGACGGACTCGGAGCTGCACGCGGAGAGGGAGCTGCACGCGGAGAGGACCAAAAGAGAGGAGAGGCTCGGGCCCAAGAGCCGTCGTGACCTGCTCCTCCGCGCCTTCGTTCGGGCGACGACGGGCCCGGGCAGGGGCCAACGCCAAGCCTGACCGGGTACGGAGACGAGCACCGCCCCATTGGGCCTACAGTCAGCCCGGTCGTCAACCGGCCGGCCGCGCGGGGCGATTCGACGGGTCGGCCGCGCGGGCCGATTCGACGGGGTCGAGAACGGTCAGCGGTGGGCCGTCGCGGCGGTGCTGGACGCACCGGGGGGAGAGGGCCGAGGAGGCTGGGGCTGAACCCCACCTCTCAGCCCGAGGGGACGACGGAGCTGGGCCCGAAAGGCCCAGCATCCATCAAGGTAGGTTGGGGCCGCTGCCGCGCCGCACGAGCCCCATGACCAAAGAGCCAACGAAGAGCACGACGAACAGGAAGAAGAGAATTTGCGCGATGGAAGATGCTCCGGCGGCGATCCCTCCGAATCCAAATACTCCTGCAATGATGGCGACGATGAAGAATCCTAGTGCCCAGCTAAGCATAATGCCTCCTTTTGTTTGAAGTCTCCCCGGGCTCGTGCCCAAAAGAGAAACATTTCGAGTGATGTTGTTCGACCTGCAGCGACGTCATGGAAACCTTCGATCCAGACGATCGGAGGGGGACACGACCCAGCGCGGGGCCGGTCTGCTCCGGTTCACGCCAAATTCCCGCGGATCTACGCCGCATGGCGAGATGGCCACATGACCACAGTCCTTGACGCCTCTTTCATCCACTCCCATTCAGCGCGCTCGTCGCAGGTCTTTGGTGTCAAGGTGTTGGAGAAAGGTATTCAAGAGGGTACTTATTCCCGCCCGATGGGGAATTTCGTGCGGGCCGAAGCGGTGGGTCTCGGTGCCCTTGGATAGTTCATAGCCATTTTCGAAAGTGGAGCTGGCACCTTTTCCGGTGCGTGGGTCGAGTCGCTTCAGGTCTGGAGGGTGACGGCTACATGGCTGGTGAGATTTGGCCGTCGTCGAGTCTTCGCCTCGTCGGCGGAGCCGCCCCCCCCGCGTTCGACCTCTCGCTGACCAACGGTCGAGCGGACCGCGGCAACGGCCTCGCGGGCGGCAGCGGACGCCGGGCGCTGTCCGTGCCATGATGCCGCGGTGCGACGACTCGCCGTGCCCATCCAGCTCGCCCTCCTCGCCGGTCCCTTCGCATGCGGGGGAGAGGGCGAGGACCTCGCCGGCAGGACCGCGATCCTCGGGCGGCTCATCGAGGTCGAGACCGGTCGGCCGCTGTCGGGGCGGGTGACGGGGGAGCCGGATCTCGGGAGCGTCCGGACCAGCACCCCGAGCGGCGAGTTCGCGTTCGAGGCGGTGCGACCCAACGTGCGGTACCGGTTGCGCGGCTCGGCCGAGGGCTACCTCGACGCCGAGGTCCAAATCACACCTCGCTTCGATGAGCGAAGCGCCATCGATATTGCGGTCACCCCATCGGTGGTGTGCATGCCCGGCCGCCGCCAATGCGCCCGGGGCGGGGAAGCAGCGGTCGAGACCTGCGCCGCCGACGGGCGGTCGTTTCGAAGGGAGGCGTGCGCCAGCGGCCAGGTCTGCGACTCCGGGACCCGTCGCTGCGTCGGGGCTCCCGGCTTGTCGGTGGCGGTGACCGGCAGCGGCTCGGTGCTCAGCGTGCCGAGCGGGATCCTGTGCCCACCCACCTGCGAGCGCGCCTTCCCCGCCGGGACGCAGGTGCGGCTCGAGGCCCGTCCGTTCGGCGACGGGGGCTTCGAGGGATGGGGAAGCGCTTGCGCGGGTACCGATCCGAGCTGCGAGTTGACGCTCCTGTCCCGGGCCGAGGTCGAGGCCCGGTTTCGAACCGTCGCCTACCGGCTGACCGTCGACCCGCGGGGTGGAGGCAGGATCCGGAGCGATCCGGAGGGCATCGACTGCAACTCGGTCTGCGACCGCTTCTTTCCCGCTGGTTCGCAGGTCCAGTTGACCGCGGTCCCGGACCAGGGCCGGGAGTTCGTCGCATGGGAGCAGGCGTGCAGCGGGAGCAACCCAGTCTGCAGCGTGCGGCTCGATGAGGCGCGGTCGGTTCGGGCCCGCTTTCAACGGCCGGGGCCGACGCTCGAGGTGGTGCTCGAGGGTCCAGGGACCGGCCGCGTCACCTCCGAGCCGGCCGGGATCGACTGCGGCATCGATTGCAGCGCTGGATTCCCGAACAACGCCCGGGCGACCCTCACCGCTTCCGCGGCGATCGGCTCCCGGTTCTCGGGCTGGGCCGGAGCCTGCGAGGGGCTCGCGCCGGTCTGCGAGGTGGTGATGAGCGCCGCCCGCACGGTTCGGGCCCGGTTCGAGGGGGATACCGTCGTGGTCTCGGTGCAGCGGGCAGGCACCGGCTCGGGCGGCATCTCGAGCAACCCAGCCGGCATCGACTGCGGGACGACCTGCGCCGCCCCGTTCCCGCGGGGGCGGCCGTTGACGCTGGCCGCGACGCCCGGCCCCGATGCCGTGTTTCTCGGCTGGTCGGGCGCATGCTCGGGCGAGCGGTGCGAGCTCGAGCCCGAGGCCGACGTCGCGGCCGAGGCCCGGTTCGAGCCGGCCTACCTCGCCCCGTTCCGGCCGGACGCGAACTGCCTCTTGCAGATCGACTTCGAGGCCCCGGACCGGCTCACCCCCACCTGCGGGGCTGGCCAGGCCTCGGCGCCGGGATGGATGCCAGTGCCGTCCCGAACCCCCTGGCTCGGCGATGCGCTCGAGGGCGCGGGCGCGCCGCTCGACCTCGGGGTCCCCGGCCCGGGCGCGGCTCCGGCCACCGTCGAGCTCACCGCGCGGGCCGCCGGTGAAGTGCCGCTGTTCGTGGACCACGACCAGGCCGACCCGGCTCGGGCGGGCTGGTCGGTGCGCCGGACCGCCGACGGCCGGGTGGTGGCGAGCACCTTCGACGGGGCCGGCGGCGAGAGCACGGTGACCACGCCGGCGGGGGTTTGGCCGGACGGAGCGTGGCGCCATGTCGCCGTGGTGGCATCGGGCGGCGAACTCAGCGTGCGGCTCGATGGCCAGGAACGAGGCCGGGTCGGCCCGCTGCGCCTCGCCGGCTCTTCGAGCACGGCGTGGGTGGGTGCGGCCCGGACCGGAACCATCTCGGCCGGCGCGCCCCTGGCCGTGGACAACCTTCGTCTCAGCGACCGCGCCCGCTAACCAACCAGCGCCGGCTTCGCGGCCGCGTGTCGTTCGAGCGTGTCCCGCAGGCTGTCGATCTGGATGGGTTTGTTGAGGAAACCCACCATCCCTGCGTCGGAGCACGCGGCGCGGTCCTCGACGGAGGTGCTCGCGGTCAGGGCGACGAGGGGGAGGCCATCGCGGGCGCGGTCGCCGCGTACCCGGCGCGCAAACTCGAGCCCATCCATCCTGGGCATGTGAAGGTCCACCAAGACGAGGTCGAAAACCCCAGTCTCGAGCTTCTCGAGCGCCTCGACCCCGTCCTCCGCGATTGTGACTTCGCAGTTTTCGTACTCGAGGACGGCGAGGATGAGCTCTTGGTTGATGGGGTTGTCCTCGGCGACGAGCACGGACAATCGCCGCCGCGACGGGGCGTCGTCCTCATCGGCGTTTTCGACGACGTCCGCTTGGACCGCTCGGGTGAAAAGAGGGAGGCGAACCACGAAGCGGCTGCCGCGGCCGGGCTGGCTGTCCACCTCGATGGTGCCCCCGAACGCACGGACGAGCCTCTGCGTGATGGCGAGGCCAAGCCCAGTCCCGCCGAACCGGCGGGTGGTGCTCTGATCGGCCTGTCGAAACGCCTCGAAGAGGTGGGCCTGATGCTCGGGGTCGATCCCGATGCCCGTGTCCGCGACCTCGAACACCCAGGTCGGGTCCGCTTCGCCCATCTCAGGAAAAGCGGTGAGCGTCACCGAGCCGCGCTCGGTGAACTTGAGCGCGTTTCCGAGGAGGTTGATCAAGATCTGACGCAGACGAAGCGAATCCGCGTCCACCTCGTAGTCGCCGGTGACGTCGAGGCGAAAGTCGATGTTCTTCTCTTCGGCCTCGAGTCGAACCATCGCGGTCAGCTCCTCGAGCCAGGCCGACAGCCGCAGCGGTTCGCGTGACAAGGTGAGATGTCCAGCCTCGATCTTGCTGAAGTCCAGGATGTCACCCACGATTTCGACCAGGCCTTGGGCCGAGGTCTGAATGACTTCCACGTAGCGCTTCTGCTCAGCGCCGAGCCCCGTCCTCCCCAGGAGGCCGGCCATCCCCACCACGCCGTTGAGCGGGGTTCTCAGCTCGTGGCTCATCGTGGCGACGAACTCCGATTTCGCCCGGCTCGCCGCCTCGGCGGCGACCTTTGCGCATTCGAGATCGGTCTGGATGCGCTGGAGGGCATCGACCTGATCCGCCATCTGGTGACCCATCTGGACCACCTGGCTGGAGGTGCGATCGAACTCCTTGATGGGGAGCCGGAGGTCGGGCTGCCGGTGCTCCCCGCTCCCGATCCGGGCGACCATGGCCCCGATGCGCTCGAGCGGCTCCGCGAGCCGGCGGCTCTCCCGGCGCGCCTGCATCACGAGAAATCCAAGGAAGATGGCGTAGAAGAAAACCATCCCCGCAACCATCAACCACCCGATGCGGTAGGCGCGGTCCCTGAGCTCGGTTGCGGGGCCGAGAACCGCCGCCCGCTCGACGTTCACGACCAGCGTCCAGCCGGTGGCGGAAATGGTGGCCCAGCCAACGACCCGGGGGGTCACCATCTTTACGTCGGCGCTTCCCTCTCGGGCCGACCGGACCGCTGCCGCGAGCGGACCCAGGTCCGGCCGGGCGTAGAGGTTGAAGTCCGCCGGCTTGAGGGTATCCTCCAGGATGGCGCTCTGGTAATCGTGGGCGCCGAGCTCCGTCAGACCCCAATCCTGCTCGGCGGCATGGGGAAGCGCGATGGCCGTCCCATCCTCGCTCACCAAGAATGCGTATCCATCCCATGGGATCTTCATGGATAGGATGTGCTCGACGACGTTCTTCAGGGTCACGTCGATTCCCACCACCCCTTCGAGGAGCCTCCCTTCGTACACCGGCGCGATGCTCGACACGATCCAGCCCTGCCCGGCCGGGTCGAGGTAGGCGTCCGTCCACACGACCTTTCTGGCCGGATTGTGGGCCTCGTCTGCCTCGTAGTAGAAGTTGTACGAGGGGATGTTCATCTTGGCCGGGAACTGGTCTGCGGCGTCGAAGAACGGAAAGATGCGGCAGATGGACTCCCGGGTGTTGAAATAGGTCTGGACCACCGCCGGGTTGGCGGACACGATGGCCCGAAAGATCGGGTCGAGGCGTCCGGTGCGAATCGCCCGCTCTTTCGTCACCGGCGTCAGGGGAGTGAGCCCGCCAAAGTACAAGGCGGCGCCACCGTAGTCGGTGGTCGTGGCGAACCGACCGTCCGGTAGGAGCCGGTAGGAGGCCCGTTCGAGCGCTCCGGGGCCGCGCGGCGTGGTGAGCGCGAGGTACGCTTCCTGGCGCAGCACCTCCGTCAAGGCTTCGACCCCTCGGAGCCTCTCGACCGCGTTCTCTGCTTCGCGAGCGGCAATGTCGCGGACCTCGCGGTGGGAAGCCGCCTCGAGGGTGCGGCGGGTCTGCTCGTGATGAAGGTTGCTCGCGAACAAATAGGTCCCAATGAGCGCGAGCTCGAGCAAAACCAGCGGCCAGACCGTCGTTTGGAGATAGGATCGCCAAACCCACTGCGCGAGGTTGCGTCCCCCCGCCGGCTGGGAGGCGCCGTGGCTCGGGAGGCCGACCATTCGTCCCGACAAACGGCGCCCGCGTGGGCGATTTGAGCCTCCGCCGCCCCCCGACGGCGCAGGTGCCTCGCGCCGAAACGGGTTCGGTTCGGTCGTTCGACGTTCGGCGGAGGTTCGTGCGTCGTTGTCAGACCTCGATCGGTCAGTCCGTGCCGCCGCCGAGCGCCCGAAGTTTGGCTTCGAGCGCATCGGCGCGCTGCTCTTCCCCCTCGGCTCGCCGTCGTGCCGCCTCGGCGCGCTGGGTGGCCTCCTCGTCGTCGGTCAGCCAGAGCGCATCGCCGTTGCGGTCGGCGGCGATCCGCAGCCGAAGGCCTCCGTCGGTGACGTGCAGCCAAGCGTCGAGCTCCGGGCTGTAGGCCGGTCCGTCTCCGGCATGGATTCGGTCAATCGTGGGCACGGGGAGAGATGGGTCGTCGCTGAGCCTCCATACTTGGACCGTGAACGGCCCGCCGGTGTCGGAAGGGCCGAAGTGCTTCGGGTCGAACACCCAAAGCTCTCTGGCACCGAGCCGCGCACATCGCACCGGGGCCTGGAGGTAGTCCATTCGTGCGGTGACCTCACTGACCACCTCGACGGCAACCCTCGGTGGCCGGTGGGTGGGCAACCAGACTTGAAGCGTCTTGAACTCCCTCCCTTCAGGCGGAGCCGGCTCGATCCATACGACATCGGGATCAGTACCCACCCGGGCGTCCCCGGGATTCCACCGGCATCCCAGATTGCGTGCGATCAACGCGTTCGCCTCCATCATGCGCACGCGGTTTTTCATGATGCGCACGAGCAGCTCGACGATCGCGTCGTGCAGCGGGGTCTCGGGCACCTCGTCTTCCTCGAGCAACCAACCCCCGGGGGGCTCGTTGACCCCGAAGACCAAGCCTACTTCACCCAGGGTGGTGCTCATGGGTGGACCGTACCCGATCGGACCCAGCGGATCACCCTTTTGCCCGTGGTCGAGGCGAGCCATCCCCCGTAGCCCCTCCAAGACCATCGCCCAAGGCCTGCGCTGCCCCGTGTCGTCGGCAGAGCCCGGCGCGGTCAGCCGTCCGTGCCGCCGCCGAGGGCCCGCAGTTTGGCTTCGAGCGCCTCGGCGCGCTGCTTTTCCGCCTCGGCGCGCTGCCTTTCTGCCTCGGCGCGCTGCCTTTCTGCCTCGGCGCGCTGCCTTTCTGCCTCGGCGCGCTGCTTTTCCTCGTCGGCCCTCTGGAGTGCCGCCTCGGCGCGCTCCCGTTCCTCGTCGGCGCGCAGCTTGTGCGTCTCGGCGCGCTGGGCGGCCTCCTCATAGTCCGTCAGCCACAGCTCATCGCCGTTGCGGTCGGCGGCGATGCGCAGCCGAAGGCCCTCGTCGGTGACGTGCAGCCAAGCGTCGAGCTCCGGGCTGTAGGCGGGTCCGTCTCCGGCGTAGATACGAACCATCGTGAGGGCCGGGAGGGATGGGTTGTCGGTGAGCTTCCAGACTTGGAGCGTGAACGGCCCGTCGGTGTCGGAAGGGCCGAAGTGCTTCGGGTCGAATACCCAAAGCTCCCTCGCGCCGAGCCGGGCACATCGCATCGGAGCCTCACTATAGTCCTTCTTTGGGTGCTCCTCGCTGACGACCTCGACGGCAACCCTCGGTGGCCTGTGGGTGGGCAACCACACCCGAAGCGTCTTGAATTCCATCCCCTCCGGCGGCGCGGGCTCGACCCATACCACGTCGGGGTCGGTCCCCACCCGGGCGTCTCCGGGATTCCACCGGCATTTCAGATTTCGTGCGATCAACGCGTTCGCCTCCGTCATGCGCACTCGGTTTTTCATGATGAGCATCAGCAGCTCGATGATCGCGTCGTGGAGGGGGGTCTCGGGCACGTCGTCTTCCTCGAGCAGCCAGCGCTCGGGGGGCTCGTTGACCCGGAAGCTCAAGGCGATTTCACCCAGGGCGGTGCTCATGGACGGACCGTACCCGATCGGGCCCAGAGGAACACCCGTTGGCCGGTTGAGGCTCGCCATCGCCCCCAGCCTTGGCGAGTCCATCGGCGAGCTGGGCCCCCGCGCCGGGGGAGAGCCGGCGCAGGTCTCGTGGTCGAGCGCGGCGGGGATCTTCCCTGCCATCGCCGCCCGTGCCTTGGCCCCGATCTCGGGCAGGGACCGCAGGCCTCCTCGATGCGGCCCGCTCGGCCGCCGAGAGCGGCTCAAGCGCGCGCAGGCAGTGCTCGCCGCGGAAGGGTCGGACCCTTCATCCGACAACGTTGGGGTTCCCGCGGGAAGGATCGGACCCTTCCCCCGACAACGTTTCGGTCTCCGCAGGAAGGGTCGGACCCTTCCGAGTGCAACAGATCAGTTGCACTTCGAAGGGTCGGACCCTTGATCTGCAAACGCTGGAGTTGCACTTCGAAGGGTCGGACCCTTGATCTGCAAACGTCCTTGGGACTTGCCGGCCCGAAGCCGTCGGCTCCGGCAAACGAGCTGCGGGTGAGCGGGTGAGCGGGAGGCCCCTCGGTTTCGGAGGAACCCCGCTTCGTGGGGGAGCCGGAGACCGCGCCGGACGACATCATCGGTGGGCGGAGCAGCGCCAGTCCGTTGAAAAGCATTTGCCCTCTCGTCAGTGGCCCCAAAGGGACTCGTGGGCACATGGTTTGGGGTCGGGTGGCGCTCAGAGCTTGATGACGTAGCTCATCCCGAGCCCGGGTGGGGTTAGCGGCAG
>DAIQNR010000083.1:0-5553 GCA_036788295.1 Myxococcota bacterium
TCTTTCGTCACGCCGGGGCGATAGCAGACCGGCCCCCGGCTGTCAGCGACGCCCCTCTCGCGCGGGCGGGGCGCGTGTGCGGGCGGTCACGAAGGCGCGGCGTCGGCGTCCAATCGGGGCCGAGGAGCCCAAAATTGGCGCCAAATCGGGCCCGGGGCTGGGGTCGGAGGGCTCGGTTTCTTCGGCTTGCGCCCTTGCGAAAATCGGGGCGTCGGGTGATGTTCCGACCCGTATCGCGCGAGCCGGGGGGGAAGCGGAGGACACCGCGCTTCCGCCCAAAAACGCGCGGTTCGAGGCACCGATGGTCCACCCCGAGTCGAGCGCGGCCTCCGACCCGCCCACCGAGCCGTGGACGGCCGACACCGACCCTTTGCTCGGGCGGGTGCTCGACCAGCGCTACCGGCTCGACGCGCGCATCGGCAAGGGCGGCATGGGCCAGGTGTATGCGGCCTGGCAGCTGAAGATGAAGCGCCGGGTGGCGGTGAAGCTCCTGTTTCAGGACCTGTCGTCGGACCCCGATTTTCGGACCCGCTTCGAGCGGGAAGCGGTCGCACTGGCCCAGCTGAACCACGAGAACATCGTTCACGCCTACGACCACGGCATCACCGAAGACGGCCGCTTGTACCTGGTGACCGAGCTCTTGAGCGGGCAGCCCCTGCACGAGCTCGTCGCGGCCCAGCCCGACCGGCAGATGGCGCTCGCCCCGGCGGTGTCGGTGCTCGAGCAGGTGGCGGCGGCGCTCGAGGCCGCCCACGAGCGGGTGGTGCACCGGGACCTGAAGCCGCACAACATCATCGTCGGCCCCTACGGACGGGGGATCCGGGCGAAGCTGCTCGACTTCGGCATCGTGCGCCCGGTCGGCGGCTCGGAGCTGACGACCGCTGGCGTCATCGGCACTCCGGCCTACATGTCCCCGGAGCAGGTGCAGCAGGACACGACGCTCGATGCCCGCGCCGACTTGTACAGCTTGGGCGCGGTGGCCTTCGAGCTGCTCACCGGCCGGCCGCCGTTCGTCTCCGACCGCCACATCGAAATTCTCACCGCGCACCTCTTCGCGACGGTGCCGGACATCCATTCCCTTCGAAAGGACGAGCCGGTGCCGCCGGCGCTGGCCGCGCTGGTGAGCCAGCTCCTCGAGAAGGACCGAGCGAACCGGCCCCAGACCGCGTTCGATGTGCGGCGGCGCCTGGCCGCGATCGCGTCGGGCCTCGAGGGCAGCCCGACGCTCGCCATTCAGACCCGGTTCGAGACCGAGGCGGCCCCGCCGACGCCGGTGCCCTCGAAGCCCAACCGACCGGGCGGGACGTCGGTCGAAAGCCACTTCGTTCCGCCGGTTCCGAAGTGGCGGAAATGGGTGCTCTTGGCCCCCGTCGCGCTGGTGCTGTTGGCCGCGGGGCTCGGTCTTCAGTGGTGGCTCTCTTCGCCCGAGCCGGTGCCGCTGCTCACGGACAAACCCGACCCAGAGTTGCGCGCGCCTGTTTCGCCCGCCCCGGTGCCCGCCGGCCTCGAACTCCCGGTGGGCTCCCTGGCGGAGGAGCCGGCCAAGGCCGCGAAAGCTCCGGCCCGCGCGGCCCCAGGTCCGGCCTCCCTGGATCCGGCCCCCCTGGGCTTGGCGGCCCAGGATTCAGCGGCGCCCCCGGCGTCGGCGGCCGATGGACCGGCACCGGCCGAGAAGGGAGCTTCGGCGCCCGCGGCTCGGCCGTCGCGTCCGGCTCCGAAGCCGTCCCGGCGGCCGGCGCCGTCCCCTCGGGTCGCTCCGGCGCCGAGGCCGGCCTCACCGAGTCCGGTCCCCCCGAAGAAGAAGCCCGAACCTCCATCCGAGCCGTTGGTGAATCGGCCCGCGGCTGAGCCGGAGACCTCCAAGCCGCGCCTCGAGCCGGGCATGGGGTACGCGACGGTCAGCGCCGCGACGCCCACCGGGTCGTGGGTCATCATCGAGGTGCTCTACGAGGGCAAGGTGATCGGGCGCGGGGTGGACGTGAAGGTGATGTTGCCGGCAGGGCGCCACCAGCTCAGCGTGAGGAAAGCAGGCCAGCCTACGAACCTCCGCAACCGCTCCGTCACCGTGAAGAGCGGCCAAGACGTCCAGGCCCGGGTGCTGCTCGATTGAAGACCATGAATGCGCGATGGCTTTTCGTCGCGAGCCTCCAGCTGGTGTCGAGGCTCGCGTTCGCGTCGTCGGACGAAGAAGCGGAGGACCAGCTCGTAGAGGCGGCGCTCGCGTTTCGGTCCGAAGACTGGGACCGGGCGCTCGCCGCCGTGGACCGGGCCCGCTCGGCGGTGGGTTCTCCCGAGCTTTCGGCCCGGATCGAGCGGCAGGCGGGGCTCATCCTCGCCGCGCTCGACCGCCCGGCGGCGGCGCTCGAGGCGTTTCGGACCGCGCTCGACAAGGACGAGAGCATTCGCATCGAGTCGTGGCGGTTCGGGCCGGGGGTCAACTCGCTCTTCGAGTGCGCGCTCAACCTCCCTCGAGGCTTCCCCCGGGTGGAACGACTTCAGGCCGACGGCGATCGGGGGTGGATCTGCCCTGGCTCGGAGCCGGCTGAAGAGACCGTGGGCTCCCCCGAACCCACCCCAAGCTCTTCCCCGCCCGATTTCGACCTCGAGCCCAAGCCGGCTCGCCCCTTCCCGGACGCGGCGGTCGAAGGATTCGCTGCTGCACCGCCAAGCGGCGGTCTCGGCGCGTTGGGGACTGTCGGGATTGTCCTGACCGTGGTCGGGCTCGGAGCGGGCGGCGGGCTCTACGCCTGGCAGAGGTTCGAGGCCGAAGAATCGGACAAGCGGGTTCGAGCCCTCAACCGGGTTCTGTCGAACGAATCGCTTACCCCCCGCCAGAGCCCCCAAGCCATCTTCGAGTTCAACAATGCGAGGCAGGAGCGCTCCGACCGGCAGTACCGGGCGGCGCTCGCCGCCGGGATCGGCGGGGGCGTGGCCGCGCTCGGCCTCTCGCTTCTGCTCATCGATGTCTTCAGCGGTCCGAGCGAAGCCGCTCCGTCGGCCGCCGGCGGCGAAGCCGGACGCCACCGGTCTTTGGTGGCCCGGCGCGCTCCCATCGCTTTCGGAGTTGGCTTCGATTCGGTTTCGGTTCGCGTCGATTTTTGAGAGGAGTGAAGGATGAAGGTCTGGATTCAAACCCTCGGGGCAGGGTGGCTTCTCCTGGTGGTCAGCGCCTGCCAGCCCACCGTGGACCCCATCGAATGCGTCTTCGACAGCGACTGCGCCGACCCTGCCTTCGTGTGCAACGAAGACCTGCTCTGCGTGCCCCGGCCCTGATCGGACCCACCGCGCGAGACCTCGTTTTCCGACGCAGACCTCAGCGGCGCTGACCGAGCCAGAGCTGGTCGAGCGACAACCGGCCCGGGCCGGTCATCGCCAGCGCCCCGAACGCGACGGCGAAGACGACCGCCAGCTCCTTCTTCGCCCACGGGTCCGCCCCGTGGACCACGACGGCGGCGACCAGCATCGTGATGACGAGGGGCACGCACGCGAGCCGGGTGAAGAGGCCGACCACGATCAACGCGGCGCACACCACCTCGGCGAAGAAAGCGAGGACCAGGGAGAGGTAAGGACCAAGCCCGATCGGATCAGCAAAGCGTCCCCCCTCCCCCAGCAGGGTGAGCTTCGTCAGTCCATGGCTCAACACCATGACGCCCCCTGCGCCGACCCGAATCAGCAGCAGGCCGAGGTCGCGGTACAGACCGCGGGGTCCCTCGTCGAGGAGGAGTCGAGCCAACGAGCGCATGCCTGCTGTTTCGGGGGCCCGCCGCGCGATGGCAAGCGCTCGGTGTTGCTGCACCCACCCAGGACGCAAAGCGGGAGCGCACCGGGCCGTGGGATCCGCGAGGCCGGACGCCCCCCGTTTATCCCCGTCTATCTCCGTTTGGCCCTCGACCGACCCCGCCTCCCAGGCCGGGCCGACTCCCGCCGCCGCGCCCCTCGGCCCAAGCTCGCGCCGGAAAGACTGGAACACACAGGCCCCGGCCCATGTTGTCGATGGGTGCGTGCAGCGGTCGCGGATCCCTGTCTGGTACACTCGAGCGGTGGAGGCGACGGAGACGCCAAGCAATCGGCTCAAAACAAGAAGCCGTTGTCGAGCATCTCGCTCCGGGCGACGAAAACCGGTCCGCCGTACCAAGGTCGAGGTGGAAGATGGACGCGCCGACGCGAAACCTCACCGACGAAGAACGCGCCCGCCGAACCCAGGGCGGCTGACCCGTCATCCGCCGATAGGAGTGGGCCACGCACCGTTCCCAGATGCGGTCCGGTGGCCGGCCCCACCGACAAGTGCTCGGCTCGAGCACGGGCCAGCGGCACCGGTGACTTGATGCCGCCGGAGGGCTCAGAGCCGGCCGGGGCTCGTAGCCGATGATCCTTTCTCATGCCGTTCTCCGACGACCCATCGTCCAACCCGAGACGCCCCATCGACCGGATGCTCGAGCCCGTCTCGCGCCTTCTGAGGCGCAAGTCCAGCTCGGGGATCGTTCTGTTCGTCGCCACGCTCATCGCCCTGGCCTGGGCGAACTCCCCGTGGGGCGATGCGTACGTCGCCCTGTGGGACCATGAACTTGCCGTCCAGCTGGCCGGCTACGAGCTGGTCGATACGCTCCACCACTGGGTCAACGAAGGGCTGATGGCGCTCTTCTTCTTTTCGATCGGACTCGAGATCAAGCGTGAAATACTTGGGGGCGAACTCTCGTCGCCTTCGAAAGCGGCGATGCCCCTCGCTGCGGCCCTGGGCGGTATGTTGGTGCCCGCATCGATCTACGTAGCGTTCAATGCGGGTACCGATACGGCCCAAGGCTGGGGCATTCCCATGGCGACCGACATCGCCTTTACGCTCGGCGTCTTGTCGCTGCTCGGCGACCGGGTGCCCATCGCGCTCAAGGTGTTTCTGACCGCACTGGCCGTAGTGGACGACATGGGCGCCGTGCTCGTGATCGCCTTCGTGTATTCTACGGATGTTTCGCCCGAGAGCCTGATCTACGGGGCCCTCTTCATGGGTGTCCTCATCGGGGGCAATGTGCTTGGCGTCCGGGCTTCGTGGTTCTACGCGGTCGTCGGGACAGTGGGGCTGTGGCTGGCCTTTCTGCAGGCCGGGCTGCACGCGACGCTGGCCGGCATCCTGGTCGCCGCCACCATTCCTGGGCGAACACTCATCGACGAGAAGCGCTTTCTCGACAACATGGATGGCTTGACCGAGCGGTTTCGCCATACCGACCACAGCGCGACGAGCTTCGTAACGCCGGAGCAGCTCCATTTGCTGGAGATGATGAAGAAGGAGAGCCGCGACGCCCAAACCCCCCTCCAGCAGCTCGAGCACCACCTCGATCCGGTGGTTTCCTACTTGATCATGCCCTTGTTCGCCTTGGCCAATGCGGGGGTGGTCTTCGACGCCGAAGCCTTCGAGAACCTGATCGGCGCTGCCGGGCTGGGGATATTCTTCGGACTGGCCGTAGGCAAAGCGGCTGGGATCACGGGTTTTGCCTGGCTCGTGGTTCGGCTGGGATGGGCGAAGATGCCCGAGCATGTGGGTTTTGGCCACGTGCTCGGGGC
>DAIQNR010000083.1:5653-24399 GCA_036788295.1 Myxococcota bacterium
GGCTGGGATTGGCTTTACGATGTCCTTGTTCATCTCCGAGCTGGCCTTCGAAGGCGAAGACGAGATCATCAATGCCTCAAAAGCCTCCGTGCTCTTTGCCTCTCTCGCAGCGGGGGCCATCGGCTACCTTCTCCTCCGGATGAAGGTCAGGACGGCTCAGCCTGGGTAGCTCCGAACAGGGGCGGGCGGACCTCGAAGCACAGCTCTGGGGCCCGTTTTCTGTGAATCGCCGAGCTCACCACGTCTCGGAGCTCGCCTCGTCTCTCCTCGAGCCGCTCGAGCAGCTCGTGCCGGGGCGGGCCGCCTTGGCCGACCGGCTCCACCACCACGAGGAGGCGGGAGGCGTTTGGCCACGGCAAGACTTCGGCAAGCGCCACGTCGAGCTGGTCTGGGTCCTGCTCGCTGAGCGCGGTGCTCAGCGCCCGCTCCACTTGGCGGCAGAGCTGGCGCAACTTGCGTTTCGACCGGCCCTCCGGGTCGGCGTAGGGGTCATCGTAGCGGGACGCTCGCTTGCGTCCGCGGTCGGTGCTCATGTCGTGTTCCCTCGAAGGTCGTGGGCGCGGGCGACCGCCCGGGCCCGGAGCAAAACGGCGTCATCTCGGTTCGCGTCATGCAAGGCCTCCTTCCGCTGGAACCGTCGCCCTCGGCGACAGCCCTCAGAATGACCGATCCGGCCCCCGGGCGCAATGGGCTTCAGACCGCGGCGTACAGGTCCGCGAGCGCGTCGCCGGCGAGATCTTCGACTCGGCGGACCTCGTCCGCCACCCGGTGGAGGTCCCCGCCGCCTCCGCCGCCCACCAGAATGGCCCGGAGCTTGAACCGATGCTTCTTCCTCGCCGCGGTGACCGCCGCGGCCAGCTCCGCGCTGACCGGCGCCTCTCCGTCGGTGATGAAGAGGATGTCGCCCCGCCGAAATGCGCCGTGGGTCACCGCCTCGAGCGCGATCGTGAGCGGCGGCTCGAACCGGGTCCCGCCGCCGGGGAAGTGCTCGGCGAACGCGAGCACCGCGGCGTCGTTGACCACCGGCCGGCTGCCGGCTCGAGGCGCGAGCAACTCCACCTCAAACGGGGTCTCGCTGTCACAGAACACGAGCGCGAGGCAGCGTCGCCGCTCTCGGCGCGCGATCTCCATGAGGGTCAGAGCGACCGCCTTGGCCCAGATCTCCTTGCTCCCGGTCATCGAGCCGCTGCCGTCCACGCACACGACCATCGGGCCCCGGCGGGCGGGCGCGCGCAGGTCGTATTGCAGCAGCCGGCCCTCGACGTAGCGGCGAAGAAAATCGAGGTGCACGCCCCGTCGGCGCCGGTCGAGCCCGGGCAGCTCCGACGGCAGCATGCGGCCGAGATCCCGGCCCTGGGTGACCGCGTGGGTGGTCTGGGGGGCGGCGAGCAGGGCCCGCTTTCTCGCCTCGAACGCGACGTCCTTGAACGCCCCGGCCAGCTTGGCGAGCAGGCGAAGCTTCTTGCTCGCGGCGAGCCGCTCCCCGAGCTCCAGGCGGCGCCGGGCGTCGGTCGTTCCCCCTCCGCCGACCCCGAGCCCGCGCAGCTGCGCGTCGAGCTCGGCGAGCTCCCCGCCGATGCGCTCCACCGAGCTCGCGATCTCGTTGTCGAGGTCGATGGGGAGGTCCTCCGCCTGCTGGTCGAGCCGATCGCGCGCCGCTCGGAGCTGGGCTTCGAGCCTCGCCACTTCCTCCTGGATGGCCTTCTTCGCATCCTGGCGGGCGGATGGGTCGAGCCCATCTTCGCCGTCGAGAGCGGCGATGTGATCGAGGACCCGGCGCTTGTCGTCGAGCGCAGCCTGCGCCTCGGCGACTTCGCCGGCGTCGGCGAGGTGGGACGGGTCCAGCCGGCCTCGCCGGGTGAGCGCGCGCAGCAGCCGGTCGGCGATGAGCACGAGCGCGTCCCTGGTTTTGCTCTCGTCGAGCGCGGTGCCGGCGCGCAGGGCCCGCGTCCCCGGGTGTCCGAGAACCGCCTGCACCAGGCGCCGATTGAGCAGCACCGCTGGGGAGAGCTCCTGCTTGGGCCGCACGAGGACGTTCAGCTTGAACAGCACCCCGAACAGGTCGGTGAGCAGCGGCTCCGGGTGGGGCAACAGACGCCCGAGCCGCTCCGCCGACTGCGACAGCCCCGGCTCGGTGCGGAGCAGGCGGAAGAACAGCTCGCGGTCGTAGCCGTCGAGCTCGATGGTCTCGAGCTGCTCCATCAGTTCCTCGGGCCGAGCAGGGCGGATTGCAGGCTCCGGAGCTCCGCCCGGGCCTCGTCCACCGGGCGCGGGTCCCGGCCTCGGCGCCGGGTCTCGGACGACAGCCGGTCGAGCCGGCGGCCCAGCTCTTCGATCTTCGCGTGGGCCTCGATCAGCGCCCGCGCCCGAGAGCCCTCGTCCGGCCAGGAACGCTGACCGTAGGCTTGGATCTCCCTGGCCTGGTGCATGATCCGCCCGACCTCCTCGACGTCGCTGCCGGCCACCTTGGCGACCGCGGCCCGGACCTTGGGGAGCTCTTCGGGGTCGGTCCAAAGGATGTGCTCGAGCCAGCGCAGGTCGCCCGTCGCCACGCGATCCCGACCATCGAGCACCGCGCTGGCCGCGAACACGGCGAGCGCCTGCCGCCACCGCCGGTCGGAGGCGATGACGCCTTCGGCGGCGAGCGCGCGCCTCAGCTCGACCAAGTCGTTCAGGATCGGCTCGCTGCTCGGGACGGCCGAGACCCGGGCCCGGAGCTCCGAGAGATCGGCCCGGCTCAGGCGGACCTTCGGCTCTGGGGGCGGCGGCGCGGACAGAAGGCGGAGGAGGCCGTGGTCCTGCTCGACGTAGCCGACCGTGAAGCGGAGCAGGAAGCGGTCGAACAGCGCGGTGAGCTCGTCCTCTTCGGGCAGCTCGTTCGAGGCCGCGACCACGGTCTCGAGGGGGACGGTCCGGGCCGCGCCCCCGTCGTGAAACCGCCGCTCGGCGAGCAGCGCGAGCAGCGCGTTCAAGATCGCGGAGTTCGCCTTGAAGACCTCGTCGAGAAACGCGATCTCGGCTTCGGGGAGCTTGCCGGCGGTGACCCGCTCGTACCGCCCGGCCTCGAGCGCGGGCAGGGACGGCGGCCCAAACAGCTCCTCCGGGGTCGTGAACTTGGTGAGAAGCCACTCGAAGAGGCTCGCCCCTTCGAGCCGCCGCACCAGCTCCCGGGCGAGCATCGACTTCGCGGTGCCCGGTGGCCCGAGCAGAAGCACGTGGTGCCGGGCGAGAAGGGCGACCAAGAGGCCGTCCACCGCCTCGTCGCGCTCCACGAGGAGTCCCTTCAGCTCTGCCCGCACGGTGGCGAGCCGCTCGTCCGCGCTCATGCCCCCACCATGGCAAGACGCCGGCGGCGGGGCGAGCCCGGAACGGGTCAGGGCAAAACGGTGAGCGTCGAAGGCTCCGCCCCGGAGGGCAGCCGAGCGGCCTCCACCGGCGGGGGCCGCCGCCCGAACAGCACGAAATCGGACCAGGCCGGGTCCCCCTTCGCCCTCAGCCCGAGCACCGTCGCTCGGTAGGCGGCAAAGGGCTCTTCGAGCCCGCCTTCGGCGACGAAGCGGTCGATGAACCGGTGAGCCCGAATGGCGCCCACCTCGCCCCGGGCGGCGAGGACCTGCTCCACTCCGGCGACGATCAGCGCGTCGGCGAAGCCGAATCGGTGGCCAGACCTCAGGTTGCTGCCGGAAGCGGTCTCGCACGCGCTCAAGATCACCAATCGGGCGGAGATGTGGGCCATCCAATCGGACAGCGGGACCGCGCGATGGGGCTCGACCTGTAGGTGCGACCTCCACAGCGAGCCCGCTCCCAGCCGGCCGTGCCCGCTGAAAAAGAAGATGTCGGCCGGGCCAACCTGGGCCGGACCGCCGATGTCTTCGCCCTCCAGGATCGAAAAGCCCCTCGACTCGGCGAGGCGCCGCTCGAGCGCTTCGGTGGGAAAGTTGGCCCCGGTACCGAACAGCGCGACCCGACGACTGGGCGGCGCGGGCTTCGGGCTGCGGTGGAGCGCCCCGAAATGGGGGACGACGCTCACCGTGCGCCCGATCGACAACAGCGCGGCGCCGCTCTCGAACAGCGCTTGGCCTTTGTCCTCGCTGAGCGGGCTCGCCAGGTAGACATGCCGGACCGCGGGCGAGAGCTGCTCGTGCCACGCGGTCGGGTCGGCGGGATCGTGAGCGGCGACGTGGATGCCGTCCGGGTCCACGACAAACACCTGGCTCGCTTTTGGGCGCTCGAGGAGGAGCACGAACGCCTCGTCCCCCCCGAGCACCACGTCATTCAGCTCCTCCTGAAGCCGGCGGAGGGCCGACCCTGGTCCCGGCGCTGGCGCGCTGGGCAGCGAAAAGCAGTGGAGCGGGTCTTCGGGCCATGCCGCCTCCGGGGCGTCGGCTTCGATCGCCTCGAGCAGGTGCCCGCCTCCGAGCGAGAGCCACTGAACCATCGCCGCCACTTCGAAGGCCTTGCCGGTCTCTCCTGCAGCCAAGAGCGCGTCGGCCACTTCGTCGAGGAACCGCCGCCGCCCTCCGAGGGCCCGGGCCAGGTCGGGTCCCGAACCGGCCGTCGCCTCGAACATCTCCTCGAGCGCATCGAGGTAGGCGGCCGCCGCCTCCGCTGCGGGTCGGTTGAGCCTCGCCGCCGCCGCGAGGCCCCACCGGGCCCGCCACGAGGACGGGTTCGCTCGGCCGCCTCCTTCAGCCCTAGCCTCGGCGAAACCGTCCCGAAACGCCCGCTCGGCCTCGGTGACCTGTCCCGTCGCGACGCGCAAGCGGCCTCTCACGATCTTTGCCACCGAGGGAAGCACCAGCTCGCCCGGATCGAGGTCCTCGCACCGCTCGAGCCTCTCGACCGCCGCCTTCACTTGGCCGAGCTCGAGCAGCAGGGCGACCTGGTGGTGCAGCTCGTTCACGAGGTTTGGGACGTCGCCTTGCTCCTCGTATTGTCCGGCCGTCCGCTCGCTCCGCATGAGCGCGAGCTCGAGGTCGGGGCGGGAGGCCCCCGCGTCGAGCTCGAGCAGGTCGACCCAGGTGGCCTGCGTCGCGGCGAACGAGGCGAGCGCATCCGAGCCAAAGCCTGCCTTCGCGATGAGCGCGTCGAGCGCGGCCCGGGCCTCGCCCCACTCTCCGAGCACGGCCAGCGCGGAGACGAGCAGGCCCTGGGCATGAATCTGCAGGTCGGTGTCCGCCATCGCCATCGCCTGCTCGAGGCCGAGGAGCAGGTGCGAGCGCGCCGCCGAGGGATGCGCGGACTGAAGAACGACCGCGCCTTCGAGGACGGTGGCCTGAACGAACAGATCGAGCCGCCCCGCGCGAACCGCCTGCGAGGCCGCGTGGTGAAGCAGGCACCGAGCGCTCGCAAACCGGTACTGCCGCTCGGATAGGTGAACGGCGTTGACCAGGGCTCGGGCAGGCCCGCCGGGGAGCGACGAGAGGGTCGAGGCCGCCGCTTGCACATACCGTACGGGCTGCTCGTCGAGCGGGACATCCACGAGGCCGTCCCGAAAGGACGCGAAGTGCTCGCCTTCTACCTCGGAAGACCAGATCGGGGTGCCCGTGCCTTCGAACAATACGCAGCCACCGGCCTCGACCTGGTCGCCGGCCCCAAAGGAGCGGGGCAGCTCTGCGACATGAAGATCACCGGCCGACCTCCACGTGAGCGGTGGGGTCGTGCTCGGTGGTTCGCCGAGCACGGCCACCAGCGCCGGCTCATCTCCGGGCTCGGCGTACACCTTACGCCGGCCGTCGGCGTCCACGGCCGTGTGGGCCCGGGCCACCAGCAGGGTCTGGTCGGCGGGGCAGGGCGGTTTCGGCGGAAAACAACCGCTGAGGGCCAGCCAACCGGCCAGGCCGCACGCCCACCCGTACCGGGTCCGAATCCCGAACGGCGCTCTAGTCTGAAGTTCGAACTTCAGTCTAGTGAATCTGGTCACGGAACACACATTCCTTGCCTTCCCCCTTGAGTCGGGCGGACAGAAACACCTTCTCGGGCGTCGTCGAGCCCCCGTACAGCCACGTCTTGGTCCTTCTCTTGTAGGTCTCACCCACTCCGAGTTCGACGTCGGAGCCGTCCTCTTTCCGGATCGGGTAGGTCCAGGTGCGCTTTCCCTCTTGGACCGTCAGGTGGAGATCCGTCACCGTAGCCCCCACGGGAAGAGAGCCGGAGGCCGTGATCTCGATCTCGATCTCCTCCTCCAGAAAGTTGAGTTTGTAGGTGCATTTGGGACAAGCTCCACCGTTCGCCATGGCCGCTCCTTTCGTTTTCGCCCACCGGGGGCGCCTCATCTTGGTGCGGCGTTGGGAAATTCTCTCACGTGATCGGGAATTGTCGCGAGGTTCCCGAGTCCGGTAACAAAAAGGGGGAGGGGGCGGTGGCGGCGAACGGAGAGGCTACGGACGCGGAGCTGGTGCGGCGAACGCTCGACGGTGACCGTTCGGCCGCCCGGGTGCTCGTTTGCCGGCTTCGTTCGGTCATCGAGCAGCGGTCCAGGTCGGTCCTGCTCCGCGCCCACC
The DNA here is from genome assembly GCA_036788295.1 of Myxococcota bacterium. Lineage (GTDB taxonomy): Bacteria > Myxococcota > Kuafuiibacteriia > Kuafuiibacteriales > Kuafuiibacteriaceae > JAHQVK01. The sequence goes on from DAIQNR010000083.1 coordinate 12,157, forward strand.
TGCTTAATCAGGCCCTGCTGGAGGACTCCATGCAAGACACTCTGCTCTCGCTGTTCCGCGATGGGTGCGCCCTCCTTCGGCGCTGGTCTCCGGAACAAAACGCCTCTCTCGGACCGTACGTGGGCCAGATCGCGACCCATGTCGCGATGAACGTGGTGGCGAAGGTCCGCCGGCGCTCCCTTCAGGAGACGCCGGAGTCCGACTCGGCGGTCGAGCGGTTGCCGAGTCCCGCCGCCTCCCCCGAGACGCAGACGGTTGCCCGCCAGCTCGCGAGGGCTCTGCTCGAGGAGCTCGACGCCGATGAGCGGGCCATGGTGGTGGCCTACTTCGGCCAGGGCGCGAGCGCGAGAGAGGTGGCGGAGCGGTTCGGGCGCAGCGAGCACGCCGTGCACGTGTGGGCGAACCGGATCCGGGCCCGGTTCACCGAGCGCTGGGCGGAGGAGCGGCGGACATGAAGTTCGATCCGGACTGGGAGCGGCGGGTGGCAACGGCGCTCTGCGAGCTCGAGGCGGAGCGGATCGAAGCGGCGATCGACGATGCTGACCCGGAGGCGCTCGCCCGGTGGGCAGGACTCGGCGTCGAGGAGGCGAAGGTCGCGCTGAACTCCCTCCCCAAGGCGTCCGAGGAGGCGTTCGTCGTCGCGCTCGACGCTGCGATCGCCGAGCTGAGGCCGGTCGAGCCGATGAACGGCAAGAACGTGACGGCGCTTCTGGCTTCGCCCAAAGGGGCGAAGAAGAAGAGCAAAAAGCCCTGGGAGTTCATGGGGGCGGGCCTCGTCGCGGCGAGCCTCACCCTGGCGCTTTGGCCATCGCCAAGTCAGCACGGTCCGGTGGTCGTCCGCCTCGACCCGCTCGCCCTTGGAGAGACTGCGTTCAAGTCGTCCGCGCCGGCTTCGGGGCCGATCGTCTGGCGCCCGGGGACCCGGTTTCACGTGCGGCTGGTCCCTGACGCCGCCGACCGGGCGGTGACCGCCTGGGCCTATTTGCGAACGGGGGAGCTGGTGCGTCCGCTGCCGGTTCGGGTCGACTGGGAAGACGACGGGCTCCATGTGCGGGGGACGGTGGGACGGGAGCTGGATGTGCCGCTTGGCGCCCATTCCCTGGTCGTCGTCGCCGGTCGGCCCGGAAATCCGCCTCGTCCTTCTTCGGACTGGAACCCCTCCGCCTCCACGGTGGAGGGGCAACCGGCGTTCTGGTTTTCGGTGACCGCCCTGCCTCCGTTCGAGCTGCCGCCGGACCCGGACCGGCGGCCCAGGACGGAACCCTGAGCGCGCCCGTTGACCTCGGCCGATGCCGGCGGCGATAACCACGCCGGCGATGGCGTACGCGGAGCTCCTCGAAAAAGTCTCGCTGTTCCAGCACGTGGCCAGGCCGGAGCTCGAGCGCATCGCCGCGCTGCTCGCCCCCCGAGAGGTGAAGCGAGACGTGCAGATCGTGGCCCAGGACGAGCCGGGCGACTCGATGTTCGTCATCGCCCGGGGCCGGGTGAAGGTGGTGCTCTTTGGGGACAACGGGCGCGAGGTCATCCTGACCATGCTCCGGGTGGGCGATTTCTTCGGAGAGATGGCGCTGCTGGACGATCTGCCTCGCTCCGCCCACGTCATCGCACAGGAGGACTCGACGCTGCTCATCCTGACCCGGGATCAGTTCGTCGAGCACATCCAGAACAGCCCGAGCACCGCGCTCAACGTCATGGCGGAGCTGAGTCGGCGCCTGCGCCGGGCCGACGAGATCATCGGGAACCTGGTGACGCTCGACGTCTACGGCCGGGTCGCCCACATCCTCATCGACCTCGCCAAAAGGGACGGAGAGGCGATGGACGAGGGCATTCTCATCCGGGAGCGCCCGACCCAACAGGAGATCGCCTCGATGATCGGGACCAGCCGGGAGACGGTGAGCCGAGTGCTCGCCGAATTCCAGCGGCGGGGCTTCGTCGAGATGCGCGGCCGGGAGATCGTGCTGTCCCGGCGGTTCGCCACCGGGGTCGATGCGCTCTGATGGCGGCCAAAACCCCATCCGGGTCCCCGGCGACGTGGACGCGCTGCTTCGGCGCGCGCTCGACGCGCTGAGCGAAGCCATCCCCTACGAGCTGGCGGCGGTGCTCGAGCTTCGGGACGGCCGGCTCGAGGTGCGCTGCGCCCGGGGCCCGCTCGCCGGTCCCCACCTCGTCGGCCACGGCTTCCCCATCCGGCCCGGATCCGCGGTGGAGCGCTCGCTCGAGACCCGGCGAGCCAGGGTGATGGGCCCCGACGAGCACGAAGCGGGCCTCGATCCCTATCACGGCGTGGTCGAGCTCCCCGACGGCCACGGCTGCTTGGTGGTGCCGCTGTTCGCCGCCGACCGAGCGGTGGGGGTGATGACCTTCGACCGCGCCGACTGCGCCCCCTACGAGCCCGGGATCGTCGAGCTCGCAACGGTGTACGGGCAGCTGCTCGCTCTTGCCCTCGAGGCGGCGAGGCACGCGGAAGGCCTCGCCGAGCAGACCAGACGCCTCGAACTCGAGAACCGATGGCTGGCGCAAGAGGCCCACCCCGACGGCGTAGCCGGGGCCCAGCTCGCGGCGAGCCAGTCGCCCGCGATGCGGCGGGTGGTCGAGCTCGCGCGGCAGGTGGCGGTCACCGACGCGCCGGTGCTCGTGACCGGCGAGACCGGCACCGGCAAAGAGGTCCTGGCCCGCGCCCTCCATGAATGGAGCCCGAGGAGCGCCCGCCGCTTCGTCAAGATCAATTGCGCCGCCCTGCCCGAAGCGCTGCTCGAGTCCGAGCTGTTCGGGCACGTCGAAGGCGCGTTCACCGGCGCGGCCGCTGGGCGCCCGGGGCGCTTCGCGGTCGCCGACGGGGGCACGATCCTGCTCGACGAGATCGGCGACATGCCCCTTTCGGCGCAAGCAAAGTTGCTCCGTGTGCTGCAGGAGGGGACCTTCGAGCCGCTCGGCAGCGACCAGAGCGTGCACGTGGACGTCCGGGTCATCGCCGCCACCCACGTCGACCTGCCGGCGGCGATCGAGGCTGGGCGGTTCCGGGAGGACCTGTACTACCGGCTCGGCCTGTTCCCGCTGCCGATTCCGGCCCTGCGGGAGCGCCGCGCCGACATCCTGCCCATCGCCGAGCGGTTTCTCGACGGTCACGCCGCCCGCACCGGTCGGGGCCCGTGGCGGCTGGCGGACGGGGCGAAGAGCCGGCTCGAGGCCCACCCGTTTCCCGGCAACGTCAGGGAGCTGGTCAACGCGCTCGAGCGAGCGACGATCCTGCGCCCCCGGGGCCTGCTCGACGACGAGGTGCTGCTCGGACCTCCGCGGAGCCCGAGCGCCCCGAGCCCATCGAGCGCCTCGATGCCCACGCTCGCCGAGCTCGAGACCGACTATTTGGCTCGGGTGCTCAACCGCACCAAAGGCAAGATCTACGGCCCTGGTGGCGCGGCGGCGGTGACCGGCCTAAAGCCCACGACGCTTCAGAGCCGCCTGCTGAAGCGCGGCCTCAAGTCCCAGGGCCGCGGTTGACAGGCTGGGCGCCGTCGTCCACGACCGCCCCAGCCGGAGGTTGATGATGGGCATGTGGTTCACGGAAGAGTTCGATAGGGGGCTTCGGGTGGGGCTCAAGGTGGAGCGGTCCCTGTTCAGCGGCCGTTCGGCCCACCAGCGGGTCGACGTGTTCGAGACCTCGCTATTTGGAAAGGCGCTCGCCATCGACGGCCTGTTCATGACGAGCGTCGGCGACGAGGCGAACTACCACGAGCTGCTCGTCCACCCGGCCCTGTGCTCGGCCCCGAGCATCGAGCGGGTGCTCATCATCGGCGGCGGAGATGGGGGAACCGCCCGGGAGGTGCTGCGCCACCCCGAGGTGAAGCGCTGCGTGCTCGTCGAGATCGACGGCCTCGTGGTCGAGGCGAGCCGAGAGCACCTCCCCGAGATCGGGAGCGCGTGGGACGACCCTCGGCTCGAGGTCCGGATCGAAGACGGGATCGCCTACGTGGGCGCGGCCGCGCCGGAGAGCTTCGACGTGGTGCTGCTCGACGGGAGCGACCCGGTGGGCCCGGCAGAGGGCCTCTTCGGCGAGGCGTTCTACGAGAGCGTCGCTCGCCTGCTCCCCGAGCAGGGCGTGTTTTCGCTGCAGAGCGAGTCGCCGATCCTGTTCGAGTCGGTGTTCTTCGACATCCAGGCCGCTCTCGGCCGCGTCTTCCCGAAGGTTCACCCGTACTTCTGGTCCATCCCGCTGTACGGCACCGGCCCGTGGTCGTTCACCTACGCGAGCAAAGGCGCCGATCCGGTCCGGATCGACGACGAGCGGGCGGCGCGGATCGAGGCCGAGAGCCGGGTCTACAACCGGGACATCCACCGGGGCGTGTTCGCCATTCCGCAAGCCATCCGGCGAAAGCTCGGCCGCTGAGGCCGGCTCAATACGCCTCCTCGACCGGCAGGAGGAGCTTTTTCTTCGGGAGCCCCGACCACCAGGTGGTCTCGATGCCGACGAATCCGCCCCCGAGCGTGACGTCGCCGCCAGGGAAATACCGGCCCTCGGCGAAGAAGGTCACGGCGAACCCGCCGCTGTTTGGCTTCTGCCGGTCGTGAAACGGAAACCAATCCCAGCTCAGCCCGAGCGCATACATCGAGCCGAACATGAAGCTCGGGTCGTTCGCCCGTTCATCCTCGACTCGGACCCGGGACACGCCGCCGCCGCCCACCCCGGCCGACACCCTCAGCGCGAGGTCGATGTCGAACGGGACCCACTGCGCTTCGAGCAGAAGGCCCCCGTAGCCAACGGTCCAGTCGTCGTTGCCTTCGGTGCCGCCGCCGATGGCGAGACCGAAGCCGAGCCAGTCGTAGGTCATCTGCCCGAATCGAAACAGCCCGCCGACGTGGGTGAGGCTCCCAAAGCCGCCCACGTTCTCGTTGTCCGCAGCCGTGACCCCCGTGCGCAGGCCCCCTCCGAGGAAGTAGCCCTGCCTGGCGGCGGGCAGCCGCAGCAGCTCGTCGGCGTGGGCGGATCCGGCGGCCAGCAAGAGTGCCGCGATGAACAGCGCACGCATGTCAGAACTCCACCCGAACTCCTAGGTTCGGAAAGATGGGCAACCCCGAAACTTGATCCTCCTGGGTGAAGTCGAAGTTGCGAGAGAAGCCCTCCTGGTTCGGGCGATTGTAGGTGTTCAAGATGCTGAGGAACGCCCTGAGGGTGAAGAAGTCGTAGATCCAGCCCTTCTCGATCCGCAGGTCGAGCTGGTGAAACAGCGGGAGCCGCTGCGAGTTCACCGCCCCGGGCACGTTCTGGTAGCTGTCGATGTCCTCGAGATAGAAGCTCTGGCCGGTCAGCACGGACTGGCTCGGTGTGAACGGGTTGCCGGAGATGACCCGCCACCGCAGGCCCACCTCCCAGTTCTCTGGGAGGTAGTAGGACAAGACGGTGTTGAAGATGTGGGTCTGGTCGAAGTCGAACAGCCGAAACGACTGATCCGGGTCGTCTCGGCGCTCGGCTCGGCTCAAGGTGTAGCTTATCCAGCCCCGAAAGTTGTCCGAGAACTTGTGCTCGATGAACGCCTCGAACCCGTACACCCGGCCGATGGCGTCGTTGGCCAAGATCTCGGGGAGGCCGTCGGGCCCGAGCCTCCGGCTTGGACCGATGAAGTCCTGAAGGTCCTTGTAGAAGAGGGTCAGGTCGAAGTTCAGGCGGCTGAGCACGCCGAGCCCCTCGGGCAGGCGGAACTCGGTGCCCGCCGAGTACTGGATGGCCCGCTGAAGGCCGAGGTTCGGGTTGCCGAACGGGCGGAAGACCTGCTGGGGCAGCGGGGCCTGGTAGACCACCCCGACTCCCGCCTTCACCGTGAGGTTCTCGGCGAGCTCGTAGCGGCCTACGATCCGGGGGTCGAAGCTCCACTGGTCCACGAGGCCGAAATAATCGAGCCGAAGCCCGGGGACGAGGAAGAGGCGCTCGGTGAGCGCCCACTCCGCCTCGAGGAACGGGGCGAAGCGGAAATCCACGGAACCCTCCACCCCGAAGTCGGATGTGGTGCGCAGGTCCTGGCGGCTGCCGGTCTGGCCCTCCACCGGCGGGCTGCCCGGGAAGCGGCCGCGAACGTCGGCGCGGCTCACGATCGCGTCCACTCCGAAGCGCAGCGCGAGCGCCTCGGAGAGCTTGAACCGAGCGGTGTCCCGGAGCTGGGCCTGGATGTTCTCGAGCTCGAAGAAGTTGCCGAAGAACTGGGCGCTCAGGCTGTCCCTACCGACGGCCACGAGCAGCGTGTTCTGGTAGCGCTCGCCGGGGGAGATCCGGTACTCCAGCGTCGCCCGCTGAAAGTTGATCGCGGTGCTGACCTCGTTGCCAGCGAGCTGGGTGCTCACCTCGGTGGGGTTTTGAAACAACAGCTCGAGGACGTCGTCGGAGGCCAGAAAGAAGAAGCGAATGTCGTGTCCGGGCTTCGGCCGCCAGTTCGCGAGGATCTGTCCGTCGTAGTACACCGGCACCGCCACCACGCCGGCGTTCGCCTCGGCGGGGACGGCGGCGCTCAGGACGTCGCCGATGATGCTCCGGCGGCCGGCCACCGCCACCGCCGCGTTCTCCCCGACGGGCACCTCAGCGAACAAGGACAGGTCGAGAAGGCTGAACTCCATCGTCCCGTGGAACTGATCCGGCTCGAGCGCCCGGATCTTGGCGTCGAACACGCCGCCGGTGCCGCGGCCGTAGAAGACGGAGAAGTTGCCCGGATAGAAGTCGACCGACTCCACGACGTCGATGGGGAGAACCGACTTGAGACCGCCGAAGTGAAAGATGATCGGGACCTCCACACCGTCGATGAAGACCCCGGTGTCCGCCGGTCCCGAGCCACGGACGATGATGTTGCCCGAGCCCGCGGCGGGCCGGGCCACGCCGGGGAGGTTCTCCACGACGAGGATCGGGTCCCCGAGCGTTCCGGGGACGGTGCGGATCTCCTCTTTTGTGAGCGTTCGGCGGTTGATCTCGCGCTTCACCCGGTCGGCTTCGACGACGACCTCGTAGGGGTTGTACGCTCCCTTCTCGATGAAATAGGTCACCTCGGTGACCTCGCCGGCGACGATCGGGACCGAGTCGCGGATCGGGTAGTAGCCGTCGAGCTCCCCTTGGACCCGCCAGTCTCCAGGGGACAGATCGTACAGCTCGAAGGTCCCGCTGCCGTCGGTCGTAGTCTCGAATCCGGTGACCTCCCCTTCTTCGTCCTGCTGAAAGACGGAGACGATGACCCCGGGGAGCACCCGCCGGGTGCCTCGCTCCCTCACCGTCCCGGTGAGGCTCAGCACCGCTGGCCCTCCCGGCTCCGGTAAAGCGGGAGGCGGCGGCAGAGGAGGCAGCGGAAAGCTGAACGAAAAAGGGGTCCTGATGGGAATCGGGATGCCGCCTTCGACCTCGGCCGGAGAGAAGCGCATCTGCCGCACCGCGGCGAGCGCCGCCGCGGGGAATCCGTAGTCCGTCACCGTGGACGAGCGCACGATCCCGTAGGCGGCGGCGACGGTGGCGGAGAGCACTTCGGCGATGGTCGTGGTGCGAACGACCAGGGCGTCGCTGACCGTGCCGGTCTCGGAGATTTCGATGTCGAGCTCGACCCGCCCGGACACCCGCTCCTTCAGCGCCTGCGCAGGAAACTCCGCTTCGACCGCCTCCAAGATGGACGGGAGCTTCGTGATCTCGGCTTCCTCGATGTCGTCTTGGGCGAGCGCCACCGGGGCCCAGACGAGCAAAGGCGCCGCGACCCACGCCGCGGCGAGCACTGCTGTTGTGCGCATGTCAGCGGTTTCCTTCGATGGTCACCGTGGTGCTCGTCCACGAGGTCCCCAGCCGGTCGTCGCGAACCACCACATAGATGGTCGTCTGGCCTCCCGGGAAGTCGGCCGGCAGGGGGGTTCGCCACACGTTCTCCGTGGCCGTTGCCCACGCCTCCTCCACGGTGGGCCCATCGGGACGGTCCGGGCTTCGGGTGGTGCCGGGCAAGAACCCCTGGCGGTCGGCGTCGAACTCACCTTCGGCGCCAAACCAGGAGAGGATCAGGATCTCTCCGGTTTCGAAGGTCTCTTGCTCGGAGACGCCGCCGGCGCCAGTGATGGTGCGGGTCGCGGTGTAGGTCTCGGAGAGGCGCGCGATCTGCCCGCTGCGGGCCGGCCCGTCGCCGGGGTCTGTGCCCAAGGCGAGCCGGTAGGCGCGGTTCGCCGCGAGCGGGCCGGTGACCGGGCGGTCGCCGAGCTGCACCGTGATCCCGAGCCCATCCACCTCGGGGATGGCGTTGAACCGGCCGACCCGGGACGGGTCGTAAACGAGGCGAACGTCCTTGAAGACGGTCCGAGTTGGTCCCCCGTCCGACACGTCGACGCGCACCGTGACCCGCAGCGAGCCGTTGCAGGCCGGCCTGGTGATGAGCGCCGAGAACTCCGCCTCCTGAAGAGCGAGGCAGACGTCTTCGACGAGCGAAGGAGGAAACGCGAACCGAAGCTCGGCCGTGCGCTCGGCCCCGAGCTCGAAGAAGTCGTCCTCCACCCGAAGCTCGCTGCCTTCGCTGGCGAGCACGCCGTTGATGAGCTCCGGGGTCACCAAGCAGCGAAACTCCTCGCTGTTTGGTCCGAGCAGGGGGCACCAGCTCCACGAGAACCGGCACTCCGGGCAGGGGTCCACTTCGGGTGGGTTGTCGCCCCGGACGAGCAGCGGCTCGATGCGGGTCGCTTCGCCAGGGCCGACCCAAGGGGGGGCGGCCGAGATGGCGAGCACCCTGAGGTCCCGGATCCGAGACCGGGCGTCGAAGTCCGACCCGCAGGAGATGCCCCCGAAGAAGGCGAGCAAGAGGCCGAGCATCGAGGTCAGCGCCGGCCGCTCTTCCCTCGGGGGGCGGAAAAAGCGAGGGGCCGGCGGGTGCGCCAGCCGTTCGGGAAACCATCGGGCGAGTGCCATGGAACAGCTCAATCCTTCAGGGTGAAGCGATAGGGGATGGTGATCGTGAATTCGACCGGCTCACCGTCTCGCTTCGCGGGAACCCAGCGCTGCTTCTTGGCGACCAGCAGCGCCGCTTCCTGAAACTTCTCGTGCTTCGAGCCGCTCACGATCCGGGACCGCTTCACCCGGCCGTCGGCGCCGATCACGATCTCGACCGTGACCGTGGCCTCGAGGCCCTGCGCCCGGTAGTCGTCAGGATACTTCGGCTCGAGGCGGGGCCCGGCGAACTTCGGCTTCACGATCGACGGGCCGCCGGACGCCACCGGTGCTCGGGTCGCCTTTCGCTGCGCCGGGGGCGGGCTACCTTTCGGGATCGGCTTTGCCGCCGACGGGTCTTCGGCCGTCTCCGCGGACCGGCCCATGCGGGTGTTTCCAACTCCAAAGGAGGGCCCATCGCCGCCGGCGGCGGTCGATTCGAGATTCAAACCCACGATGCGGCGGACCTTTTTGGGTGGGTCCTTCGGAGGCTCCGGCGGGGCATCGGTCGGATCCGGGGGAGGAGGAGCCGTCTTTTCCGGTTTGGGCTTCACCGGCGGCTTGGGCCTGGGTTTGGGCTCGGGCTTCGGCTCGGGCTCCGCCTCCGGTTCTGCGACCGGCTCCGGCTCCGGCTCCGGCTCCGGGGGCGTCACCATGGTCAGCTCGATCGGGACGTTCCTGGGGTCGGGCTTCTTGTCCGAGACGAAGGCGGCGGTGACCCCGTAGAAGCCCCCGAGCACGAAAGCGTGGGCCAAGAGGGCCGCGCCGAGGACCGCGGCGGCCCCCGCGACGGAGAGCGCCCATCCCACCTTGCGGCGGGACAGCGGATCCCGACCCGCAGAGCGGATCGGCGCCACCACCCGCGCGGCCGCCCTGCGTTTTCGGGCCTCGCGGGCCGAGGCGCGGGCGTGGGCCCAGCTCGCCGCGGTCTCCATGGTCACTCCGTGGGCTCGGCGGTGCGCTCGATGTTGAGGGCGAAGCTCGTCACGCCGTTGGTCTTCACGACGTCGATGACATGCACGACCCGGCCGTAGGGGACGCCCTTGTCGGCGGCGATGACCGCTTGCAGCTTCGGCTGGTCGGCCCGTTCCCGGCGCACCGCCGCGGCCAGCTCGTCGTTGGTCACCGGTTGACCGTCGAGCAGGATGTCCCCTTCCTTGGTCACCACCACGTTGAGGGTCGATTCGACCGCATCTCCGCCGCTGGCCGCCTTCGGCAGGTCCACGGTGATGGAAGAGCGGACGATGTGCTGGCTCGTCACCATGAGAATGATGAGCAGCACGAGAACGATGTCGACGAACGGGGTGACGTTGATCGCGGAGATCGCGTCGTCGTCGGTCTGGGCCGCGCCCGCCATCAGCTGCCTCCGTCCACGGACTTCAGCTGCGACAGCAGCGTCTTCGAGATGAGCGCGGCGTTGGCGGCGATGTCCTTCACCTTCCCGATGAAGAAGTTGTAGGCGATGACCGCCGGGATCGCGACGAGCAGCCCGACCGCGGTGGCGATGAGCGCCTCGGAGATGCCGGCCATCACCGTACCCGAGGCGTCGGCCATGTTGCCGGACAAGTCCTTGAAGGCCTTGATGATCCCGAGCACTGTCCCGAACAGCCCGATGAACGGCGCGTTGGCCCCGACGGTGGCGAGAAAGGAGAGCCGCCTTTGGTAGCGCAGCCGCTCCTTGGTCTCGGCCCCGCTCAGCAGGTCTTCGACTGCGTCCGGGCCGCGCTGGTACTGCCGCAGCCCGAAAAGGGTCACGTTGGTCTCGAGGCTGTCGAATCGACCGAGATAGTCGGCGGCGCCGGCGTAGTCCCCGGTGCTGAGGAAGCGATCGAGCTCCGCCCGGATCTTTTCGGCGTCGATTGCGTGACGCTGGTAGAACCACAAGCGCTCGATCATGACCCCGACGGAGGCCAAAGAGAGCGCGATGAGCAGCCAAAGGACCCACTCGGCCTCAAAGATGGGGAGGCTGACGAGAGCCCCAACCAGTCCGGTCGATTCTTGCATGAGATGCTCCCAGCCCTCCGGGCCGCGGTGGGCGCGTGTCACGCCCGGGAGAGGGTCCTCGCAGGGGAAGCCCCGGCCCTTCAACGAAATTCGACTGTGAGGCCGGTCACGGCATCGGGCGAATGGCCGGGGGATGGCTTACCGAGGCCAGTGTCATCGACCGGGGCGGTTGGCTCAGGTACAGAGGTGACCATGCGGGTGGGTCAAGGTCCCAGGATGGACCTCTTCTCCTTCTACGCGGAGCTTTCGGGCCCCGCCGCCGGGCCGGGCGCGCCGCTCGACGAGCTGCTCGCGCAGCTCCGGCCGGAGCTGTTCTCGGGGTTCAACCTCACCGGGGCCGAGGCCATGCGAGGGGCGTTCGCTCCGAGCGGCGGCGTGCCGGTGCTCGCGTCCGAAGTCGGGCACCGAGTGGGCGAGGACCCGCGGGTCAGGGACGCGGTGGCGGCCCGGGCGGCGGAGACCGAGGCCCTCGCCGCCCTGGTGGACGGTCCCTTCGACCGGGAGAAGGTCGAAAAGGCGGTCAAGGACCTGTTCACCCGGCTCGCCGAGCTCGGTCTGCCGCTCGAGGCCCGGCCCGGCTCGGAGCTGGCCGAGGCGATCGCGACCGGCGACTTCTCGAGCTTCTCGGACAGCCAGATGCTCGAGCTGCTCGTGCTGATGGCGCTGTACGGGCAGAACCGCCACAAGCCAGGGTCGGTGGCCCGCCAGCCGGCGGCGCCGATGGCGCCGCGCGGGACCTGGAACGGCCCGGGAGGAGCGAACCGAGCCGGGGGCGGGACGCAGGCGACGGGCCTCAATCGCCCCGCAGCCGCTCCCACGGGGCCGGCCCCGCCGGCGGGGGAGATCCCGCCGGGCACGCCTGCCGGCCAGCGCTTGGCCCGGTCCGCGATCCAGGTCGCCAACCGCATGAACTCGACCGGGTGGTGCTTTCGCGGGGTGGCGGACGCGGTGGTCCAGGCCACCGGCGTGCAGCTTTCCGGTCGGTCGGCCTACATGGCGGCGGACCAGCTCGCGCGGTCGGACCGGTTTCGGGAGGTGCAGGTTTCCCCGGCTCAGCTCCGCGAGCTTCCGCCGGGCGCGGTCGTGGTCTGGGGCAGGACCGACCGCAGCCCCCACGGCCACATCTCGGTCGCGCTTGGAGACGGCCGGGAGGCGTCGGACCACATCGCCCAGCAGATCACGTCGCTGCGCGGGGCCAGCAACTACCGGGTGTTCATCCCCAACGAATGACGCCGGCAGCGACCGCACCTCCGTTCGAGGCCACGGCGGCTGAGGCGGCGAAGAATCCGTGGGGCGTTGGTCCAGCCCGATCGGTGCTCTAG
>DAIQNR010000084.1:0-2055 GCA_036788295.1 Myxococcota bacterium
TCGAGCGGGTCCGCGACCCCCAGCCGGTCTACAACCTCCAAGTCGAAGGCGACCATGAGTACCTGGTTGGTGAGGCGGGCGTACGGGCGCACAACTCGTGCCTCGATGAGGTTCTCGATGGCGCCACCCCGGGACGGGCGACCAAGGGGCGAACGACTCAGTGGGAAAAGCCTGGCGGAGTTGATCAGGCAAATACCGACTTCGATAGAATGAATCTTGAAGACGTGAGAGACATCCCTGGAGGCCGAGTTGGGAGGCACCCTGGTGGAGAGACCGTGGTCGTTAGAAGCAATAGCAGCGACGGAAGGGCAACTCTCGAAGCTCAGAAAGGGAAGAGTAGGACGAAGATTCGGTACGATGAGGAGCCTAGTCAGTGAGCGGAATTAGGGTGGTGCGATCTTTGGATGTCGGTTTCGAACTCAGGAAGTTCGTTGTTGAGTCGCTAACGGATGACACAAGTGGCTTGCGATGCGTGATGTGCGAGAACCGGCCGGGTCGAGTCTTACGCGTCGCGGTTTCGTTCGCCACTGTTGAGGCGTATAGATCGTCGGAAGAGTCTCTACGCTTGGCCTCTGTGGCTGAACTCCCGGAGGGGTCTGGGCTGTATCAAGTCGAGGATTCCGATTTCTTGCCTTGGTTGCGGTCCGAGTCGTTCGACACGATGCAGGCAGAGGTGAGACACTACGCCGTCGTGTGCGGCAACCAGTGGATCGACGTCGCCTCATTAGATGATCCGATGGTGGCGGAAGTATCAGAGGGATGCCGCGGCCGGGAATACCTCCCTGAATCGCGGGGGGGCTCCGACTGACATACTCACCGTCATCACGGACAAGTTCGAGGATCTCGAGTCAGCATTCCCAGGAAGGCGGTGACTCATGTCGGCGGGCGGAGGTGGCGAATCCTGGAGGGTGACCTGAAGGAGACAGTCCCCGCCTCGGTGTTGGTGAGTTCTGTGTTTGCGGCGCTTGGCCTCGGCGGCTCTCTCAGCGGCTCAGAAAGGCGCCTTCGACTTGGTGAATGATGCCATTTCTTGCGCGGATGTCGGGTTCGATGAGCCTCGCCCGGCGGCCCGCGGCGTCCTCGAAGGTGGTTACGCCGTCGTTCACCGAGACGCGGACTGGGCCCAAGGGTGACATCAAGGTCGTCCCGTTGCTGAGCGCGCGGGAGAGGTGGAGGCCGGTCACCGTCATGTTCTGCATCGCGTCGAAGATCTGTTGCGCCGAGAGGTCGATGAGGGAAAAACGGCCGAGAGTTTGGTTGTCGCCAGCAAGAAAGGTGATGTCGTCCCCATCGGAGAGCAGGGGGCCGAGGCCCTGGGTCCGGGCGATTCCGAGATACAACCTGACCCGGTTTCCTTCGGGGTCCAACTGGAGCGTTTCGGCCACCGTAGGCGGGGTCACGATGCCGTCGAGGAGAAAGAGGAGCCCGTTGGACGCGCTCACGGGGTCGGTGCTCGAGACCGGGGCCCCCCCAAAGAGGTCCGCCTCCACCGCCACCCACGTGCCGGCTGACGTTCGGGTCGCAGGGCCAGCGAGCAGCGTAGCCCGATCCACGACCCCCTCGACGAGGTGATGGAGGAGGAGGGTCTCTGCGGCGAAGGGGTCAGAAGGGAGCGTCGATGCCTCGAGCACCGGGTTCGTCGGCACGAGGATGGTCAAGGCGTCGCCGTCGTCGGCGAGCCGGTCGAAGATCGCCGGATGCGCCTCGACGAGCTCGGCGAACGCGGTCGCTCCGGCCTGTCGGGCCCGATCGATGAGGGACATGCCGGAGGTCTGGGGACCGGCATCGGCGCCGGCGTCGGCCGCATCGGGCTGACCAAGGTCCCGAGGCTCCGTCCCCAGGTCGGGCGCCTCGTCTGCGGGTGGGTCGCTTCCGCACGCTCCGGCGAGGCCGAGGAGGCAGGCGGCGGCGAAGAGGAGGTTTCGGTTCGTGTTCATGGATGTCCTTCGTTCGCTCCGAGTTCTACGCTCGAAGGGAAATTCAGCGCGTCCGCGCGCGGTCGAGAGTTCAGCGCGTCCGCGCGCGGTCGAGAGTTCAGCGCGTCCGCGCGCGGTC
>DAIQNR010000084.1:2155-24312 GCA_036788295.1 Myxococcota bacterium
GTTCAGCGCGTCCGCGCGCGGTCGAGAGTTCAGCGCGTCCGCGCGCGGTCGAGAGAAGGTTCGAGGTTCTGCTCCGCCCATTCCCGAGCGACGCGGCGGACTCGCCAGACGCACTTGCTCAGATAGGAGGGGCTCATCGCGTGCTCCTGGGCGACCTCCCCGAGGAGATCTCCGCGGGCGATGGCAGCGAGGGCGAGGCGGTCCGCGGGGCGGGCGAGGCGCTCTTCGAGCGCGTACAGCAGGCGCATGAGAAGGTCACGGGCTTCGAGAGCGGCCGTGGGGTCGAGCTCGACTCCGCCGTCCTCCGGTCGAAACCCGACCCCCAATCGTGACACATGCATCCCCCGGAGGACGTCGACCGCGCGGTGGAACGCCGTGCGAAATAGGTACGCACCGAGCGATCCCCGGTCTGGGTCGAAGACCCGGAGGATCCTCAGGTTGTGCTCGAAGAGATGAAGGTAGACGTCCTGGACGAGGTCGTCGAGTGCGACCCCCCCCCCCGGGGGCGGGGGCCGTGGCGGGTGAGGGCGCGCATCGCTCCGGCGCGTATGCTTCTCGAGGCCTCCGAGCCCGGTCCGCTGGAGAGCTGCCGCACCACCTCATCGAGGGTCGAACTCTCGTCGTCGCTCTCCGGTTCGTCGGGGATCGCTCGCGAGGCGTCGATCCCTGCACCTGCCCGGGATGGACCCGGGGAGTCCCCTATCAGGGGGCTTGGGCGCTGCTCATCGATTCGTGAAGCATGTCGTCTCATGGCTTTGCGACTTTCGGTCATTTGGGGAAGATCTGTTGGAGAGCACGAAGGGATGGGAACCGAGTCGCCCGGTGCGCCTCCACCATCACCACCATGCTCGTTAGGGGGGCCGGCAGGGAGATTCAAGTGTCGAATCCGAAACGCGTCGCTTCTTCTTCGAGATCGCCGAGAGTCGTTGTTGGTACCCGCATTTTTTGCCAGGGGGCGGCGCCGCTCGCGTCGCAGGACTCGGGGGCGTTTCGAGCCGGGGCGCCAACTCCGTGGGCGCCTTCTGATGGGCGTCCGGTTGACGGCGGGGCGGGTTCCGGCCGATCCGGCGGACATGGCGGGGCTGCTTGGCCGGGATGCAGCGGCGGATCTCGTCGCTGGGCTCACCGTCACCCTGGTGGGGCTGCCCCAGTGCCTCGCGTACGCGCTGATGTCGGGGCTGCCCCCGGCGTACGGGCTCTCCACCGCCGCGGTGGCCGGTTTTGTGGCTGCGTGGGCGGGGAAGAGCCCGCATGTGGTGACCGGCCCCACCAACACGACCGGGCTGCTCGTGCTCGCCGCGCTCGGCCCGTACCTCGATGCGTCGGGGCTGCTGGCGTCGCCGGGGCTTCCCGCCCTGGCGACGCTGACGCTGATGTGCGGGCTCATTCGGCTCGCCGGCGCCGGTTTGGGGTTGGCCCGGCTGCTTCGCTACCTCCCCGAATCGGTGCTGGCCGGGTTCACGGCCGGAGCGGGCCTCCTCATCGCGGTCATGCAGCTCGACGAGGCGGCCGGCCTCGAGCCGGTGTCCGCCGGCGGCCTCGGGACCCAGCTCGCCGGGCTCTTCGAGCGACTCGGTGGCGGGGGTCCGGGCCCGGCCGCGCTCGCCCTCACCGGGGCGACGGCGCTCGCGATCGCCCTTGGGCGCCGCTTCGCCCCCCGGTGGCCGGTCCCGCTGCTCGTCATCGTCGGTGGGGCCGCGCTCGGAGTCGTAATCGACGGCTCGGGCCTCGTGCGGCTCGTGAAGGATCGGGCCGAGGTCCCGTCCGGTTGGCCGCCCGGGGCGCTGCCCAGCCTCGACCCCGGGCTGTGGCTGTCGCTCCTCGGTCCGGCGCTCGGCATCGTTCTGCTCGGCTCGCTCGAGCTGACGGTGAGCGCGCGCGGGGGCGGCGCTCGGCCCGACCTTCGGCGGGAGATCGGCGCGCAGGGCCTCGCCAACGCCGCGGCCGCGTTCGCGAGCGGCTTTCCGGCGTCGGCGAGCCTCACCCGATCCGCTCTTTTGCGGCTCGGCGGAGGCAAGAGCCGGCTCGCGGCCGGCTCGGCGGCGGTCTTCGTCGTGCCGGTGCTGTTTCTGTTCGGGCCGACCGCCGGCTACATCCCCGAGCCCTGCCTCGCCGGGGTGCTGCTCGTGACCGCGGCCGGCATGGTCGAGCGCGTCCGCCTCGCCCGCATCTATCGGGTGAGCCCGGCCTCGAGGACCTTGATGGGCGTGACCTTGATCGGCACGCTCATCCTCCCGCTCGAGCAAGCCATCTTGCTTGGCTCGGGGCTCGGGCTGCTGATTCACCTCGCGGTGAGCGCGAAGCCCCGCATTCGGTGGCTGCGGCTTCAAGATGGGGCGCTCGTGCTCGTGACCGGCCGGGCCGAGGCGGCGGTGGCGGAGGTCAGCGGGACCTTGTTCTACGCCGCCGTGCCCGCCTTTCTCGACGAGATCGAGGCGACGATCCCGGACGGCTGCGCGCACCTGGTGCTCGACCTCAGCCACGCTCATCAGCTCCGTTTTTCGGCCCTCGAGGGCATAGAGGCGCTCGCCGCGAGGCTCGGGAAGCGAGGGGTGGAGCTCGCGCTCGCCGGCGTCTCGCCCGAGTTCGAGCGGGTCCTCATCGCGTCCCAGAGCGAGCTCCGCTTCACCGCCGCGAATCCCACCCCAGGGCAGAGCGCCCGCGCTCAGCTCGAAGCGCCGCGCTAGCCGGCGGCCTTGCCGGTTTGCGCCGCCCATGCCAAGGCCCGCCCGTGGAGCCGTGGACGCGAACCCGTCGCCTCACCCGCACCGCCGCGCTGCGCGGCCTGGTTCGCAGCGTGCGCACGGGCCCGGCGATGCTGGTCCCCTCCTTGCGAGTCGCGGTCGAAGACGCGCGGCCGGCGGAGCAGCTCGCCGAGAGCGCGCTCGCCGCCGGTCACCTCGGGGTCTACCTCGCTCCCGCCGCCCGCCGCCGCGACACCGAAGGGAGCGAAGCGTGGCGGAGCGATTCGCCGCTCGCGGTCGCGCTCACGGCGGTGCGGGCCGCGACCCCCGAGCTCGCGATCTTCGCCGAGCTGGACCTCGCCCTGTTCCTGCGCAGCGGCCGACCGGCGGCGATCAGCGAGGGCCTCGTGGACCTCGACATCGCCCACGAGGCCCTCGGAAAGGCGGCTTTGGCCCTCGCCGAGGCCGGCGCCGACGTGCTCGCCCTCCGCGGACAGCTCGACGGGGGCGTGGGGGCGGTTCGCGAGGCGCTCGACGACGCCGGCTTTGACCGGGTCGCGGTGCTCGCGTTCTCCGTCGATCTTCACTCCCCGTACGCCGAGCTTCGGCCCCAGTCGGCGGACAAGGCGGCGGACTTGCTCGACCCTCTCGACCCGAGCGCCGCGATGCGGCGGGCCGAAGCCGACCTCGGCGAGGGCGCCGATATGCTCGGGGTGCAGCCGTGCGCGCTCGCGCTCGACCTCGTGCGGGATCTCGTCGAGGAGCACCCGGTGCCGGTGGTGGCGCGCATCACCGAGCACGAAGCGAAGGCGATCGAGGCGGCGGCCCGGGCCGGCGTCGCTTCTCTGCCCGAGCTCGTGGAAGCGACCCACGGCGCGCTCTTGCGGGCGGGCGCAAGATTCGTCGCGACCCCTTGGCTGTCCGCCTGAAATCGTCGTCGCCTCAACCGCGACGCGGGCCCGAGGAGCGACTATGGTGACGCCGTGGCGACCCGGGCAGGCGGCCGGCCTCAGGTACGGCTTCGCGCGCGCTACCGCGAGCTTCGGCGGTGGTTTCCCCTGACCGACCTCGGCCTCGTGGTGCTGATCCTCGGGCTCGGGGCCTTTTTTGGCTACGGCCGGCCCCGTTCGGACTATGTGGTCCAGCTCGCGTCGGCCGGAGCGGTGGGGCTCGTGGCCCTCGCCCTGGTGGTCGTCGCCCTCGGCGCGCTGCGGGTCTCACGGGCCTACCGAGCCGGAACCTCTCGGACCTCGGGCCGAATCCACTTCGAGGCCGGCCGGGGTTTCGCTCGCGGAGCCGCCGTGCCGCGAATCTGGCTGCCTTTCGTCGAGCTCGAGCTCGGCGCCCGAAACCCATCGGGCCTCCGCGTGACCGTCGAGGGCGGGCGCGAACGCTTCGAGGCGCCCCATCGCCTCGCGGCTGGCCACATCGACGCGACCTCGGTCGTCGAAGACGGGTTCGGGCTCGCCCGCATCGAGCTGAGGCGGGTGGACCAGCGAGAGGTGCAGGTCGGGCCCTGGGCCGGCGAGCTCGACCGCGCCTTGGCCCTTCGGGCGCTCGCCCCGGGGGAGACGATGGGCCACCCGAGGGGGCGCCCCGCTGGCGATCTCATCGAGATGAAGCCCTACGTTCGCGGTGATCCGCTGCGGCTCGTGCTGTGGAAGGTGTACGCCCGCACCGGCGAGCTGGTGGTTCGGGCCGAGGAGCGCGCGCTCGACGACGACACGCAGGTTCACGCCTACCTCGTGGCCGGCCCCGGGGACGAGGCTTCGGCGGCGGCGGCCGCGGTGGCGCTGCGCCAGGGCCTTTTCGGTCCCCGGTGGCGGTTCGGCGCCGACGGCTCCGAGCCGAGCGCGACGATCGACCCGGCGCTGCACGCGGTGGCGGCCTCGTTCGGCGCTCCGTCCGCCGCCGACCTCCCCGCGTTTCTGCGCGGGGTGAGCGCCGACGCCCGCGTCGTGCTGTTTTTGCCCTGCCGCCCCGGCCCGTGGTTGGCCTCCACGATCGGCCCGCTTCGGCCGTTTGCCGGCCGATGCACCGCGGTGGTGGGCTGCGATGGCACCTCGGACCTCGAAGCCAAGAGCTGGCTGCGCCAGCCGGCGCCGACAAGAGAGGAGCTGCCACGCTCGAGCGAGATCGACGAGGTGGTCCGCGCCCTGGCAGCGGCGGGCATCGACGTGCTCGTCCTCGATCGACGCACCGGGAAGCCCTTGCGGGACAGCCGGCGGAGGGCAGCGTGATGTGGGGCAGCGCGGCGCTGCGGGGGCTGCTCATCTCCGCCGCGTTTTTGGTGCTGGCGTTTCAGGTCGCGCTGCCGTCCGGCCTCGTGGGGGGGGTGGTCGGCTCGGGGCTCGGCGCGCTGGCGGCGGCGCTGCTGTTCTCCCTCCGGGTTCGGCTCGCCGCGCAGCTCGGTCTCGCCGTGCTCATGGCGGCGGCGGGCCGGATCGCGGCCAGCGGGGTGACCGGGACCGGGCTCGGGGCGGGGCTGCTCGGGCTGCGCGGATCGCTCGAGTTGGCCGATTTTTTCGTGTTCGGCAGCGGGGTGTTCGCGGTCGCGCTCGGTCTGGGCGCGCTGTCGGTGCGGTTCCCGGTCGCCCGCGCCGCCGAAGCGGCTCTGGCGGTGGTCGCGGTGGCGGTCCCGGTCGCTGCCCACCGGGACGGCATGATCGCCCGCCCGCTCGAGCTCGCCGATTGGTTCTGGCAGCGCGGGCTCGACCCGGTCATCGCGTTTTTGGGCCTCGGCGCCATGGCGGTGCTCATCGGCGCCGGGACCTTGAGCCGCGGCCGACGACCGGCCCGGACCCTGCTCCGGCTCGCGGCGCTCGGCCTGCTCGCCGGTCTGCTCGCCGTGCCGCTGTACGAGCGGGCAGGTGACCCCGAGATCCTGCCTCGGGGCGGGGGCGCGGGCGAAGGACAGCGAGCGCAAGGGGAGGAGGGCGACGGCGACGGGCGGCCGTCCTCCTCCATGGACCAGCTCGAAGACGGGCAGTCCGATGGAAAGGAGCAGCGGCCGGTCGCGGTCGTCATCTTTCACAAGGACGTCGAGCCGTTCGGAGGTGTGTTCTACTTTCGGCACGCCGCCTTCTCCCAGTTCAACGGCACCCGCTTGGTCGAGACCACCCGGCCGGACATCGACCAAGACAGCCCGTGGCGGTTTCCCATGGAGAAGACGGCGGTGCCCGGCCCGGCCGAAGGCACCAAAGGGCGCACCTCGGTCGCCACCGACGTCGCCCTCATCACCGAGCACCGGAGGATGTTCAGCCTCATCGACCCAGTGCTCGTCGAGCCGAAGCCAAACCCTTCCCCGGCGCGGTTCAAAAGAGCTTATCGGGTCGTCTCGAGCGTCGTGAACGGAGACCTCGATGTTCTGCTCGGCCGAAACCCAGGGGATCCGGCGTGGACGAGCGACCAGTGGCATCACTACACGGCCATGCCCGAGGACCCGCGCTACCTCGAGCTCGCCGCGCGGCTCGACCAGCAGCTCGACGACGAGTATCGGGAGGACCCGATGGCGCGGGCGCTCGTGGTGAAGCGCTACCTCGAAGAGACGACCATCTATGCGTTCGGCCAGGTGTACGAGGGCCCTGACCCGACCGCGGAGTTTCTGTTCACCGACGGGGACCGAAAAGGGTTCTGCACCCACTTGTCCCACGCGGCGGCGTTTCTTCTGCGCGCGCTCGGGGTGCCGAGCCGGGTGAGCGCCGGATACGCGGTGATGGCCGAGAACCTACGGGGGGGTTCAGCGCTGCTCGTCAAGGCCGGGGACGCCCACGCGTGGGTCGAGATCCATCTCGAAGGGCTCGGCTGGGTCCCGGTGGAGATCGCGCCCGATCGGACGGAGTTCGAGCCACCTCCGTTTCAAGAGGACGACCTTCAGAGCCTGCTCGGAGAGATGGCCAGGGAAGAGGGCCGGCAAGAGTTCGCCCCGCCGGCCGAGCTGCAGCGGTGGGGGGAGGCGCTCGCGGCGCTGCGCCGAGCGCTGCCTTTGGTGCTTCTCGGTCTGCTGGCCCTCTTGCACGGGATCCGGTGGGTTCGATGGCTGCGTCCCTCGTTGTCGCCGGAGGCGGTCCGTCCGGCGTATCTGGCCGCCTTGGACCGGCTCTCCGCGGTGGGGCTGGTGCGGGCGCAGGGCGAGAGCCGGACCCGGTTTGCCGAGCGCCTGTCGGAGCTCGCCCCGAGCCTCGGGCCGCTGACCGATCTGCTCGAAGCGGAGGCGCTCGGCGGGCATCGGCGGGGCCGCGCGCCGGGCGGCTTGACCGCGAGCGGGCTCGCCGATGCCCTCGGGCGCGAGCTCGGGGCGGCGCTGCCCCGCTGGCGCCGGCTTTTGGCCGCGCTTCATCCTGCCCCGTGGTTGTGGACAAAATGAACATGATGGATTCCGAGAACCCGTTGACCGAGGCCCACGCGGTGCTGCGCGGCCTGTTCGAGCGGCTCGCCGCCCAGGTGCTCGGCCGAGACGAGGTTATCGAGCTCGTGCTCATCGCGCTGCTCGCCGATGGCCACGTCCTGCTCGAGGACTTCCCCGGTTCGGGCAAGACCACGCTCGCGAAGGCGCTCGGCGAAGCGATCCTCGATGACCGTCCGCCCGACTCCCGGGGCCTCGTCGAGCGGTTCCGGCGGATCCAATTCACGCCGGACCTTCGCCCCTCGGACATCACCGGGACGAGCGTGTTCGAACCAGCGGCGGGCAGCCTTCGCTTCGTCCCCGGGCCGATCTTTGCCCACGTCGTGCTCGCCGACGAGATCAACCGCACCCCCCCGAAAGTGCAGGCGGCCTTGCTCGAGGTGATGGCGGAGAAGCAGGTGACCGTAGACGACGGCACCCGGCCGCTCGACGATCTGTTTTTTGTCATCGCCACCCAGAACCCGCTCGACCTCGCCGGGACCTACCCGCTGCCGGTCGCCCAGCTCGACCGGTTCCTGTTCAAAATTCGAATGCGCCACATCGACCGGGCCGCGGAGCTCGAGGTGCTGCGCAGCATCGATCGCCGGGCTCGGGTCGAGCCCCCGCGGACCACCCGCAGCGAGGTCTTGAGGGCCCGGCGGGTCATCGCCGAGAACGTCCGGCTGCACCGGCTGGTGGAGGAAGCGCTCGTGGACGTGGCGGGGGCGCTGCGCGCCGACGCGCGGGTGCTGCAGGGGGTCTCGACCCGCTCCTTGGTGCTCGCTATCCCCGCGCTCAAGACGAGAGCCATGCTCTACGGGCGGGACTACGTGGACGCCTCGGACCTCGAGCACATCCTGCCCCGGGTCTTCGGCCACCGGGTGGAGCTCGGCTCGGGGGACACGGAGGTGGACGAGGTCGTGGCCGACGCGCTCGCTCCAGCGGTCGAGCGGCTCGCCCGCGCCGTTCTTCGGGGCGGAACGTGAAGCGACGCCTGCTCGCTTTGGCTCTTCTCCTGCCCGCTTTGGCCCGGGCCCAGCCCGCCCGCGAGGACGGACGGGGCCTGCCGGAGCTCGACGACGGCTGCGAGCAAGCGGAGCTGTTCGGGGGGACCCGGATCGAACGGGCGGCGTTCTGCGCGATGATCGAGGAGGCGTTCGTGTCCGCTCGCAGCCTCGCCCGCCGGGCGCTCGACGAAGATAGAACCAGCTACCGGGCGCACTACCTGCTCGGCGTGGTGCAGCACCGAGCCGAGAGCAACCTCCCAAAGTCCCTTCACCACCTCGAGCGGGCGCGCGCCGGCTTCGACGCCGAGCACGGCGCGGTGCTCGGGGAGACCGACCCGGCCCGTTTCCTCGCCTACCGGATCCTGTTCGAGCTGATGGATGTGCACGGTGAGATGGATCATCACGAGGAGCGGATCGCTTTTTCGGAGCTCATCACCACCCGCATCGGGGTCGAGCACCGGGCCAGCGCGGCGTGGCCGCTCATGAAGCTCGGCCGGTTCGAAGAGGCCCGCCAGGTCGTCGAAGAGGCGCTCGCGTCCGAGGACGGCTGGAGCCGGGCGGTCGCCCGCACCAGCCGGTGCGCGATCGAGAGCGAGCTCAGAAACCGAGAGGAGGCGTACGAAGCCTGCAAAGCCGCGGCCGAGCCGGTCCGGTCCAAGGGTCGAGGCGGCGGCGCGGTCGAGCTGACCAACGCCGGAGCAGCGGCCGAAGAGCTCCTGCGCTTCGACGAGGCCGAGCGCCTGTACCTCGAAGCCGCCCGCCGAAACCCGGAGACATCGGTGAACCCGTGGGGGCGGCTCGTGCATTTGTATCTGTCGCAGGGGCGCTTCGCCGAGGCGCTCGGTGGATGGCGGCAGATGCGAGCCTACCGCGCTCGGCGCTCGCAAACCCACTTCGACCAGCAGGACTGGGCGGAGTCCCAGATGGCGGGGGCGTCGGTGCTGCTCGTCGGCGGCAAGGTCGCCGAGGCGGCGGCGGTGCTCCGGCGGGTGGTCGCGAGGCCGGATCGCCAGGGGACCTCGAGCGCTTCCTCCGACCAGAACGAGGCCGGCGGAGCGCTGATGGCGAGGACCGTGTTCCTCGAGGCGGCGAGGCAGCT
Organism: Myxococcota bacterium; assembly: GCA_036788295.1. GTDB lineage: Bacteria > Myxococcota > Kuafuiibacteriia > Kuafuiibacteriales > Kuafuiibacteriaceae > JAHQVK01. The sequence continues at coordinate 11,330 of DAIQNR010000084.1, forward strand.
CGAGGAGCAAGCCGCGATCGGCCCGTTCTTCGCTGGGCTCGGCCTTCGGCTCGAGGCGGCGCAGCTGCGGCTCGAGGGGTGGAGAGAGGGGCGCCGGGCGTCTCGGATCCTCGCGAACCCGGAGCGGCTCGTGACCACGCTTCGGCCCGAAGTGCCCGGATCGCTCGAGCTGCCCGGCTGGCTCGACGCCGAGGTCATCGGTCTCGTCGGCCCCGGGGTCGCCCGGGCGGCGCTCGACGTCGCCGAAGCGGAGGAGACCTTGCCCCCCGAGGAGAGCTTCCCGGTGTTCGGGGCCTACCGGGCGGAGGCGGCCTGGCTCGCTGGCGACCTCGAGACCGCGGCCCGGCTCGGGGCCGAGGTGGTCCAAAGAGCCGGACGCGGGTTCACCTTGGTGGCGGCGCGGGCGGCGGCGGTGGCCGCGGACGCCGAGACCAGGCTGCGGCGAACCGACGCCGCGCTCGCTCGGTTTCGGGAGGCGCTCGAGCGGGAGCCCGGGGTCATCCGCCGGCTCGGACTGCGGCTGCCGGTGCGGCTATCGGGGGTCGGGGCGGTGGGCGAGGCCGCGGCCGAGCGCCTGGCCTGGTCTTCAGGACTTCGGGTCGTCCCGTGGGGTTTTTTGCTCGAAGTGCGGGACAACGGGGCGCGACTGCGGGCGTTCGACGGCAGCGAGCTGGTGGCGGTCCCGGTGGCCCCTCCGCCCCCCGACGAAGCCGATCCGGCCCGGTATTTGGCCCGAGCGGTCCAGCGGGGGCTGCTCGTCCCTCTCATCGACATCACCCAAGCCGACGTCCGCTCGCTCGAGGGCGGGGTCGGCCGAGGCGCCCGGGCCGACGAACAGCTCGACCGGATCGGCGCCGAGCCCTGAGCCGATGCGCGCGCTGCTCCTCATGGTCGCGGCCGGCTGCGGGGACTGGTGCGAGGTGCCGCGTCCTCCGGTCTCGATGACCCCGCAGCGGGCTCGGTCGCTCGCGCCGTCGGTGACCGAAGGGCTCGCGCTGTCCACGACCCGAAGCCGCCCCCCGTGCCCCGACGGGCTCGAGCGGTCGGCCTGCGATCTTCCCCCCTGCGGTCCGGTGCGGGCCGCGCTTCGGGTGTTCGTCGTGCCGTCCGGCGTGAGCGTCCCGGTCGGGGACTGCGAGGCTGGGCTCCCGGTGGGCCCGCTGTCGGAACGGGCGGTGGCCGATTCGGTCGCGAGCGACGGGGGGGAGTGGGTCCATGAGCTCCCCGCCGGGGCCTACCGGGTGGCGCTCGCGGAACCGGGGGCCGCCTGCGCCCGGTGCGGCCCTCCGCCGTCCCGGGGCTGCCTGCTCGAAGTGCTTCCCGGCCGGGTCACCGCTCGCGACCTACTGCTCTGAGGATCGAGGCGGCGCTTGCGTCGCCCCTCCCCCCGTTGCAAACACCGCGCATGCTTCACCTACGAAACGGGGTCGTCCTGGTCGCGCTCGGGCTCGGCGGCTGCGGAATGGCCGAGGATGAACATCGAAGGCTCCTCGATGAAAGCTTGTCCGAGCAAAAGGGCAGGTATGACGACGAGATGAAGAAGATGCGCGCCTCTCACGACGAGGTGCTCGCGAGCAAGGAGGCCGACCTCGACGCCCAGCGCTCGCTGATCGCCGGGCTCGAGAAGGAGATCGAGACTCTCGGCGGCAACCTCAGCAAGGTCCGCGGCGACCTCGGGGACGCGCTCGCCGCCCGGGCCGCGGAGCTCGAGGCGGCGAGGCAGGAGCTCGAGGCGTCGCAAGCCGAGGTGCTCCAGCTCAAGCGCCTGCGCGAGAAGGCGGAAGCCGAGCGGGCCCAGTTCGAGGCGCTCACCCGCCGCTTCAAGTCGATGATCGACGCGGGCAAGCTCGAGGTGGTGCGCAGAAACGGGCGGATGATGCTCAAGCTGCCCGACGACATCCTGTTTCCCTCGGGCAGCAAGCAGCTCAAGAAGGGCGGCCGGGAGGCGCTCGAGGAAGTGGCGGCCGTGCTCGCGGAGGCAGCGAAGGACCGCGAGTTCCTCGTCGCCGGACACACCGACAACGTTCCGGTCCGCCGGGGCGGGCGGTTTCGCGACAACTGGGAGCTCTCCACCGCTCGGGCGACCGAGGTGGTGACGCTGCTCATCGACAAGGGCGTGCCGCCGGAGAATCTGGCCGCGGCTGGCTACGGCGAGTACGACCCGATCGCTGACAATGGCTCCGAGGAGGGCCGCGAGCAGAACCGTCGCCTCGAGATCATCCTGGTGCCCAAGATCGATGACCTCGCCAGTTGAGACGCGGGCGCTGCTCGCGCTGTCGGCCCTGATCGTGGGGGGCTGTTTGCCCACGGTCGAGTCGGTGAAGGAGCGGCGGGAGAACTTTCCTCGCTCGGGGCTCACCGGGTCGATCCTGCTCGAGGCGACGCCGCCCGACATGCAGCCGGTAGGGGCGGTGTTCGGAGGCCGCGCGAAGCTCCTGGGGACGACGCTCGACCCGGCCCGGCCCACGCCCGGACGCCAAGTCACCGTGACGTTCTATTGGACCGCGGTCGGTCCCATGGAAGAGGAGTACCAAGTGTTCCTCCATGGGGATGCGGTCGGCGAGAAGCAGAGCCGAATCCATGGCGACCACTTCCCCGCCGGCGGCCGCTACCCCACCGATGTGTGGCGGGAGGGTGACGTGATTCGTGACGAGTTCACGATCTTCATCCCGCCCGGCTACGGCGGCAAGCACCTCGGGTTGTTCACCGGTCTGTACAAGGGCGACCACCGGGTGCCGCTCACCGACGGTGGGGTGCGCCCCCAGACCGGCGACAACCGCAGCCGCGCGGTCGACATCTACTTCTGAGCGGCGAGACCATCGATCTGGCCTGCGGATGTCCGTACACTGCTGGCCGTGGCGCTCGAAGACCAGGTGGTCGAACAATGGATGGCGGCGTTCGAAGCGCTGCCCGAGGACCGCAAAGAGAACGTGCGGAAGTGGTTTGCGACCCAGAAGGTGATCGTGGACGCCTCTGGCCTGACCCCGGAGCAGTGGTTCGGCTACATCGAGTGGGCGCTCGACCATCCGTTCGACTACGGGTTCATCCAGGATTTCCCCGAAGCCGGGGCCGGACCCCAGGACGCGGCCGAGCGCACCGACGCGACCCGACGGTCCCGCGAGCTGGTGGGCGGCACGACCAAGGTCGCCATCCCGGACGGGGAGGGCCTCAAGGGCAAAGCGAAGGCCGCCGGCGGGCTCGAGCGAGAGCTGTTCGACAACTTCATGAAGAACCGGCTCGGCGGAAAGTAGGCTCCGGCCCACATTGGCGCAACCGAGGCGCGGGGCGGCCGATAATGCCACTGCGCGAAGATGCGCTCTGGAGGAAAACTCGATGCTGCCCATGATCAAGCTCGGTGGAATGGCCGTCGCTGGCCTCTTTTCCCTGCACTCTGCAGGCAAGCTTTTCGGCAACGACCCTGATTTCACGATGGCCTGGCAGATGCGGATGATGACCGGCCAGGGTCCGTTCTCCGCGTTCGCCTCGACCCTGTTTCGCGACGGGATCGGGAAGATGTTCTGGGGCAGCCGCACCGCCTCGGCGATGATGAGCCGGGGGGGCATGGGGGCCCACATGATGGGCCACCCCATGATGATGGGGATGAACCCGTACATGATGAACCCCGGGATGATGGGGGGGCTGCCGTTTGGCCCGATGGCTTTCGGCGGCAGGATGTGGGGCCTCTGAGGACCGACACGCGGGCGATGACTCCCGGCCCAAATGCAGGCAGGCTTCAGCCGTGAACCCCGCCGGCCCCCGCGACCGACGCATCGTCCGCCACATCGCCGCCATTCAGGCCGCTGGCGTCGATATCGACGCCTTCTCCCGGGCGGTCTCGGCCGTTCGAGACGATCCGCAGCTCTCGAGCGCAATGAGAGAGGCGATCTGGAAGACGCTCGCCCAGGAGGCCGCCCAGGCCTACTACGTCTTCACGACCGGAAAGCCGATCGATCTCGACGCGATCATCGCCGCCTTCGAGAAGTCCCAATCCTGACGAGGGGCCCGCGAGACCGAGCGGGCTACTGAGCCGATTGCCGGACTCGAACCGGCGACCTTTGGTTTACGAAACCAATGCTCTACCAACTGAGCTAAATCGGCGCCGGGGCCGCGGAAGACAGCACGACCCCCGCAGCGGGTCAAGACCTCCTGGGGGGTCGCTTCATCGTCAACGGTCGAGCAGGTCCCGAGCGCTCTGAACGAGATCGGGGGGCCCCCTCGGCAGCTCGAGACAGCGATTGAGCGCCATCTTTGCCTCCGGGTTCATCCGGCGCTGACCGAGGCTCAGGCCGAGCAGGCACCACGGTTCGGCCAGGTCGGGTTCGGCCCGGGTCACCCGTCGAAAGAAGCCCTGCGCTTCGCGCTCCCGACCGCGGCGGCTGGCGATGAGGCCGCTCTGAAGGAGCGCCACCCGATCCTTCGGGTTCGCCCGCAGCGCCTTCGAGAACGCGGCCAAGGCTTCCTCATCCTTGTTCTGGCGGCTGTAGGTGTCGCCGATGTCGGACCACACGGAGGTGTCCTCGGGGGCAAAGCGCCGGTAGGTGTCGAAGTGCTCCCGGGCCGCCTCGAACCGGTGAAGCTCCATCGAGGCCAGCCCGAGCGCGCGGTGGGCCTCGGCGAGGCGGCTGTTGACCCGGAGCGCCTTTTGGTAAGCGTTCACCGCCTCGTAGAGGGAGCCGTCTCGCTCGAGGGCCTGGCCGAGCGCCATCAAGAACTCGGCGTTGCTCGGCTCGAGCTCCGTCGCTTGCCGCATGGCCGAGACCGCGCCTGCCCAGTCTTCGCGCTCGAAGGCCAGCCTGCTCTCCCAGAACCGCACGGACGCCCTCTTCAGACCGGAGGCGAGCTCGATGTCCTGCGCTGATCGAAGGGAGCGCCGGGCCCGCTCGACGTCGACCGAGCCCGGACGCAGGTAGGCGGCGACCATCTTCAGGTGAGGCCGAACGTCCTTCTCGTCGATCTCCGCGGCCCGCGCGTACAGAGACAGCGCGCCGGCCAAATCGCCTTGGAGCTCGAGGACCCGCCCGTACTCGAACAGCACCTTGGGGTCGTTCGGCCGCTGGATCAGCGCGTCGAAGTACAGCGGGATCGCTCGTCCGAGCGCCTCCGACCGGGCAGGGTTCGGGCTGCGCTCCGCGAGGGCCGCCAGCGCGCTGGCCACCCCGAGCTGGGCCCCCGGGGCCTCGTCGTCGAGGGCGAGCGCCCGATTGAAGCTCTCGCGGGCCGGTTCGGGCTGGCCCCGCCGCTCGAGCACCTCCCCGAGGATCGTGTGGGCGGACGCGAGCGTCTCGTCGGCGGCCACCGCGGCCTGGGCCTCCGTGAGCGCCTCGTCCACGAGCCCCCGGTCCAGAGCGAGCCGGGCGATCTCGACCCGGGCGACGGCCCCGCCGGGGAGCTTCACGGCAGCGTCGAGGACCCGGCGCGCGTCCGCCGTCTTTCCGACGTCGAGGTTGGTCCTCGCGAGCTCCATCAGGGTGGCCACGTCTCCGCCGTGGCTGCGCGCCGCCTCGAGGTCGAGCAGCGCCTTGGCGACCTCTTCGGCGGCCCGGTAGACCCGGGCCCGCGCGGTGAGCAGCACGGGGTTCTTCGGGTCCCGGGCGAGCAGGCGGTCGAGCCCGCGGGTCGAGGCCTCAGCGCGGTTGGCTTCGGCTTCGGCCACGCTGAGCAGCGCAACGGCCCTCGCCGACGCGGGGGCCAGCCGGGCGGCCTCTGCGGCGAGGTCGGCCACGTCGGCCAAGCGACCCACCGACTCGAACGCTTCGACCGCGGCGAGCACCGCGTCGGCTCGCTGTTCGGGAACGAGCCCCTCGCTGGCGGCGCGCGCCATCGCGAGCAGCGCCCGCCGCCGATGCCCCGCGCGGTGCGCGGCTTCGTGAAGACCGGCCAAGTCACGGGCCGACCGGGCGTCGGACGGGTTGGCCGCGATCGCCTTCTCGAAGTACGCGACGGCGTCGTCGGGGCTCGTTTTGGACAGCAGAACGGCGATGGCCCGCAGCGAGCCCGAGTGGGTCGGACGGGCCAACAAGGCGCGGTCGTAGGCGGCCAGCGCGTCCTTCGGTCGCTCGAGCGCCGCCAGCGCGGCGCCATGGAGGTAGCTGAACTCTGGGTCGTCCGGGTAGGTCTCCGACGACCGCTGCAGCTCCTCGAGGACCGCGGCCGACTCCCCCTCCAAGACAGCGAGACCGAGCCGCGCTTTGGCTTTCTCTCGCTCGACCCGTGGCTCCGCGGCGTCGACCGACGCGAGCGCGGCCACCGCTTCCCGGACCGGCGGTAGCGGGAAGTTCTCGGTCCCGTAGGCGAGGCTCGCCAGCACCCGGGCCTTCGCGAGCGCCACCGCGTTCGCTGGAACCGAAGGCCCCGCCTGTTCGAGCGTCGCGACCGCGCTTCGAAACGACTCGTAGCTCGCCGTCTGGACCAGGGCTTCGATCTGCTCGAGGTCGGCGAGCCGCGGCGGCGGCGGCGGCGGGGCCGGCGGCGGAGGAGGCGGCGGCTGGTAGGTAAGCATGTGCACCAGCGCCGGCACGCCAAAAGCGCCGTACGGGGTGAAGAAGTGGGTCACCACGCCGAGCATCACCACCGCCGCGGCTCCGAGGAACCCGAGGATCGGCCGCCGGTAGGTGATCCAGACCGGCGGATCCTCCGGGACCTCTCCGACCTCGAGCTCCTCGGGGAGCTCCATCTTGATCTCCGACCCGGAGCGCGGCTTCTTCGCGGTCTGGACCTCCGGGGCCCGGTAGCCTTCGTAGTCGAGCTCGAGGCTGCCCATCAGCTCGTCGACGCTCGAAGGCGCAGGCGCCTTCGCTTTCGGCGGAGGAGCCGAGGGCTCCGGGTCGAGCCCGAGGTCGAGCTCGGCGTCCCCCTCGGCGAGCGGGACCTGCCCGTACGCGAGGGCGTCTGCAGCCGCGGCCAGGTCGTTGAGCACCCCATTCAGTTCCCGTTGGCTGGTCATGGCCCGCCACGCCACGCCGTCCTCCGAGATGTCCTCGGACCCGCTGAGATCGCCGGAACGGAGCATCGCCTTCAGTCGCTCGAGCCCGTAGGGGCCCTCGATTCGACCGTTCCTCTTTCGGACCCGGAACTCCGGGCCGCTCGCTTGGACGGGCCCGCTCCGGGCGCGCTCGTGGGTCTCGTCGATGAAGTCGAGCGCGGCGCCCAGACCGTCGAGGCTTGGCTCCGCCGACCTCTTTGCCGGCGGGGACGGTGGCGGACGAGTCGGAGCGGACGATCCCGGCAACGGCACCCGGGCCCCCCCGAGCGAAGGGGAAGAAGGGCGGGGGGCCGACGCGGGCGGCGCCGAGGCCACCGACGGGGCCGCTTTCCCGGGGAGTGGGACCGCGCCGGCCGTCCGCCGGGCCACGAACGTGTGACCGCAGCTCGGGCACCGGATCGTCACGCCTGAAGGAGGAACGCGGCTGTCGTCCACCGCGTATCGAGCCTTGCAGGCCGGGCAAGTGATGTTCATCGCCGGGGCGCAGCGTACCGGCAGCGGTCGGTCGAACCAAGGACGCCGGAGGAACACGGCCCTCGCTTGACGCTCCTCGGGCTCGCGGTTAACACGGCAACACCGTGTCCCAAGGATTCTTCAGCCGCCTCTCCAACCTGTGGCGCGGATTCCTCTCGTTGTGGATCTCCGACCTCGAGAAGAAGAACCCCGCCATCGCGTACGAAAACTCGATCAATTCGATGATCGAGAAGTACCAGACCCTGAAGCGGGCCACGGCCGCCATCATCCGGCGCCGGGAGGACCTCGAAAGCAGGCACACCGCGCGGAGCCGGGAGCTCGCTCAGGCCGAAGCCGATCTCGAGACGGCGATCGACGCCGAGCAGGACGACTTGGCGCTCGTGCTCATCAGCCGGAAGGACGCGCTCGCCGCCGAGGTGAACGAGCTCAACGAAGAGCTCGAGATGGCCAAAAACGACGCCGAGGACGCCAAGGCCTCGCTGCTGGACGTGCAGGCCGAGATCAACAAGCTGCGGCAGGAGAAGGATCGGATGCTGGCGCGGATGGAGAGCGCCAACGCCCGGATGCAGATCCAGCAGCAGCTCGATGGTCTGTCCGTGGACGCGGAGGTGCGCGCGCTCGACAACGTGCGCGAGCACATCAACACGATCGCCGCCGAAGCGAAGCTCGGCAAGGAGCTGTCCGGCCAGTCCTTGGACAACCGGCTCAAGAACCTACGTCGCCAGACCGGGGATGTGACCGCGCGCAACCAGCTCGAGGAGATGAAGGCCAAGCGCGCCGCGGCCCGGGCGCAGAAGACCATGTGACCGGGGCATGGACGCGAAGCCTTCGGCGCCAAGCCCGGTCCTCTCTCATCCTCTGAACCTCATCCTGATCGGTTCCGCGGTCGTGTCGGCCGCGCTGACCATGAGCCCGTTGCCTCTCGCGGTGGGCGTGGCTGCGGAGCTCGTCTGGTGGGTCTACGGCACTCGGACCGCTCGGCGCCAACGCTTGGCGGCCACGGTGACGCGGGTCGGAGACGACGAGCAGACCCTGGTCCGCACACTCTCCGAGCCGCTGCGGCGCCGCTACCTGGAGCTCGGGATGGTCCGGCGGGATCTGCGCCGCCTCGCCGACGCCAACCCGGGCCTCGAGGACGTCGGCATCGAGCGGGAGCTGGCCAAGGTGGACGAGCTGCTGGCCGGATGGCTCCGGCTCGCCGCCCACACCGCGCACCAGCGGGCGATCGTAGACGGCACCGACCTCGTAGCGCTGGAGGCGGCGGCGGCCAAGGACCCTGAGCGTTCCGACCGACTCGACGCCGCTCGGGCGGCGCTGGCTGCGGTCGAGGCCTCCGAGGCCGAGCTGCTCCGGGTCGAGGACGCTCTGGTGGGCCTTCGGGACCGGGTGATGTCGCTCCCGTCGGCAGATTCTCTGGCTGAACCGCTCGACGCGCTGCTCGAAGGCATGAACGCGGCGGAGCGATCGTCCCGAGCGCTCGCCGCTCTCGAGCCCGGCGGCCGGGCGCGGTGGATGTCCGGTCAGCCCCAGGCCTGAATCCCCTCGAATCGAGGTTGACAGGCCGGTTCAAGGCGACAACCCTCCGCCGCCACGCACCCGTAGCTTAGCTGGAAGAGCGCCAGACTACGAATCTGGAGGTCGGGAGTTCGAATCTCTCCGGGTGCGCTCTCAAACACACCGTCCGATGGGCTCGAGCGGCAGCTTCGCCCCGGCGTCGCGGCCCCGCTCATACGCTCGGGCCTGCACTCGCAGCGGGCGCCCTTGTCCCGGCCCAAAGTGCTGATCCAGGAAGAACTGGAGCTCGGCTCGGTCCCGCCTTCGCGCCGTACGGACCAGCGCGCCCGCCTCTGCAGTCGCCCCATCGACATCCCATCCCATCGAGGATGGGTCGGCTTCGTTCAGCCGAGGGACGATCGCGTCAGTGACCCCGATGCGAAACGCCTCGTGCCACTTTCGGTCGCGCCCCTCGCCGGTCGTGGCCGAGCACCACTCGATGCGGCGTACCAGACCGTCGTAGAGGGCGGTCACCGCCGCGCGGTCGGTCGGACGGGCGACGACGCAGAGGCTCTGGCGTCCGCGCTGCCCGTCCACCCAGGCCGCCGCCCCGTTGGCATCCGCGATCGCGGCGGCGAGCACCCGCTTCCAAGGCCGAATCCGCCTGCCCACCTCGAGCGGCGCTTCCCGGCCGTCGGTGAACGGCGTCTGTGGCTCGACGTGCTCGATTCGGTGCCGGTCGAGCAGAGCCTGGGCCGCCCGGGCCGCCGCCGCCGCCTCGTTCGGGTTCGGGGAAGCGGCGAGCGCGAGCAGCTTTCGAACCCGGTCCAGGATCGGCCCGAGGGCGCCGGTCGGGTCCGCCTCATGGGTTGTCATCGGCTCCCTCCGTTCGACGCCTCGATGGGCTTGGGCGCCTTCTTCGCCGAAGTCACCGGCCGCCGTCCTGCTCGAGCCGGCGCCGGTCGCCGGCCGCCCGCTGCTTTGCCTCCTCCGGAGGAAGCGCCGGGCCATGGTGGCTGAGGCTGAGCCGCCCCCGCATCTTTCTTGGCGGGCCCGCGCCGGTGGCGGCGTAGAAGACTCCGGCCGGCAGGTCGCCCAGCCGAACCGATCCCGCCCCTCGGTTCTCCATCATCTTTCGGGCCGCGTCCTGCGCCGCCGGGGAGAGAAACTTGCCGAACAGCTGGGTCGTGCAGTTGGCGATGATCTGGTGCTCCACGCTTTTTGGCTCTTGGGTGCCGAGAAGGAGCCCATAGCCGTACTTCCTGAGTTGGGCGAACGCCCGGATGAGCGGCTGGGTGGCGGCGGTGGGTCTGCCCGACGGCGCGAAGTCCTTGGCCTCATCGAGTACGACGAGACCCGCGGGCCGGCCGCTTGGGCGCGGACGGGCGCGGGCGTAGGCGAACAGCTGCGTCATCACCCGGCCGACGATCGCCGTCTGCCGCTCGAGGCTCGGGACCCCGGTCAGGCTCAAGACGGAGATACGGGTCTTCTCTTCGCGCACGCCAAACAGGACGTCGAGGTCGAGCGGGGGCCCGCTCAGCGCGCCTTGGTCCCGCTGAAGCAGCGCCAGCACCTGATCCCGGAGCTGGCTCGCGAGCCGCTCGCCCTTTTCGTACTGCGAAGCGAACCGGGCCGGGTCCTGGAGCACCGCGGCCAGATCCTCGAGCCGATGGGCGCCCTCGGCCGCCAGCCGCTCGATCGCCGCCCGGAGCACCGCGCCTTTGACCGTCTCGCGGGGGGCTACGGGCAGGTCTGCGGCGAGCAGCGCCGCTGCCATGTCAATCGCCGCCAGCCGCTCGTCCGGGTCGTCGGTGAGCGAGCGGAAGTCGGGGACGGCGGACAAAGAGACCGGGTTTCCGCCCACCACCCCCGGCGTCCACAGCACGACCTCGGTTTGGGCGAAATACCGGTCGGCGTCGGCCTGGGCTCCCGGATCCCACCCCTCCGGCGGCGAGGGCCACCGCTCGCCGAGCCGGGCGAGGTCGCCCCCGACGTCGAACACGAGCGACGGGATGCCGCGGAGCGCCGCGAGCTCCACGATCCGCCGGAGCATCATCGTCTTGCCCGATCCGGCGCCCCCAAGCACGGCGACGTGCGAGCACAGGTCCAGCGGCTGGATTTCGACCGGCTCCGGGCGAAGCCCGGCCGCCGTCTCTCCGATGAGCAGCGCCTCGGGCGGTGGCGGCTTTGGAGCGTCCTCCCCGGTATCGATGTCGAGGCGGGGCGGCTCCGGTCTCAGCCCATCGACAGAGGGCTGCCCAGGGCCGAACAGGAAATCGACGTGGGGCGCGATCGACGGGAGCCGGCTGACCGGCTTTCGGCTGCCGAGCCAGGCATGCAGGCCGCCCTGCCGGAGCTCGAACCAACGGAGTAGGGCGGTGAGCGTGCGGACCTCATCGAGGGTCGGCTTCTCGAGCTGCCCGTTCTTCTGGTGCAGCTCCGCGAGCAGCACCTGGGTCTTCGGGCCGGAAGGCACCGGCTCCGAGCGGTGCACGAGCAGTCGGCGAAACGGCAGCTCGGCGCCGATCCCGCTCTCGGTCATCGCCTTCTTCAGCCTGGTCTGAAACGCGATCGGGTGGTCGTGCTGGATGAACCGGAGGGACAGGTGTCGCTCGCGGTCCCTGTCCCGGTGATCGATGACGCGGATCCGGGCGTGGAGCGGCTCGATGGCGCTCGCGTGCGCGAAGTCGAGGTCGAGCTCGACATCGAGCCCCTCGTCCTTGGTGTGCTCGGCGGCGAGCGCCCGGCACGCGGTCTCGAGCAGCTTGTCGAGCTCCGGATCGGCGCCCCGCAGTTTGGCTTCGGGGTCCACTTGGGCCCGCAGCGCCTCGAATTCGCGGTCGAGATGCTCGAAATCCGTCGGCGGGGCCACGGGGCCGGGGTGGCGGTCGCCCTTCGTCTCGAGCACTCGGCCTTCGGCTTGGCAGCGCAGCCGGTGGGCCTCGGCCCGCCGCAGCAGCTCGCGCGGGGTCGTCGGCTCGTTTCCTACCCAGCCAGGGAGAAACGGGTAGGTTGGGTAGGGGGGTTCGAACCCCGATTTCGCGTACGCGACGGCCAGTCGGCGGGCGAGCAGGGCCTCGAGCGGCTCGGCGTTCACCGCTCGGAGGGTTAGGTTCTCGCGGAACCGGTGCCGCACCGAGGCCATCGCGTTCTTCTCGAGCCACTGGTGGGTGGTCTCGAGGCAGCTCACGACGACCAGCGACCGCGGAAGCGCCTCCCACAACGCCATGAGTCCGTGGGCGGCGTGCTGAAACAGGCGCCCCGCCCCGGAAGCCACCCCAGCCTCGGCCGCTGCCCTCGCCTCCGACGCGATCGCGTCGAGCTGGTCCACCGCGACCACGAGCGGGCCCCGGAACTGGGCGGCGTAGCCAAGGCCGGCGAGCCGCTCCCGGGCGCCGACCGGCCGATCGGGCAGCCCGAACACGAGCTGCAGCTCTTCGCGCACATCGAGCCCGCTCAGCCACGCCTCGCCGAGGGTCAACAGGCGCGGGTCGGAGCTCCCGAGCAGCAGCAAGGCCCGGAGAACCGGGTCGTGGCGGGCGGCCGCGTGCCGGTCGTCGCCCCGGGCGAGGCTCTCGAGCAGCCGGTCGATGCGGTTCGAAAGCGCCGGCGGGCGGACCTCGCCGAGCTGCGCGGCGGTGCACCCGGCGAGCGGTCCGTCCGCAAACCGCGCGAGCAGCGCGTCGAGCACCCACCGAAGTTGGGTCTCGCCGGCGCGCAGGCGCCGAGTCAGCGAGAAGACGGCCCCCTGAAGCGCGGTCTCCCAGAAGTCCCGCACGTCGGTGAGATCGAGGAACAGGAAGGTCCCGCCTCTCGCAGTGATCTCTCGCCGGAGCCGGCCGAGCAGATGGGTCTTGCCCGCGCCGGCCTGTCCCACCACCAGGAAGCCGAGCGGGTTGTCGTCGGTGGGATCCTGCTCCTCGAGGCGCCCGTACGCATCGAGGATGGAGCCGAACACGCTCTGGTGCACGGCCGGTACGTCCACCGGGCTGTCGTGCCAGACCCCGCGGAGGCTCGAGGTCCAGTCGAAATT
>DAIQNR010000085.1:0-6152 GCA_036788295.1 Myxococcota bacterium
CTAGTCGGCAAGGAACACCTCCGGGTGCTCGATGAAGTGGGCCTGCATGGCCGCCGTCATCATGAAACCCAAGGGATCGTCGTCGATCATCCGGGTCATTTGCGTTCGGTGGGAGGCGATGGCCGCCTTCTTGGCCGCGCGGTTCGGCCCGGCGTCGAAGCGAACGATCCGCTTTGGCGCCGCCTCCGACGCGGGCTCGAACCGGCCCCAGATCGGATAGCTCCAGAGCCTGAGCCCCGGTCTGAGGCGGAGCGTGCGGCGGGCCAGGACGGCGGTCGCCGCGTGGTCCTTGTGCGGGTCGCCTCGCCACGCCGCGACGAGCGCGGTCGCGCCGACCCCATCCACGGCGCCGGCGATCGCGTGGGCGGCGACGGCGGCGCCAGGCAAGCCATCCGGCGCTTCGCCATCGCGGTAGCCGAGCTCGAGCAGCGCGATGTCGGGGTGAAGGGCCGCGAGCGCAGACCGAACCTCCCGCGCGCGGAGCCAAGCGAGCGCGTCCGCGCTCACGCTCGGCGACGACGGATGCGACCGGGACCCGTCGGTCACCACGACGACGGCGACGCGGCGCCCGGCGGAAGCTGCGGCCCTCAAGAGCGCGCCGCAGCCGAGGCTCTCGTCGTCGGGATGAGGGGCGAGCACGACCAGGCCGCCCGTGCCTACGATGGCGTCTAGGTCGGCAAAAGGCGCGGTTTTGGCCCCGGCCATCATGGCGCTCAGGGGAGGGATCATGGCGCCGCCCAGAAGTCGCCGACCGAGCCTTTGCGCGCCGCCAGCGTGGCGGAGGCCGAGTGCAGGGCGTGATCGGGGGCGGCCTGGCGCAGGTAGAAAGATAGATCGCGACGCAGTCGCTCCACCGGGTGGTCGACGAAATGGGATGCGGCGCCGAGCGCGCGATCCACCTCGACCATCGTCTCGCTCGCCGCCCGCTCGACCGCGAGCCGGGCCAGGATCGAGCGGGCCGCGCTCTCCGCGCTCGCGCCCGGCGCCTCCACCGTGAGCGCGGCTTCGCGAACCCACAAGCGGGCGGTCTCGCAGGCCATCGCGCTGCGGGCGAAGCGCGCGGCCTGGTGCGGATCCGACAGCCGGCCGCGCGCCGCGAGCTCGGTTCGCATCGCCTCGACCAGCGCTTCGAGCCCACCGAGCTGCGCAGCGGCATAGCGCCACACGCCCCCCTGAAAATGGGGCTCTCGATGGTAGTCGCCTGGGTCGCCCAAGAGCGCGTCTTGGGTGATGGCCAGTCCGGAGGCGTCGAAGTCGCCCGAGGCGGTTGCGCGCATGCCGCTCACCCGCCACGTGGCGGCGTCGGCGCGCCCGGGATCGTCCACCGGGGCCACGATGAGCCTGCTCGCACCGTCGGCGTCGGTCCCCGTCAGCACCGCGAGCGATACGAGGCCGAGGCCAGAAGCAAACCGCTTCTCGCCGTCGAGCACGACGCGGTCGCCGTCCCCGCGGAAGGTCAGCGGTCGCGCTCCATCCGCGCCCCAGACGCCCATCAACGCTCCCGCCCCCACTGCCCGTTCCATCTGCGCCTGCGTCTTCGGCCCGCCGTACAGCATGACGAGCTTCACCGCGTTCACGTGGCCTTCGTAGAGGCGCGCCACGGCGAGATTGGCCCGGCCGAGCACGCGCAGCACATCGACGCCGTCCTCCACGGCTCCGGCCTGCCAGCAGAGCCCAACCCCGTCGGCGGCGGCCCCGAGCGGCGCTCGAAGCAGCCCGGCATCCCGCAGGTCGTCGATGTCGGGCGCAAGCGTCGCTTCGCCCCGATCCGACGCCGCAGCCCGGGCGGCGATGTGCGGCATGAGCTCCCGGGCGGACGCGACCGCGGTCGGGTCCGGACAAATCGCGGCGAGCTTCATGGCGTGGACCTGGCCTGCGCGACGAGGCGGATGAGCTCGGGCAACTCGCGCTCGAGCTCGCTCGGACGCATGCGCTTGGCGGCGAGGCATTCGGCCCCGGCCTCGACCTCCGCCCACATTGCGCCGAAGCAATCCGCGCGCCGGGCGCGGCCGATGTGCGCCGCCGATACGCCGAGCTGGCGCATGAAGTGTCCGACGTCGGCCCGCGCGCCCCAGGCTTCGCGCAGGGCGCCGCGGGAGCTGGCCCGAAGCGCCGTGACCGCCGCCGGCAGCAACCTCTGGTCGGCGAGACTGTCCGGATCAGCAATTCGAGCGGCGATCGCGTCGGCCATGCCGCCGCGGGCGCGGCCGTCGAGCCGGCACGACACGGTGACCAGCGGAAGGTCGCTGTGCCGGACGCACCGATCATGTCTCTCCATCAGGGCGGCAAAGGCGCGGTCCTCGCTGCACGGCAGCGGGGGCATTCGCCCGACCGATACATAGTCGCGTACGCGGAAGGCGAGGCTCGCGCCGGACGCCCGCCCGTGGTGCGGCCAGGGATTGTGCAGCCGCGGGTCGAGGCGGGCGTCGAGCTCGATGGACAGCGCCGTGTACGCGCTCTCGATAGCATCGGATTCGGCGATCGTGGCCGGCAGCAGCGCCGCCTCCGCTTCCTCGGCCGCGATGTGGCCGCAGACGAGATGGGCGCCGCCATCGAGCAGCGAGAGGTTCGCCTCCGCCCAGTTCGGCGCGACCCGCGCGTCGGCGTCCGTCGTCATCAAGACGGCTTCGGGAGCCGCCCAGAGCGCGGCGACGTCGAGCGCCAGACGCCGGGCCCAGCCCGCCGTCGCCATCCCCGGCGCGAGCGTCGTCTCGACGACGATCGCCGCGATCCCTCGCTCCGACAGGGCAAGAAACGCCTTCTCTGCCGACGCATCGGTCGAGTTGTTGACCAGCAGCACGACCCCGCTCCGCGGCTGCCCCGAGAGGGTTTCAGCGAGGGCATCGACGCAAGTCACGATGCGCTTGCTCTCGTTGCAGACCGGGACGGCGACCACGAGCTCGGGCGGCGTGGACACGTCCCCGCACCCGGACACCGCGCTCCCGCCAAAGGTGGGTACGCCATCCCCAAACAGCGGTTCCCGCGTCTTCATGGCGCGGCCCTCCGCTGTTCAGCCGCGATAGGTTCTGGCGTAGGCCTGGAAAGACCCCAGCCCCGCGCGATCTCTCCGCTCGACGACACGCCCACGTCGATGAGATGCCGGCCGGCCGCATCGCACCCGTCGGCGCCGTCGGTCCTGAGCGCGGCGCCGTGGGCCATCCTCGCGATGCGGTGGCGCTCCACGACGACGCCGCCAGAGGGCGCGCGCCAGAAGTCGGCCCGCCTGCCCCCGCCGGCGATCGGGTCCGCGCCCATCGCAACGGCGCCTTGGGGGCACAGCACGACGAAGCCGAACCGGTGCGCGAGCGCCAACCAACCGGCGCCATCGGCGTACTGCTGCGCGCTTTGACCGCATCCATGCAGAACTACGACGAGCGCGGCGTCCGCCCCGATGCTCGGGGGCGCGCAGATCATCATCCTCAAGCGGCCGGGGTTGGCCCCGAAAGTCGCAATCTCCCGCATCGGGGCGCGCTCGGGCCGCCCGCTCACGTCGACAACCCCAGCCAAGGCCTCGCCGCCACGGCTCTCATCGAGATAGTTTGCTCGGTGTGGTCGCGCATGTGGTTCGCTCCTGTCCCGGCAAACCGGCGTCACGATCGCCGCTTGTGCTCGAGTCGAAAAAGGGCTAAAGCTGGACGGAGAACGTCGAGACGCCCCCTGCTGTTCCCACGGAACAAAGAAGCTCGTGTTCGTCGCTCGTTGCCTCGGGCGTGCATCGGCGACATGGCTAGGAGGGTGACCCCGCGCGCGACCTATCGCATCCAGCACACGCCCGAGCTGAGCTTCGACCGGCTCGTGTGTCACCTCGATTACCTCCGCGATTTGGGGGTCAGTCATGTCTACCTATCGCCGATCCTTCAGGCCGCGCCAAAGAGCCAACACGGCTACGATGTCGTCGACCACTCGCGCATCAGCGAAGAGCTGGGCGGTGAGGCCGGCTACGCCCGGCTGTGTGAGGCGTTGGCGGCGCGCCGCCTCTCCCAGGTCGTGGATCTCGTCCCAAACCACATGGCGATCGGCACCCCGGAGAACCGCTGGTGGTGGGACGTGCTCGAAAACGGCCCTTCCAGCCGGTTCGCTAGCTACTTCGACGTCGACTGGGATACTTCGGACAGCCACGACAACCGGATCCTGGTTCCCGTGCTCGGGGACCACTCGGGCCGGGTCGTGGAGGCAAAGGAGCTGCGGGTGGAGCTGAACCCGGACTCGCGCTTCGTCGTCCGGTACCACGAGCAAACCTATCCAGCGGCCCCCCGGTCGCTCGGGGACCTCCTGCGGGCGGCGGGGGAGCGCGCGGAGAGTGATGAGCTCGGGTTCATCGCCGCCGGGTTCGAGAGGCTGCCCGAGCTGTTCGCGAACGACCGGGAAGGCATGCGGGCGCGGCATCGGGAGCAAGTCGTATTGCACAGCTTGCTGAACAGGGCGCTCGATGAGCCTCGAAACCGAGACGCGCTGCTGGCGGAGCTCGAGCTCTTGAACGGGGACTTCGACCGCCTCGACACGTTCATCGAACGACAGAACTATCGGCTTCGCTACTGGCAGACCGGCCGCCAGGAGCTCGACTACCGGCGGTTCTTCGATATCGACACCCTGGTGGGGCTGCGCATGGAGGACCCGGAGCTCTTCGAGGACACCCACCGGCTGGTGCTCGGTCTGATCGACGAGGGCCATGTCACCGGGCTTCGGCTCGATCACATCGATGGTCTGCGCGAGCCTCGGGCGTACTTGGCAGCGCTGAGGCAGCGGGCCCCGACCGCGTGGATCGTCGTGGAGAAGATCCTGGAGCCGGGGGAGAAGCTGCCCCAAACCTGGCCCTGCGCCGGCACGACCGGCTACGACTTCCTCAGGCGCGTCACCGGGTGGATGGTCTGCCCGGACGGCCTCGATTCCCTCAGCGAGGCGGAGGCGGCGTTTTGCGGGACGAGAAAAGGCTGGGCGGAGATCGTCCGCGCCAGCAAGCGGGAGGTCCTCTCCGATGGTCTTCGGGCCGACGTGACCCGGCTCGTGACGCTCACCGGGCTCGTCACCGGGCGGCACCGGCGACACCGAGACCACTCGAAGGATGCGCTTCAGGAGCTCATCGAGGCCTTCGTGGTGCACTTTCCCGTGTACCGCACCTACGTCTCCCCCAAGGACAGCGCGCCGTCGAGGACCGACCGGACGGTCATCGAGACCGTGGCTCGGAAGGTGGGCGAGAGCACCGGGCTCGACCCCGAGCTGGTGTCCTGGTTCGGGGATGTCCTACTGCTTCGGCATGAGGGGGAGCTCGAGACCGAGCTGGCCATGCGCTTTCAGCAGCTGACCGGGCCCGCGATGGCCAAGGGTCTCGAGGACACCGCCATGTATCGGCATTTGCGCCTGCTGGCCGTCAACGACGTCGGCTGCGACCCCGGTGCCCCGGTGGTCACGCTCGAGCAGCTGCACGCGGCCCTCGTGGATCCGGCGCTTCGCTCGGCGATGACCACCACATCGACCCACGACACCAAGCGCTCCGAGGACGTGCGGGCGCGCCTCGTGGTCTTGAGCGAGGATCCGGACGAATGGGGCCGGGCGGTCGCGCGATGGCGCGAACGGGCTCGCGCCCACGGCGCGGACGGCGTCGATCTCGAGACCGTCTACGCCATGTTTCAGACCTGGGTGGGTGCGTGGCCGATCACGCTGCAGCGGATGTCGGACTACGCCACGAAGTTCGTCCGTGAAGCGAACCGGTATACATCGTGGACGAACGGAGACGCGGGCTACGAAGAGCGGGTCCAAAGCCTCTTGCGTGGTCTATTCGAAGACGAAGAGCTCACCGCGGACGTCGAAGCCTACGTTCGGCGCATGCAAGATGCGGGCCTCGTCAACGGGCTCTCGCAGGCGCTGGTGAAGCTCACCGGCCCCGGCGTCCCCGACATCTACCAGGGCTGCGAACTGTGGGATTTCAGCCTCGTGGATCCCGACAATCGACGCCCGGTCGATTTCGAGCTCCGGGCCCGCATGCTGCGGGAGCTGCCCGAAGAGGGAAGCGAAGCCGCCGCCCTGCGCGTCTGGTCCAACCGCTCGACGGGCGCCCCCAAGCTGTGGGTCACGCGGGAAGCGTTGCGGGTTTTGGGCCGAACCGATGGTCCATCCTCCGTGGGCGGCCACGAGGGGCAGGCCGGCCGAGAGGG
>DAIQNR010000085.1:6252-23919 GCA_036788295.1 Myxococcota bacterium
GAGGGGCAGGCCGGCCGAGAGGGATCGAGCGGACAGGCCGAAGGCTCCAATGGTTTTCGCCCTCACTTTCAGCCGCTGTTTGCCGAAGGGGCCGCCTCCGATCGGCTGCTGGCGTTCGTCCGGGCCGACCTCGATAAGACATCGGTGACCGCCGTCGGGAGGTTCTCCTTTCGCAACGAGGGTTGGGGATCGACCCGCTTGGAGTTGCCCCCGGGCCGATGGTGCCACCGATTCGACGGCCAAACCCACGAAGGCAGCATCGAGGTCGCCTCCTTGTTTTTGCACTTTCCCGTCGCCCTGCTGGTCAAGGAGGGTGGCCGATGAGCCTCGTACGCCTCTGGGCGCCGTTTCCGACCCAGGTCGAATGGGTCACCGAAGACGACCGCGGGCCGATGGAGCAAAGCGGCCAATGGTGGACCGCCGAGATCCCAGCCGCGGCGCGGTACGCATTCTCGCTCGATGGCGGCCCGCCGCTGCCGGATCCGCGGGCGCCGCGCCTGCCCGATGGCGTGCACGGTGAGGCGCAGTTCTTCGATCCGAGGGAGTATACATGGACCGATGCGAGCTTTCGCGCCCCGCCGCTCGGCCGCGCGGTGATCTACGAGCTGCATGTCGGGACGTTCAGCCCTGAAGGCACCTTCGACGGCGCCATGGGCCGCCTCGACCACCTGCTCGAGCTGGGCGTGACCCACGTGGAGCTGATGCCGGTGGCGAGCTTCGCCGGAACCCGGGGCTGGGGCTACGACGGAGTGGGGCTGTTTGCCGTTCACGAACCCTACGGCGGACCGGAAGGGATGTGCCGGTTCGTGGACAACTGCCACCGACGTGGGCTCGCGGTCCTGCTCGATGTCGTGTACAACCACCTGGGGCCGGAGGGGAACTATCTATCCCGGTTTGGACCCTACTTCACAGACCGGGTGAAGACCCCGTGGGGCGACGCCATCAACCTCGACGGCCCAGGCAGCGACGAGGTGCGGAGATTCTTCTTGGACAACGCCGCGTGGTGGCTCGAAGGCTTTCACATAGACGGGCTCCGCCTCGACGCGATCCACGCGTTCGAGGACAAGTCGGCGGTCACGTTTCTCGAGGAGCTCGCCGAGCGAAAGGACGCGCTCGAAGCCTCGACCGGCCGGTCGATGGTGCTCATCGC
Source organism: Myxococcota bacterium (assembly GCA_036788295.1). Lineage (GTDB taxonomy): Bacteria > Myxococcota > Kuafuiibacteriia > Kuafuiibacteriales > Kuafuiibacteriaceae > JAHQVK01. The sequence goes on from DAIQNR010000085.1 coordinate 7,403, forward strand.
CGAGAGCGATCTGAACGACCCGCGGGTCATCCATTCGAGGGAGGCGGGGGGCCAAGGCATGGACGGGCAGTGGGCGGACGACCTGCACCACGCGCTGCACGCGCAGCTCACCGGCGAGCGCACCGGCTACTACCAAGACTTTGGAGGGTGGGGTCCCGTGGCCAAAGGGTTGCGCTCCCCGTACATCTTCGACGGAGTTTTCGCGCCGTTTCGCTCCCGGCGCCACGGGCGTCGGCTGTCGTTTCAGAGCGGACACCGGTTCGTGACCTATGCGCAGACCCACGATCAGATTGGAAACCGAGCGCGGGGGGAGCGGCTGTCGCACCTGTGCGGGGAGGCGCGAGCCAAAGTCGCCTTGACCCTGGTCCTGACCGCTCCGAGCGTCCCCATGCTGTTTCAGGGCGAGGAGTGGGCGGCGTCGACTCCCTTTGGATACTTCTGTGACTTTTCGGACGTCGAGCTCGCGCAGGCGGTGCGCGAAGGCCGGATTCACGAGTTCGAGGCCTTCGGCTGGCCTCCCGAGACCGTTCTCGACCCCATCGATCCGGCGACCTTCGAAGCGAGTCGCCTCATCTGGGAGGAGCGGGACCAAAGCCCCCACCAGCAGATGCATCGCTTCGTTCGGGAGCTGCTCGAGCTGCGCAAAACCCACCCCGATCTCACCGACGGGCGCCGCGACCGGGTAGAGACGCGCTTTGACGACGGCGCCGGGTGGCTCCTGGTTCAGCGCGGCGTCTTTCGCATCGGCGTCAGCCTCTGTCCCGCGGTGCTCGACGTGGAGCCGGGCACGCTGCTCGTTCGCTCCGATCCCGCCGTCACCCTCGACGGCGCGAAGCTGACCTTGCCCGCCGACACCGCCGCGGTCTGGCGGATCCCCCCGGTTTGACCGCCGCCCGAGCCCGGGCGCCTTCCTTGACCGGTCGCCCGCACAAACGCCGGGAGAACCGGAGAGGAAACATGAGCGACAGGAGATTCCGTCGCAGCGGTGTGCTTCGAATCTGCTATGCTCGCTTCCACAGGAGACACATGGGAAGCAGGTGCATGTTGGAGGCTGCGGTCGCGCTGCTCGTCGCGGGGTGCGCGGACGACGTGTTGACAGGCGGCTGCGTCGGCGGCTGCGAAACCAAAGGCGGGCCCGAGCTGTTCGGGCCGGGGAACTCCACCGACTGGACCTCGTTTCGAAACGGCGCGCTTCGCTCGGGGGGCGCGAAGGGCGGAGTTTTGGGGTCCAACGTACGGGTGGCTTGGAGCCGGCCCGAGTTCCTGGTCCTCGACTACAGCGCGGTCAAGCCCTCCGCCGCGGTGTGGGACGACGGGCTGTACGTGCCATCGGATGACGGCACGCTGTGGGCGTTCGATCGCTACGACGGCGAGCTACGCTGGTCCATTGCCCTCAGCGATGCCGAGAAGGGCATCCACGGCTCGCCGGCGGTGTCGAGGTCCGTGGTGTGGATCGGCACGTACTCCGGGTACGTGCACGCGGTAGATCGAGTGGGAGGCACGGAGATCTATCGCTTTCGCCCGGGGCGCTGGGTCGGCTCCAGTCCCATCTATGTGCCGGAGCACAACGCGCTGTACGTCTCCCACGAGACCTGGGCCGACGGTAGGCCGGCCGGTCTCGTCACTCGAAACGACCCTCGGACCGGAGAGTTGGTGTGGACCAGCGCGAGGATCGATCACTATCCACACTCCTCGGTCGCGGTGGAGCCCAACGCGAACATACTCGTGGTCGGCGCCAACGACGGCCGCATGCGGGCCTACGACAGTGACACGGGCGCGCTCCGGTGGAGCCGTGCCTTCGAGCCCGGCGAAGGCGACGATCTTCCCACCGCGGACATCAAGACCACGCCTGCCATCAGCCCAGACCGAAGCCTGGTGGTGTTCGGAACCTGGGACCACCGAGTATATGGGCTGGACCTCAGAACTGGTGACCTACGGTGGAGCGTGGACACCGGAGGACCGATGATGGGCTCGCCCGCCATTCACGAGGGGACCGGGCGGGCCTTCGTCGGCACCCAGACGTCGCGCGACGCGTTGCTCGCGATCGACTTGGACACGGGCGCCGTCGTCTGGCGCTTGGACACCAGGAGCGGGATCCAGAGCTCCCCTGCGGTCAACGACGAGGGCGACGGCCTGGTCGTCGGCGCCAACGACGGCCGCATCTGGGGCGTGGACGCCGTGACAGGCCAGGCTCGCTGGACCTTCCAGGCCGACGGCTCCGTCACCGCCTCCCCCGCTTGGGTCGGCAGGATGATCTACGTCGCAGCCAAGAAGGGTTCTCTGTACGCCCTCGAGACGTTTGCCAACTAATCCGTGCCGCCTCCGTCCACGTTCGAATTCTGAACGAGGCCTGAGTACCTTGGGCCACCCAACGGTTGACTCGGGAGCCCTTCTCCAATTAGTATCTTCCCTTGGGGCGTGGCGCAGTCACTCGGGCTTGGGGTTACTTGCCATCGGGCGATCGACAAGCAGAAAGGCGGAGCGCTCACGAAAAAGCGCTGGTCGGCGGCTTCCGGGTGGTCAATCCTTGGCGCATGTTCGGCTTCGGCTTCTGGGAGTTCGCGATCATCGTGGCGGTCGCCCTCGTGGTCCTCGGCCCGGCCATGGTCCCGCGGCTCGGCCGGCGGGTTGGGGACCTCGTCATCGGTTTCCGAAAGGCCGGCGACGAGCTCGAGCGTGGACTTCGAGAGGAACTCGACGCGCCCGGCCCCGCTGACGCGAACCAGTCCCGCGACCTCACCTCCGTGGGGCACCTACCTCACGTGTGAGGAGAACTGGCACGGGTACTTCCGGACCAGCGAGATGATGCGGCCGGAATCGAAGAGCCGTTTCGGGGTGGGGAGCAGATCGAGCTACCTCTGGGAGACCGCCGCGAGCCAGTTCGCGACGCCGGACGCCCTCGCGCGCTTCGACACCACGCCGACCGGGGCCTCCGCGACCGAGGACTTCCGAAACGAGGCCAACACGTTCGGCTGGATCGTGGAGATCGACCCCTATGATCCCACCTCCACGCCGATCAAGCGGACGTCGATGGGTTGGTTTCGCCACGAGGGGTGCTGGCCGAGCCGCCCGATCGCCGGGCAGCCGCTCGCGTTCTACTCGGGCGACGACGCGAACAATGAGTACATCTACAAGTTTGTCACCTCGGCGAACTACCAGCCTGGTCAGACGAACGGCGCGATCCTCGACGAGGGCACCCTGTACGTCGCACGCTTCGACGAGGACGGCACCGGGGAGTGGCTCGAGCTGAGCATGGCCAACCCGACCATCGCGAACAACCCGCGGTTCCAGGGCTCGAACCTCGCGGACATCCTGGTTCACACCCGGGTCGCCTCCGACATCGTCGGGGCCACCCCGATGGACCGGCCGGAGTGGGGCGCGGTGAACCCCGCGAACGGCGAGGTCTATATGACCCTCACCAACAACACGTCGAGCGCGCGGCGGGCCGGCGTGAACGCGGCGAACCCGCGGAACTACGACGCCGACGGCAACGGTAGCGTCGACGGCAACCGAAACGGCCACATCATTCGGTGGCGGGAGACGGGTGACCGTGCCGACGCGACAGCCTTCACCTGGGACATCTTTCTCTTCGGCTCCCGCGCCGGGAAGCGCCCGGAGAACATCTCGGGGCTCACCGAAGACAACGCGTTCGCGAGCCCGGACGGCCTCTGGTTCGACGGTCGGGTCAACCGGGGCGTCATCTGGATTCAGACCGACGACAGCAGCCTCGGCGACTTCACGAACAACCAGCTCCTCGCCGCGATCGTCGGCGATGTCGGCGACGGCGGCGAGATGAGGGTCGACGGACAGCGAACCCAGGTCGGAAAGCAGCTCGGCGCCGACCTCCGCCGGTTCCTCACTGGCCCAGCGGGCTGCGAGATCACCGGGATCGACGTCACCCCGGACGGCCGGGCAATGTTCGTCAACGTCCAGCATCCGGGCGGCGAGGGCGACGAGCCGCTGGTCAACAACTGGCCCGCGGCGAGCCGAGACGCGCTCGCGGAGCCTCCGCCGGTCGCGATGGGCGCGCTGGCGCGGCCGAGGCCCGCGACCATCTGCATCACCCGCATCGACGGCGGCATCATCGGCGCTTGACGGCGAGGGCCGGGGCCCTCCACCGGTGGAGGGTCTCCGGCTCGAGCGAATCCGCGCCCGAGGACCTCTCGGGCGCCGCCACGGTCAACTCCCCTCGGACGAGGGTCTGTCGAGGTCGCCCGTCACCCACGGGTTGCGGACCCACGCGCCGTTCGGTGGCGCCGGGCTCCAAGGCGAAAGCCCACGGGGTGGCCCTCGGCGCGCAGCGAAGTGCAACTTTCGCATCTGCTGTGCTTGGGTCGAACGCGATATCGGCACCTGTCTGAGGCAGGAGAGCCTCCGCGCAGGTCTAGAGGCAGCGCCTCGTCACCTCTTCGCTGGCACGAGACCTGCGAAGGGGAGTGGCAGGCCCACGGGGGCTCCAACACGAAAGGAAATCCAAAGATGTTCAAACTGCCCATCTCCCGCTTCCACCGCCTCGCCGTCGGCGCCCTCTTCGGGCTCGGGCTCGCTGCGAGCCCGAGCCTCGCCCTCGCGAACACCTGGTTCAACTGTGAGCCGACCGAGGTTCTCGAGGTGGGATCCCGTGTCCACGTGCGCTGCAGCAACAGCGTGCTGCTCGGCTCCTCGACCGTCCGCTACGCCGCGGTCTCCACGAGCAACGCCAGCGCGGCGGCGCGTTTCATCGCGCTCGCCAACGCGGCGCTCCTTTCGAACAAGCTCTTCCGCATGTACCTGCCGACCAGCACCGCAACCAACGTCTCCGGCTGCCTCGTCTCCGACTGCCGAACGCCGACCGCCTTCGGCGTTCGGAACCGGTGACCGCCGTGCGACGGCCCATGACGCTGCTCGCACTGCTCGGCGCCGCGTGCGGCCCCGGTGCGGAACTCACCGACGCGGAGCTCGATGGATGGGATGTTTTCCGGTCTGGCGTCTACCAGGAGCCATGGCCCGGCGGACAGTTCATCGTGGACGGGGACATTCCCCTTGCCGACGAAGACGAACTGTTCGACCACTACCTCGCCTATGTCGAGCAGGAGCGCTCGCTCGAGCTCGAGGCCCAGGGCTTCGGGGCGGCGCGCCTACCCCTCGTGGTCGACCGGGTAGGTAGTCAAGACAACATCCAGTCCCAGAGCCGGCGCTTTCAGATGACCTACTGCGTCAGCACGGGCTTCGGGAGCCGGTATGGGGAGATGGTGGACACCATGGCGCGGGCGGCGCGCTCGTGGGCGGACCTCGTAGGGGTCGATTTCGTGCACGTCCAGGCGGAAGATGGTAACTGCAATGCGAGCAACAGCCGGGTCTACTTCGACGTTCGGTCGGTGAGCGCGAGCTACTTCGCTCGCGCCTTCTTCCCGGACGACGCGCGCCAAGACCGGAACGTGCTCGTGACCAGCGCAGCGTTCACCACCACGTCCGGCGGCCGAGACCTCGAAGGGATCATGCGGCACGAACTGGGACATGCGCTCGGGTTTCGCCATGAGCACATTCGCCTGTCGAATCCATGCACCTCGGAGGGGAGTTCAGGGACCCGCAACGTCACGACCTACGACCCGATGTCCGTGATGCACTACCCCCAGTGCCGCAGCCCCCAAGGGGGCGGCTACCGCCAGTCGGTCCTCGACTACCGCGGAGCCAAAGAACTGTACGGCTCCGCTCCCGCGCTCATCCTCACCGCCTCCGGGTTGTGACCGAGACCACCGATCGGCCTGGACCAACGCCCCAGGGTCGTCTCCTGCGTCTCGGCGACCTTCAACCCCGGCATCCGACAAGGGGTCGGGAGCTCCGTCGGGTACCGGTTGTTCACGGGTGGCGGAGCCAGGCCTCGACCGTGTCCCGAACCCACGCTTCGGGCTGGAGTCGGTCGAGCGCGGCGCGGAGCGAGTCTTCGAGCGCGACCCGATGGTCCGGCTCGAGGCGGCTCGGCTCCGGGAGCTCGCGGGCGAGCCTCAGCAGCGCGTTGTTCGAGCTCAGCCCGTCGAGCCCGGCTCGCAGGGCGGCGAGCCGGTCATCGCTGCCGTGACGCCCGTAGGCGATCGCCGCATACTCGGGGACGCCGTTTCGCGCGTCTTCGCTCGCCTCCGGGAGCTCGCGAGCGAGGACGTCGAGGCGAAGCGTCGCCGGGACGTCCCGTAACCCATACAGTCCAAACGAGGCGTCGCCCGGGTGGCGGAGCACCGCCGAGATGGCCGCGTCGAGGAGCGGCTGGGCCCGTCCAGGGCTCATCGTTGGGTTGCAGACGATGGCGAGCGCAGCGTCGGCCGCGAAGTGCACCGCCATGGCGGCGCTCTTCACCTCTTCGAGGGTGGGGAGGGTTCGGGTCCTTTCCACCAATACGCTCAAGAGTTCGACCCGGTCCGATGCCTGGGACACCGGTGGGTTCGGGAGGGCGAACAACCCCCGGACCAGCTTGTTGGCGCTCATCACCGTCACGAGCTCGCGGGCCCTGAGGTCAGGGAGCAGATAGAAGTCGAGCGCAGCCTGAAGGGGGATGGGCCCGAGCTGGCCGTAGGCGGCCAAGGCGTGGAGGGCGTCGGCGCGGGCGTCGACCGGGGCCCGGTCGTCCCGAAACAAACCCCGTAGGTGCTCGAGAAAGCCCTCTGCGCTCCCATGGGGCGCCGCCGCGATCCAGCGCTCGGCTGCCACCCCATGGTCCTGGGCGCCCCACGGGATCTGCCAGCTCAACGCCCGAACCAGCTCCGTTCGGCGGGGAAGGTCCGGGCGCGAAGCGAGCAGGTCGAGGGCGAAGGCCGCTCGGTCGGGGTCGGAGTGGATTCCATTCGTGCGAAGGAAGGCCTGCATCATGGAGGGGAGAACCCAAGTGTTGTCCGCACGGGCGAGCGCGGTCTCCTGAGCTTTTCTCTGCTGTCGGCTCGCGTCCTCGTCGCCCGTCGAGCTCCCGCCGAATCGCAGCTTCGAGAGGAGTCTCATGGCCACCACCCTCACCTCGGCCGCCGGATCGCGGACGGTCGCCTCGACGAGAGCGGGGAGCCGCTCGAGGGCGGGGAGCTGCTCGATCCCCACGGCGTCGACGTACTCGAGAAAGTTCCACGCCTGAGCCCGCACCCGGGGGGCCGGGTCGGAAGCCGCCAGCTCCCGGATGATCTCGAGGAATCGTTCCGATTCCAAGTATTCTGGGTGGCGAGCTTCGGAGAAGTTGAGGACCTCTGCCCGAAGGTCCCCGTGGGGGTGGTGGCGCAGGATGGCCTCCGCCTCGGGCGCCAAGAGCTCGGGGTCGGCAGCGATCGCCTGGAGGGTTCGCCAGGCGTGACGGGTGTAGTCGGGGAAGGATTTGAGCCAGATGAAGGTGAGCAACCACGGGACGAGCTCGGCGTCCGAGCGCTCGGTCCGCTGCTCAGAAGCGACCAGCTGCTCGAAGGCCCCGAGCCGGTCGGGGTCGTCACTCTCGTGCTCCTCATCGTGCAGGATCTGAAGGAGGTCGTAGACCCCGGACAGCGCCTCCCGTTCCATCCACTCGGACAGATCGACCTGTACCCTCATCGCCCCACCCCCAATGGCCGATCACCCTCTCGATATCCACTCCGTCGTGTCGTCGAAGCGGGGAAGGCCCTTCTCGAGGGCGGTCAACGCCGCGCCACGCTGGCCCCCCGTGGCCCCGGGCACTCGGGGGACCCTCCTCATCGGGCTCTGAATGTCGGCGGCGATCGCGCCCCCCACCACCGCGGTGTTCGCCGCCGTCCCGGACGAGCAGGGGTCGCGTCGGGGGTGAACAACGCGGTCTCGCGGGTCGCCAGGGCTCCTCGCGGTGGCTGCCCTCCCGCGCTCGGCAGAGCGGGCGATACGAGCGGACCCGAAGTGCTCGAGACGGCGCGCGGCGGCGGCGGGCTCTCGGCGGTCCCCCCTGCGCGATGCACCGGACCTCCGGTCCGGTCAGAGATTGATGCGGGCGTAGAGGGCGTCGACGTCGAGCTGGGCGGGGACGCCGGGGAGCGACACGGCGCCGCCGAGGTAGGTGGTCTTGGTCCAGCCGCCGTCGTCGGTGCGGGCGTGCACTGTCACCTCGCGGCGCGCCTGCTCAATCACGACGTAGCCGCGAAGACTCGGTATCGCGGTGTACTCCCCGAGCTTCACCACCGTGTCCCGCTCGCCCGAGTCCGGGCTTGTGACCTCGAACAAGAGGGTGGGTTTCGTGAGGAGGCTCTCCGTTCCCTCGTGGAGCTGGGGCTCGCCGCAGAACACGGAGAGGTCAGGGTAGCGGTAGCTCTTGTCCCTCGGATCGCGCACCCGCACCTTGTTGTCGGACGGCAGGGGCTCGCACCGGCCGGCTCCGGGACCCGTCATCAGCTGGGCGTCCATCTGCACGGCGAGCCCCATGCAGAGACGCCCGTGGCTGAGCGAGCCCCCGGACATCGCGTAGATCGCGCCGTCCACCAGCTCGTAGCGCTCGCCCGTGCGCTGCTCGAGCGCCTCCACCTCCTCGAAGGTCCACCCGGATCGGGCGATCGCCGCGCCTCGGCTCATGCGGGCAGCCTAGGGTGCCCGCTCCCGGTCTGTCCACGCAGCCCGACCCAATTCCCTTCGCCATCGCCGAGTGCAAGGCCTCAGAGGCAGTCCGGCGCTCGACGGTCCTCGCGGTGGGAGGTGGACGCCCGGGTCCGCGTGGCGGCCGGAGACCGAACGGCGAGTGCGCAGATCAACCGCCACGGCCCGTCGACTGCGTCGTCGGCCCTGCGGAAGGCTCGTTCTCGGGCCTTCGCAGGCTCAGGCCCTGCGACTGCGAGCACTGCCTCTACCCTCCATCCGCTCGCTCTGATTCCCCAGCTCCAGACCTCGCTTCGCTCGGGTGGGGGTACGTTCCTTCGGACGAACGACGAGCAAGCTCGCCGTCCGCCTCGGAGGGTGCGCAGGCTCGCCTCGCTCGTGCCTCCACCGAGTCGACACCAGGTCCGGTACGCCGGGGTGCACGCCCCGGCGGCGAGACTCCGGCCTTTGGTCGTCCCCGCCGGCCGCGTGGGCGTTCAGAGGATCTGGTTTCCTGACCGGAAGCTGTCAGTCTGGCGGCTGGAACGGCTCGCACCCTATCCACGGACAGCTGAGTCGGGGGTGTTGATGGCAAAGGGTTCGGCCCCGCCGTCGACGTTGACTCATCGAGCCTGTGGGTCGGGGGGCTGGTGACCCTCCCGCTCAGCGCAGTCGTCATCCTGGCCGGCAGCATCATGGTCTACCAGGGCGGCCGGAAGAGCGACGACGCCGAGGGCGCGCGCCACAGCGGCGTCGGACCGATGCTCATGGACGGCGAGGTGCGGGGCGCGCAGGCCGTCGTCACCTTCTGAGCCCCGGGTCTCAGGGCGCGGCCCAGGTGGGCGAGCAGGGGTACGGGATCGGGATCGCGCTCGGGGTCGGCAGGCTCGCCAGGCACTGCGGTGGGACCACGTTTCCGTTGTCGATGGTGTACCGACACCCGCTCATCGACGCGAAAGTGAGGTTGTCGGTGGCCGTGTTGGTGCCTCCCGTCTTCAGGTTGTCGTGCGCGCCGACCGCCGCCCACCAGGCGTTCTCGAAGTGCACGGTCCGGATGCGGGTCCCGCGGGTCCAAGCGCCCACGTACACGCCGTGCCGACTGGCGAGCACCACGCCGGCGTCGATCTGTACGTCATCGGAGGGGATCGGCACGAGGAGGGGGTTGTTGCAGTGCTGTGCCGCGGTGGCGTCGCTGTTGGCCGCGTGGCCCCACTCGATGTGCACCCCACGGTCGACGTCGGGGCCGACGCAGAAGCGCCGGAGCCGGGGGCCGAGCTGCTGGCGCTCGAAGTACACCCCGGTTCCCAGGGTGTAGTTGCTCAGGTTCACCGCGTCGACGTCGATGTCCTCGAGCAAGGCACCTTCCATCGGTACCACCGTGTTGCCCAAGGCGATGCCGGAGTGGGCGACCCGCCGGACGCGGACCCGGCGTAGGTCGCAGGGGGTCGCAAGCATGATGCCATGCAGCTGTTGGCCGAAGTAGTCGTTGCCGAGGGGCGCGATGTAGTCCTCGTAGGCCGGGTCGGTGACCCCGTCGACGACAACGTCCTCGATGATGGGTCGCGTGGTCACCGGCACCGCGGACCCCGAGCCGTTGCCGACCAGGAGCCCGAAGCGGCGCACCCCGTAGACGGCGACGCGGTGGATCTGGAGCCCCTCGACGCTCGGCGCCCGGATCCCCTGGTGCAGGCGCTGATTCCCGAGCACGCGCACGTCTTCGATCGTCACGTCCGACGCCCCGCCCCAGATCAGCACCGCGGAGGTGAACCAGGTGCGGGGCTCGAACCAGCTCTGCGTGTTGGGCACCCCGTCGAGCTCGTGGTCGATGTCGAAGACCACGCCCCGCAGTGTGAACCCAGAGGCGATCGCGGGCACGCTGACCCCGAACTTGAGGCGCGTCAACCCGACTTGCTCGGCTACGACGGTGTGCCCGGCCCGCGCGGTCACGAAGGTCGGGGTCGGAGGGTTGCCGGTGTACGGATACGAAGGCGCGGGGTGGTTGACCGGGCGATCGAAGGTCCCCGGCGCGAGCACGATCGTCTGGGGCGTGGTCTGATTGAGCGCGGCGATCAGCGCCTTCGGCGTAGAGACATAGACGCCCACCTTGGGCCGCGGATAGGCCTGCATCCCTCGCGGGGCCTGGATGCCCAACTCGAGGGCGCGCCAGTGCCCGCCGCACGGGATGCCGGACGGGTCGACGAAGTCGGTCGGGCCGCCGAATCGGCTCTGGGCGTCCGCGGCCACCGGCCACCCACACGCGAAGGCAACGAAGAGGGCGCTGGTCCTCGAGGCTGAATTGTTCATCACCACCGTGGGTGCGGACAACGCCCCCGGATTATCCACCCTTCACGGTGCCATAACGCGTGCCTGCGGCGCCTACAGGAGCGCCCGCGACAGCCCCGCCTCGGTGCCCACCCAAAGCACCTCGCCGATGCGCTGCACCGAGGCCACCCACGGGTCGGCCAGGCCCTCCTCGGGGCCGAAGCCCGCCACCACCCGACCGCCCTCCGGGCCGCCGGAAGGTCCGCCAGGTCACAGCGTCGCTCGATCAGCACACCCCGCGGTCGAAGGTCCCCACGACCCGGCGGCCCGCGTGGCGTGTTATCCAGGTGACGTGATAGGATGGTGACCCGACCAACAGCTCGTCCGACTTCGATGAAGTCGTGTGCGCATCCTGCGAGTCGAGCGACCACGAGGGAGCGGCCACCGCCTCGAGCACTTCGGCCCCGCGGTCTACTCCTTCCTGGGGGCCTTCATGCGGTCCGGGTCCGGGGCCGACGAGCGCGAGGTCACGAGACCGGACGCATAGCCCTTCCCTCGCAGCGGAGTGACCCAGATGCCAAAGGATGGGACAGCCTCGACGTCGACTGGCCCCTGGGAGAGTGGACACCCACGTCATCCTCCACGCTCCGCGCCTTCCGTCGGACTTGCGGCTTCGGGCTCGATGGCCTACCACGACGCATGAGGCCCTGCGGACTGCTCCCCGTCCTGTTCCTCGTCTCCGGCTGCGGAGGGGGATGCCCCGGGACGGCGGTCCCGACTCGAGGGGCCGTGGTCGAAGCGCCGGGGAGCGAGGCCGAGCCCGGCGTGCGCTTCGTGGGGCGCTTCGACGCCACCGATACGAACGCGGTGCGACTCTCGTGGTCCGGGAGCGGGTTCGTGGTGCGCTTTCGGGGGACCGGCGCGCGGGCCGTCTTGCGCGGCGGGGGTTTCTTCACGGTGGTGGTCGACGGCGCCGTGGGGTCCGAGCCGCTCGCGGTGTCGGGCCGGGACGAGACCTACGCGCTCGCCACTGGCCTCCCGAACGGTGTTCACACCGTCGAGGTCTACCGGCGGACCGAGGGTTCCTTGGGCCCCACAGTCGTCGGCCGGGTGGAGGTCGATGGGGCGCTGCTCTCGGCACCCCGCCCGAGCTACCAGGTGGAGATCGTGGGTGACTCCTGGAGCACCGGCGACGGTGTGGATGGTCCGAGCGGGCGGTGTGAGCTCAGCCCCGAGATGCAGAACCACTTTCTCACGTGGGGCGCGATCGCGACCCGGGCGGTCGGCGCCGAGCTCAGCACGGTGGCGTCCGGGGGGAGGGGGATCGTGGTTAAGCCCATGGCCGACCTCTATGACCGCGTGATTGCGACCAGCTCCATCAGTACCGGGACCCTACGCCCAGCCGACGTGGTCCTCGTCTCCCTGGGAGCCAACGACTTCGTCGAGGGTCTGCTTCCCGCGACCTTCGTGCCCGAGTACGCCTCCCTCCTGAAACGGATCCGCGCTCGGCACCCGGGCGCGCTCATCGGCTGCGTCCGGCCCCGCCTCCGCGATCCCGCGGAGACGGAGCGCATCCACACGGCGGTCGAAGCGGCCGTCGCCCTCCGCGCCGCCGCCGGCGACGCTCGGGTCCTTGCCATCGACATCGAGCGCGAGGCGCTCGCCGACGTCGTCTGTGACGACTACCACCCCGGTGTTCGGAGCCACGCCGCGATGGGCCAGTACGCGATCGAGTTTCTGGCTGCTGCACAGACCTCAGCGCGCTCGCGCTTCGGGCAGTGAAGCCCCAGGGCCGGCGTCCGTCCCGGGTAGTCTCGGAGGCGCTGTCGAACCTGCTCGGGCTCGTCATGGACCACGACGGCATGGCCGGCCAACGGTGCCTCCGCGAGCTTTGGGCGGTGGCTGCGGTCGGTGTCGCGGAGAAGCCGACCGAGATCCAGTGATCGAGAGCCACATGTCCACGCCGCGAAACCGAGTGCCCTTCCGCGCGACGGTCTACCTCCAGGGGACCCGGGTCGCAGTCGCGCTCTAGATACGGGAAACCGGCCCATCGGCAGCGTCTCATCAGATCGCGTCCCTCAAGGGCTCAAATCCGAGTTTCAGAGGGCCTTCGCTCCGTTCACTGCCGTTCGCAGCGTATCCTCGGAGCGACAGAACACCTGGCGCTCCGCATGGCGTACCTGGATCTGGTTCATGGCCTTCACGCTTCCTTCCGCGAGATGGCCAGTTCGGACACGAGGCGCTTTGCCCACCTCAATCAGTAGGCCGGTGGAGGAGCTTATCGCAATGAAGTCGATGTTCTGTTCGCAGACGATGAGGGGGCTGTCCGAGCAGCAGAATTCTCCCTCGGCCTTCGCGCCGACGAGCGCGAGACTGCTTTCGCGGTATCTGGGGATAATGCCGACAGCGAGCATGTACATGAGACCAACGCGGAAGTTGGGATGAATTCGAACCTCCCGCTCAACGTACGGCTCGCCTCGGGATGTCCGGTAGGCCTCCGCGATACCTTTCGCCGTGTTCTTGATATGGCGCTCCAGGGCGGTCGTACGAGCCTTCTGAAACGCAAGAAAGACGGCTAGTGAATCTCGGTCGCCGTCGCTGAGCGAGATATCGCGCTCAAGCCGGTCAAGGATACCAGGGACCTCGGTCTCGATTCTTGCCAGTACATCCTCGACGATTAGCGGGTCGATTTCATCATCGGGCGGGTCAACGCGGTAGTACTGTCCTCGGACCGCGGTGTTCTTCGGCTGGTCGCGACGGAAGGAATCCAGCTCCTTATCGAAGACGAAGAACCGGCCATCCTCGTTTAGGAAACGGCTCTGGAGAAGCTCGGGCACCATGTGGTGTCTCTTGTTGCGTCCCATCTACCTACATCTCCTACCGGCTTCGTGAGGCCGCCGCCTTCTCGACTACCTTCGCTGCCACAGGGGGTAGCCTACCGCCCCTGCGACGAAGGTTCCGTCCCTTTGGATAACCCGGACATCTGTCTTCTCGGCCCTTCAACCATTCGGAGCCCCGTCCTCGGCGCGGACCTCGCTCCAGATACGCTTCGCCACATAGGCAAGGACCTCCTCCTTGAAGCCCTCGTTGCTCAGGTACTGCTCGACGAAGCTCTGGTGGCTGTCGAGGCCGTCGACGACGGCGTCCTCGATAGGGCTCTCTGCGCTCAGGGCGAAGTGGTCGTAGCCGTACACCTGGGCCTTCTGCTTGAGGGCGTTGTCGGCCTTGGCGGTGGCGACGATGTGGTCGACGAACAGCTGGTCGGCCTCGGTGAACTCGGTGCCGAAGCGCTCGTTCAGGACCTGGATCAGCTCGCGGAGCTTCACCTCCTCCTCTTTTGCGGCGCTGGCGCCGACGGCGGTGGGGCCCTTCACCTCGCCCTCGGTCTTGTCGAGCACGATGTCGGTCTCGCCGATGCGGCGAGGCGGTAGCTGTGGAGGTCGACCTCGCCGGCGAGGTCGTAGTGCTCGCGGCCCGGGCTCGGGAGGCGGCGGAGGAGCAAGCGGCCGTAGGAGAAGCGCATCTCCAGCTCGCGGTCCTTGTAGGGCATGACCTGGCTCAGGAAGGCGTACAGCCGGACGAAGGCGCCGAGCTTGCCGCGCCACGCCTCCTTGGCCTCGTCCTCGTCGTCCCACGCCTTGAAGCGGTCCTCGCCCGATCGTCGCCTCGAAGTGCTTCTCCTTCGTGCTCATCACTCGCTCTGGTCCTTGCTCGGGGTCCGGTAGGCTTGGAAGGGGTGGTCCGGATCGTCGGGGATGGTGCGCTCGAGCCGACCCGAGCGAGCCATCGGCCAGAGGTGTTTCCTGCCGAGGTGCTGCGGGGTCTTGCGGCCGAGCAGCTTTGCCAGCTCGCTGGGGGACCGGGGCGCGATCGCGCAGAGGTCCTCGATGAGCTGAGCCACCTCCTCCCAGCGCGCGCGCCGGCTCAGGGTGCGGAGTCGCTCCCTGAGCGGAGCGGGAAGGGCCTCGGCGCCCGCGGGTGGTGAAGCCGATGTCTCCGACCCCTGTGTATTGGCCTCGGACCCCTGTGTATTGGCCTCGGACCCCTGTGTATTCGCGCCCCGCACCGGTGTGGTTAGGCTAGACCCCTGTGTTTTGGTCGCGGGCCCCTGCGCTTCCGGAGCCGCGGCCAGGGCGAGGACGTAGTGGGTGGCGCTGCTCGCGCCCCTCTGGGCGAGCAGGCCGGCGTCGCGCAGGCCGGTGAGGGCCTTGCTGGCCTCCAGGGTGTCGAGGCCGGCCAGGTCCCGGAGGTTCGCGTTCCGCACCGCTCCGGTCTCTCGGGCGAACACGAGCGCGAGCCGCTGGGGGCGCGCGAGCGGACCAGACCGAGCCTCGAGCTGGCCGAGCCAGCGCAGCTGGTCCTCGTCGAACAGGTGGCTGAGGAGGAAGGTGACCGCGAACTCCTGCCGGGCCCGGCTCGACTCGAAGGAGGGGCGAGGTCGCTCGATCTCGTCCATCTCGCGGCGCATGACCCGGATGCCGGTCCCCTTGTTCTCGGCGAGGCCCATCTCGCGGAGGGCGGCGGCGAGCCGCGGGTTGCGGGAGGCGGAGCGGGTCACGCCCAGCTCCTCCTCGGCCACGAGCGCGTGGCCCGCGTTCCGGACCTCGATGCGGTTCGAGTAGCGGAGGATCTGTATGGGGCTGTTCCAGCGGTAGTCGCGGTGGCTGACCGCGTTCACGATCGCCTCCCGCAGGGCGCGCTCGGGCACCGGCGAGGTCTCGACCCGGTAGAGCGAGCCCTCGCGGAAGGAGACGATCTTGGGCAGGCTGTCCAGCACGACCTGGGTGGCCTCCTCAACGGCGAGGAAGAGCGGCTTCCTGAACTCCAGGGCCTCGTAGGTGGGCGCCTCCATCCATTGCGTGCCGGCGACCCGGATGTAGTCGATCCGGTGAAGCGGCACGTGGGTTCGGAGGCCGAGCCAAGTCCCGAAGAGCAGGAGCCCGAGGAGCGTGGGCTTCCCGCCGTCCGCGGTGGGCTTCCCGCCGCCGAGCGCCACCACCAGCTCCTCGTCCGAGAGCCGCTTCACCTCCGAGGCGGGACTCTGCTTCAGGATGCGCCGCCGAGCCTCCGCGATGGCCTCAGGGTCCAGGTCGGTCCACTTTCCGTCGCGAAGCACGCTCTCTTCGTGGGGCGTCTCCAGCGCGAGTTGGTGGAGCCACCGGATGTCGTCGTCCGAGCACCGGACGTCCCCGCTGCCGATGCGGCGGAACGCACCCCTCGGGAGGCCCTTCCGCCGAAGGTAGATCGGCTTGTCCGAGGCTCGCGCCTCGGGGACAAACGCGACCACCACCGGCCGACCCTCGACGACCTCGGTCCAGATGCTCGGCCGCACCGGCCGGTTGAGGGTCTGGTCGCAGCAGGACTTCACGAGCCGCTGCTCGAGGTCCTCGGGTTGGTCGACCCCGACCACCGCGAAAGTGCCATCCTCGACTCCGAACACGAGGTAGCCGCCACCGAGTCCAGGCTCGTTCGAGAACGCAGAGACCGTCGAGAGTGTGGAGTCGCCGAACCCCCGCTTGGCCTCGACGAAGCCCTGCTCGTCCCCAGATCGGAGAAGCCCGAGCAGCTCTGGGACTGACCGCTTCATGGGGGCTCCGTCAGGAGGTGCGGGACACCGACACATCGCGAAGTCTCAAGTCCGGTAAACTCACGACCCAATCTCCGTATCGCCGCGGAATACCTGAACCCGGTCGATTCGCTGGTCGATGAACTCCGTTGTTGTCGCCCACTTGATGTCC
>DAIQNR010000086.1:0-23289 GCA_036788295.1 Myxococcota bacterium
ATCTAGGCCCGGCCTGACAAACCGTCTCTGCGTTTATCGCCTCCGGCCCCCCGCTCCGAACCGACGCGGTGACAGTCGCACCGGTGGACCGAGGCTACTCCCCGTAACCGACGGAGCCGCCCCTCGAGGGTCGCCGCCGGCGACCGGACGGCTCGGGACGCAGGAAGCGAGCCTGGGACGTTGGTCCGGCCCGATCGGTGCTCCAGCAGGGCCCGAAGCCCGAAGCGCTGAGGTCTATGCAGCAGCCAGCAGCTCCAGCATCGCCCTCGAGACCGTCTCCACTTCTTCGTGGTTCACCCAGTGGCCGGCCTCTGGGACTTCGATCAGCTGGCCATGGGGGGCATGGGGCAGGGACGCGGTGGCGAGGCCCCGCTCGAGAAAGTTGTCCTTCACCCCCCAAACCAAACGGAGCGGGACCGTCACCTCCGGGGCCTCGGCCCCAAAGGCGGCAGGCCCCCGAAAGGCGGCCCGGTAGTAGTTGACCATGGCGGTGGCCGCACCCGGCTTCGCCCACGCCCCGGCGTACACCGGCCCGTCCTCATCCTCGAACGCGTGCGGCGCCCCCGATCGGCGCATCCGCTCGAACATGAGCTTTCCGCCGTCCCTCGTCAGCGCTCGCTCCGGGAGCCAGGGGAGCTGAAAGGCGAACATGTACCAGCTCTTTTTCAGCTGCGAGGGGTGCCGCAAGAGGTAGCTCCGCATCGCGATGGGGTGGGGCGTATTGATCGGCATCGCGCATCGCACCCGCGCCGGGTGGCGCATCGCCGTCCACCAAGTCACCGCTGCCCCCCAGTCGTGGCCGAACACTGCCGCCCGGTCCCGCCCCGCGGCGTCGATCAAACCCACCACGTCTTTCGCGAGGACGTCGAGGCGGTAGTCCGACACGCGCGCCGGCTTGTCGCTCGTGTTGTAGCCCCGCTGATCCGGCGCCCACACTCGGTAGCCGGCGGCCGCTAGGCGCGGCAGGTACCGCCTCCACGCGTACCAGAACTCCGGGAACCCATGTAGGAGCACGACGAGCGGTCCGTCCTCTGGGCCCGCCGCCGCCACGTGCAGCCGCACGCCATTCGTGCGCACGTCGAAGTGCTCCACGTCCCGGTGCTTCGTTTCGAAGTTCATCGCTCGGGAGCTTGCGGCCCCGGACGCCGGCGGTCCACGAGGATGACGACATTCTTGCGGGTGGCCTCGGCAAGCCCCTTCGACCCTGGTCGTCGAGGCGCACGGGTTGTCGGTCCATTCTGCCGTCGTCGCCGGCGGCGCCAGGGCTCCTTTTACCGGGGCGCGGCCTTGCCCTGGGACCTCGGGAGAAGATGGATGGCAGGCCGCCCAGAGTCTGTTAAGGCACTCGGGTGCGAGGGTTTCGGCGAGCTGCGCGCGTCGTCTTCCGGTCTTCGCCGGCGGCATGGGCGCTGGCGGTCAGCGTCTCGGCCTGCGGCCCGGATGAAGATCCGCTGGGCATTTTCCTGTCTTCCGAGTGGAGACTCGAAGCCACGGTCGAACTCGACCGCCGAGAGCTGGTGGTCGATGCTCGCTTCAAGACCATTCACGGAAACGATTTTGTGCACGTCAGCATCCGCAAGGTAGGTCACGACAACCGATACCCCGGCCGGACCGAGGCGGGCGTGGACTGGACTCGGGTCGATCGCTTCTTTGGAGAGTTTCATCCGGACACCTACCTGGAAGGCTCCATCTATCCTGGTCCGGGCGACTATTCGCGCCCTCCGCGGGAGTTCCGTGACTACCAGTATCGCCTCTCGCTGGATCCCGGGCCCAGAGAGAACTGGCCCGACCAGCACGGAAGCCGCTACAACTACACGACGCAGCTCTACAACATCTACGACGCCCAAAACCGGCACCCCGGCTTCGGTCCCGGCGAGTACGAGATCGAGATGTACACGTGGTACACCGGACCCCCAAACGAGCTGCACCCCGCCGTCGGCGAGGAGACCAAGGTCCAATACATACACTACGAGCACGAGATCGCGGTCGCCCGCTTTCGCATCGATTGACGAGCTTCGACGCTTCTACCTTCGAGGGTGCTGGATCAGCGCGCTGCGGTGCTCTGTTGGGAAGAAACCCACGGCCTTGGAACGCGTGAACTCACCGCTCAGTTAAGCAAGTACCTACTCCGCCGGCGCCCAGGGGTCGTAGCTCCCGAAGCTCCAGACGTGACCCTCGAGGTCCCGGCACATGTACATCCGGCCGCCATAGGACTGATCCTCCGGGGCCACCAGGATCTTTGCGCCCGCCGCCCGGGCGCGGTCGTGGTGGGCGTCGACGTCCCAAATCATGACGTAGGCGCTGGCGGTGACCCGACCGCCGGTCTCTCTCGGCGCAATCTGGGTCGCGTCGAACTCGCGGCCTTCGTCCCGCTCGCTGCCGAGCATGACCATCGCCTCACCGAGCAGGAGTTGCGCGTGGGCGATCTGGCCCTCGGAATCGCCGGGGACGACCAGGCTGCGCTCGAAGCCGAAGGCCCGCTCCAGAAAGGCGATCGCGGCCGGAGCGTCGTGGTAGCGGAGGCAATAGCAGAGACGGCTGGCTTGCTTCGGTGGGTTCATGGGTAGAGAGTAGCAGAAGGCTCGGCTCCGGTCCGGACGAAATGAAGAAGGCTGCGTTCCACCTGAAGGGCGGAGCTGCGACCGCCACGCTCTCGGCTGGGCGACCAGCGACTCGCTGACCCCGTTCGGGCCGAGGCCGTTTATCGCCGTTCAGCGCACCGCTTCCGTCCAGGCCGTAGTGGCCGACGAGCTGAGGACGGAGCGTGGATCCCGCAACGCCGAACCCCCTGGACGACGAGACACACCGAGTCGCTCAGCTCGGCGGGAAGATCGACCCGACGGGGAATGGATGCGGGAAACGGCGCACTCCAGGCACTCCAATCTCCGGCCACCGCGAGGACGTCCCGGTCGAGCACGATGTCGATCGTACTCGACGGAATCCGAGGTGTCGAATGCGATCGACGGTGACGCCGTTGTCGAGCGTACTCGACACTCCCGCGCAACCTTGTCTGAGACCGCAGCGGGGCCGGGGAGGCGAGCCGTCGTCGTGCTCGGCGCCTCCTTCGGCTCGGGAGCTCGTGTAGGGTGCCTCTCCGTGGGTGGTGGTTCGTACACAGTGGGGCTCGCTCGGCGGGAGCACGTCGGTCTGCTCGCCGCGATCGAGCGGGCGGCTGCGGCGGGCTTTCCAGACCATGTGCTGACGCCCGAGATTCGCGCGGGCGCGGTGCCCGTCGAGCAGCTCGAGAGCGCGCAGGCCGAGGGGAGCTTGTGGACGGCGGTCACGAGCGATGGGCGGCCGGTCGGATTTGCGACCGCGCGGCGCAGCGGCGATGCCGCGTTTTTGCAGGAGGTCGATGTCCATCCCGCGCACCAGCGGCGAGGGCTCGGTCGAAAGTTGGTCGGCATGGCGATCGCCTGGGCCAAAACCCATCGGCTCCATCGCGTGGAACTAACGACCTTCGAGCACGTGCCCTGGAACGCGCCCTTCTATTCGAGGATGGGTTTCCAGAAAGTTCTGGAAAAAGATGGTACCTCCGAGCTGCTCGAACTCCTCGAGACGGAGCGCAGGCAAGGGCTTCGGGAGCGGGTCGCCATGCAGCTTCTGCTCGGCCCGTGACGCCCCAATCAAATAGAAGTTCGAGTCCCTTCTTTGCGAAGGCTCGATTGCTCGCCGAGGGTCAGCGCTGGACTTCGCGGGGGCGTCCGCTCCCCTCAGGCATGGCCTCGTTCAGGCGGCGAATGCTCGAGGAGCAGCGTCTGGATGCTCTCGCCATCGGTCTGAGCCGTCATGCGGCCGGCGCCCGGGCTCCGAGCTCCCGGACGCTGCGAAGTGTTGCCTGTGCGGGGGGAGCCCCATCGTCCGTCATGACGAAGACCGCCCAGTTCTCGCTGTCCGGGATGTCCACGCCGGGGCACAGGTCGCGGCGGTAGCCCAGGAGCCGGGCATGGAACTCCTGACCGCGCGGAATCAGGTGCTCGCTCTCGTTCGTGAACCGTGAGAGGCAGGACACGTCGACGGCCCTCCTGGTCTCGAAGGCCATCAGCACCGGGACCTCATCGTCGTAGCGCGTTGACCACTCGTGACGGAAGAAGTCAGGTAACTTGTCGGTGTGGCGCGATGTCGAGACGTACCCGTGATCTTGGAACTGGCCGGACTGGACGAGGTTGTCCACCCACGGCTTGCGCAGCAGCGTGGCTCGAAACAGCGCGAGCTTGTCCTTTCCCTGCAGATCCTGGACGGCACAGAGGCCCCGGTCCAGCGCGGAGATGAAACCACCGGTGCTGACGTTGGTGAGCGGCCGGTAGGCCGCGCGGCCCCGTCCTTGCGGCTCGGGCCGAAGAGCAGGACGTGGCGTCGCCATGACGTCGGCCGGGATGTTGTCCCTCCCATGGTGCTGCCGTAGCGGCTCGTTGACGGTATGGTCGCGTGTGTACCGATACAGCGCGTCGTCCTCCCCGCTCTCGAGCACGTTCAGGAGCAGCTGACGGCGGATGCCCTGGAGGTGCTGAAGCGGCTCCTGGGCCTGGCGGGGTTCGGTGGCCTCGAGCCGCCGATTCGCCGACGAAGAACCCGGGGCCAATCAGGGGCATCTATTGGTCCTCAACGCGATCGAACCGGCGAGGCGCGGGCCGAAACCGTCGCCGCCAGTATCGACGCTGCCGGTGCGAGGTTGTGCGAACCGATGCCCGCTCCGGAGATCGACCGATGCGCCCAGAACCATTCGACGGCGCGGCGTCGCAGTGACGAACACGGCCTCTTCAGCCGGCGGGAAGTGCTCGTGGAGCTCTCGCCGAGGCTCGATTCCTCGCGAGGGTCAGGGCTCGACTTCGCGGGGGCGTCCGCTCCCGCGGCGGGGGGCGTAGCGGACGAGCCGAACGCCGCTCTCTTCGACGAGCCGGACGATGCGCCAGCGCTGGCCTCGGTAGGGTTCGAGCCGCGCGACCATCTCGGCGTCGCTCGAGCGGGGCGGGCCGCCGAGCGCCGAGGACATCCGGTGGGGCAGGTCGTAGTCGCCGAGCGGGAGCGCGTCGGGGTCGGCCATCGCGAACCCGGCAAAGCCCTCGACCGTCCATACACCTATCCCGGGGATGGAATGGAGCTTCTTCTTCGCGTCTTCGGTCGGACCTTCGACCCACCGGTGAAGGTGTCCAAAGAGCCGCGCGACCTCACGGAGCGTGTCGGCGCGCTTTCGCTCCACGTCCACCGCCGCGAGCTCGGCGATCGGCAGGGATGCCCAGGTCGCCGGGCTCGGGGGCAGCACGAGCCCCCGCTCGATGGGCGTCCCAAACCTTCGGACGAGCAAGAGGTGGGCCCGGGCGGCGTCCCGCCACGCGACCCGCTGCTGAAGGATGAGATTCAGGAGCATGGCGAGCGGGCTCGCCGCCCGGACCAGGCGAAGCCCCGGAGCGGACCGAACCAGCCGCCGCATCGGCTCGCACCGGGGAATGAGATGCGAAGGGTCATCGTCGGCGCCGAGAATGGCCGGGGCCCGGGCGACGACCGCCGGCCCGCCCGGACCGTGGCCCCGGACCCGAAACCGGGTCGCCCCCCGGCTCGGGTCGAGATCGAGCGCGCGGATCTCGAGCACCGCGGGCCCGGCGGGGGTGTGCAGCGCCTGCACCAGCCCCCGGTCATCGACCCGAAGCGTGGGATCGAGGTGGCCGAATCGATGCAAACGAAAGCTCCGGTGGAGCCGGGTGGGCGCCCCGACCTCGACCTCGACCTCCGCCGCCACGCCCGAGACGGTGGACCGCGCGGGCCGGCAGACAAAGCGCCAATCGGCGCCACCTCTTCACCGAAGCGGACCGCGCTTCGCTCGACCGCGATGAAAACCCCTCAGCGGTGCGCTTTTCCCGCGGGGCGAGCGGAAAGGGAGATGCGGCGCCTCGGGAGATCCACGGACAGGACTCGGACCTCGATGGGCTGTCCGACCCGGACGACTTGGGCTGGATCCTCGACGAAGCGGTTGGATAGTTCGGAGATGTGCACGAGGCCGTCCTGGTGGACGCCGACGTCCACGAAGGCGCCGAAGCTGGTGACATTGGTCACGATGCCGGGGAGCACCATGCCCGGCTCGAGATCCTCGATTTTCGACACGTCCTCTCGAAAGCGCGGCAATTCGGCGGCCACCTCGCGGGGGTCCCGCCCGGGGCGGCAGAGTTCGGCCCGAATGTCCGAAAGCGTCGGCAGGCCGAGCTCGCCCGATTCGTAGCGGGAAAGATCGATGCGGGCGGCGAGCGCCTCGTTGCCGACCAGGTCCGCGAGCGCTACCCCGAGGTCCTTCGCCATGCGCTCCACGAGTCCGTAGCGCTCGGGATGGATCGCGGTGGCGTCGAGCGGGTGGCCGTCGCGGAGGCGAAGAAAGCCGGCGCACTGCTCGAAGGTCTTCTTGCCGAGCCCTTTGATGTCGAGCAGGTCGTGGCGCCGGCCGAGGCGGCCCCGGGCCTCGCGCTCGGCGACGATGCGCTTCGCGAGCACCGGGCCGAGGCCGGCGACCCGGGAGAGCAGGGCGCTCGATGCGGTGGCGAGGTCCACCCCGACCGCGTGGACCGCGTCCTCCACGACCGCGTCGAGCGCGGCGGCGAGCCCCGCCGGGTCGAGGTCGTGCTGGTACTGCCCCACCCCGATCGCCTTCGGGTCGATCTTGACCAGCTCGGCGAGCGGGTCCTGCACCCGCCGGGCGATCGACACCGCCCCTCGCACGGTGATGTCGAGCTCGGGAAGCTCCTCGCGGGCGAGGTCCGATGCGGAGTACACGCTGGCGCCGGCCTCGCTGACCGAGATCACCGGGATGTCGAGGCTCTCGTCCCGGACGAAGGCCCGAAGAAACGCCTCCGTCTCCCGTCCGCCGGTGCCGTTGCCCACGGCGATGAGCCGAGGTCGCTCCGCTTGGAGCAGCCGGCGCAGGCGCTGCGATGCCACCTCCTTGGGGCCGGCGGTGATCGGGACGGTGTCGTACCGGACGAGCGCCCCGCTCGCGGCGATGAGCGCGCATTTCGACCCGGTCCGAAGCCCCGGATCCACCCCGAGCACCGGCACCGGCCCGAGCGGCGGGGCGAGCAGCAAGGTGCGCACGTTGTCGGCGAACACCCCGATCGCGTGCTTGTGGGCCCGCGCCTCGACCTCGCCCCTCAGCTCGCGGCCCAAGGAGGGCAGGAGCAGCCGGTCGAGCGCCTCCTCGATGGCCGCGTCGAGGCAATCCGCGAACGGGGACCGGCGGTCGTGGCCGCCCAGCTCCCGGAGGATCTTGCGGGCGTGGTCCAAATCCACGTCGACGCTGATCCGCAGCGCTTTCGCCGCTTCGCCCCGGGCGAGGGCGAGGTAGCGGTGGGGCGGGATCTTGCGGGCGAGCTCGGCGCTGCCGTCGAAGGACGCGAATTTGTCCGCCTCGGCGGCGCCTTTGACCAGCCGGGCGGAGAGCCGCCCTTCGGCGGCGAGCAGCCACCGAAGTCGGGCCCGAACCTCGGCCCGATCGGCCAGCTTTTCGGCGACGAGGTCGGCTGCGCCGGCGAGCGCCGCCGCCTCGTCGGGTACCTCCGGGCCGAGGAACGACCGAGCCTCGACCTTCGGGTGCCCGGTTCGGGGCTGGGCGGCGATGCGGTCGGCGAGCGGTTCGAGGCCGCGGGCCCGGGCCTGCTCGGCCCGCGTGCTCCGCTTCTTCTTGTACGGGAGGTACAGGTCCTCGAGCGCGGTCAGCGTGGCGGCGGCCTGGACCGCGGACCTGAGCTCTGGGGTGGCGTGACCGCCGGCTTCGAGCGCGGCGAGCACCCGGGTCCGCCTGGCCTCGAGCTGCGCGACCTGCTGGCCGAGCCGCTCGATGTCCCGGATCTGGACCTCGTCGAGGCCGCCGGTGGCCTCCTTTCGGTACCGGGCGATGAACGGGACGGTCGCGCCGTCCTCGAACAAGCGGAGCACGGCCTCGATGCCCGGCTGCGGAAGGTGGGGCGCGCGGGCGGCGACCCGCGCGGCGAGCTCTCGGTCCACCGGCGTCCTCTACCCGAGCCGAGGCCGAGGTGCGAGCTGCCGGCCCCCTGCGCTTGCCGGTCTGCGACCCGTGGTGCGACAACATGGGGACGATGAGGGACAGGCCGCGCTACGGGTTCGTCCTCGCGAGCCTCGCCCCGTGCGCGCTCTCTGCGTGCGCGCACGGGGTCGCGCTTCAACCGGAGGCGGAGCGGCCATCACCGACCGCGGCGGTCGAGGTCCGCTTCGAGCGGTCGCACCACCGAATCGAGGCCGACGGCAGCCGGACCTTCACCTACGAGGTCGAATACGAGGTGCACGACCCGGCCGCGGTCGCGTCGTGGTCCACGCTCGACGTGGCCTGGGCGCCGTGGCGGCAAGCGACGCCCGAGCTGTCCGCCTCGGTGGTCACCGCGGCCGGGGAGCGTCTCGCGCTCGACCCGGCGACGATCGTCACCGCCGAGATCGACGAAGCGGGAAGCGACCGCCGGCTGCGGGCCCAGGCCGACCTCCCGGGGGTGGGTCCAGGAGCGGTGGTGACGCAGAGGCTCGTGTTCCGAGACGATCCCTCACCGGTGGGGGTGGAGGGCAGGCACGATTTCGGGTTGCGGGTGCCGGTCGAGCGCTCGGAGCTGGTCATCGAGCTGCCGGAGGACGTCCCGGTGGCGGTGGAGGTCCGAGGCGCCCGCTTTTCGCCGGAGGTGGTCGAACGAGGGGGCGTCCGCACGGTCACCTACGCGCTCGACCGGCTCCTTCCTCGCCGGCTCAGCGACAAGCACCTGCCTGCCGACGTCCCCCGCGGCCCGTACGTCGCGTTCAGCACCGCGCCGTCGTGGTCGGCGGTGGTGGCCCCCTTCGCGGACGAGGTCGAGCGGAGCCTCCGAGGGGCCGAGGTCGGGTCGCTGCTCGAAGGGGTTCCGTCCGACGCGCTCGCCGAGTCGGTGGCCGACGCGGCGATGCGGCGGGTGCGGGAGAAGGTCAGGGCGAGCGGTCGCAAATTCGGGCAGGGGGCCAGGGTCCCGATGCACCCCGAGGAGACCCTCACCCGGGGCGAGGGGGACGACGAGGACATCGCGCAGATCCTGGTGGCCGCGCTGCGGTCGCGCGGCTTCGACGCTCGGCTCGCGCTCGTGCGGTCGGGGCCGGGGGAAGACCTTCTGCCCGGCCTGCCTGGGCTCGCTGGCTTCGACCGGGCGCTCGTGAAGGTCGAGGGCCCGGCGCCCCTCTGGATCGATCCCATGGACCCCTACACCCGCCCCGGGGACCTGCCCCCGGCGGTGCAGGGCCGGTGGGCGCTCGTCGTGGCCGAGACGACGCGCGCGCTCGAGGCCACCCCGGTTGCGGCGGCGGTGGACAATTTGTACGTCGAGGAGCGCCACTACGAGTTCGCGAGCTACGGCCTGGGCCGGGTGGTGGAGACGACCCGGGCCTTCGGGGCGATCGGAGCCCGGCTTCGGGCCCAGCTCGACCGCGAGGAGGACCGCAGGGAGAACGTCGCCGGATATGTGGCGAGCCACTACGGGCGGGCCCGCCTCGGGGAGTCCCGGTTCTCCGACCCCCGCGCGCTCGACCAGCCGGTGGAGGTCGTGCTCGAGGCGCTCGACGCCCAGGTGCTCAGAACCGAGCTCACGTCCGCCCGGCTCGAGCTCCGGGGCGCCGTGCTGTTCGGCTGGCTGCCTCCTTTGCTGCGGGACGCCGCGCTCGCGCCCCCGGGGGAGCCGGAGAACGAGCCGGAGCAGCTGCGGGCGATGGCGGCGGCGCTCATCGACGGCCGGAGAGAGCCGCTGCACCTCGATGAGCCGTATGTGGCCGAGCTCCGGGTCGAGATCGAGCCTCCGCTCGGGTTCGAGTTCGTCGAGCTGCCGAGCGACTTCGGTCTCGACCTCGGCCCGGCGCGGCTCGAGGGCCGGTATGGGCTCGAACGGGGCCGGCTGGTGGGGCGGCTGCGCTTCGACACCGGGCCCGGCCGCTACGAGCCGGAGGCGGCGAGGGGCCTCGTCGCCGGGCTGCGGGAGGTGTTTCGACGGCCGATTCTGCAGCTTCGGCTCGAGCACCAGGGGGCGCGGCTCATCGGCGCGGGGCAGGTCCGGGAGGGCATTCGGGCCTACGCCCGGCTCGCCGCCGCCGAGCCCGATGAGGCCCACCACCGAGCCCGTTTGGCGCTGGCGCTGCTCGAGCTCGGGCTCGGCGACGGGGCCAGAGCGATGGCGGCGGAGGCGGTCGAGCTCGACCCGAACTCGCCGCTGACCCGGTTCGTCCAGGGAAGAATCCTCGCCCACGACCGGCTCGGGCGGCTGCACGCTCCCGGATTCGACCGAGAGGGGGCGATGGAGGCGCTGCGCCTCGTCAAGGCGCTCGAGCCGGGCAACGTGGCCGCTCGGGCCGAGCTCGCCGCCCTGCGATCGCTCGACGAGCGGGGCTTGAGCTACGGAGATCCGGTCCGCGTCGAGGCGGCGGTGGCCGAATACCGGAGCCTCCGCGCCGACACGGGGGTGCAGGACTTCGACGAGGAGCTGCTCGAGGCCCTGTTTCGGGGGGAGCGCTTCGAGGACGTGCTGTTCGAGGCGGAGACGACCCGTCGATCGCTGCCCCGGGACGCGCACGTGCTCGCTGCGGCGGTCGCGCTGACCGGGCAGGTGGAGGCGGCGGACGAGGTCCTCGGGGCGCTCTCCGTGCCGGACGCCGCGGTGCCCCTGCTCGAGACCGCAGCGGCGACCGCGCTCGCCGCGATCGCCCGCTACGACGAGGCCCGGGCACTGCTGTCCCGCACCCGGGCGTCCGGGCGGGAGCTCGGCCCGCTGGCCGAGCGGGCGGAGCGCATCGAGTCGATGCGGACCTTCGCCGAGGTCCGGCGGCCGCCCGAGGACCCGGTTCGGGTGGTGCAGGATCTCCTCTCGGCCGCGATCCTCGGCGAGCCGCTCGATCGCTTCTTCTCGTCGTCCCTCGATGTGGAGGCCCGGCGGCGAGCGACGCTCCCGGTCGAGCGGTTGTTCGGGGGGATGGCCCGGGCGGGGGAGCTGGCCAAGGTGCCGGTCCGGGTGCTCCGCGACGGGGTCCTTTCGAGCACCGAGCTGCGCGCGGACGGAGATCCGCAAGTGGGGTTTCGGGTCCGGGCTCTGGTGGAGGGGCGCCGGCCGACGTGGTGGTTCGTGCTGCCCGAGGAGGGCGGCTACCGGGTTGCCGCTACCGAGCGAAGCCTCTGGACGCTCGGGGAGCTCTCGCTCGCCGCGCTAGCGGACGGGCGGCCGGCGGCGGCGGATCGATGGCTCGGGTGGGCTGAGGCGCTCGTCGAGGACGGCCGGAGGCCGGACCGGTTCGACCGGCCTGCCTTTTCGCGGGTCCGGCGGGACCGGCCCCAGGACATCGAGGGGGCGGCGGTGGCGCTGGCCGCCTCCTCTGGCACGTCCGAGGCGCTCGGGCGGGCGGCGCGGCGGCCGGAGCGGGACCTGTTCTCGCACGCCCGCATCGAGGGGCTGCTCGGCCAGGATCGCTGGGCCGAGGCGCTCCCGCTGATCGCCGGCCTCGCCGCGAAGCATCCGGACAGCGACGCCTTGTACCGCCTGCACGTCGCGGCGCTCACCCAGCTCGAGCGGTGGGGGCCCGCCCTCCGGGTGGTGAAGGCCCGGTTGAAGGCCCGACCCGAAGACCGGGAAGCGCTCGAGCAGCTCGCGAACCTCGCCACGGCGCGGGGCCGGTTCGCCGAGGGGGAGGCGATCCTGGAGCGGCTCGCCGGCGGACCCGCGGCCGGATCGATGGTCCTGAACAACCTGGCCTGGTTGGCGTTGTTTCGGCCCACGGTGGACGAGCGGGACCTCGGCCGGGCGCTCGAGGCCAATCGGTTGAGCCGCGGCCAGAGCCCGGCCGAGCTGCACACCCTGGCCGCGCTGCACGCCGAGCGCGGGGACACCGAGGCCACCCTGAAGCTCGTGCGGCGCCGGCTCGAGCTGCGCGCCGCGCCCGAACCGGAGAGCGCCGATCATTACCTGCTCGGCCGGGTGATGGAGCACCTCGGCTTGTGGCGGCTCGCCCGCGAGGCCTACGGCAGGGTGGAAAACGACGAGGGCAACCGAGCCGACTCGACCCACGCCCTGACCCAGCGCCGGTTGAAGGCGCTCGCTGGCCGCTCTTCGATCTGAAGCCCCGGGACCGAAGCGTCCGTAGGTTTCAGCGGGCGAGCGCGAGCGGCGCGGGGGCGATGTCGGCAAAGCCCGCCGATTGGGGGTAGCGCGACGTGAAGGAGACATGCAGCTCCTGCCTGGTGCCCACGAGCAGAAAATAGTACGGCAGGGTGAGTTCCCAGGGATGACAAGAGATCACGGCGGGGATTCCTCCGAGCGTGATCGGCTCCTGCCCCACGGGGAGGCTGCTGACGAGCACGTCCACCTGGCGGCGGTAGTAGGCGACGAGCCGGACGAAGGCCCGGTCGGGGAGCCGCCGCAGCGCGTACGCCTGGGCCGCGGACCGGCCCCAGTTCAGGACCGGGTGCCGGGTGGAGGCGACCAGCTGATCGACCAGTCCTTTCAGCGGGGCCCGGCGGAGCTTGCACAGAAACACGCCGTACTTGTTGCGGCCGGACAAGAACGGAAAGTACCCGGTCAACCCGAGGTTGATGTGGCTGCGGTCGGGGTGCCGGGCGAGCACCTGCTCGGCCGCGAGCGCGCTCGTCACCAAGTTGAACGGGCCGCCGACCTGGTCTCGGGTGGTACGGACGAGACCGGCATCCCATCGCACCAAGCCCCGGTAGAGCGGCCCGTCCGGCGCCCCTTTGCGCAGCTTGCCCCGCCAAGCGAGGCGCCGGGCGACCGAAGGCAGCGCGAGCAGCTCGGGCAAGACCGGCGGCGGCGGCGGGATCTTCGCGTAGGGGATGAGCGGGGGGTTCGGATCGAACAAAGGTCGAAGCGCGTTCCACATCCCCACCCCGTCGGTCTGCATGTGGTTCCACACGACGCGGACTTGGTCCGGTGAGGTCGTATCGAACCATAGGCCCCGCCGGGGAGCGAACAGGTCGTCCACCGAGACCGCGCCGCGCCGAAAGACGACCGGATCCGCGGAGAGGTCCGCCTCCTCTTCGAGCAGCGCCGCCGCCTCGGTGCCGAGGTAGCCGTGAAGCCGGGCCCGCAGGTGGCCGACGAGCGCGTCGTGGTGCGCCCGGTCCACATGGATGCCGAGGTCCATGTTGGAGGCATCCCACTCCTTGCGGGCGTACAGGGCCATGTATCGGTCTTCGGCCCCCTCGAGCCGCCGCTTCATGTAATCCCGGAGCAGAAGCCCGCCGCCGGTCAGCATCGCGATCGACGGGAGCAAGAGGGGGTCGACCATCGACCAGCTCTAAGCAAAAAATGCGCCAAACAACCGACTCTCGAATTCTCCGCCCGAAGTGCGCACCTTCGTACGCACTGCGCCGCGCCGGTGGCGGCGCCGGACGGGGCCGAGCCACCGAGTCCGGTCGGGCCGCCACGACGAACGGCTCGCCGCTGGCCCGAAAGCTCATCGAAACGTGAGCTTGAAGCTCGCGTCGATATTGGCACCGGTCTCGAAAGATCTCCACTCTCGGCCATTTTGAAGCCAGGTGAACGTTGGATTGGTGAGGTTCGCGCCGGCGAGGCGGAAGATTCCGATCGTCTCGTCGTTTTGCCACATGCGCCAAGTCCACACGATGTCGAGACGCTCGATGGGTTCGAGGAATACATCGCCGAGGCCCTCGATTCCGGCCCGGTGAAGCCTCCTGCCGACCGCGTTCAGCGCCACCGTGATGTCGTGGACTTCTCCCGAGTACCCCCCCTGCACGTTGAACGCGTAGTCGGCCTGACCATCGAGAGTCCGTCTGAGGTTCGTAGCGATGCCCTGCCGCGACAGCTCGACTTCGGACGTCATGACCGCGAGATTGCCGACCAGGTAGAGGTCATCGAGGAACTCGGGACCCCCGATCCAGTCCCGCAAGTGGCCAAGCTCGTAGCGTCCGCTCACCTCCACCCCAAAGATCGTCGCCAAGCGAGCGTTTTGGAACGTGCCCACCGGGGTCGTTCCGGAGCGACTGATGAAGGTGCGTTCGACAGGGTTCTCATATTCTTTCCAGAAGCCGCCAAAGGTCAGGGACTCGGTGGTCGTGGGGTACCACTCCCACCGCAGGTCCACACCGTCGATGATGGCGGGCTGAAGGTCCTTGTCCCCGAAGAACTGCTCGCCGCTGTCCGGCTCGACGAACTGGGCGGTCGAGAGCTCGTTGAGGTTCGGGTAAGAGGTCGTCCTCCCGTAGGCAGCCCGGACCTGCATGTCCTCGTTCAAAAACCATGTTCCAGACAGGGAGGGAAAGAACTGCTCCTGCAGGAACCCGCCGGTCACGGCGCGGGGTTCGTCAGGCTCTATCGTGTACGTCGTCACCTCGACGTCGGTGGACTCGTACCTGACCCCTCCGACCACGCGGAACAAGTCGCCCAGGCGGGAGTCGAGGAGCGCGTACCCAGCGTACGAATACAGAAACCCGATGCTGTCATCCTGTTGCCGGGCCGAGAAGTCTCCGAATCGGAGCGTGTCTCCGGCGAAGATGGGATCGTAGAGGATTTCGGGGTTGTTTTGAGCGACGTCCGCCCTCCGCTCGGGTCGAAATCGGTACACTCGCCGAACCGCGTCGCGGTCCTGTTGAAAAGCCTCCCCCCCTACCTTGGCCTCGAGGCCGAGCCAGCCCTTTTGATGATCGAGAACGGGGATGGTGAAGTCGAGACCAAGGCTCAAGACCCGGTCGTCGACCGTATCGTACTGACGGGTCATCCCGCTGTTTCCGAAGACGATGAACTGTCCGTTCGTCGGCTCCTGGTCGAGGTAGTCGGTAGTCCTTCGGTCCGGTGCGTACCGTCCTGCGCCCGCGTACATGGCTCGGTATTCGGCCTTCACAAGTCCGAAGTCGTGCGAGCCCGTCAGCTGCTGCGCGAACAGCTGCCGCTCGATCCAGCTCAACAGGAAGCTTCGGAAGTTCCCTTGTTGGCTTCGGGTGATGTTTCCGCTCCCGAACTCGGTGCGCTGCTGGGTCTGATGGGAGTAGAAGGTGTTGCTCGCCACGCGATGGTTCTTCCACGCCGCCTCGATGGTCACGAGGCTTCCGATGTCCGAGTTGAAGTCGGTCCGGGCCTCGACGGTATCGTCTCGAAGAACGGTGTCGCCTCCGAAGGCGACGAACAAGCGTTGCGCGCGGATCTGTCGTCGCCAGCTCGTACCCCACTTGGCCGAAGCCACGACGCCCAGGGTCCCGCCCCCGGGGATCTCGATCGAGTCCCCTGCCGTCACCCCTATGCCAAAGTCGGGGGGCAGGATGGTCGGATATTCGTTGTAGTTGTTCACAAACGTCCGACCGAAGGCTTGAAGGAGCGCGTCATTGCCCGCGGGGAGCTCATTGCGTCCCGCGTCGATCGTCGCTTGGACCTCGTCGGGGAGCGCGCGGGTTCCATCATCGAAGCCAAAAGCGTCGAGACTGCCGCCGCGATAGGTGAGCCCCTCGAGGAACGTGCTCTCGGAGTTGTACCCACCGTCTACGGTGAGCGATACGAAACCTTCGTCGGGGATCCCGCGCGTCTTGAGGTTGACGAGACCCGAGCCGAAGGAAGCGAGGCGGTCTGCGGTATAGCTCTTCTGGACTTCGATGCCGGAGAGGACGCCGGTGGGAAACAGGTCGAGGGGAATCGTCCGGACCAGGGGTTCGGGGCTTGGGAGGGGCGAACCATTCCAGAGGGTGAGGGTGTACCGAGACGGCTGCCCGCGGACCAGGACGAACTTGTTGTCCTCGATGGTCAGGCCGGACACGCGCTGCAAAGCTTCGGCGGCATCGCTGTCGCCCGTCGCCGCCATCTGCTCGGCGCCGAGCACGTCGAGGACGC
The DNA here is from genome assembly GCA_036788295.1 of Myxococcota bacterium. Taxonomy (GTDB): domain Bacteria; phylum Myxococcota; class Kuafuiibacteriia; order Kuafuiibacteriales; family Kuafuiibacteriaceae; genus JAHQVK01. Next base: position 15,834 of record DAIQNR010000086.1, read on the forward strand.
TGGATGTCTCGCGCTGCGCTTCGAGCATCGAAGCGATGCTCCCTTCCACATACGGCGCGGTCACGACGTAGTCTTCGAGGCGCACGCCGGCAGGCGTGAGCCCGATGTTGGCCGTGACCTCTTTGCCGGGAATGACTCGGATGTCGTCGAGGGTCTGCGTGGCGAAGTCCGGATGCACGACCGAGAGCGAGTAGGTTCCTGCGGGGAGCTCGACGGCGTACCGTCCCTCCTCATCGGTGCGGCCCTCTACCGAGGACCCGCTGAAGAACACACGAGCGTTCGCGATCGGCTTGTTCTCCTCGGAGGAGGTGACGGTTCCGACCAGCGCGCCCGGCGGTCGATTCAAGAGCTCCGCCGCGGCGCCTTCGGCTTGCTGACCGGCCCGGGTGGACGCGAGCGGCGAAGTTTCGCCCGAGCTCTCGATATCGATCTTGGCTTTCCCGTCGCGCTGAAGAGTCGCGATGATCTGGACGACCTCGCCGTCGTCGGTCAGGAGGTCGAGGTCCACGACCTTCGAGCCGCCTCGGAGCACGACGAGCTGCTGGCGCCCGGAGGGAATCGTCGCCGAGAGCTCGCCGTCTTCATTCGTTGCTCCCAGGGGGCGACCGCCGATCTCGACGGACAGGTCCGAGACCGGTTCGCCGGCCTCGAAGACGTAGAGGTCGAGGACGGCGGTCGCGGTTTCGGAGGGAGCGCCCAAGACGGTCCCGCTGGACGGGGGGCTGGCTCCACAGAGGGCCACCAAAAGAGACAGGCTGAACATGGTTGCGGAGCCTTCCTTGTATCAGCAGCGCCAGCGCTCGTTGCGGCAGTCCGCCATGGCTTTTCTCAGCTCGGTGGCCTGACGAAACACGCTTGAGTCCCTGAGGCCCGACAAGAGCTGGTCGGAACGTTCGTAGTTGCTGGTCTTGAAGTAAGCGTAGGCCAGGGCGTACCGGAGGTTTTCGTCTTCGAGCAGTTTGACCCGGCGCAGGTCGCGGTCCATGAGGGCCACGAGCTCGTACCGACCCATCTCGAGCAGGATGCCGAGCCGCTGCCTCAAGCGTTTGGCGCTGTCCGCGACCCGGGCATTCAGCGCCAAGGCTCGAAAAGGCTCCCCCGCCCGGCGGTACAGCTCGGCGGCTTCGAGCGTCAGGTCGTCGGAGCCACGGAGCGAGGCGCGCTCCACGAGCAGCGCGGCCGTCCGGTACATGCCCATGACCGCGTACAGCTTGCCCAACTCGTGCGCGACGAGTTCCGAGCCTGGAAACCGGAGGTTCGCCTGCTCGAAGAACTCGAGCGCTTCGGAGCGGCTGCCGGCCTGGTACAACGCACCCCCGACGGCGAGATAGTCGTTGGCCGTGGCGTCGGCGCTGGTCAGGTAGTCCCGGCCGAGCGCAGCCGCGGCCTGGTAGAGTTTTCGGTCGATCGCCAGGAACACTCGGCGCCGTTTCACTTCTTGGTAATCAGGATATCGCTCTATGCCCGCGGTGAAGATGTCCCAGGCTTCCTCGTACCGCTCCAGCTTCCGAAAAGCCTCGCCGCGAAGCGCGTAGGTGGTCTTGATGGCGTCCGCGGCCTCCCCGGCTTCGGCGAACGCCGTCAGCGCCGCCTGGTACTGGTTCGAGTAGAAGTGGGCTTGCGCGAGGTACACGAACCAGCGGCGATCGAGCGTGACCTTCTCGTCAGCTTCGGCCCTCGAGCTCTGCTCTGAAATCGCGGCCTCGAAGTCTTCGGCGGCCTGGCTGAACAGCGAGAGGTTCAAGCGGGCCAGGCCTCGCAGGAAGTGAAATCGCGCCCGGTCGAGCTCTGCGCTCTCGAGATCGACCTGCGCGAGCGTGTTCGCGGCCCGTTCGTACCTCCCGTCCCGGACCATGACGGCGGCGAGCTCGAGGTAGTCTACGTCCTCCGCGACGCAGACCCCTACCATCGGCTCCGTGAGCGACAGGACGGCCAAGAGAAACGCGAGGGTCGATACTCGATTCATCATCGCCTCAGCTCGAAACTGATCTTCTGCTGCGCCCAGCTCTTGACTGGCTCACCCTCGTAATATGCCGGCTGAAACTTCCAGCCCTGGATGGCTTCGCGGGCAGCGTCGTCGAAGACCCCCGGAGGCTTGGACTCGAGGATCTTGACGCGGGTCACGTTGCCGGTCGCGTCGACGAGCACGCTGAAGAGCACATACCCCTCGACGCCCTTGTCGCGAAGCCGGGGTGGATATTGGACAGCCGTCTGCTGAACCGCTCTTGGGGCCTCGTCGACGGAATCGCTCGTGTGCACGACGTCCTCACCTCCGCCGAAGAGGTCTGAGGCGGCCCCGCCAAGGTCTTGGAACTGAAGGTTCGGTAGGTCCACCTCGATACCGCTCAGACCCGAGGTGAGCGCCGCCATGGATGGGGGAGGCGGCGACTTGGGCCTCGGCTTGGGTTTTGGCTTCGGTCGCTCCAGCTTCGGCTTCGGCTTCGGTGGCGGCGGCTGCTGCACCTCGATGATGGTCCCCGTCTCGACCTCTTGCCGCTCGGGCGGCTGCGAGAGCTCGTTCATCACGACCACGGAGCCAAGAACGACGGTGGAGCCGACCAGCATGAACACCACGCCAAAGGCATGGTTGCGTAGGGACGCCGCGTTTGCAGGCATGGCGTGGGTCATCGGCCGGCCTCTTGCTCCGTAGCGACACCGACGTCTTCGGCGCCCGCCAGACGGGCTTGGTCCACGACCTCGACGAGCTTTCGGGTGGGAACGCTGTCGTCTGCGACGACCAACACCGACTCCGTGCTGCCCGTCTCGAGCAGGTCGCGGACCCGGCTCTGGATCATCCACGTCCTCACCGGCTGGCCGTCCATGAAGGTGTTCCCATCTTTGGCGATGAAGATGCGAATCGCCTTGCTCGAGGACTTCGAGCCGCTCGATGCCTTCGGACGGTTGATCTCGAGATCCATGTCCTTCTGAAAGGTCGTGCTGACCATGAAGAAGATCAAGAGGATGAAGACCATGTCGATGAGGGGCGAGATGTCGAGGTCTTGCCGCTCCTCTTTCTTGCGGCGAAACTTCATGTCCTGGCTCCTTTCGGCGGTTGGTCGCACAGAAGGTTCTTGACCTCCTCGATCTGCGTCTCGAGCACGCGCTGCCTTCGCTCGAGCAGACCATGTATAATGAGGCCCGGGATGGCTACGGTGAGCCCGAACTGCGTGGTGAGAAGAGCCTGGGAGATGCCTCCCGCGATCCCGCCGGACTGGGTGTAGAGCGTCATGTCACCGAGCGAAGCGAAGGTCTCGATCATTCCCGAGACGGTGCCGAGCAAACCAAGCAGCGGGGCCACGGCGACGACGGTCGATGTGAGCACCCGGAACCGGACGAGGTCGCGCGCGATGTAGCCGAACTGGTCATCGAGCTTCGCCCGCAGGTTGAATGGGCTTCGTCGCTTGACCTCGAGGCCTTGGACCGCGGCTCGCTCGACGGCGCTGCGAGGCGTCCCGAGGCTGCCCGCTTCGACCTGCTTCATGAGGAGCCTTGGATCGAGGTCTCGCCCCTTGCGCAGGACCGAGACGCGAAACCCGAGCGCGAACCACAGCGCGAGCGTCGCCAGAATGAGGGGCGGCATGACGTATCCGCCCAGCTCGACATACTTCAAGAACGCCTGGACCGAGATGCCCATGTTCGTCTCCGGTTCAGGCGCGCGTCTGGCCCGACTCGGGGCCTTGCCGTGCCTCTTTGTGCACGTTCACGACCCTCAGGACTACGCGCTCCATGTCGCTCTCGATTCCTTCACCCCATCCTCGAAGGAGGTTCCCAAGAAGAAGCGTAGGGATCGCGACGATGAGCCCAAGCTCGGTCGTGACCAGCGCGGTGGAGATTCCGCCCGACAGCATCTTCGGGTCACCGGTGCCGTACTTGGTGATGACGTCGAAAGTGGAGATCATGCCGGTGACGGTGCCCAGCAAGCCGAGCAGAGGCGCCACGGCCGCGATGACCAGGATGATGGCGCCGAACCGCTGGATTCGGCGGCTCTCTCTGAGAATGCTCTCGGACACCACATCTTCGACGTCTTCGACTCCATCGCTCAGCTTGGCCAGCAAGGAGGCCACCACTCGAGCGGCCGAGCCTCGGGTCCTTTTGGCATGCTCGATGGCTTCCCCGTATCGCCCCGCTCCAACGAGGCTCTCGATGGTTCGCTCGAGGCTGGAGGTGTCGCTTGCCGCACGGCCGAGCAGGAACGCGCGAATGCCAACGAGCAGGAGTCCGAGGCCGCCGAGCGCCACGATGACCCACCCGATGGACCCACCGCTCGCCACGTGCTCGAGCATGGTCTCGCCCTTCCCGTCGTCGACTTGGCTATCGAGGGACTCGAACAAGAAGATCGACAAGCTCTCGGGAGACTCGCCGGAGGCGAGCGCTCTCGCGGTCGAGCTGCTCGGGTCCTTCCAAATCTTGAGTCTGCCTCCGCCGGCCGGAGCGAGCGCACCGGCGGCCTGCTCGGACACCCCGTACGCCGCGACCCGGCCCACCCGGACGATCTGACCCGTGACTTTGGTTCCGTCGGCCTGAAAGAAGCTGCCTTCGCTTCGGGTCACCGTAGACAGGCGCTCGAGCAGCTCGACCGCTTTTTCGAATCGGCCCACGAGCTGTTGGCTCTTGTCGCCATCCGCCTCCGTCAGCTCGACCTCGTAGTCGGTGAGCGTCGCGAGGGCTTGCTGAAGCGTTGCTTCCACCAGTTGCTCGTCATCGGTCGATGACATCTGCGTCTGCTCAGCCTCCACGAGGCTCTCGCGAGTGCTCTGGTTTTTCGCCTCGAGCCCGAGCAGCTTCGACTCGAGGGCCTGAATTTCGGCCTGCAGCTTCCGGTCCTCTTCGCGGGTCTGTCGTTCGACCTGCCCGAGCCGCTCGGCGAGCTGGCGCTTCTGCCCGGCGAGGAAGGCGAACTCCCGCTTGTAGGCGTCCCGAAGGCTCATGTTCGGGCTGTCTGGTGCCGAGCCCTCGCCTGTTGTTGCGCTCGACCCGTTGGGGGACGCAGCAGGACCCGGCGCGTCAGGCCGCGTTTGGGCCCAGGCGGAAGTGGATGCCAGCACAAGCGCAGCGACCAGGGTCGGAATCGGCGTTCTCATCGGCCCGCTCCCGGCAGCGCGTTGGGCACTTCGAAGAACCCACTGCGAACCTGCTTTTGAAAGTCTTCGAACAAGGATTCGACGTTCTTTGCCGACTGACCGTCCACGACGACGTGGCGAAATCCGTCGGCCGAGCGCTCGGCGTGGCCGTACCGACCATCTCCGGTCCGAAAGAACAGCATGACCATGCCCACCCGGACCACGTCGGCCAGTTGCTCTTCGCCGTCGAGCGGGATGGTCTGGCGAAAGAGCCCATTCTCTTTGCAGAGCCGAAGCTCGTCCTCCACGAAGCTCCAAAGCTGGTTCAGCGCTCGAGGCGCCGATATCTCACCCTTCGAGAGCTTCTTGCGAACTTCGTCGATCTCCGCCAGTCGCTCGTCGACCGTGAAGGGGAGGGACGACGACACGTACTCCTCGAGTCGCTCCGCGGCGCGCTTGGCCGCGGGCTGAAGCGCCGCGGACACCTCGCCGGCGTTCGCCGCCTTGTCTCGAAGCTCGGCGACCTGCCGTCGAACCTTCTCGATGTCGAGTTCCTGGCGCTGGACCTGGGCCTCGAGCTCGGCGCGTCGCTGGGAGAGCGAAGACATGCGATTGCGGTGGTTCTGCTGGTTCGACTCGATCTCGTCGTGGAGCGACTCGACCTCCCCGCGCAGGCCGATCAGCGTGTCGGCGAGCTTGCCCAGCTCGTCCTCGGCGCTGGTCGCTGCCGCCGGGACGGCGAGCGCCGCAACCGAGAGAGCCAACGAGGGCCATCGGTGATGGCGTTTCGGGTCTTTCATGGGGGTCGAGTCCTCGAAATTGGGCTTTGAGAGTCGTCGTGGGCGATGCCGACTCGAGGAAGATTGGGGGGGAGGAAGCGCCGAGGATGGACCGATGGCGCTTCCTCCCGGGAGGAGCCTCCGCGTCTTGGAAGGCTCCTATCCGAGTCAATCGAAGTTCATCTCGGTGCCGGCGAAGATGATCGGCCGGTCGCGGGTACCCCGGGCCTCGATGCGAGCGCCTCGGGTGATGACGAAGAACGCCCCCTGGTTCGCTTGGGCGTAGATCTGGGTGCCTTCCTGGATGGTGAGCGTCGGGCTCGTGGTGGGCTGGCCCCCCGAGAGCTGGACGTTGCCCGTCCCCACGTTGATGAACGTTCGGTACGCGAAGACATGGCTGTTCGGGAGCGAAGTATCCTCGGTGATGTCACCGTTGATGATGCACACCGGGAACTGGCGGCCGAAGATCGTCGTGAACCCGCCGTTGGTGAAGCCCGAGTTGACCTGGGCGCACGCGTGCTCGGTGGCGGGCGTGATGGCGCCGCTCTCGATGTCGTCCTGGAGCGGATGGAAGTCCGGTCCGGGGAGCTTTCCATCGACGGAAGACTCGTTGTAGGTCCAGCCCATCCACCACGCCTCGGTGGCGCTCGGATCGACCGCTCCGTAGTACCGGGCGTCCACGAGGCCGGGCGGGAGGGGAGCGGATGGCGCCGCCACGGAAGCCGAGGGCCGAATGGCCAGCGTTTCCGGGTCGATGGTCAGGCCCTCGTCCTCGATGAACTGAAACTGCCCGTTGTCCACGCCATCTTGCTCGAGCGTGTCTCCATCCATGTGGAGGGACTGCGGGCTGCAGTTGAAGAGGACGTCCCGGTACGTGTTCTCCGGGTTCAGCACATCGTCGATGTCGATGCAGCCGGCGTCCCATTCCGTGTTGCGGAGGAGGTCGTCCGTATAGACCGACCGAAACACCTTGCCAGCGAAGTTCTCGCGGTGGTGGGCCGCCAGCGAGTCGCTCTGGTTTCCGTCCGCGCCGAGCTGAGTGACGTTCACGAAGTTCGGGGTGGTCAAGGGCAACAGGTCGAACTTTCCGTCCGACTCGATCCCCTTGTCGCCGTGCTCCGCTCCCTGGATCGTGATGGCGAACTGGATGTTGCCCGAGAAGCCTTCATCGACGTCGAGCGAGTCGTCGTCGCAGCCGTTGATCACGAGGTAGCTGTTGTTGACGCTGCCGCCGAACCACTCGATGCCGTCATCCTGGGATCCGAGGACCTGGATGTATTCGATGGTGGTTCCGTTGCCGGCGGCCTCCAGGGTCAGCCCCTGGACTTCTTCATCGGGCCGAAACTCGAAGCCGGACTCGGCGATGATGACGTACCGCATCGACCCGCTGCTGTCGTTGGTGTTCTGGCCACCGAACCAGCGCGGGCTATCCGCGGGCGACGCCTCCGAGGTCAGCTCGCCGTTCTCGTCGCCAGCGCTGTCGAGGGCGAAGCCGTCGACGATCACGCCGCCCCAAGTCCCGCGAGGGCTCAGGTCGGTCACGTCGCCGGTGATGACGTTGCGGCCCGGTCCGGCCCCGTTGCCGTTGCCGTTGCCGTTGCCGTTGCCGTTGCCGTT
>DAIQNR010000087.1:0-22129 GCA_036788295.1 Myxococcota bacterium
AGAACACAGGATCCTTCGCCTGGAGGCGCCGTTCCAACCCGTTCGGTGCTCTAGACCGAGTTCCGAGGTTTGCGTCGTCGCCGGACCTCGGGGCATGATGATTTCCGGACATGGAACGTTCGGGGCTGCGGTCTTGCTGGTGGCGCGGCGGCGAACGCGGGCCAACGGGATCCCAAGACCGGGTCGCGGACGCTCGGAGGCTTCGGTGACCGATCCCAACGAACCCGCGTCCCCACGCCCCGCGCCGCGCAACCCCTCCGACGGGGCGACCCGAATCGAAGAGAGCGGATCGCTCGTCGAGCCCCAGGCCGTCGAGTCGGTGAGCCCGGTCCGGGAGAGCGCCGGGTCGCGTCGGTTTCGCGCCGGGCAGGTCCTGAACGGGAAATACCAGCTCGAGCGCATGATCGCGAAAGGGGGGATGGGCTGCGTGTACCTCGCGACCCAGATCCCGCTCGGCCGGAAGGTCGCGATCAAGATCCTCATCCCCCAGAGCTTCGACGAAGAGTTTCGCCGCCGGTTCTTGCTCGAGGCCTCGACGTGCGCCCGTCTGACCCATCGCCACATCGTGACCGTGCACGACTACGGCGAGACCGAAGATGGCGACCTCTTCACCGCGATGGAGTTCCTCGACGGAGAGCCGCTGTCCCGGGTGATCGCCCGCGAGGTCCGCCTCAGCCCGGAGCGCACCTGCGCCATCGCGATCCAGACCGCCCGCGCTCTGCGGTCGGCCCACCGGGCCGGAGTCGTCCATCGGGACCTCAAGCCCAGCAACATCGTGCTCCTGAGGGACGACGAGGACGGGCTCGCCGCCGATTTCGTGAAGGTGCTCGATTTCGGGCTGGTCAAGATCTTCGAGTCCGCACCCGGTGCGGTGGAGGGCGAAGACTTCGACCTGACCCGCGCGGGGACGATGCTCGGCTCCCCGCGGTACATGGCGCCCGAGCAGATCCGCTGCCAGAGCGTCGACCCGAGGACCGACGTCTACTCATTTGGCGTCATTCTGTTTCACCTGCTCGCCGGCCGGCCGCCCTTCGTCGGGCAGGGCAGCGTGGAGATCCTCAACCATCACCTCCGGACCCCGCCGCCCGCCATCCGGGACGTCTCCGAAGCGGACTGCCCGCCCGAGCTCGAGGTGATCGTGCAGCGATGCCTGGCGAAGCGGGCGGGGGACCGCTACCCGTCGATGGACGAGCTGCTGGACGAGCTGAAGGCCGCGTACCGGCTCGTCTCGGACGGCCCGATCGGCGGGGAGTCGTCGATTCGTTCCATCGGCTCCGCGCTCCGAAGCGGGATCCCTCTGGACCCGCGGACCCCGAGCCGAATCCGTCCGGCGCTCGACCCGTCCTCGCCTTCGCTCGAGCAGTTCCTGACCGGGGAGCTTCCGGTGCCCTCGGTGGTGGTGTCTCCCGCTCGACCGGCCGCCTTGGCGACGGCAGTGGTCGCCGACGATGACCCGACGCCGCTGCCTCCCCGGCGCCGGCGGAGCGCCGCCGCCCTCGTGCTGCTCCTCGGTGGCGCGGTGGCGGGCATCGCGGCCTTCGGCCTCACCCGGTGGGCGCGGACCCCCGGCCCGGCCACCGGCGGGACCGAAGCGGCGCCGGTGCGGGTCGAGTTTCGGGCCGAGAGCGTGCCCGGTGGGGCGGAAGTTTGGCTCGAGGACGAGCGGCTCGGGCTCACGCCGCTCCTCGTCTCCCTCGCCCACGTCGCCCCCGGGCAAACGCGAACCTTCGAGTTTCGCTTGGAGGGTCACGCCCCCCGGTCGATTCCGGTGCGCATCGAGGCCGGCCTGACCACGGCGCGGGTGGAGCTCTCCCCGAGCCCCTCCGAGCCGATGGTCGCTCCGGACCGCGAGGAACGCGAGGAAGCGCGCCCTGCCCTCGCAACGCCTCGAGACCAGCGGCCGCCCGACCCTCCGACGGGGGAAGCCGACCGAGCGGCGCCGGTCGCCGCTCGTCCGGCGCCGGCTCGGGCCGCCCCGGATCGTCCGACGCCGGCTCGGGTGGCACCCAAACAACGACCGCCCCCGCCCCGCCGGGCGGCGGCGGAGCCGGAACCGTCCGAGCCGTTGCCCGCCCCTCCGTCTGGGGGGTCTTCGGAGTCCTTCTCGACGCCAAAAGAACCCACGTCGCCCAACCCGGCGGCGGGCGAATCGAACACGACCGTCCCGGAGATGGACGACTCGAAGGCAAGGGACCGCTCGGTGCGGGCGGTCGATGAGGGGGATGTTCCGGCCCTCCGGGATCGCCCCATTCCGGTCGTGGATTGAGAAACCCATGAAGACTGCGGCTTGGGCGCTGGTATGCGCCGTGTTCGCCACCCCGATGGTCGGGATCGCCCAGACCAACAGCCGGCAAGGAGACTTCTCCTCGCTGCTCGACGATGCCCTCGAACACTACGAGAAGGGGCGCTACGCCGAGGCGATCCGGAGCTTCAAGGCCGCCTACGACATCGATCCCAAGCCGAACCTGCTCTACAACATCGCTCGCTCCCACGAAAAGGCGCTCGAGCGGGAGGCGGCGATCGTGGCCTATCGGCGCTTCATCGACCTGCCGGGGACGACGGCCGAGCTGCGGGCCAAGGCTCTCGACGCGATCGAAGCCCTCGAGCGGGAGCGGGAGGCCCGGTCGAGAGCAGCTTCGTCCCGGGCGCCCGCGCCCCAGCCTGCCGCGGAGAACGTCTCGGTCGCGCGACCGCCGGAGCCTCGCTCCCGCGCCGCCGAGTGGACGTTGATCGGGGGCGGGGCGGTGGTCGCCGCGGTCGGCGGCGTGTTCGGCATCCTGGCCCTCGAAGACGAGCGCGCGCTCGAGCAGGCCCGAAACGACCGGTCCCCGCTCGTGGAGCGCGAGCGCCTGTCCAGCTCGACCAGGGACAAGGCACTCGCCGCCGACGTGCTCATCGGGGTCGGGGCGGCTTCCGCCGTGATCGGCGCCCTGCTCTTCGCCTTCACCGGCCACGAAGAGTCCATCGCCGTTTCCCCGACCGCCCCCGGCGACGGGGGGGCCGGGATCGCGGTGGCCGGCCGATTCTGATCGCTGGTCAGACCTTTGGCGCGAGCGCAGCCCGCGCCGCGAGCGCCAAGGCCCGCGCCTGTTGCCCGGTCTCGGCCAAGACGGTGAGGTGACCCATCTTTCTGCCTGGTCGAGGAACCGTCTTTCCGTACAGGTGAAGGTGGACGCCGGGCAGCGCGAGCGCGCGCTCCCAGGCCGGAGCCCGTTTTTCGGTCCCGTCTTCGTGGTAGCCCCACAGGTCGCCGAGCAGGTTGACCATCGCCGCCGGAGACCGGACTCGAACCGAGCCGAGCGGGAGCCCGCACACCGCGCGCAGCTGCTGCTCGAATTGGTGGGTCTCGTGGGCTTCGATGGTGAGGTGGCCCGAGTTGTGGGGGCGCGGGGCGAGCTCGTTGAACCACAGCTGCCCGTCGTCGGTGCAAAACAGCTCGACGCAGGCCACGCCCACCAGTCCGAGCCGCTCCGCCACGGAGCGAGCGAGCGCCCGGGCCCGGTCCTCGATGGCCGGCTGGAGGCTCGCCGGGGCGACGCTCACGTCGAGGATGTGGCTGGCATGCTCGTTCTCGAACACGCCGTAGTCACGGATCTCGCCGCTCTCGCCCCTCGCGACCACCACCGAGAGCTCCCGGTCGAAGCGCACGAACGCCTCGAGCACGCACGGCACCGCTCCGAGCCCCTCGAACGCGGCCTCCGCCGCCTCCAAAGTCTCCACTCGGCGCTGGCCCTTGCCGTCGTACCCCGCCTGCGCGGTCTTGAGCACCGCGGGGGAGCCGATCGCCTCCCAGGCCGCAGCGAGCTCGGCCACGGACGGAACGAAGCGGTAGGGCGTGGTCGAAAACCCCGCCGCTGCCACCTCCGACTTCTCCCGGTGCCGGTCCTGGGCCACGTACAGAATCTGGGGGTCGGGCCGCACCAAAGCCACCTCTGCCGCGGCCCGGGCGGACGCTGCGGGCACGTTCTCGAACTCGAAGGTGACGACGTCGGCGCCGCTCGCGAAGCGCGCCACCGCCTCCACGTCACCGTAATCGGCCACCACGGCGGCGTCCGCCAGCTCGGCCGCCGGACTGTTCGGCTCGGACGCGAACACGACCACCCGGTAGCCGTGCTGCCGGGCGCTCGCCGCCAGCATCCGGCCCAGCTGCCCTCCCCCGAGGATGCCGATCGTGCTGCCAGGCAAGATCATGGGAGCTGCTCCGCGAGGACCGCGTCCCGCCGCTTCTCCCACCAGGCGTCGAGCCGGCGCCTCAGTTCGGGCCGGGTGAGACCGAGGATGCGCGCAGCGAAGACGGCCGAGTTGATCGCGCCCGCCTTCCCGATCGCCATCGTCGCCACCGGGACCCCGGCCGGCATCTGGCCGATCGAGAGCAGAGCGTCGAGGCCGCCGAGCGACGTCGCCGGCACCGGGACGCCAATGACCGGCAGCGGGGTTTCGGCCGCGGTCATGCCCGGCAGGTGCGCCGCCCCGCCCGCGCCGGCGATGATCACCTCGAGGCCCCGGCCCGCCGCCTCCCGGGCGTAGCGCACCATCACGTCCGGCGTCCGGTGAGCGGACACGACCCGGCACTCGTGGGGGATTTCGAGGGCCTCGAGCGTCTCGTGGGCGAACACCATGGCCCTCTCCCAGTCGCTCTTCGAGCCCATGATCACCCCAACCCAGGGTTCTTCGCTCGCCATGGGAAGGAAAGATGCCACACCGGGCCGACGCCGGCGGCGTCAATCGTCGTCGGGGCCGATGATGATCTCTGGCGGGGATTCGTCCGGCGGCAGCGAGCGCCGCAGCGCGGGAATTCGCGGCGCGTCTGGGTTGGCCTCTAGGGAATCAGGCCTGTCGCCGGACGGCCGGAAGAAGGTCCCCACCGACGGGCCGGGCAACAGGGGGTCGCTGACCCCCTCGACCGCGTCGAGCAGCTCGACCACCGCCCGCCGCGTGGCCAGCTGCAGCAGCTCCGACATCGACCGCACCGCATGGGACATGTCGGTGGTCCCCACGAGCTTGCGCTCGTCGAACTCGAACCGCCACATCTGCTCTCCGTCGTCGAATCGGTTCAGCCGCAGCGCCATCGAGAGGTGGGCGTACCACGCATCGTCCGACTCGTAGACCTCGAGCGCGGTGAGCTCACCGGCGAGCGTGAAGTCGGGCCGCCCGGCGGAGAGGTCCCGAGTCACCGCCGTGAACACGGAGGCGCTCTTGAAGGAACGGGCCATCAAGTCCGCCACCATGACGTTGGGCCGGACCGCCCACAGGTTGGTCCCCGAATAGCGCAGCTGCCACGGGCTCCGCCGGATCACGATCTGGAACTTCTCGTAGACGCTCTCCGCGTCGAGGTCCCGGACCCGGAGCAGACCTCGCAAGGTGGGTTGCCGGGGCCCTGGCTCGACGTCCACGAAGAGCACGAAGAAGTTCCGCTGGACCGAAACCGCGCCGAAGCAACTGGCGAGCGCGAAGCTCACCACGAGCAGCGCCGCCCTCACTCCGACACCTCCGTCCCGCGCACGAGCACCGACGGATCCTGCGCGATGAGCCGGCTGAACTCCCGAACGTCCTCGCTCGCCTCCCTTATCCGCTTCAGCGCGAGGACGAAGTCTTCCCTGCTCGCCCGAACCGCCAGATCGAGCTCCCCGAGCAGCCCAGTCACGTCGGTCAGGGTGCGGCGGAGCTGGACCACCAATCGGCCGAACTCTTCGTCTCCGAAACGCTTGTCGATCGCCTCCATCGCTCCCCTCGCCGCCCGGACCGTCTCCGCCACGTCGCGCTCGTCCACGGCGCCGATGATGCGCTTCACCTCTCCTAGGTTGGCCCGGATGGCGGCCAGCGTCCGATTGATCTCGCCCCGGTTGTCCTCGAGCACCGCGGACGCCGCGTTCGACAGCCGCTCGACCGCGCCCCCGGTTTGCACGAGCTGGCCCACCGCGGCGAGCAGCGGGCGCTCCGACCGCTCGAGCACGCCGTCCACCGTCGCGGTGAGACGAGCCACGTTGTCGAGGATGCGCTCGACCCGCGCCCGGTTCTCGTCGCTCGTCCACTCGGCCAGCTGGTCGGCCACCCGGGCGACCTTCGCGGCGATGACCTCGGCGTCGTCCTCGAGCTTCTCCATGAGCGAAGCGCCAGCGGGGAGCCGGGAGCCAGGAGGGATGAGCCCATCCCGCATCTCTCCCGGCGTGAGGTTGATGGTCTTGAGCCCGGTGATGCCGGACATCGCGAGCACCGCTTCGGTGCCCTCGTAGAGCGCCGTCCCCCGCTCGAGGGACATCTCCACCTCGATGAGCTTCGGGTCGTCGGCGGCGATCCGCATCTCTTCCACCCGCCCCACCCTGATCCCCTGGTAGCGGACCTGGGAACTCTCCTCGAGGCCGCTGACGCTCGACGCGAAACGAACGGTGTACACGTCGCGCTGCTCCCACAAGCGCAGGCCAGCCAGCACCAGGGCCGAGCCGCCGATCAGCACCGCCCCGGTCACCACGAAGATGCCGAGACGGACCTTCTGGGCCCGGTTCAGCTGCACGAAACCTCCGCGCCGAACCGGGCGAAGACGCTGGCCGGCGGGGGCTCGAGCTCGGCCACCCGGTCGAAGAAGGCCCGCACCATCGGGTGATCGGTCTGCCGCACCTCGGTGAGCCCGCCGTCGGCGATGATGTGGCCTTTGTGGAGCATCACGACCCGGTCCGAGATGAGCTCGACGCTCGCGAGCTCGTGGGTGACCACCACCACCGCCATCCCGAATCGGTCGCGGAGGTTGATGAGCAGCTTGTCGAGCTGCGCGGCGGTGATCGGGTCGAGCCCCGCGCTCGGCTCGTCGCAAAACAGGACCTCGGGGTCGAGCGCCATCGCCCGGGCGAGCCCCGCCCGCTTCTTCATCCCGCCGGACAGCTCCGACGGAAACAGAGAGGCGGCGTGGGAGAGCTCGACCAGCGCGAGCTTCATGCGCACGATCTCGTCGATGACGTCCTTCGGCAGCTTCGGATCCTGGCGAAGGGGCAGCGCGATGTTGTCGTGCACGGTGAGGGAGTTCAAGAGCGCGCTGCCTTGAAACAGCACCCCGATCCGTCGCAGCAGGTTCTCGCGCGACCCCTCGCCGAGCGTGCTCAGGTCCTGTCCGAGCAGCCGGATCTGGCCCTCCGCCGGGCTGATCATCCCGATCATGTGCTTGAGCAGGGTGCTCTTCCCGCTGCCGGAGCCCCCGAGGATGACCCGGATCTCGCCGGGCAGGACGTCGAGGTCCAGCCCAGAGAGAATCGTGGTCGCCCCGTAGCGGGCGACCAGGGAGCGCACCTCCACCGTCGGCTGTCGCCCCGAACCGTCCATCCGGACCCATGGGAGCCTACTTCGAGGCCCGGCGCAAAGGTCCGTCGCCGGGGGGCACGCCTTTGCGGGCCGGCCTCCGCTTGCTGCGCGCTTTCGCGTCAGCGTCGGTTCTGGGAGCGTCCTTCGCGCATGGTTCCTCTCCTCTTGTCCTCCCTGCTCGCCGGGTCCCCGCTCGACGCCGAGATCGCCGCCCTGCAGGCGCACGCCACCGCGAGCGGGCTCGCGTACGAGCTGGTCTCGTCCCTGACCACCGAGGTCGGAGCCCGGCTCGCCGGAACCGAGGCCGAAGCGAGGGCCCGGACCTGGGCGCTCCGCCGGTTGCGCGCGCTCGGCTTCGATGAAGTCTGGGTGGAGCCGGTGACCGTCCCCGGTTGGACCCGGGGGGCCGAGCGGGCGACCGTGCTGCCCCCGTACGAGCAGAGCCTGGCCGTGACCCTGCTCGGCCCGAGCGTCGCCACCCCCGACGGCGGGATCGAAGCCGAAGTCGTCCGCTTCGAGAGCCTCGATGCCCTGTCGAAGGCGCCCAGCGGGAGCCTCGCCGGCAAGATCGCCTTCGTCGACCAGCCGATGCCCCGCACCCAAGACGGCGCTGGGTACGGCTCCGTCGTTCGGGTGCGCTCCGGCGCCCCCCGCGAGGCCGCCCGCCGAGGCGCGGTCGCGGCGCTCATCCGCAGCGTCGGGACCGACAGCCATCGTTTCCCCCACACCGGGATGTTCCGCTACGACCCGGCGGTCCCCGCGATCCCAGCGGCCGCGCTCGCCGCCCCCGACGCCGACCAGCTCGCCCGGCTCCTCTCGCTCGGCCCGGTCCGGCTGCGGCTCGAGCTCGGCGCCCACGCCACCGGTGAAAAACCGAGCGGCAACGTCATCGCCGAAGTCCGGGGGCGGGAGCATCCAGAGCAGATCGTCTTGCTCGGCGCCCACCTCGACAGCTGGGACCTCGGCACCGGGGCGGTCGATGACGGCGCCGGGGTGGGGATCGTGGTGGCGACGGCCAAGATCCTGCTCGAGCACGGGCCCCGGCGGCCGGCCCGAACCATCCGGGTGGTGCTCTTCGGCGCCGAAGAGGTGGGGCTCGTAGGGGCCGAGGCCTACGCGAAGACCCACGCCGCCGAGCTCGGAAAGCACGTCGCCGCGCTCGAGTCCGATTTTGGGGCCGGCCCGGTGTACCGGCTGTCGGCCCGGGTACCGGACGCGACCTGGCCAGCGGTGGCCGCGCTCGCCCCCTCGCTCGCGCGGCTCCGGATCGTGCTCGGCGACAACGGCCGGGCGGGAGGGCCGGACCTCGTGCCCCTCATCCGCGCCCAAGTCCCGGTGATCGGTCTCGACCAGGACGGCCGCGACTACTTCGATCTGCACCACACCGCGGACGACACCCTCGACAAGATCGATCCGGCCGCGCTCGCTCAAAACGTGGCCGCGTGGGTGAGCGCGGCGTGGTGGGCGAGCGAGACCGGACTTCAATCCCCGAAATAGAACAGGAGCGAGAAGACCGCGTCGGCGGTGATCACGCAGAAGATCCCGGCGACCACGCTCGTCGTCGTGGAACGCCCGACCGCGTCCGAGCCCCCTGACGTTCGAAACCCGCACAGCGCCCCGACCGAGACGATGAGATGCGCGAAGACCAGAGACTTCGCGAGCCCGGTCATCAGGTCCTTCAGCATCAAGGCGCCCTGCAGCCGGTCGAGAAAGGTCATCGGCCCCACGTCCAGGTAGAGGACCGCCACCAAGAACCCGCCGAAGATACCGGCGACGTTCGAGATCATGCTCAAGATGGGCTGGGTGATCGTGATCGCGAGCAGCTTCGGGACGACGAGAAACCGGATGGGATTGATCCCCATGGTCTCGAGCGCGTCGATCTCTTCGTTGATGACCATCGTCCCGATCTCGGCCGCGACCGCCGAGCCGCTTCGCCCCGCCACCATGATCGCGGCCATCAGCGGGCCCAGCTCCCGCGTCATCGAGATCGCGATGAGGTCCACCACGAAGATGTTCGCGCCGAACTGCCTCAGCTGGGCGGCGCTCTGAAGCGCCATCGTCCCTCCGACGAGAAACGCGATCGTGGCCACCACGCCCACCGCGCGGGAGCCGAGCGCGCTCATCTCGTACAAGACGACGCTCGGCCGGAGGGTGCGGGGGCGAAGGATGCCCTGGGCGAGAAAGACGGCGGCGTCGGAGATGATCGAGCCGAACTGCACCAGCACCCCGAGCGCGCCGAGCGCCTGGTCCCCCGTCCGCTCGAACAGCCCGACCGGGCGCGGAGGGGGAACGGGCGGGGGCCGGTCGAACGGGAACAGCTCGAGCGTGCGGCGCACCGCGGGCTGGGCCTCCACGAGGCGCAGGGTCCGGCCGCGGGTCGCGAGCTCCCGGGCGAACAGCGCGAGCAGAGCGGCCCCTGCGCTGTCGACCGCGGCGACCGCGGAGAGGTCGAGCTCCACCGGCCCCTCCCCGCTGAGCAGCGGCCAAAGCCGAGCTTTCGCCGCCGCCGCCGCCGGGCGGGTCAGCGGCCCTTCGATCTTGGCCCTCACAGCAGATCCACCGAGAAGCGGAGCAGGATGTCTTGCTGCAGCCGGTCGGGGTTGGTCGGCGAGAGAACCACGTCGCGGACGTAGCGGACGACGTAGTTCACCGACAAGAACGAGGTCAGCTTCAAGTTGGCGGAGGCCCTCGCCTCGATGATCGAATTCTCGAACGGGACGGTGAGCAAGGAATCGACCTCCAAGTTGAGCAGCAGGAAGCGGGTGATGCGCGCGGTGGCGAGCATGGCGGTCTCGACCCCGATCTGGTCGTTGCCCTGGATGCGGCGAAAGAACAGGGTCGTGATGCCCGGCTCTTCGAGGGGCTGGCACTCCGCGGCGGTCTGCCCGCTGCCATCCACCGCGCGGGAGCACCGGTCGAGCTCGAACAGATCGTTGGTGATTCGGTGGCGGGCGCCAAACCCAACCCGAAGGTTCAGCTCGGCGAACACCGACTTGAACGCCCGGACGTTGAGCCCCACCCCCTCCCGAACCGACGCGAACCCGAAGGACGGGGACAGCTGAACCGCGTCGGTGGAGACGTCGCGCCGGATCTCCTCCCCGGCCGGGTCCCGGTACACCACCGCGAAGGGCTCCTGGAGCAGCCGCTCTCCGGGAAACAGGTTCGTCTCCACCCCGAATCGGACGTAGGGGCCGATCCAGGGCTCGATCCGGTACAGATAGAGCGCGTCGAAGTCGGCTCGGTCGATGGTCTTTTGGACCGGCGATTCGGGCGTGGTGGCGACCCCCGACTCGACCTGCACCCGGAGGATCAGCGGGTTCGAGAACAGCTCGAGCGAAAAGCGCCCGTCGATGAAGCCTCGACCGGACAGGGCATACCCATCGGGGAGCCCGGGGATGTTGTTCCGGACGTTCATCGTCACGTCTCCCCCCGCGACCAGGCTGCCAAAGAAGCCGTCCTGGGGCCGAAACAGCTCCTCGGGCGGGACTTCTCCCCCGCCCGCGAACTCTCCGGTGTCCTCGTCGAGCACGAGCAGGAAGTGGGTGTGCTTTCCGGGCAACAATCGAACGGTCACGAAGTCCCTTCGGGCCCGATAGTTGTCGCCCACCCGCACGATCTTGTAGAGGCCAGGGGTCAGCACCCAAGTGCTGATCGGCTCTCCCGCTTGCTCGTCGGTACCGAAACCAAGGCCCATGTATTCGCGATCCGAGGTCCGAATCAGCTCGTAGCTCGACCGGATGCTCGCGTAGGTCACGTCCACGACGTGCACGCTGAGCGCCGCCCAGCTCACCGGGATGACCGTCGTGGACATCTCTTTCACGGTCGCCTGCACGGTGATGCGTTGCTGGCTCGCGCCGGAGCCGATGCGCAGGGTGTAGGTGCCGGGGTCGAGCAGGATTCGAGCGCCGGTCGTGCCTTCCGCCATCCGCTTCTCGCCCCGGAGCACCTCGACCGGAGGCTCGTCGAGCCCGGTGGTCATGGCCGGGACGAACACCGCTCCCTTCCCGAACGGGATCATCGTGCCGTCTTGGTCCATTTGGCTCTTGATCGTGCCCGCCGGCCACTCTTCGCCGAGCTCGAGCCGCGGGTCGGACAGCCGGGGGCGAGGCAGCCGTCCCCGCGGCTCGGACCCGTCCAGCGGGGCGCCCTCATCGCCGGCGGGCTGGGCCTCCGCCGGAGCTATGGCCCCCAGGATGCCGGCCACTCCCAGCAGCCCCCGAATCGCGGCGCGCGTGACCATCGCCGGCCCGGATGTACGGCAGAAATCGCCCGAACTGAACCGGGCCTTCCACCGGACGGCAAAACGGGGCGCCTCAGGCAGAAAAGGCGTCCGCGAACGCGTTCGCCCCTTCGGCCGCGGCGAGCACGCACGCCACGGACGCCTCCGACGCTCCGGGGGGCGGAGGGCCCGTCGCACCTGCCGCGGCCCAAGCGGCGAGGCGGATCGATCCGACCGACTCCGGGAAGACCGGCGCCTGGTACCCGTGCTCGAAAAAGGCGATCACGGCCGCCACCCACTCGGGCAGGCGCCACGCGGCGACGAGCCGCTTCCCCGCGAGCCCGTGCAGGGTCTCGACCAGGCGGTCGATCTCCGCCGACGGGACCAGGACCCCGCCCTCCCGCTCGGCGGCGGCGATTTGGTCGAGCACCACCGGCTTGCCCACCGACGCGAGCAATCCCCCGAGAAACCCTGCCTCTTCGTCGGTTTTTTCGGCCCGGGCGAGCTCTCGGGCGAGGTGCGCGGTCCTCGCCGCTTCGCGCCAGTACAGCTCCGCCCGCGCGGCGTGGCGGCGGGACGAAAACAGCTCCGACTTCACGACGACCGCGACGAGCAGGGCGCGGAGCCGGCCGATGCCGAGCCGCACCAGCGCCTGCTGCAGCGACGTGATCCGCGCCGCGCGGACCCCCGTCCCCGCCGCGTTGGCCGCGCGCAGGATGTGGGTCGCGAGGGCCTGGTCCCGGTGAACCTGGGCGCTGACTTTGGGGAAATCGAAGGTCTCGTCGGTCTCGCCGAGGACACTCGCCGCCACCCGGGGCAGCACCGGCAC
This sequence comes from Myxococcota bacterium, assembly GCA_036788295.1. Classification (GTDB taxonomy): domain Bacteria; phylum Myxococcota; class Kuafuiibacteriia; order Kuafuiibacteriales; family Kuafuiibacteriaceae; genus JAHQVK01. Next base: position 12,339 of record DAIQNR010000087.1, read on the forward strand.
CGCCAGCTCCCGGGCCCCGAGGCGGGCGATCAGCTGGTCCTCGATCGACGTCGGTCCGGCCGCCCGCATCGACTCCGTTGTTCGGACGGACAGCGCGCCGCTCCAGGCCGGGCCCGATCTCGGGGGCGCTCCGGTGGCTCGAAGCGAAGCGGCCGGCCCGCGAAGCACCGCTGAGACCTCGTTCTCGACATGGTTTTTTCTAAGGAACTTGGTAATGGACCGCGCCGCTGGCGTGGGCGTGGGCGAGGCGGCGGGCGCATTGGTCTATGCGCTGGCCGTCCGGACAGCCGACCTCGACCGATCGCGCAGCCCGGCGAGCTCTCTTGGGATGGATGAGGATCGGGAGCTCCCGCACCTCACCGTCCCGATCGAGCGTGACGAGGTGAATGGTGCCGACCTTGGCCTCGGCGGCGGCCCGAGCGAGCTCGTTGAGGACGAGCGCGGGCGCCGCTCCCGGCAACAGCGCCTGCACGTGCCCCTGCATCTTCCGCCAGCTCGCGTCGTAGCGCCCGAGCATCTTTGCCGTCGTATCGTACTGCTTCAGCGCGGCGTAGACCTCTCGCAGCGCCCCGCCCCTCGTCCTCGGGGCGTCGGCGGGCGCGGCCCCGGACGAGAAATCGGCCCGGGGCAGTCGCTCGATGATGAGCCGCCCCGCCGCGAGCTCGGCCTTGGCCCCGATCCGGGTCGGCGGCGCCCCGCCCACCCGAGGGGGCAGCTCCACGAAACCCTCGACCCCTTCGAGACCGATCTGAAGCTCCCCACCGATCGCCTCGGCGGCCTCGGCGGCGGCCTGGGCCCGCCCGTCGAGCCAGGCCCGCTCCTGGCGGTCGGTCCGAAACCGGGCGAGCCCCTTCGCCCGGTGGGCCACGTCGAGGTACAGGCGCCGCACGAGAGCGAGCAGCCATTGCCCAGGCTTGACGGGGGGATGGCTCGGCTCGCGCTGCTTCAGGAGCCGCCGGGCGAGGTCCTCGGTGGCCTCCCCGGGCATCGGCGACTGGCCGTAGGCCCGGCCCGCCGCCTCGGCGAGCGCGCGGTCCATCGCCGCCACGTCCGGATGGCGAGCGGCGGTGTCGAGCTCGGCGACGATCTGGCGGAGCGCCTCGAAGTCCCAGCTCGGGCCCTCGGGCCCGGCCCCGAGCGCGCACAGGGCGACGACCACGGCGTGCATCGCGCGCATGGTAGCGCGGTCTGCTACAACCGGTGCCGATGCGAACCGGGTTTCGGATCCTGCCCATCGCGCTGTTCTCCGTGGTGCTCGGCGGCGTCGCGATCGCGGGCTGGCTGCCCGAGTCCCTGGTGCTCGAGCGACGGGTGGAGGTCGAAGCGCCCCCGGCCGCGGTGCTCGAGCGGCTGGTGGCGATCGAGCGGTGGCGGGGCTGGTACCTGCCGCCGGGCGAGGGCCGGGTGGAAGGCCCGGCCCGGGGCGCCGGCGGCGCGCTCGTGCTCGAAGACCCCGAGGCGGGCGAGCTGCGGCGGATCGTGCTCACCGAGACGAGCAGCGCCGGCGTCGCCTACCGCTTCCCGGAGAAGGACCAGACCCCTTTCGACATCGAGGGCCGGTTCTCGGTCGAAGCCGGCCCGCCGGGCACGAGCAGGGTGACGAGCCGCCAGTCCCTTCGAGCCCGGTCCACGGCGTGGATGGCCCGGGCCGGTGAGCGGTGGTTTCTGTCCCTGCTCGCCGACCGGCTCATCGGCTCGGTGCTCGAGCGGGAGCTCGAAAACCTGAAGCGCGCGGTCGAAAATCAATAGAACGCGAAGCTCAGCGTGAACCGGCCCCAGTTCTGGATCCACACCCCACCCGGCGGTCGCTGGGCGAGATCCGGGGACAGGGTGACGTGCCGGAACATGAACTCGACCACCGAGAAGCGAACGACGAAGCCGGCCTCGAGCTGGGTGAGCACCGGGTTTCGGTCCGGATACGGGCCTTCTGCCCCCGGGGGCCCGTCGAGCAGCGCGTCGTAGGCGACGGCGGTCAGGCGTCCGGAGACGAACCCGTAGACGGCGACCGGGACCGACCGGGGCAGCACCGCGGGGAGCGCGAATTCGTCGAACACGGTCGAGGGGAGCAGACCGGCCCGGATCGTGGCCCCGGCGCTGGCGTCGATCCGCATGTTGCCGACCCGGACCCCCGCGAGCGTCGCGGCCCGGATCCCGAACCGAGCGGCCACCGCCCGGGACAGCCCCGGGTCCCGCAGCTCGGCCCGGAGGAATTCGGCTTCCTGGTGCAGCTCGAGGTTCACCCCCCAGTGGTTCGGGACCTGGTAGACGGACCAGCCTTTCGGGTCTTCGGGGAGCCGCCGTCGGCCGAGGGCGTCGCGAATGAACGCGTGCCAGTACCGCTGAAGGGCCTCGGTCCGGATCCGGGGGCCGGTGCTGCCGAAGCTCAGCTCGAGCCGATACAGGGACTGTCCGCGGGCGAGAAACGGCGAGTGGTCGAGCGCGACCTCGGCCCGAAGCGCCCCGTACAGCCACCCAGCGTAGCGCCGGTCCCGCGACAGCACGGCGAGGTCGGTCGCCTGGAGGTCCACCGGCGTGTACATCTCGTGGCCAAAGGACAGCCCCCAGTACTCCTGGATCCGCCGGCGCTTCAGGTTGGGGTCGAGGTCCGACAGCGCGAAGCCTTCCCCGGGGGTCACCCGGATCAGGGCGCGGATGCCGCTCGTGAACGCCTCGTCCCGGTCGGATCCGAAGTCGTCGTTTTCGACGTCGAGCGTGAACCGCCCCACGTCGTAGGGCCCGGCGACGAGCGCCACGAGCAAGAGCGGCGCCCAGGACACGGGGGCGGACCGTGTCCCGACGCGACGCCCGAGTAAACGCCGAGGGATGACCCGGAGCGCCGGGGGCGCTAGCAGGCGGGCATGTGCGGGATCGCGGGGCTCGTCGGGGAGGGGCCGGACCTCCAGGAGGTGGGGCGGTCGATGGCGGAGCGCCTGCTCCACCGAGGGCCGGACGGGCACGGGGTGCGGGTGCTGTCCGGCCCGGCCGGCCGGCCGGCCGGCGTGTTCGCCCACACCCGTCTCGCCGTCATCGATCTCGGGACCGGAGCCGCCCAGCCGTTCTCCAAAGACCGGGTCCAGCTGACGTTCAACGGCGAGATCTACAACTTTCAGGAGCTCCGACGGGCGCTGGAGGGCCGCGGCCACCGGTTCGTGACCCGCTCGGACACCGAGGTGCTGCTCGCGCAGTACCTCGAGCACGGCGAGGCCGGCCTCGACGCCATCGACGGGATGTTTGCGTTCGGGATCTGGGACGAGCGGGACGGGCGCCTCTTGCTCGGGCGGGACCGGGCGGGAAAAAAGCCGCTGTACTACGCCGTTTTGCCAAAAGGCGGGTTCGCCTTCGCGTCGGAGGCCAAAGCGCTCGGGGTCGTCCTGCCGCTCGAGCTCGAGCCGGCGCGGATCCCCGAGTACCTGGCCTTCGGCTACGTCGGCACCCCGAACAGCATCTTTCGGGGGGTGCATCGCCTCCCGCCGGCCTGCCGGCTCGAGCTCCGGCCTGGCAGAGAGCCGTCGATCCGCCCCTATTGGGACCTCGAAGCGCGGACCAGGGAGCCGCTGGTCTTGTCCGTCCCCGACGCCCTCCGCGAGGTCCGGAGCGCCGTCGGAGCGGCGGTCGAGCGCCGCCTCGTGGCCGACGTCCCCCTGGGGGGGTTTTTGTCCGGCGGGGTGGATTCGAGCCTCATCGTGGCCGAGATGGCCAAACGGGGGCCCGTGCGTACGTTCGCCGTCGGGTTCGACGACGACGCCACCTACGACGAGTCCCCATACGCCGCGCGCGTGGCCCAGCGCTTTGGCACCGACCACACCGAGCTGCGGCTGAAGCCCGACCCGGGAGCGATGTTCGAGCGGCTGCTCTACCACCACGACGAGCCGTACGGCGATTCGTCGGCCCTCGCGGTCCACGCGGTGGCCGAAGCCACCCGGGCCCACGTCACCGTCGTGCTCACCGGGGACGGCGGCGACGAGATCTTCGGCGGCTACACCCGGTTCTCCGGGGGCCTGTGGCTCGGCCGCATGCCGCGAGCGCTCGCCCGGGCCGCGTCGGCCGTGCTCGAGCGGCTCCCCGAGCCGGGGGGCTACAAGAACCCCTTCAGCCTCGCCCGCCGCTTCGTCGAGCACCCGGAGCGGAGCGAAGACGAGCAGCTGCTCGCGTTCAACGCCTATTTCGCCGGGCCCAGGCTGGCCCGCCTGCTGCGGGCGGACGTGTTCGGGCCGAAGGTCGATCCGTGGGCCCCTCTGGCCGCGCAAGCCGCCTTGCTCAGCTCGGCCCGGGCCGCCGGACGGGACCGGCTCGCCCAGATCCTCCTTCACAACCACCGGACCTACCTCCTGGACGACCTCTTGGTGAAAACCGACCGGATGACCATGGCGGTCGGGCTCGAGGCGAGGTCCCCGCTGCTCGACACCGCGCTCGTCGAGCTCGCGTTTCGCTTGCCGAGCGCGCTCAAGATCCGCCGCGGCCAGCTCAAATGGATCCTGCGCGAGGCGTACCGAGACGTGCTCGGGCCCGAGGTGGTGGACCGAAAGAAGCACGGCTTTGGCGTTCCGCTCGGCCGGTGGTGGCGGGGACCGCTGCGGCCGCTGCTCGCCGAGCTGCTCGAGACCGCGCCGCGGATCACGTCCTTTCTCGATGGGGCCGAGCTGCGCCGGCTGATCGCCGAGCACCTCGACGGCCGGCGGGACCATGGCCAGCGCCTGTTCGCGCTGGCGCAGCTCGAGCTGTTTTTGCGAGCTCGGCGCTGAAGGACGTGCGGGAACCGTCGCCAAGCGCGCAAAGGGGAGCTCAACCGGTCTCCTGATCCGGTTTGAGACCCGAAGCGGAACCGAAGCGGCCGCGCTTCGGGTTGGTTTCGACGTCGTGGAGAGGCGGATTCTGGTCGTCGATTTCGAGGCGCGCGAGCTCGGCGCCCTGGAGCGCGCGCTGCGCGGGGAGGGGCTCGTGCCGATCCCCGTCCGCGACGCCGCCGAAGCCCGCTCGTTCGGGCCCCGCTTCACCGCTGACGCGGTCCTGCTCGCCGTGGACGACCGCCCGGAGCAGCGACACCTCGAGCTGGTGCGCTGGGTCCGCGCCACGTCCGGAGCGCCGATCCTGTTCTTCGGCGACGGCAAGGCCTCGATCCAAAACCCGAGCGACGCGCTCGCCCACGGCGGGGACTACTTCTTTCGGCTGCCCAGCGACCTCGGCTACCTCGCCGGCCGGGTCCGGTCTTGGGCCGAGCGGGGCGCGCCCACCGCCGAGCCTCCGCGCGTCCCCGCTGCGGGCGCCGATGCCCCGGGGGAGCCGGTTCTCGAGGGCTTCGAAGCGTCCTTGCCCGGCGTGCATCTCCCCGCGCTCGATCGGCTGAGGGGGCGCGCGGCGCACAAGCCGCCGGCGATGGATTGGAGCTGGCTCGCCGAGCTCGAGACGCCGCCGGAGCCCGAAGTTTTGGCGAAAGAACCGGTCGTGGTGGAACCCGCGGAAGCCCGGGCCGCCGACGGGGTAGGCTCGAGGGAGCACCTCGCCCTGCTCGAGGATCCCTGGGCCGAGGACGAGCTCGACATCCGCATCGAAGAGGTGGAAGAGATGCCGGAGTTCCTCGAGAGCGCCGAGCAAAAGCAACCAACCCCCGAGACGGGACCCACGGAGGAGGAGGCGCTCAGCGCCGCCGCTCTCCCGGAACCCCTCGAACCGAGGGCAAAGGCGCCAAGTCCACCGACCGCGACCTCGAACCCACCAACCCGGGCCGCGACCCCGGTTCCCGTCCCTTTCCCCGAAGCCCCTCGGAGCGCGCCGATCGTGCGCGGCTCGGACGGTCCACCGCCGGCGCTATCTCAGGCCACGATCGCCGCCCTTCATCGCCTCGCATCCGGGAGTGTCTCTGGGGGCGACGGTCCGGCCGAGCCCGCCCCGGCGCGCCGGAACTTCGCACCCGCTCGAAACGGCGAGAGCAGCCCGGCGAACCCCTCGAAAACCATGAGGCCGGTGCACCGAGCCGAGGCCGAGCCCGAGGCTCCGCCGCCGCCTTGGCTCGGGGGGTGGACCCAACCCGACGACCACGCCGACCCGGGCCGTGCGCCGGCTTCGGCCTCCGAGTCCCAGTGGGATTTGGAGCACACGCTCGCCCTGTTCAGCCGGGCGCCCGAGGCGCCGATCGAGGACGATGAGGTCACGCAGGAGTTCGACGGGGGCCCTCTGCTTGCCGCCGCGCTCCGCCGGGCCGCGAACGATGCAGCCTCCAAGCCGCCGAGCTGGGCCGCCCAGGAGCCGCCGAACTGGGCCGCCCAGGAGCCGCCGGCCGCCCAGGAGCCGCCGAACTGGGCCGCCCAGGAGCCGCCGGCCGCCCAGGAGCCGCAGGAATGGGCCGCCCAGGAGCCGCCGGCCGCCCCGTTGCCTCGGGCTGCCTTGGGCCGAGTCGCCTTGGGGCGGACCTCCGAGCCGCGGGCCTTCGAGCCTCGGGCCTTCGAGCCGCGGGCCTCCGAGCCGCGGGCCTCCGAGCCGCGGGCTTCCGAGCCGCGGACCTCCGAACCGCGGGCCTTCGAGCCGCGGGCCGAAGCCGAGCAGGGGCCAGCCTTGGAGCCGCGGGGGGCCCCTGCGCCGGTTCGGGGCGGGCAGGGACTGAGGCGGAATCCGGGCGCGGCGGCCCCGGCCATCCAGGGGCTCGAGCTCGGCCACGACCCCGAAGCCCGAAGCTGGAGCCCAGCCGCCACCGCGACGGCGGATCTCATGGCCGGCGACGGGCGTGGGGTTTCAAGGAGCGCTCCCGTCGCGCTCGGTCAGCTCCACCCCTCCGGGCTCTCGCCCGCGTCGGGTGAACTCCGGGGGGTTGGGGACGCGGTGGAGCTGTTCCTCCGGGCCCGGGCCCAGCGCGCCACCGGGCGGCTCGGGTTCGGCGGCGACGCCGGGATCCTGCTCGCCCACGGGGTCCCGGCCGGTCTCATCGGCAGCGACGTCCTGCCCAGCTTTCTGCGGCTCGTCGCCGACATCGGCCACATCGGTGAAAACGAGGCCCGGTCCTGGCTGACCAGGGGCCACCCTTCGCCGCGATCCATCGCCCGGGCGATGAAGAGCCGGGGCCTCATCGACGGCGACGAGGCGGTGCTCCTGCCCGCCCGCCACCTCGAAGATCGGCTCGTGCGGGCGCTGCAAGTCCGAGGTCCGTGGCGATTCGAGCCCCGCACCGACGGGCTGTGCACCGACGATCTCGTCCCCCGGACCGGCGAGCTGCGGGACTGGCTGCTCGAGCTGCTGCCCCGAGCGGCGAGCGAAGCCGAGCTGCGGGCCGCGCTCGGGCTCGGGACCCAAACCGTCGCGATCATCCCCGGGACCGAGCACTTCGTGGCCGAGCGGGACCTGCCGCTGGTCGGCTTGCTCGACGGCCGGCGCAGCCTCGAAGCGGCGGCGCGGCTCGCGGGGCTCCCTATGGGCCGGGCGCTCGCGTGGGGCCTCGTGTGGCTGCGCGAGGGCCTCGCTGAGCGGGTCGAGCGCCCTGCCGGCCCCCCCCCGATCCGCCCCTCGCGGGCCGAAGAGGGGACGCCCACCCTGGCCGACCTGCCCCCGCTCAGGCCCCGGGAGCCGAAGAGCCCGGCGTGGCCGCAGGCGTTCAGGCTCGAGGCTCGGACCCGCCGGCCGCCGCTCGAGCAGCTCGACGCCGACGCCCGGGTCCGGGCGCTGGCCGAGGTCGTCCGAACCCGCGACTACTTCGACATCCTGTCGGTGGACGCGACCGCGACCGAGCCGGCGATCGCCGAAGCCCACCGGCGGGTGCGCAGCCTCGTGCCGAAGCGGGTCCCCGCCGAGCTCGAGGCGATCGCCCGCGAGGTCCTGCGCAGCGTGGACGAGGCGCGGGACGTCCTGCTCATCCCCGAGCTGCGCGCGGCCTACGAGCAGCACCTCGACCGCTGAGTCGGGTTGCCGAAGCGCGCGGGGGTGTTACGATTCCCCGCATGGCCCTGCTGCCCATTCTCACCTTCCCGGACCCGCGGCTCGCCCGGCGCGCCGAGCCGGTGAAGGAGGTCGATGCGTCGATCCGGACCCTGATCGACGACATGTTCGAGACCATGTACGCCGCGGAGGGGGTGGGGCTCGCCGCGACCCAAGTCGGGGTCACGCAGCGGGTGATCGTCGTCGATTGCGGGCCGCGCGACCCGGACGAGCAGCCTCCGATCGGGCCGGTGGAGCCGGTCGCGGTGGTCAACCCGGTCGTGTCGAACCCGGAGGGCCGGGTGGTGTGGACCGAAGGCTGCCTCTCGGTGCCCGATTTCAACGACGACGTCGAGCGAGCGGCCCGGGTGGTCGTGACCGGGCTCGACCGGGATGGAAACCCTCTGCGCATCGAGGCCGAAGGGCTGCTCGCGGTGTGCCTTCAGCACGAGGTGGACCACCTCGAGGGCGTCCTGTTCGTGGACCGCCTCTCCCGGCTCAAGCAGGCCCTGGTGAAGAAGCGGCTCCGGAAGCGGGCGGCGGAGGCCACGGCCTGAGCCGGCAGCACCTCCCGGAGCGCCCGCTGAGGATCGCGTTTTTCGGGACCCCGGACATCGCGGCGGTGGTGCTCGAGCGGCTGCTCGACGGCGGCGGCGAGCAGGTGGTCCGGGTCTACTGCCAGCCGGACCGGCAAAAAGGCCGGGGCAAGCGCATCGCCGAGCCTCCGGTGAAGACCTTGGCCGAGCGCCGGGGGTTGCCCGTAGCCCAGCCGGTCAAGCTGCGCGACGGCGCGGTCGCGGCCGAGCTGAAGGCGGACGACGTAGACCTCGCCGTGGTCGTCGCCTACGGGAGAATTCTGCCCCCGGCCGTGTTCGAAGCCCCCCGCTTCGGCACTTGGAACGTTCACGCCTCGCTCCTGCCCGCGTGGCGGGGGGCCGCGCCCATCCAGCGCGCGATCCAGCACGGCGACGAGACCACCGGCGTCACGCTGATGCAGCTCGGCGAAGGCCTCGACGAGGGTCCGATGCTGCTGAAGAGGTCCTTGCCCATCGAGCCCGACGACACCGCCGGCGCGCTCACCGCGAAAATGGCCGAGCTCGGCGCCGCCGTCCTGCTCGAGGGGCTCGAAGAGGCCCGGCGCGATGGCCTCGTGGTCGAGCCGCAGGATCACGCCGCCGCCACGCACGCCCCCCCGATCGAAAAGGCCGAGGGCCAGCTCGACCTCTCGCGCCCGGCGGACGCGCTCGCCCGCCAGATCCGTGCCTTCGACCCCTGGCCGGGCACCTTCGTCCCCACCGCCGGCGGTCCCCTCAAAATTCTCCGGGCGAAGGCCAGCCCCGGCGACGGAAAGCCGGGCGAAGTCCTCTCCCTGAGCCCGCTCCGCATCGCCACCGGCGCCGGCGCCCTCGAGATCTTCGATCTCCAAGCCCCCGGCCGAAACCCAGTCTCCGCCGCCGACTACCTCCGCGGGGCCGGCCGCCACCTCACCCTGGGCAGCGCCTTCCCCGAGTGATCCCCTCGGTCGCCCAGAGCGGGCCGTTCGGTGTTGGTCGAACGACCGACGTCTTGAAACCCACCACCGCTCCAGGCGCCCGGAAGCGGAGGTGTCGGCCGCTCCGCGGGGGATTGGGTCGCCCGGTCCGGACCCGACCTCCTCCGAGGAGGGTTGTCCGCGTTCTCGAGGGGCGCGCTCCTCGGGGACTTCTCACGGCTCCGGCCAGCGGCGGTGGGCGAGGAGGTGCTGGTTCAGCCTCCGGAGCGCCTCGACGCCGAGCCCCTCGACGGCCGCCTCCTGCTCGGGCGTCGGCTCGATCTCGAAGGCTTCGCAGAGCCCCCGGAGCGTCGTGCGGAGCTCGCCGAGCTGCCCCTTCTCGATGCCCTGCTCGATTCCC
>DAIQNR010000088.1:0-21769 GCA_036788295.1 Myxococcota bacterium
GGACCGGGGACCGCGGACCGGGGGCTCGGACCGGGGACCGCGGACCGGGGGCTCGACGCGGAGCGATCGAGGGCGACCGTCGCGGTGGCCGTCCCGAGACCTGCCCATAGAGACAGTTTTCGACCGGGTCCGAGAGCTCCGAGCGCGAGGACCACCGAAGCCAGCGACAACAGCGCGATCAGAGGGACGAGCCTCCGCGGGCCCGGACCGGTCCGGACCGCGGGGACCCTCGGAAGCGAGGGGACCGGCCTCCCCGGCCACTCGAGCCGAAGATGGATGTCCCCCGCCCTCAGAGGGTCACCATGTCGGAGCCGGGACGATTGCACCCGGCGCCCCTTGACCCACACCCCGTTGGCGGAGTTGAGGTCGTGCACCTCCACCCGCTCTCCTCGGACCAGCAGGCGAGCGTGCTGGCGGGACACCGACGGGTGGAGAATGGAGACGTCGCACTCTTCGAGGCGGCCGATGACGTTCTCGCCCGGCCGCAGGCGGAACCGGCGCCCGTCCACCGGCGGGTCGATGCCGACCATCTCCACGGCCAGCGGCTCGGCTTCGCTCAGGCCCCGCGGGACCGCCCGCACCATCGGACCGGTGGTAGCCGCCCCGGGGAGATCCTCGAGCGCCAGCCAGCTCGTCGGGTCGGCGTCGCCGCTTTTGTCTCGAACCGTGACGAGGTAGCCGCCCACCCGAACCTCGGACCGGCGATCGATGGCCACCCGGCGGTCGATGCGAGCCCCGTCCACCCGGACGCCGTTGGCCGAGCCCAGGTCTTCGACGAAGACCTTCCCGTCCTCGAGGCGAAACGCAGCGTGGCGCCGAGAGACCTTCTTGTCTTCGACCCGAATGTCCGCGCTCTCGTCCCGGCCGAGCACCACGACGCCGAGGAGCTCGACCTCACGGACGTCGCCGTTGGGGGCGCGGACGACGAGGAGGTAGGTTGGAGCGGCCACCTGGGTCAGGCGTGATCGAACGGTTCTGGTTCGACCGCGCCGTCGGTCCGGTCCCGGATCTCTTCGAGAAACGCCGGGACGCGGCCGGACGATACGAAGGAGCCCTGGATCATCTGGTTTTCGTCGAGCCCGGTCATCTCGAACCGGAAGAGCGGCTCGACCGAGAGCGATTCGCCGTCGAACGCCACCTCGGCCACCTCCGTGAGCCGCCGGGACCCGTCCACGAGCTTGCGCTCGTGAAGGACCAGCGTGAACGCCTTGGCTACCGCCCTTCTCGCCTCCTCGGCGGTCGGGTAGCGGGGCGACACCCAGGCGAGGAGCCGCTCCACCGCGTCCGCGGCGCTCGACGCCGCCAAACACGCGAGCCCACCGTCGAGGCTCGTGCCGAAGCACTCGACCACCGGGCCGGCGTCCGCTTCGAGCATCTCGCCCACCACGACCCGGTCCGCCTGCACCGCGGTCGCAAACCGCAGCGCCTCCTCCGCCGCCACCGCCCGAGGTTCGAAGGAGACCGCGTGGTTGTGGCTCCGCAGGTGCAGCTCCAAGCCTCGCTCGAACGAGACGATCCGGTCGTCGGGCAGGCCTTGAGCCAGCAGGGCGTTGAGCGTCGCCGAAGCGGACACCGCCGGTCCGGTCGCGAGCAGCATGCAGCGCCGAAATCGAACCGCGTGGTCGAGCAGCTGCAGGACGTGCTCGTCGATGGTGTCGTCCTCGCGGAGCTTGTCGAGCGTGTACCAGTCCCGGCTGGTCTTTCGCACGCTGAGGCTCGGACCACGGAAGGTCGCCGAGGGCAAGGTCCCGAGGACCCGGGCCCCGGAGCGGAGACGCGCGTCCAAAAACGCCCCGCTCATGGGCTCGCCGGCCAGGCCGGCCAGCGTCCGCACCAGGTTGAGCAGCTCGACCTCGCTCTCGATCCGGCGCCCGGTGGGCTCGAGGCGGCCTTCGCGGTCCACCAGCACCTGCCGATCCGGCGTGACGACGACCTCGAAGACCGCGTCGTCGGCGAGCAGGTCGCCGAGCGCCGCCACCCCGGTGCAGCGGTTCGCCGTCTCGGCCGCGATCTCATGGAGATCCACCCCGAGCGGCACGTGGGGAGCGAGCCGGGCGAGGCGCCGCCGGGCTTCCTGCGCCGCTTCACCGTGGGCCTCGGGCAGGTGCTCGATCGGATAGGTCGCGAGATCGAGCGCCTCGATCACCTCTCGCTGCAGCGTCTCGAGCAGCTGCTCGGCCGGCCATGGGTCGGCGGGGACCGCGAGCGGGACCGCCGCCAACGGCCGCTCGAGAGGCATGGGCTGAACCGCGGCGGCCGGGGGCGGCTCGGCCCGCAACGGCACGACCGGAGCCGAAGGGGGCACCGCGGCGGGAAACGCGATCGGGGGCGCCGAAGGAGCGACCGGTGCCGGAGGAGTTGCCGGCGTCGGGCGAGCGACCGGCGCCGGAGGCGCGACCGGCGCCGGAGGCGCGACCGGTGTCGGAGGCGCGACCGGAACGGAGGGCTCTGACGGCTCTTCGAACGGCGACGGCTCGGGCAAGGACGACGCTGGGCTCGGCATCGAGGTCGGCGCGACCTCGAGGTCCGGAGGCGGGGTTGCGTCGAGGTCCGGCTCGAATTCGGGCTCGAATTCCGACGCGGGCAGGCCCATGGACCGGGGCGCGGCCTCCGGCGCTTCCGCCGGCGAGTCGTCGAAGTCGAGCATCGGCTCGCCGAAGTCCTCGTGCAGCTCGAGTTGCGGCTCCCCGATGTCGTCGCTGGGCAAGGGCAGGCTGTCTTTCGGATCGAGCGACGCGGGCTCGAGGGCCCCCGGCTCGAACTCTTGGTCGAAGGCCTCGTCGAGGAGCGCCGCCCCGGCCGGACGATCCGGGTCGCCTCCATCGAAATCGATCTCCTCTTCGAGCAGGTGGACCTGCGCGCTCGGAGCGGCCGGCGCCCGCCGATCCTCGGCGCCATTCTCGAGCTGCAGCACGAAGTCCCCGATGTAGACCTTGTCGTTGGCCTTGATCACCTGCGGCCCGGTGATCTTCTTGCCGTTGACGTAGGTGCCGTTCGTCGACTTGAGATCGATGATGATGAACTTGCCGTCCTTCAGCACGATCCGGGAGTGGCGCTTCGATATGTTGCCCTTCGGCAGGATGATGTCGTTGCCCTGGACTCGGCCGATGGTGACCTCCTCCTTGTCGAACGCCTCCTGCCTGGTCGTCCCGCCCTTTTCGTTGATGGTCAGCTGAAACATGGCCGCTCCGGCCGGAGCATAGCAAACCGGCACCGCCCTACAAGAAGTCGGTTGCCGGCTACGTTCAGCGGAGGCGAACGGGGGCCACGCCCGGCGACGTAGCCTGCTCGACCACCGTTCGAGCGCCAGGGAGGCTGATGAAAAACGAACGACGTTGGGGGTGGAAGACGACGTCGGCCGGGGCGCTGAGGGCGCGAGCCGCCTCGGACCGCCGAGGATCGAACCCGCGCGTCCCTCCGAGCGGCGCCTGCGCCAGGTCGAGGACCGGTGTGCGAGCCAAGACCTCGAAGGTGACGCTGGGGCACACCCGCGCGACTTCGGCCTCGAAACAAGGCCCCACGCAGGTCGCTTGGCACGCCCCTGGGCATGCGCCCACCGCGCCCACGCACGGTCGGCCGGCGCCGCAGTCCTGAGCGCCGAAGCACGCTCCGAGCAGAGCAGCGTCGGCCCCGACCGACCGCCGCTCGCACCGAAGAGAAGCGACCGCGTCGGGACCGGTCGGGCCCCGAAACGACCCGAGCAGCGGGCTGTCCCCGTCGGGGTCGAGTCCGACGCCGATGACGCCGGTCTCCTCGCCGCCCGGCCCGCGCTCGACCGAGATCGGGGACCGCTCGAGCACACGGAGCACCCTCTGCCCGTCCACGACGGCCAGCACCGCCTCCGGCTGCTCATCAGGGACGTGGACCTCGTAGCGAACGATCGCGGCGGTGGCCGCCACGGCCTCCGGGCAGAGCGCTTCGAGGTCGGTGGGCGGCTCGGTCGCGACCACCGAGACCTCGGCTTCGAGCCGGGCTCCCGGTCGACCGACCGTGCCCCGGTTGTCCTCGCCGACCCCGAGGTCCGTCACCGGACCCTCGAACAGAGCGTCGACCGCGACCCCAGCGCAGTCCGGAATCGAAAGGGGGAACCTCGCCGTATCCCCGGGCCGAACCCGCGCGTCGGCAAAGGTGGAGCGAGATACGTCGACCACCTGGACCCGCCACCGGCCCGCCGCCGCCGCGCCGATCTCGAACGCCGGGTCCAAACCGCGCGCGAGCTCGCCGTGCGCCGTGAGCCGCAGGGTTTCGTCCTGCAGAAGCGGCCTCAGCCCGAACACCCGGCACGGGCGGTCGTCGTTCTCCTGGTTGGGGGAGGGAGGCGTGCAGGCCGGCACGCCGTCGCAGCCCTCGGGCAGGTCGATCGCCGGCTGGCCAGCGTCATCGAAGGACGAAGGATAGGCAGCCTGAACCACGGTCTCCTCCCGGGCGAGCACGCTCGGCACCGGCCCGACGATGTAGGTGGCCCGCGCGTCGGTATGCACGACCAAGACCACGTCCCGACCCGGCGCTTCGCCGGCGAACGTGCTTCCATCGGGCAAACCGAAGCCCTCGAGCCTCGCGTGGGCCCCCACCACCGCGAGCGGCACGCGCAGCGCGAGCACGCCCGGCTCCCGGGGCTGCTCGTCGTCGTAGGGTGACGGCAGGGGCAACCGGGGGCGCTCGAAGCCCCCGGGCCCCGGCGCAAACCAAACTGCAGCCGATCGGTCGAGCCGAAGCGCCAACACGCCGAGCTCACCGGCGTCGATGAGCGTTCCGGTGGGGCCCCCCGCGAACAGGGCGCGCGCAGCGAGCGGCGTCCCCTCGACCAGGGACACCTCCGTCACCGCGCCCGTCTCGGTCGAGTTCACCAGCGCCCGTCGCTCGGCGGCGCGAAACACGACCCGCATCGCGCCGGGAGGGACCGGCGCCGAGCCGATCCTCCGCACCGAGGAGGGGTCCAGCGCCGACACCCCTAGCCACCACAGCCGCCCCGGCGCGTCACCGAGCCCATCGAACAGCACCAGCAGCTGGTCTTCACCCGTGGGCGTCTCCGCTTCCACCAGGGCGACGTCCACCGGGACCCCGGTCGGCTCGAGCGCGAGCAGGTCGATCCCGCCCACCCGGACGTGGGTGTCGACCGTCGCCGGGGCCTGATAGGGAACGTCCGCCATCTCCAGCACGTGCAGCTCGCCCCGGGCCGCGGCCAGGACGTACGCCCGGGTTGGGACCTCTCGATCCCCACTCAGGAAGGACGGCGCGGCCACGACGCGGGTGGGAAAGCCTGGCGCTTCCGCAGCGAGCTTGAAGTACGCCACCGGGGCCGGCACGAAAAAGGGTGGAGCGAACCGGAGGCGACCGTCGGAACCGAGCTGCTCCGTGAACTGGGCCACCCGGACCCCCTGGGCCTCGGCGTCGGCGATGAACAGGTCGGACCGCTGAAGCGGAGTGAGTCCGGCGAAGCCGGGCGCCCGCTCCACGAACGCGAGGCCGGAAGGGCGAGCGAGGTTGCCGCTCGGGACCGGTGGATCGTCCTCGCACCCCACGAGCGCGACGAGCATCGGGATCCAAAGGCGTCGGGCGGTCATCGCCGGTCCTCCTCGCTCTCCCCGTCGGCGTCGAGGTCGCGGCCGAAGCGGGCCAAAAGGCAGTGCTCCCGGGCGACGGGGCTGCTCACGTCGAGCAAAGCCAGGGTCGAGTTGGCGAAATTCGTCACGAACGCGTAGGTCCGATCCCCCTGCCGAAAGAAATCGATCCCGGTCGGACCATCGAGGCTGCGCGCGGTGATGACTTGGCCATCGGGCAGGACCCGGCGGTCCCGGCCCACGATCTCGCCCACCACTCGAGGCACGTCCCTGGTCAGGTCCACGATCCAGACTTTGTCGAGACGAATGTCCCCGAAGTACCCATACAGCGGGCCGCCGGCTTCGGTGGGTCGGAAGGCGGGAGGACCGATCTCCTCGCCGAACTCGACGGCGGGAGCGAAATCCAGCTGGGAGCTGGTGAGGTCCACCATCGTCACCCCGGCGTTGAACCCCACCCCGCCCGGCTCTTCAAAGCGCACGGAGATGGCCGCGCGGCGGCCGTCCGGGGTCACCCGGAGGCCGCGGCTCGTCACCGCGTTGACCGCTCGATCGAGCCGGAGCGACCTGATACGGGCCGGGATGCTCCCCTGCTCCCCGCCGCCGCGGGGCCGAAACGCGACGCTCGACAGCTCGACCTGGCGAGGCAGGTCCGGAGTCCCGGATAGGACCAGGAGCCCGGGCTCTCCCGAGGCTCCCGGAGCCGAGGGCGTCGAAGCGACGCCGCTCGCTCCACCGGTGCCCTCGAGCCGGACCGCGGCGAGGAGCGGGGTCGCCTCAGCCCCCCGGCTCTTGGCTACGAGCTGCGCCTCGTCGAACAGGGAGAGCACCCCGAACCGCCCCGTCGCGGTCACATGGCCGAACAGGTGGCCGACGGCGACGTAGGAGCCACCTGGGCCCACACCGCGAGCGAGGGCGAAGGGCTCCTCCGACTCGGTGATGCTCAGGTGGGATTCGCCGCAATCCGTGTTGCCGAGTGGGGTCTCGTCTGGAAGCCGACACCGGAGCGTGTCCCCGTCCCGCTCGACGTAGAGCAAGCTGCTCTGCAACCGATCGGTCACGAAGATCCGGGTCTGGTCCGCCCCGCTCGGCACCGCGAGCAGCTCCGCCCCCACGCCGGGGACCCGGGCCCGCGCGCGGACGGCATCCCGAGGTCCCGACCGAAACCCAGCCAAGAACAGCGGGCGGTTGGCTGAGCCGCAAGGGGCCCCGGGGCCGAGCGCGTCGAGCGCGATGTCCACCAGGACCCCCGGGTCGAGCAGGCTGACCTGCCCAGTCTGGAACCGCTGGTCGAAGTTGGTCGAGAGCACCGCGAGCCGGCTCTCTTCCCCTTCGAGCACGGCGATCCCGTGCGGGTAGTAGAGCTGGTCTTCGGGTATGGCGAGCCCGACGTCGAGGTCGGCGCAACCGAAGAACAACAGGCCAACCAGGGAGGCCCCGGCCGGACCAGAATGTCGGGACCTCACCATCTTGGGGTCAGCTGCCCTCGGCCAGGGCGGCGCGGGCTGCGGCGAGACGGGCCACCGGGACCCGGAACGGGGAGCAGGAGACATAGTCGAGGCGCATGCGATGGCAGAAAGCCACCGACGACGGCTCGCCGCCGTGCTCTCCACAGATCCCGATCTTGAGCTGAGGCGCCTGCGCCCGACCCTTGTTGACCGCATACTCGATGAGCGTGCCCACGCCCTCCTGGTCGAGGACCTCGAACGGCTCGGCGGGGAGGATTCCATGCTCGATGTAGAGCGGCACGAAGCCCCCGGAGTCGTCCCTCGAGATGCCGAACGTCATCTGGGTGAGATCGTTGGTGCCAAACGAGAAGAAGTCGGCATGCACCCCGATGGTGTCGGCGGTGAGCGCCGCCCTCGGGATCTCGATCATGGTCCCGACGAGGAAGCCAACCGTGGTGCCGAGCCGGGCGAAGGTCTGGTCGGCCACCCGCATCGCCACCTCCCGCAAGCGCCGGAGCTCTTCGGCGAGCGAGACGAGCGGGATCATGATCTCGGGTTGCACGTGCAGGCCGGACCGTTTCACCTCGATCGCAGCCTCGAGGATCGCCCGAACCTGCATCTCGTAGATCTCGGGGAAGCGAAGACCGAGCCGGCAACCGCGCAGGCCGAGCATCGGGTTGGACTCATGAAGGGACGTGATCTTCGACCGGACCGCCTCGACGTCCCGGCCCATCGACGCGGCCAGCTCGGTCAGGTCGTCGGACTCCTTGGGCAAGAACTCGTGCAGCGGAGGGTCGAGCAGGCGAATGGTCACCGCGTGCCCCGCCATCTCGGTGAAGATGGCCTTGAAGTCCTCCCGCTGCATCGGCTCGAGCTTGGCGAGCGCCGCCCGGCGACCGGTCTCCGACTCGGCCAGGATCATCTCTCGCATCGGGCCGATCCGCTCCGGTGCGAAGAACATGTGCTCGGTGCGGCAAAGACCGATGCCCTCAGCTCCGAACTTCTTGGCGACCGCGGCGTCCTCGGGCGTGTCCGCGTTGGTCCGCACCCGGAGCCGCCGAAACTCGTCGGCCCAACTCATGAGCTCGTCAAAGGCCCGGCTGCTGCTCGCCTGCACCGTCGCGACCTCTCCGAGCATGACCTCGCCGGTGCTGCCGTCGATCGTGATGATCGAGCCCTTGGGGATCTGCTGGCCGCGCGCGGTCACCACCTGCTTGGCGTAGTCCACGGTGAGGTCGGAGCAGCCGACCACGCAGGGGCGTCCCATGCCCCGGGCCACCACCGCCGCGTGGGAGGTCATCCCGCCCCTGGAGGTGAGGATGCCGGCCGAGTAGTGCATCCCGCTCACGTCTTCGGGCGAGGTCTCGATCCGAACCAGGACGACCTTCTCGCCTTTCTTTCCCCGCTCCTCCGCCTCGGCCGAGGAGAACACCATCTCTCCGGTGGCCGCGCCGGGGGAGGCGGGCAGACCTCGGGCGATGACCGAGCGAGCCGCCTTCGGGTCGAGCATCGGGTGAAGGAGCTGGTCCACCTGCGCCGGCGTCACCCTGCGGACCGCCTCCTTCTTGTCGATCAGGCCCTCGTGGACCATGTCCACCGCCATCTTGACCGACGCCCGAGCGGTGCGCTTGCCGTTGCGCGTCTGCAGCAGAAAGAGTTTGCCCTGCTGGATGGTGAACTCGATGTCTTGCATGTCCCGATAGTGCCGCTCGAGCTTGAGCCGCATCTCATCGAGCTGACGGTAGAGGTCGGGCATGCGGGCTTCGAGGGTGTCGGTGCCCGACCCGTTGATGAGGGCCGGCGTCCTCGTCCCGGCGACCACGTCCTCGCCCTGGGCGTTTTCGAGGTATTCGCCGAAGAACCGGTTGTCTCCGCTGCTCGGGTCGCGGCTGAACGCGACGCCGGTGGCCGAGCCGTCCCCGAGGTTGCCGAACACCATGACCTGGACGTTGACCGCGGTACCCATCTCTCCGGAGATGCCGTTGATCCGGCGGTAGGCTTGGGCGCGGGTGTTGCCCCAGCTGCGAAAGACCGCCTTCACGGAACCCACCAGCTGCTCCCACGGATCCTCGGGGAACGGCCTGCCGGTGTGCTGGAGCACGAGCTTCTTGTAGGTCTCGACCAGCGCCTCGAGCTGCTCGGCGGTCAGCTGGCTGTCGAGTTCGACTCCGGCCGCCCGCTTCGCGGCTGCGATCGCGTGCTCGAACACCGCCTCTCCGTCGTCCGCGGCCTTCATCTCCATGACCACATCTCCATACATGGCGATGAGGCGGCGGTAGCTGTCGAAGGCGAAGCGCCGGTCGTTGGAGCGCCGGGCGAGCCCCTCGACGACCCGATCGTTCATGCCGAGGTTCAGGATGGTGTCCATCATGCCCGGCATCGACACCGGCGCTCCGGACCGCACCGACAGCAGGAGCGGGTTCTCGGCGTCGCCGAAGCGCTCGTTGCGGGAGCGCTCGAGGCGCTCGACCGCGGCCTTCACGTCGTCGAGAAGGCCGTCGGGCATGCGGCCGCCGAGGGCGCTGAATGTCTTGCAGACCGACGTGGTGATCGTGAATCCAGGAGGCACGGGCAAACCGAGATTCGTCATCTCGGCCAGGTTTGCTCCCTTGCCTCCAAGGAGCATCTTGTCCGCCGCGGTGCCATCCGCTTTGCCGTCGCCGAAGTAGTAGACCCTTTGCTCCATCATCATTCCATATCCCCGTAGAACGGCCGCTAGCACGGGCCTTGGGGTCGGTCAATGCAGGGCCCTGGGGCGGCCCGGCCTTGCCGCCGGGCGGCGAGGCCGTCCACACTCACGCCATGAACGTTCTCAAGCGCTCGCTTCCGCGCCGGATCTGGCGCCGGCTCGGTCGGCACCCGGTGCTGGTGATGTCGGCGGTGTCGTGCAGCGTCCGGGTGGGGCGCGACGGATTTCGACTTCGGGAGGGCGCCATCGATGCGCCCGAGTTCCGGCGCCGGACCGGGGGGCACGTCGGATCGATGGCGGGCAGCCTCGCCGGAGCGGCGGTGGGGGCCGCCTGGGGCTCCGTCCTTCCCGGCCTCGGCACGGCGATCGGCGCGTTCGCCGGCGGACTGCTCGGCGAGGAGCTCGGCGGGCGGGTCGGGCGGCTCGCGGTGGACCAGGCCGAGGTCGGCTGGGTCATCAGCCAGGAGGAGTCGGCGCTGCGCGGCGAAGAGCCCCCACCGCCTTCCGTTCGGCGCAAGAGGGACCTTTGAAGTGCCTCCGTGGCTCGTGCCCATCCTGCGTCACCCGGTGGCCACCGCAGGGGCGGTGACCCTCGGGGTTCGGGTCGGACAGGAGGTCTACCGCCTCCGGCTCGGCGAGATCTCGCCGGAGGAGTTCGAAAAACGGGCCGGGCAGCACATCGGAGCGCTGCTCGGGGCCATCGGCGGAGCGTCGCTCGGTTGGTCCCTCGGCCGGGGGCTACCCGGGATCGGCCACCTCGCTGGGGCGTTCGCCGGAGGTCTCGTCGGGCAGGTCGGCGGGGAGCACGTCGGACGGGCGGGGGCCGCTCGCTTCGCCCGAAGCGTCCGGAGCGGGGGCCCGTCTGCGCGTCCCCCCGGTCGGAGTCAGGGGCCAAAGCCCGACCCGCGCGACGAGACCGAGACCGAGGATTCGTAGCGAAAGCAGGGAGGTCTAGCGCGAGCGGCAGGTCGGCGTTACATCCGTGGCGTGTCGTTCCCCCGTCGCCTCCCCGTCACCTCTTTGCTCGCCTCCCTCTTGGCCGCCGTCGTCGGCTGCTCCGGGGCGGAGGACGACCTCGACCCTCCTGCCGACGTCGGGCCGGTGGACCTCGGGTCCGTGCCCGATTCCGGGCCGCCGGACACCGGAGGCGACGCCAGCGTCGCCATGGACGCAGGCGCCGACGCCGGATCCACCGACACCGGCGGGATCGACCCCGTGGCCGAGCCGTTCCGGACGCTCAAGAACGAAGGCCCGTCCGCCGACCGCTACGACATCGTCTTCATCGGTGACGGCTACCGACAGCCCGAGCTCGACACGGTCTACGCCAGGCACGTCGCCCACCTGGCCGGACGCATGTTCACCCGCCGGAGCTCGGGGGCGACCGAGCCCTTCCAGGTGCTCGAGAGCCTGTTCAACGTGCACCGCGTGCACCTCGCGAGCGCGGAGTCGGGCATCGACGACCCATCGATGGGCGTGACCGTCAACACCGCGCTCGACGGGACCACCCAGTGCACCACCGGGCTCGGGGGCGGCCCCTGCTTCGTGGACGTGGAGAAGGCCAGGACCGCGGTGGACACCGCGCTCGGCGAGAGCGGCATCGTGCCCGACCTCATCGTCGTGGTGTTGAACACCGCCGAGCCGATCGAACACGCGGTCCGGGGCGAATTCGGCCGCTTCGCCATCTACGGCGGAGGCGAAACCGACCGCGAGGACACCGGAGCGAGCGAGCGAGCGATGCGCCAGGTCGCCATCGCGATGGCCATCCTCTCATCCAACCCTCGGGTGGGCGCGAGCGGCGTCTTCACCGGCGAAGAGCCGACCGCTGCGAACGTCACGACCTCCACCGCCGGGGCGAAGTGGTCTCAGTGGCTCGGCTTCAACGCCATGAGCGCCGGCCAGGGGCGGGTGGGCGTCGTCGAGGGGGGCGGCGGCTTCGCCTCTGGCCTCTACCGACCGACGGAGAGGTGCAAGCTGACCGGAGACTACCCGGGCGCCTTCGACCCGGTCGCGCGGGAGGCGATCATTCTCGCCCTGTTCGAGACCCTGAGCCCGATCACGGACTTCACCCCGAACGACGGCGAGATGACCAACCCGCGGGCGCTCGAGGCCTTCTCGCTGCCCTCCGTGGTGGACGTGAGCTGGTTCGTGGACGGCGAACCGACCGGCATCGACGGCGCGCGATTCGATTTCGTGGGCTGGGCCCGAAGCCAGGGCTTCATGGCCCGAACCTACTCCGTCGAGGCCCGGTACGCGGTGCGCACCCGGTACAACTTTCCGCTGTGCCGTGGCTGCCGAGCGAGCATGACCGACTTCGTGCGCCGCCCCTCGCCCCAGATGGCGGGCGCGCTGACCTGGCAAGTGAACTTGACCGACGACAACTGACCGGGGGCGGGATCGGCGGTGCGACCGCCGCCCGCCCCTCAGACATTGAAGCGGAAGTGGACGACGTCTCCGTCTCGGACGACGTAGCCCTTCCCTTCGATCCGCAGGAGCCCTGCGTCCTTGATCTTCGCCTCGCTGCCACAGGAGATGAGATCGTCGTAGTGGTACACCTCGGCCTTGATGAAGCCGCGCTCGAAGTCGGAGTGGATCACCCCGGCGCAGCGAGGCGCGCTCCAGCCCCGCTCGAAGGTCCACGCCCGGACCTCGGTCTCGCCGGCGGTGAAGAAGGTCTCGAGGCCGAGCAGGGTGTAGCCAGCGCGGATGACCCGGTCGAGGCCGGGTGCGTCGAGGCCGATGTCGGCGAGGAACGCGAGCCGATCCTCGCCCTCGAGGTCGGACAGCTCGGCTTCGATCCGGCCGCAGATGGGGACGACGAGCGACCCTTCGGCCTCGGCGTGTTCTCGAACCCGCTGTAGGTAGCGGTTGTCGTCGGGGGCGGCCAGATCGTCCTCGCCGACGTTGGCCACGTACATGACCTTCTTCTCGGTGATGAGGTGAAGGTCTTGGATTCGCCGCCGCTTCTCTTCGTCGAGGTGGAGGGCCCGCACCGGCCGCCCGGACTCGAGCGCGGCCTTCACGACCTGAAGGACCTCGAACTGCCCCTTGGCGTCCTTGTCCCCGGTCTTCGCCTTCTTCTCGACGGCGGCGTGGCGCCGCTCCACGGTGTCGAGGTCGGCGAGGATGAGCTCGGTGTCGATGATCTCGATGTCGCGGATCGGATTCACGCTGCCATCGACGTGGACGACGTTGTCGTCGTCGAAGCAGCGAACGACGTGGGCGACGGCGTGGGTGGAGCGAATGTGGCCGAGGAACTGGTTGCCGAGCCCCTCCCCGCGGCTCGCGCCCTTCACCAAACCGGCGATGTCCACGAAGGTCATCGTCGTGGGCACGATCCGTTCCGGCGGGATGCGGCGGGCGATCTCGTCGAGCCGAGGGTCGGGGACCTGAACGACCCCGCTGTTTGGCTCGATGGTGCAAAACGGGAAATTGGCGGCGTCGGCCTTGGCCGAGGTGAGCGCGTTGAAGATGGTCGACTTGCCGACGTTGGGCAGACCGACGATGCCACACTGAAAGCCCATGGGTTCCAGACGAGGTAGGCCCGTGGTCGTCGTCCGGGCAAGCGGGACCTCCGAGGCGGACGACGGGCCCGCTCCTCGTTGGTCCGAAGAGCGGGCCCCAGGCCGGGCGCAGCACCCTGGACACAGCATCAAACGTTCAGTATGAAGGTCCGGTGCAGACCGCGATCCCCAAGGACGTCGAGGCGCTGGCCCGCTACCTCCGTCAGACCGCCCCGTTCCTCGGCGGCCGCGGGGGCCGGGATACCGGGATCGAGGTGCTCGACCGGCTGGTCCCCGGGGGGCTGCCGCTCGGTGCGCTCACCGTCGTGAGCGGCCTCGCCGGCTCCGGTCGAGCGACGGTGGCGGCGCACGTGCTCGCCCAAGAGACGAGGGCCGGTCGGCCGGTGGCCTGGGTGGACCCCCGAAAGACCCTGTACCCTCCTGCCCTCGCCCAGGCTGGCGTGGCGCTCGAGCGACTGCTGCTCGTCCGCTCCGATCCGGAGCGGTCCGTGTACGCCGCGGAGCGAATCCTCGAGTCTGGGGCGTTCCGGGTGGTGGCGATCGGGGGGCTCGAGCGCCACTTGGGGCCGAGCCGGGTGCGACGGCTGCAAACCGCCGCCGAGCGGGCGGACACCGTGGCGTTGCTCCTGACCGACGAGACCTGCCCTCTGCGTGGCGCTTCGGCCCTCGAGCTGCGCACCGAGCGCCGCGCCGGCGGGGTGTTGCTCACCGTGGTGCGAGACCGGGCTGGCCCTTCCGGCCGGCGGGCGCTCATGTCGGTGGGCGATCCGATCGCCCCGGCCGCGTAGACCAGAGACTACGGACGGCATGGCCCGAAGAACCCTGGCGTCCGAAGGAACCCGGGGCGCACCAGCGAGGGCGCGCCCCGGGGATTGACGAGCCATCCGCGCGGTGGTCCCGCGGATGCCCTTCCCTCGTTCGAGGCCGGAGCCGTGTCAAGGACCACGAGATGTGGTCCCTCTTTACCGAAGCCACCCCAAGCGGTTGGGGTCACGATCATCGGACGCGGAGCCGACGCCCAACCGAGAGGATTTCCCCCGGTCGGAGCCGATTCAAGCGCTGTAGGTGCTCGACCGTGGTGTCGTAGCGGCGCGCGATCACCCACAGCGACTCGCCCTCGGCCACCTGGTGGCTCGGTCCCCGTGGGGCCGGAGGAGGCCTCGCCGGCGTTGTGGCCCCGACCCGGATGCGCAGGCGCTGGTCGATCTGCAGAGGACTCGAATCGAGCCCGTTCCAGGTCCGGATCTGGGCCATGGACACGCCGAAGCGCTGACCGATCTTCCAAAGTGAGTCCCCGCTTCTCACCTGGTAGACCACGGTCCGGCTCTCCCCTGGCCCATAGCGGCCGGCCCGCGGCACGTCTTCCTCCGGCGCCACCACCGGCAGATCGGCCGCAGCGAGGTACGGCACCGGAACGGCGAGCTCGGCGAGCTCGAGCAGCGCCTCCGGCTCCTTGCCCTGGTGAAAACGACGAATGGCGTCGGCGCTCGTGCGATACCGAGCAGCGACCGCCTCCAAAGACTCCCCGGCGCGAAGCTCGTGGTAGCGAAAGCTGAGCCGAGTATTGGCGGGCAGGCCGGCGAGACCATCGACGCAGGCCGCCGCCAGCCCCGGCGGGACCCGGACCGGCCACACCTCGCCTGGCGGCGTCACGCCCACCCGCAGCGCAGGGTTCAGCTCCTCGAGCGCTTGCGCAGGCAATCCGCCGCAGGCCTCGCCCACCGCCGCGAGCGAGGTGGCGACCGTCACCGTGACCGTCTCCCAGCGCACCGGCGGAAGGTAAGGGATGCCGCCGAATCCATGGCGCTCCGGAGCCTTCGAGATTTTGGCCGCTGCGAGGATCTTCGGCACATAGTTGCGGGTTTCCCGCCGAAGCTTCGACGTGCCTTGTAGGTCCCAAAAGGAGACGCTACCGCCCTCTTCGATCTTTCCATGCTGCCGTATCGCCCCGCGCACCCGGCCCGCCCCCGCGTTGTAGGCGGCCATGGCGAGATGCCAATCCCCGAAGACTTCGTGAAGCCACAATAGATGCTTGGCTGCGGCCTCGGTCGAACGCTCGAAGTCCCTTCGCTCGTCGACCCAAAAACCCACCCGGAGGCCGTACCGCCGGGCGGTCCGCGGCATGAACTGCCACGGCCCGGCGGCAGACGCCCAGGAGAACGCCCAGGGTGAAAACCCACTCTCCACCATCGAGAGGAAGACGAGGTCGCGGGGCAAGCCGTGGCGGTCGAGCACCTCGTAGAACAGGGGGACATACCTGGTCGAGCGAGCCAGCCACAGCCGAAACCACTTCTGCCCCCGTCCCTCGAGAAGCGAGACCCACTCCTCCACCGACGGGTGCTCCGACCACGGGAGGTCGAAGCTCACCGTTGCCGTCCTCGACAGCACCGGCTCGATCGGTCCCTCCGCCGGCCACCACACTGGCTCGAGCGGGTCGGTGGAGAAGCCCTCGGTGCTCGTCTGCACCCCGTGGAGCGAGGCGAGCCACCCCTCCTGCAGCTCGAGGCGCTCGGCCCGGTCGGCGTCGAGCCTCGACCACGCGTCCGCGAGCGGCGCTCCCGGAGGAGCAGCGGTCGTCGCCGCGCATCCGGCCAGCGGGATCGCCAAGAGCCAGACCGCGCGGCCGCTGCTCGCCGTCACTTCGCGCTCCTGCGCTCGTGGCTGGGCCCGGTGATCCGCTCGACGTAGCGCTCGTAGTCGAACCCGTCGGAGTGCTCGGGGACATGGCAGCCGGCAGCGCAGGTCGCCTCTTCCGCCCCGGAGCGCACGTTGTCGGCGGACGGAGCCTTCACGTGCGCGCTGCCGGGGCCATGGCAGCTCTCGCAGCCCACGTCCCGAAACGGCCCCGCGTCCTGAAGGCGGCAGAACCCGCCTCGCTCGCGAAAGCCCACGGTGTGACAGCCCACGCAGGTGAGGTCGTAGTGCTTCGCCTGGCGCTCCAGCGTGGACCAGGCCTTGGCGTGGTTGGTGCCCCGCCAGAACTCCATCGCGGCTCGGTGGCAGCCACCGCAAGCGGCGTTGCCGACGAAGCGAGGCGCGCCCGGCTCGGCCTCGCAATCGGCGGGATCCCCTCGGTCGTGGTTCATGTCCCGAAGCGCCCGGTAGTAGGCGGCGAGCGCCCGCGAGACCCCTTCGTCCTCCCGATCCGTGGCCTCGAGGGGGAGGACTTCGACCTGGACCGAGGGTCCACCGCCGGCGCTGCGCTCGGCGGGAGCGGCGCGCGCGGCTTCGAGCTCGGCGATGAGCGCCTCTCTGGCCGCCACCGCCTCCGGCGGAGCGGAAGCCTCGGCGAGGCGGGCCACTTCGGCCCGCAGGGCGTCGAGTCGGCGGGCGAGGCGGGCGATCTCCGATTTCGCTCGAGCGCCGCCATCGTCGAGCTCGAACGGGCGGCTCCACGTCCCGGCCGGACCGACCCGGAACCGGGCTCGGCCCACGTACTGCCCTTCGCGACCCGCCTCGGCGAGGACCACCGGGCCCACCTGCGTCGGCGGAGCCGGGTCATCGCCGGAGGGCGACCCCGGGGCCCTCAGGATGAGGTCGATGCCGGGCTCGGCTTCGGCGAGCGCCCGCGCCTCGGCGTCGGGGAGGTGCGCGAGGACCACGATGACCTCCGCCCCCGACTCCCGGAGCGCGGCCACCTCGGCCCGGACCGCGGGCGCGAATTCGAGCGCAGTCAGCTCTGGCGCCGCCTCCGCCGCCGCCTCCGGCAGGGTGACCCCGGTGAAGCCGAAGCGAATCTCACCGATCGTTCGAAGCGAAGACCGGGCCACCGACGGCCCCTGATCGTCTCGAGGGCGGACGTTGGCCGACACGAGCGGGACTGCGCCCTCCCGCTGCAGCTTCTCGAGCAAGCCCAGACCCTCGCCCAGGTCGGACGGGGTGAGGTTCACCGCGACCGCCCCCAGCCTCCGAAACACCCGCGCGATGAGGGACGCCTTGAGGAGGTGCTGCGGCCGGGTGAAGCCGTCGATGCCCTCCTCCGGCAGCAGCAGCTGCCCGGCGTCGACCAGCGCCCGGTCCGGCCCGGCCCCGACCCTGGCCGCGAGCCGGGCGATCCCTCCGAGCGGCCGCGTGGTGCAGCCACACGGCTCGACGGTGCCGAGCAAGCCGGTGGTGAAGAAGAGCTCGGCCGTGCGCTCGGAGCGGGATGAGGTTCCTCCGAGCGGGTGAGCCACCGGACCGGGCTCCGAGCGGCAAGCGAGCAGGACGACGAGGGCCAGCGGGAAAGCGGCCCGCCACGAGGCGAGCTTTCGTTGGTCCATGGGGCGCTCGATACACCAAAACCGAAGCCATCAGGCGCTCGATCGGGCGGTGGGGCTGACCACGAAGCCGGGTCCGCGAGCGTATTCCACCCGATTTCGGCCCCCCCGCTTGGCTCGGTAGAGGGCAGCGTCGGCCGCCTCCACGAGGTCTTCCACCCGGCCGCGGTAGCCGGGCTCCGCCGATGCCAGCCCCACGCTCGCGGTCGCGTGGACCGTTAGCCCCTCGGGGGTCACCACCGGCTCGGCGGCGATCGCGGCCCGCACTCGCTCGGCGATCGCCGCCGCCTCTTCGGCCGGGCAGTCGGGGAGCACCATCAGGAACTCTTCGCCCCCGTAGCGGCCCACCGCGTCGTACTCGCGGATCACGTCGCTCACCCTTCGCACCGACTCCCGCAGGACCTCGTCGCCAGCCTGGTGACCAAAGCTGTCGTTGACCTGCTTGAAGTGGTCGAGGTCGAAGAGCGCGACGCTCAGCTCCCTGGTCCGGCGCCGAACGAACTGAAGCGCCTCGTTGAGCCGCTCGTCGATCGCCCTCCGGTTGAGCGCGCCGGTGAGGCCGTCGCGGCGAGACTGCTCGCGCAGCTGGCGCATCACTTCGAGGTTTTGCTGCTGCAGGGCGATGAAGCGGGTCCCGGTGCGAAGCCGTGCGAGCAGCTCCCGGATGTCGAAGGGCTTCTTCACGTAGTCGTCCGCGCCCGCCTCGAGCCCGTGCTCGATGTTTGCGGCCTCCCCTCGCCCGGTGAGCATCACGATGTAGGTGTAGAGCTCGGAGGGCTCTCGGCGAATGCGCTTGCACAGCTCAGGCCCCGACAAGCCGGGCATCGACCAGTCGGTGAGGACCAGAGGAGGCGACATCTCTCGGTACATTCGCCAGCCCTCGTCCCCGTCCTTCGCGGCGTGCACGATGTAGCTCTCCTTGCGCAGGAGAAAGCTGAGCTGCGCCCTGGTCGCCCGGTCGTCCTCCACCACCAACACCCTTTGTGGTTCGTTCACCATCAACCGTCCCGCCCTACGGCTCCCTCATCTCCCTTCGGACGCGAGCGCTCGATCTTGACGACGGCGCGCCCGCCGGGCGGCCAGCGCATCGGCCTGGGCCAAAGCGGTGTCGCCCTTCCGGGCTCGCCCCGGCGCCTCTTCGGTGTCAGTCTGGTGGGCATGGTGACGGACCTCTCGCCCGGTTTCCTGGTGGCAGCGCCCGGACTGCGGGACCCAAGCTTTCGCGAGGCGGTGGTTCTGCTCGTGGACCATCGGCCGGAGGGGGCCCTCGGTTTCGTGGTCAATCGCCCCGCCGACGTGTCGTTTCGGAGCGTTCTCGAGGAGCTCGAGCTGACCGAGGACGGGGCCCCCTCGCCCGACGTTCCGGTGTTGGTGGGCGGTCCAGTGGCCCCGCACACTGGGTGGATCGTGTTCGACCCGCGGCTTCGCCAAGTCCCCGAGCAGGCCCGCATCGAAGTCGGTGAAACCGTGCAGGTGTCCGCTTCCCGAGCGGTGCTCGAGTCGCTCGCCACCGCGACCGACGGCAGCCGGCACCTGTTGGTGCTCGGCTACGCCGGTTGGGGGGCGGGGCAGCTCGATTCCGAGATCCGGGAGGGGTCCTGGATCCCGGTCTCGCTCGATGCTGCGGTCGTCTTCGAGACCCCGTACCCCGAACGCTGGGCGGCCGCGCTCGCCCAGCTCGGCATCGACCCCCGGCAAGTCGTCGGGGCGGGGCTCGCCTGAGCGCTCAGCGCATGCGCCGCCAGAGGCTGGTGTAGGAGATCCCGAGCGCGGCCGACGCGTCCTTCAGGCTGCCCCACTCCCGCACCGCGGCTTGGATGTGGGCCCGCTCGAACTGGGCCCGCGCATCTCGGAGGGGCAGGATCTCCTCCATCGTCGTGGGAAGCGGCGGACCGCAGGGCGGCCCGTCTGGCGGCGAGTAGCCCTGCAAGTGACCGTGGAACAGCTGGAGCCGGGCCTCCCGCAGGGCTTGGGAGACGGCGTCGTGCTCGCTCCGAAACCCTCGAATCTCGTGCACCTCGATGGCGACGAGCAGCCACTCGGCGAGGGCCTCTCGGTCGAAGCGGGCGTCGAGCCAGCGGACGTGCCCCCGGCCCAGGGTCATGCGGGCCGCCGCCTCGTCGTCCTCCCGCCCGGCCCCGAGCACGAGGGTCGGCACCCGCTGGGTGACGGAGGTCTCGGTCCAGCGGAGGAGGTCGGTCAAGAACGGCCCGGACGCGGCCACGGACACTGCGAGCCCGCCGAGCTGCGCCGGACCGGCGTCCCCGACGATCTCGAGCACCGAGCTGCACGCGACCACTTCGACCGCCCAGCCTCGCTCCCGGGCGATCGCTTCGAAGGTCCCAGCGAGCCCGGCGCGGTCCACGACCGCGAGCCGAAACGCGCGACGAACCGGTGTATCACGACCCATGGACCACCTCCTTGCGCAGCCGCCTCGACAGGGTGGCCGACGACACGCCTAGGTACTCGGCCGCTTCCCTCGCGCTGCCGCACAGCTGCTGGACCCGGTCGATGTACGCCGCTTCGAACGATTCGCTCGCCTCTTCGAGGTTGTAGACCGACATCGGCCCCACCGGCAGCGGCGGCGGCTGAAACCCAGTGAGGTCGTCGCTCATGCTCTCCGGAGGGAGGCCGAGCAGCTCGAGCTCCCGCTCCACCAGCCTCTTGCTCTCGCAGCGGTGAAGCAGCTCGAGCACCAGCAGGGCCCGGTAGTCCATCGCCCGGCGAAGCAGCGACGGCCAGGACACCGCTTCGGCCGCCGACACGATCTCGATCGCGCCACGAGAGCGCATCGCGGCCGCCGCCGACTCGTTCACCTCCCGCTGGTAGATCACGACCCCGACGGTCTGGTGTTCTTTGGCGAGGTGGTCGAGCAGGTCCTCGGCCGCCCAGTCGCCGACGACGACCACCGCAACCCGGCGGGCTCGTATCGTGCGCACGATGGATTTTGGGTCTGGAGCCACCTCGATTCGATCTGGCCCGACGACCGATCGGAGGACCTCGACGAGGTCGTCGGCATGAAGAACGAGAAGCGTGGGTTCGGCGGCCACTCCGTGTTTTTCGAGCACGGCGGCAACCTCGGGAGAGAGGAGCGCATTGGTCACGGGACAGAGCATAACCGAACTTGGGTCCGTAGATCCATGCGATGAACCATTTCCGCCGATTGAGGATCCTGTCCCAGCGGTCAGTGTTTCTGGTCACGCCCGGCCTGGGCGAGCAGCGGCGACGGCTCCGCGGCAGCCAAGATTCCGTGAGCGATCGCCCGCGCGGCGGCCTCCTGGTACGCGGACGTGCCGAGCGCCGCCCCTTCCTCGGGGTGGGTGAGAAAGCCCACTTCGACGAGGACGGCGGGGAGTCGGGAGCGGCTGAGCACGAAGAAATCCGCCGTCTTGACGCCCAGGTCCTTGACCGGGCGCCGAGCGCCGAGTCGCCGAACCAAGGCCTCCTGGACCGCTGCGGCCACCCTCTGGCTGATCGGGCTGGCCCCGCGGGCATGAAAGGTCTCCACGCCGTGGAGCTCGCGGCTCGGGTGCGCGTTGGCGTGGACCGACACGAGGAGCTCCGCTCCGGATCGATCCGCTCGCTCTACCCGCTCCTCGAGCGAGAGGGCGCGGTCCCCGCTCCTCGTCATGACGACCTCCACCCCGGCCCGGGTGAGGTGGCGTTGGACCCGGCGAGCGATCGACAAATTCACGTCCTTTTCGAGCAAGCGAGAGCCGCGGCTTGCCCCCTGGTCCTTGCCCCCATGGCCAGCGTCGATCACCACCCGTCGCCACCCGGGCGAAGGGCGCCGGGCCCAGGCGGACTCGGTCGGGGGCCGCGTCTTTTCGCTTGGGGCGTGCTCGACGGCCGTTCGGGGCGGACCCGCGGGCCCGGACCCGGTCCGGAGGTCGGCGGCGATCGCGTCGAGGTCCACCGAACCCGGATTCAGGAGCAGGCTGCGCCGGCCCTCGAACACCACCCGCCCCGCCTCGAAGCGCCCAAAGCCCGTGGGGTCGGTCCCAGGGTGGAGCTCGGCCACGAGCCGGGCCACGCCGGGGCGAAACGGTCCCAGCCGAAGGGTCCGAATCCAGGGATGCGAGGCCGGAAGCGACCGCACCGGACCAGGGAGCTGGACCGGAGACAGATCGAAATACACCCGGGCCGGCTGGTCCTTCGACGCCGGGATTTGGCCCCGCTTGGCGTTCACCGCCCCAAAGCGAACCGCGACCGCGTCGGCCGACGCCTCGACCGGAGGAGGAGGCGCTGCGCCGAGCAGAAGAGGCGCTGCGCCGAGCAGAAGAGGCGCTGCGCC
>DAIQNR010000089.1:0-21558 GCA_036788295.1 Myxococcota bacterium
TTCAGGGGTGCACGCTCACCAGCGGGCGGGAGGCGCGGAGCTCGAGCAGGCGGCGCTCGGCGGCGGCGAGCACGTCCCGGTCGTGCACGCAGCCCCACCCGTAGACCGAGTCTTTCTTCCGGTTCGGGCCGATGCCGCGGGTGTCGAACCACAGCGCGGTGAGGGCGACGCCCCTCGAGACCCCTTCGTTGGCGGCCTCGATGAGGCTCTTCACGTCCGAGGCGCACACGTCCTCGGTCGCGCACACCAGTCGGTCGCTGAACTCGTCCAGAATCCACGTTTGGGTCTCTCCGACCAGCTGCTCGCGGACGCTGTCGGTGAGCTGGGCGACCATCGCGTCGATGAAGAACATCCGCTCGTGGTAGCCGACGGCGCAGTGCTGGGCCTCGTTGTGCAGGTGGGCGTCCACCACCCAAGGGGGGACCTCCTGGGCCGAGTACTGCCTCGTGTAGGCGAAGCGCCGAGCCCGCTCGCCGTCGATGCGAATGCCCGCTTCCGCCGTGCTCATGCACGCGCAGGCGTAGGTGAAGCGGCGCTGCCGCAGCGGCCCGGTCCCGAGCACGTCGTACCAGACCTCGTGGTCCGCCGCCCGGTCCACCCGGTCGATGAGCGCGTCGTCGATCTCGAGGTAGCGCTCCGAGCGGGACCAGTAGCCCCGCTCGTCCTGGTGGAGGATCATCGCCGAGTTGACGACGGTGCGCATCATGCCGGCCAGGTTGCCGGCGGCGCGGCGCTGCACCAGCGCGAGCATGGACGGATCGTTCCAGTGGTACGCCGGTGACGCGACCCCGATCCCGCACACCTTGGTCTCGTCCACGAGCGCGCCGAGCACGCACGAGGGCGGCGGCGTAGGCGCCGGCTCCGGGTTCTGGCTCGGCCCCGGCTTCAAGCGCACCGACGGCGCCCGCTTATAGCCCCCCGAGTTCCCGCAGCCGAGCCCGGCGAACCCGCTGAACGCGAGGCCGATCCACACCGCCCCCATCGCCCTCGCCTTCATGATGGGAAGAACGTAACAAGCCGCCGCTTCGTGCAATAGCGATCGAGGTGCGAGCGCGATCACCTCGATCGCCGACGCGAATGTGCGGATCGTTCGCGCCAGCGCTCAGCCGAGCCGGCCGGCCGCGAAACCGAGCAGCGCCACCACCGCCGGGCCGGCGGTCTCGGTGCGAAGCACCGAGGGGCCCAAAGTGACGGGCAGGAACCCGGCCTCGATCGCCAGATCCAGCTCCGATCGGTCGAAGCCGCCCTCCGGACCGACGAGCGCGGCCACGCGCCGGGCGGCGGCGAGGCTCGCGCACCGGTCGCGGAGCCGGTCGGCGGCTCCAGGGCAGAAGACGAGCCGCAGGTCCGCGCCGACCGTGAGCGCGGAGGACAGATCGGTGGGGGCATCCACCTCCGTCCGGTAGGCCCCACCGGCCACCCGCAGGGCGTCGTCGGCCACCGCCTTCAGTCGGTCGTGCTTGCCCTCCCGCCGGGCGACCGCTCGGTCGCTCACGACGGGCACGATCCGGGCGGCGCCGAGCTCGGCCGCTTGCCGCACCACCAGCTCGAGCTTGTCCCCTTTGCCCACCCCTTGGAGCAGGACGACTTCGGGGCCCGGCGGGCGCGAGACGGCCTCGTAGTGGGTGATGCAGACGGCGTGCTCCCCGAGCAGCTCTCCCCGGGCGATGATCCCGGCCCCGTCGGTGAGCTCGATCGTCTCGCCGGCGGCGAGCCGCAGAACCCGGACGTGGCGCTGCACCTCCGGCGGCAGCGGCCAATCGCCCCGGTTGAGCTGGCCCTCGGGCACGACGAAGCGGCGCATCAGCTGGCGAGCGCCTCCGCGCCGGCGGCCCGGTCCGGCCGCGCGAGGCTCACCAGGGCCCACTCGCCCCGGACCTCGAGAACGTCGGGGACGAGGCCCTCCGCCTCGTAGGCGAAAGCTACGAGGTCCACCTGGTAGGCGAGCAGTCCGGACAACACGACCGAGCCCCCGGGGGCGACCCGGGCGGCGATGGCCGGGGCGAGCTCGATGAGCGGCCCGGCGAGCACGTTCGCGATGACCGCGGTGAACTCGCCCACGACCTCCTCCACCGGGGTCCCTTCAACCGCGAGCTGAGCGGCCGGCACGCGGTTCAGCTCGCGGTTCTCGATGGCGACCCGAACCGCCTCCGGGTCGTTGTCCACCGCGAGCACCCGCGTCGCCCCGAGCTTCGCCGCCGCCAAGGCGAGCACGCCCGTGCCCGTCCCCACGTCGAACAGATCGGCCGGCCGGTGGCGAACCACCCACTCGAGGCACAGCGCGGTCGTGGCGTGAAGACCGGTCCCAAACGCGCTCGAAGGGTCGATGCGAAGCACGACCTCGGCGTCTCGTGGCGCGTCGAGCCACGTCGGGACGACCCACAGCGGGCCGAAGTCGAGCGGCGCGAAGTGGCTCTGCCAGTGGGTGGACCAGTCGATCGGCTCGTGCTCCGCGACCGCCAACACCGTCGCCCCGAGCGGCGAGACCGCCGCCGCCACCCGCTGCTCGAGCGCGGCTTCGTCCTCGTCGGTGAAAAACGACCCGACGACCTCGATCGGCCGCTGCCCGTCCCGCCACTCGAGGCCCTCGGCCCCGGCCTCGACGAGCGCGTCGCCGACGAGGTCGGCGGCCGGCGCCTCCACCGCCGTGACGTCGGGGTCGAGGCGGACCGTGACCGCCCGCCAGGTCACTGAAACTCCCGCAGGAACCGCACCGGCACCTCGAAGTCGAACTGGGCCCGGAGCTGGCCAACCGGCGACGGAGCCCGGTTGTACCCGAGCGGCCCCTCGACCCGGCCCGCCAGCCGCTCGTCCTGCCCGGTCTTCGCCCCGTCGATGCGAAGCCGGAGCGCGTCGAGGACGAGCGCGCCGCCGACCGCCTCGTAGCCAGGAAACCGCGGGCAGGTGCCGAACAGGCTCAGCACCGCCTGGGCTTCGGTCGGCGCGCTGCCGATCGGCACCGTGAGCGGGCTCGCGGCCAAGACGTAGAACTCGCCGTCCCGCCCGATCGCGCCCGCCCGCTCGAGCCCATCGAGGTCGAGCCGGATCCCGAGCCCGTCGGTCTCGAACACGTCCACCGCGAACCGATCCAGCTTCACGATCACGACCTCGTGAAACCGCTCGGTGGCCAGCCGCTGGGGCGAAAACCGGTACCCGACGAGCGCGCTCTCCCGGACCCCGGGCGGGCACTCGGGCCGGTCGAAGTCGGCTTCGACCAAGCCCTCCCCCGCCGCTGCGCAGCCGCTCAGCAAGGCGGCGAGCGCGACGAGCGAGCGCATCGGGTCAGCCCACCCCGGGCGCGACCACCACTCGGGTCACCCGGTCGAGGTCGATGAGGTCGCGGGCCACCGCCTGCACGTCGGCCGGCGTCACCGCTCGGATCCCGGCCGCGTGCCTCGCGTGGTGGTCGTAGCCCACCCCGTAGGCCTCGTTGAGCCCCATGGTCATCGCCCGAGCCGACGCCCGCTGGAGCCCGATCTCGTAGCTGCCGATGAGGTACCGCTGGGCTTTCTGGACCTCGGCGAGCGTCGGGGGGGCGTCCATGATGCGAAGCAGCTGCTGGCGCATCCCCGCCTCGGCCACCGGCAGCTTGTCCGGGTGGGTCCCGATGTGCAGAGCGAGGTAGCCGCGGTCGATCCCCTCCACGCTGAAGCAGCCGACCGAATACGCGAGCGACTGCCGGTCGCGGAGCTCGAGGAAGAGCCGGCCAGACTGGCTGCCGAGGATCTGCGTGAACACCTCGAGCGCGTGCCGCCGGTCGTCGTCGAGGGTGAGCCCGAGAAAGCCGAGCACGAGCTGGGCCTGCGCCTTGTCCCGCGAGATCTGGACCTCGCGAGGGCCCGCCGGCGGGGCCGGCGGCGACGGCCGGACGAAGGCCCGGGCCTCGGGGTGGCGCCGGGCCCGGCCGAGGGCGTTCTCGAGCCGGTCGAGGGTCTCGTCCACCTCGACGTCCCCCACCACGGTGATCGTGAGGCGGTCCGGAGCCAGCTGCGCCCGATACGCGTCGAGCACGTCGTCCCTGGTGAGCGCGCTGAGCGCCGCTTCGGTCCCGACGACCGGGCGCGCGTAGGGGTGGGTCCCGTACAGGGCTTTTGCGAAGTGGTCGAAGGCGACCGTGCTCGGGTGATCGGCCCGGGCGGCCAAATCTTCGAGGGCGGAGCGCCGCTCCCGCTCGAGCTCGTCGGGGTGAAACCGGGGCTCGAGCAGGCAGGACGCGAAGATCTCGAGCCCGTCCGGCCACGCGTCCCGCAGGAATTCGCCCCTCAGCCCCAGGGAGTTCTTGCCCGATTGGCCGGACACCCCGCCGGCCATGGCGTCGCAGCGCTCGGCGATCTGCTCGGCGTCCAGAGCACCGGCGCCGCGGACGATGAGCTCACCGAGCAGGTGCGACACCCCGGCCCGGTCCGGGGTCTCGTCGAGCAGGCCCCCCGGAGCGGCGGCGAGCACGCTCACCAGCGGCACCGCCCGGTCGGGCTGAATGAGCACCGTGGCCCCGCATGAGAGTTGGGCCCGGGTCACGCCGAGCTCGAGCGGCACCCGGGCAAGACCGCACCGGGGTGGGCGCGACGGCGACGCCGCGGGAGCGGGGCTCGGGTCCGGGCTCGCGTCGGCCGGCGCGGGGCCGAGCTCGGACAGCAGCGAAGACACCGCGTCGAGGTCGAGGGTCTCGCTCGCGTCGTTCGGGAACACCACGGCCACCGAGGTCGCCTCCGGCCGCAGCCACCGGCGGGCGACGCGCAGGACGTCCTCGGGCTCGACCCGGGCCACCGCTTCTCGGTAGCGGGCGTCGAACTGCACCCCACCGGCCACGAGCTCGAAGAAGCCGAGCCGCCGCGCCCGCCCCTGAACGGTCTGAATCCCGTACACCGCCTCCGCGAGCACGATCGTCTTCGCTTTTTCGACCTCGGCCCTGGTCGGCGGCGCGTCCCGAAGCGCAAACGCCTCCCGAAGCATCGCCTCGAGCGCTGGCTTCACCGGCTGGCCCTGCACCTGGGCCCCAAGACCGAGCATGCCCGGCTCCTTCGGGGTGTAGGCGTAGGCGTAGCAGTCGGTCACCAGCTCTCGCTCCCGCCGGACCTTTTTGTACAGGCGCGAGCTCTCGCCGGTCCCGAGCAGCACGGACAGGACGTCCACCGCCGGAGTGTCCTCGTCGGCGAGCGCGGGGCCAGGCCATCCCACCCCGATGTGCGCCTCCTGGATGTCCATGCGAGCGCTCGCGAACCGGGGCTCGCTCTGGAGCGGCTCCGGTGGGCGGGGCCGCTCCGGCGCCGCCCGAGACGCCGAAGCAGGAAACAGCCGCGAAGCCAGATCGAAGATCCGCTCCGGATCCACGTCGCCGGCCACCACGAGCATCATGTTCTCCGGCCGGTACCATTTCCGGTAGAACTCGAGGATCTGGCTCCGGTCGAACTTCTCGACCGTCTCGACGAAGCCGATGATCGGGCGGCCGTAGGGGTGGACCCGGAAGACCTCCGAGAACAGCAGCTCGCTCGCCACCCGACTCGGGCTGTCCTTGCCCCGCCGCAGCTCCTCGAGCACGACCTCGAGCTCGCGGGACAGCTCCGATGCGTCGAAGGCGCTGTGCAGGACCGCGTCGGCCAGGATGTCGAGCGCGGTCTCGACCTCGGCGCTGGCGATGGTGACGTGGTACACCGTTTGGTCGAAGCTCGTGTAGGCGTTGATGTCGCCGCCGGCCGCCTCGACGTCGGCCGCGATCTCGCCCACCGCCCGCCGGCTGGTCCCCTTGAAGAGCATGTGCTCGTGGACGTGGGCGAGGCCGGCCTCCTCGGCGGTCTCGTCGGCCGAGCCGACCCCCACCCAGACCTGCGCCGCCACCACCTTCGCGGCGTGGCTCGGCTCCACGATGACCTTCATCCCGCTGGCGAGGGTGCGCGCGTGCATGTCGGGCCACGACATCGGTCCCCTCGGGGCGGGTCAAGCCGATTCCATACCGGACCAGATGGGGCGCCCCGTGCCTCCCCCTGAGACGGGGGGCCGACCGAGGGTGCGCCGGATCACCACCCGAGCTGACGTTCCGGGCCGACCGGCCGAACGGGAGCCTGAGACGTCGATGCTGGCCCTCGCGCGCACCGTTCGGGCCCACCTGGGGCGCATCCTCGGGTCCGAAGGAGAGGCCGAGCGAGCGGCGGCGCTCGCCACCTTCGTCGCCCTCGTCCTGTTCGCTTGGACGATCCCATTCTCGCTCCTCCTGTTTTCTCTCGGGGCTCCCGAGATCGCGGCGGTCCTGTCCGCCTGCGGGGTGAGCGTGCTCGCCGTGCCGTGGCTCGCTCGCCGGGGCAGCCGCCCGGCTACGCTCGCCTCGGTGCTGGTGGGGATCGTCCTTTTGACCAGCCTCGCCCTCGCCAGCCGAACCGGGGGCCTGGCGTCGCCCACCCTTCAATGGCTCCCGGTGTTCCCGATGGTCGCGGTGTGGGTGGCCGGGGTTCGGACCGGCTTCGCCTGGCTCGCGGCCCTCTTGGGGGCGGGGCTCTTGCTCGGCGCTGGCGAGCTCGGGTGGTGGCCGGTGGCCCATGATCTCGACCCTTCGGGCCGGGCGGCGGTGGGCCTCCTATCCTTCCCCGCGGCGGCGACGGTGCTGATGCTCGTGGCGTGGGGCTACGAAACCACCCGCGTGCGCATGCGGGCGGCGGTCGAGGCGAGCCGAGACCGGGCGGAGCGGGCCTTGCGCTCGATGCGGCTGCTGCTCGACTCGGTCGGCCAGCCGCTGCTCGCGCTCGACCGGGACGGCCGGCTCACTCCGGGGCACTCGGCCGCGGCCGAGGCCCTGCTCGGCTCCCTCTCCGGGCATCGACCGGCGTGGGAGGTGCTCGAGAGCAAGGACCCGGAGGCGGCCAAGTGGCTCGAACTCGGCTGGCCGAGCCTCGGCGACGCGCTCGCCTCCTTCGAGGTCGCCGTGATGCAGCTCCCGCCCCGGTTGCGGATCGGCCGCCGCCAATTCGCGCTGCGCTACCACCCCACCGAGGACCGCGGGGTCATCCTCGAGCTCGAGGACATCACCGCCGAGGCCGAGGTCGCCTCCGCCCACGAGAGCCACTACGAGCTTCAGGCGCTCGCGGTGCGAGCCGTCCGCGACCCGGAGGGCCTCGAGCAGCTGCTCGTCGAGGGCGCGGAGCTGGCCCGGATCGCGGTGTCGGCGGAGCGAGGGATCGCCGAGCGCATGCGGGCGCTCCACACCCTGAAGGGCAACGCCCAGCTGTTTGGGCTCGAGCGGCTGGCCGCCGTGTGCCACGAGGCGGAGTCCGCGCTGCTCGGGGCGGACGCGAAGCCGGCCGGGCTCATCGCCGGCTGGGCCCAGACCGAGCAGCGGCTTCGGGCCCTCATCGACCGGCGCCCAGCCGCCGAGGACGTGGAGGTCCCCCGCCGGGAGGTCGAGGCGCTGATCGCCGACCTCGACGAGGGGCTCCCTCCGGCCGCGTTTCGGGCCCGGCTGTCCCACCTCCTGCACGAGCCGGTGCGCCGACGGCTCGAGCGGCTCGCCGAGCAGGCCCAACTGCTCGCCGGCCACCTGGGCAAGGGCAGCATCGACGTCGTCGTCCACGACGGAGGGGTCCGCCTCCCCGCGCCCCGGTTCCGTCGCCTGTTCGGGGCGCTCGCCCACGCGGTCAAAAACGCGGTGGACCACGGCATCGAGTCCGGGTCCGTCCGGCTCGAAGCGGGCAAGCCGCCTCGGGGCCAGCTCCGCCTCGCCGCCTTTCTGCTCGATGGCGACCGGGTGGTGTTCGAGGTCGAGGACGACGGAGCCGGGGTCGATTTCCCCCGGCTTC
The DNA here is from genome assembly GCA_036788295.1 of Myxococcota bacterium. Lineage (GTDB taxonomy): Bacteria > Myxococcota > Kuafuiibacteriia > Kuafuiibacteriales > Kuafuiibacteriaceae > JAHQVK01. Next base: position 7,785 of record DAIQNR010000089.1, read on the forward strand.
GGGCCCGCGCCGAGGCGCTCGGGCGAACTCGGCTCGACGACGAGGCCCTGCTGTTCGAGGACGGCCTCTCGAGCCGCGCGACGGTCGGACCGGTCAGCGGGCGCGGCGTGGGCATGGGCAGCCTGCGCGAGGAGGTCATGGCCCTCGGAGGCCAGATTCGAGTGCAGGCGAGCTTGGGGGCCGGGACGAGGCTCAGCATCGAGGTCCCCGTCGAGGCGGCGGAAGCGCCGGCGGCTGGGTACCTGGGAGCCGGCGCCTGAGGCCCTCCACCGGGCGATCGACCGAGACGCGCAACCCCTGGCCCGCACCGCCGATACCTGCTGTGCGGCCATGGTGACCCTAGCAACCCCCGTTCGCGAGCAACTCGGTCGGCTCGGCTTTCCGACCGACACCCTCGGCGCCCAGCTCGGGGAGCTGAGCCCGGCACGCCTGCGCCAGCTCGGCGCGGCGGACTTCGGACCCGACATCAGGGAGAACCGGTTCTTCTCCGGGTCCCGGGACGGGCGCATCGAGATGGCCAAGGCGTTCTCGAACCGAACCCCGAGCGCGGCCAAGCAAGCGCTCGAGGGATTCGTCGGCTCGACCTACGCCAGCGAGCGCTTCGGGCTCCACCCGTCTTCGAGCGACCCGCTGCCCCACCTGCTCAGCCGGCGAACGAGCCGCCCGGCGCTCATGACGATCGCGGTGGCCCGCCGTCCGGAGCTGCGGGAGCGGGTCGGGGTTGCCGTCGGCGCCCAGATCGCCTCCGACGGCCGCACCGACGGGGTCCTCAGCGTGCAGCGGGCTCGGCCGGCGACCCGCAGCCCCGCGCCCGCCGGCGGACCCACCCCGAGCTTCGGCACGGGCACCATCTGGGAGATCATGATGGCGATGGACCAGGCCATCCTTCACGAGGCGGCCAGGCTGGGGCTCGGACAGGGTTCGGGGATCGCCGGCACGGTCGGAGCGATGGAGGCGATGGGGCTGTGGTCGCTGACGCCGGACGAGGGCGACGCCAGCGAGTGGCGAGGGTTCGGCCTCTCTTCCCGGGGGGGGAGCGCGCAGGGCATGAACCCTGGCGTTCCCCAGCCCGCGGCCGGCCCAGAGAACGACAACAGCGGGCTCGACGTCGAGATCATGCGGGTGAAGCGCATGATCGACAAGAAGACCCAGATGATGGAACTCTACTCCCAAACCCTCAGCAAATACAACTCGAGCGCCAACTCCATCATTGGCAACATGAAGGCCTGATCTCTCGCCGACCCATCGGCCGATTTTGGCTCGCCTCCCGGCACCAACTCCGGCAGTGCTCCCCCATGGGTTTCGACGCGCTCGTCCCAAAGGACGCCGTGCTGCTGTACGCATCGCCGGCGTTTCGGCCCGAGCTCCCCCTGCGCTCGCAGCTGTCGGCCCTGGGCGAACGCCTGTGCGAGCTGCGGCTCGCCGGCGGCCTGGTCTTGCGGGTAGGATTCGAGCCGGAGCGCTCGCCCGGGGGCGCGTTTCGCATCACCGACGGCAGCGAGGAGCGGTGGGCCGACGACTGGGCTTCGGTGGAGCGGCTCATCGAGTCGTGGGGCCCCTCAGTCAAGACGTAGCGCCTGCTCCTGCTCGGGCGGGACGCCGGCGATCCTCTCCGAGAGATCGTTCGGGACGGTCCAGGTCTGCCCGGTGCTCGCCGCCACCGAGACCGAATACCTTCCCGCCACCAGGCCAGCGCGAAGCTCAGGCCGGCCACCCACCGGCACGAATCGATGCGCCGGCGGAAGCCGCACCCTCAGGCGAGAGACGACGGCGCCGGTCGGCCCGATGCGCTCGAGAAACGGCCGGGGGTCCACCGTCCCCTCGACGAGCACCTCCGTGCCCGGGTCGGGGTCGAGCTGCCGTAGGACCACCCGGGGAAAGACGTCGGGGAGGCCATCCCCGTTCTCGTCGAGCGGCCGGCCGTCCGGGCCCACGCCAGTGAAACCCACCAGGAACCCAGAGCAGCTCGTCCGGTGACCGAGCGCCGAGATCGGCTGGGACACGAGCTCGACCACGGTGACCGTCGCCGTCCGAGCCGCGGTCGCCGCCTCGAACCGAAAGCTCGGGGGCTCGGTGGGGGCCACCCTCCCGAGGCGGACGGCGACCTGCGCCACCGCGCCCGAGACCTCGAGGACCCGCGGGCGGCCCGCTTCATCCACGAACCCTCCGAGCAGGTCCCCCGCGCTGGGCTGGGCGAGCGCGAGGACGACGGGGTTGAAGTTCTGGTCGAGGTCGAGAAACCCCCTCAGCTGGTACCTGCCCGGCACGACGCTCGGAAACGTGAAGCCAGCCTCGATCACGGCCCCGGCCGGCACCGCCGCTGGAGGCGCAAACAGCTCGGTCTTTGGGACCAGCACGAAGCTGACTGGCGCCCCCGCCCCCGCGGGCGGCGGCGGGTCGTCGGCGGAGGACAGAAACACGAGCGCGGGGCCTCGGCGAGCCGGGTCGAAGCAGCCCTGTGGCCCGGCCGGCAAGGAGGCGAGCACGCTCCCCGAGACCACCCCGAGCGCTTCTGCGCCGTCGTTTCGCACCTCCGGGTCTCCGCACCCGAGGAACAAGACCGAGAGGGCGGCGAGTCTTCGCATCGTCAGAACCTCCCCACCAAGCTGCCGACCACCCGGGACTCGAGCCGGTTCGCGAACGGATGCTCCCGGCGCCGAACCCGGCCGACGTCGAGCAGGTTGTATCCAGACAGCGCGAGCTCGAGCCCGCCTTTGGCAAGCCGGTACCCGACCCGCGCCAGCACGGCGACGCTCGCGTCCACCGGGAGTCGCTGTCCGTCGAATCCGGTGGGGCTGTTCGGGTCGAAATCGGGCTCCACCCACTGCTGATCGGAGACATAATGGACCGAGACGCCGAGGTCCACGCCGAGGTTCGTCCGGATCTGGCTGAAGACGCTCACTTTGTGAAGCGGCGAGTCGGTGAACCTCTCCCCGGTCGCCTCATCGGCGATGTATTGAAATGCATAGTTGGCCCCGATATCGACCCCGTCGAACAAGAACAGGCGGGCGGACAGCTCCGCCCCGCCCGCGAGATAGGCCCGAGACTCGTTCTCGTAGACGCTCCGGGCGATTTCGAAGGCGTCGATGGACGCCAGCTGGCGCCCATCCGACGGGGACAGCGGCGAGCGCACGATGAGGTTCGTGACCCGGTTGAGGTAGCCCACCGCCTCGAGGTGGGCGGTGTCGGTCTCCACCCGGTAGCCGACGTCCAGGGTCGCGATCTCTTCCGGCCGCAGCCGGTCCCCGCCGCCCACGAGCGTCACCGCCGCCCCGGGGACTTGGGGCAGAGGCGCCGACAGCGAAAGATAGGTCTCGCCCATCGTCGGCACCCGAAACGCGGTCCCGGCCGACACCCGAAGGGCCTGGCCGGCCGCCGGCGCGAAGATGAGCGCGAGCCGGGGCGAGCCCAGGGGGCCAATCAGCGGGTGCAGGTCGAGCCGGCCGGAGGCGACGACCCGAACCGAGTCGTCCGGCGTCCACTCGTCCTGAAAGTACGCGGCGAAGTGGTTCTCGGTGGGGTCGGCGCCAAAAAAGTCGCCGAGGAAGTTCCACTGGATCGCCTTGAACCGATACTCACCCCCGAGCACGAGGTTGTGGGTCCCGCCGAGCTCGAAGCTCGGCTTGAAGATGGGCTCGACGCTTACGACGTCGTTTCGAACCTGGGATGGAAGCGGCCCGAGCCCGGTGGGAAAGCTCTGGTTTTGGGTGGACTTCTCCACCCGAGCGAAGAACGCCCGCAAGGTGAACAGCTCGCTCTCGAACCCAGCCCGGGCGTGCATCTCCGGGCCTTCCGCGAAGATGTTTCGGAGGTTCGCGACCCCGAAGAACTCCTGCCTCGCGTGCACGAGGCTGCCCCCGAGATAGGCGTGGCCGGCGCCGCCGGGCAGGTGCCACTCCACGACGCCGGTGGCCCGGGCCAGCTCGAGCGACAGCGCCGGATCTTCGAGCTCGGTGCTGACGTCCGGGCGGCTGGCGTCGAAGTCGATCTCGTACTTCTGGCCCCGCTGGTAGCCGCCGCTGAACCGGACCCCGACCGGGCCGGACCGGCTGCCGTACTGAAAGCTCGCCTCCACGGTCTCGCCGTTTCCGGCCGCGACCTCGGCCACCACCCCTCGGAGCTGCTCCGGCCGTTTGGTGATGATGTGGATGATCCCCGTGTACGCGTACGCGCCGTACACCGCCGAGCCCGGCCCGCGAACCACCTCGATGCGGTCGATGTCCGCGAGCTCGACCGGCAAGGTCCGCCACGAGGTCCAGCCGAGAAAATCGAGGTACACGGTCCGGTTGTCCACCAGCACGAGCACCTTGTTCGCGAGCCGCCGGTTGAACCCCCGGACGGCCACGTTGTGATCGGAATAGGACATCGCCATCACATCCATCCCGGGGACGCGGCGCAGCAGCTCGGGGAGGGTCCGCGCGCCGGACAGCCGGATGTCCTCCTCGGTGAGGATCGTGACCGCGTTCGGGGCTTCGAGCGGGGACTGGGCCCGCCTCGACGCGGTGACGACGACCTCGCGGTAGGCTTCGTCGGTCTTCGCCTCGAGCTCGGCCGCCGGCGGCGCCGCGGTCGCGGTGTCGGCGAGCGCGGCCACCTCCGGGAGGGGCGCGGCGTAAGCGGACCGCTCGAGCGCGGCCTCCACCCGCTCGGCCACCTGGGCCGCGATCCGCCCGGCGACGTCGGCGGCCACCCGTTCGGCCACATCGGCCGCGATCCGCTCGATCTGCCCCGAATCCGGTTCTGACGGGGTGGGCGCCGGGCGGCGACGACGATCCTCCGGGGGAGGCCGAGCCTCCTTCGGGCGGGCCGCACCCTGGAGCCGCTTCACCCGGCGTTCGACTTCGGCCCCGTCCGCCGGACGGGAGGCGAGGTAGCCGCGAAACGCCTCGAGCGCGGCGGGAAGCTCCCCGGCCTCCTCGTAGGCCCGCCCGATGTTGAACAGCAGGTCGGGGTGGGGCCGGATCCGGTAGGCGCGACGCAGGTCTTCGACCCCCTCGAGCGGCCGCCCGGCGGCGATGGCCGCCATCGCCCGGTCCACCAGGCGGCGCAGATCGCGCCGAACCCGCAGGTCCTCCACCGTCGCCTTCACTTGCTCGGCGTCCGGCGGCTCGGTCTCGAGGTAGCGCTCGAAGTTCTCGATCGCCGGGGTGAGCTCGCCGAGCGCCGCGTAGGCCCGGGCGATGTTGAACCGCACGTTGCGGTGGGGCCGGATGGCGTAGGCCTGCTCGAGGTCTCGGATCCCGTCCCGGAACCGACCGGCCTCGATCGCCGCCATCCCCCGGGCAAAGTAGCGCCGGGCCTCCGCTTTCGAGTCGGCCCACGCCGCCCCGGGCAAAACCGCGGCGAGAGCGACCACCAGCCACCACCAGCGCATGGATTTCGCCCATACCCCGGCTCCGCCCCCGAGCGAACTCCCCCGAATGGGACCCCGGCGACATTCGCCCGCGCCCTCGCCCTGCGCCCCTGCTAGCCGTCGGGCCGTGCGCGACCCCACGCTCCGGCGAAGCCTCCCTCGATGGGGCGCTGCCTACGTCGTCGCCGGGCTGCTCGCCGCCGCCGCCCCCGGCTTCGAGGTGTTCCCCGTGTTCTGCTGGTTTCTGTTCCCCGTGGTGCCGGGCCCAGAGCCGCGCTTCGAACTGGTGGTCTCGCAGCTCGGGGGCGAACCGGTCGATCCGCCCACCGACGTGCAGCGGCTCGGCCTCGTGCGGGACCCAAAGGCGATGGACCTGTGGCTCGCCACGCAGCGGCTCGGGGCCGCGGTCGAGCGGGGGGACGAGCGGGACCGGGCGAAGGCCCGGCGGCTCATCGAGACCGGTTTTTTGTGCAAGGGGGCCCGCTACCGGCTCGATCGGGTGCAATTCGACCCGCTCGAGCGGTGGCAGACCGGCCACGTCCGTGAGCGCACCCCGCTCGTCGCCTTCGACAGCGAGGCCGCCTGCGCCCGCTCCCCGTGGGCGATCCGATGACCCCGGTCCGAACCCGCGTCGCCGCGGCGAGGGCGGAGACCGTGCTTCGCCTCTTCTACGCGTTCTTTCCGTTCTGGGCCCTCATCAGGCTCGATTCGCTGGCCCCGCTGTGGTCTCCCCCCCCGCTCGAGCCCCCCTGGCCCATCGCGTGGCTCGATTGGGTCGGTCCGGAGCGCGGCGCGCCGATGATCCTCGTGCTGTTTGCGGTGGGGGCGGGGCTCGGCGTGCTCGCGCCCCACCTTCGGGTGGCCCGAATCGTCGCCGCCCTGGGGCTGCTCGAGCTGCTCGCGCTCGAGTACGCCTTTGGAAAGATCCACCACCTCATGCACGGGTGGCTGTACGCGAGCCTCATGTTCGCGGCGCTCCTCCCGAGCTCCGCACTTCGGCCCCGCTCGGCGAGCCCCACCGAGCGGGTCTTGGCCCTTCGGGTCGTGCACGGCGCCCAAGCGATGCTGGCTCTGACCTACACCCTCGCCGGGGTCGGAAAGCTGCTCGGCTCGGCCTACCAGGCCGCGCTCGGTCAGATCACGCCGCTTCACCCGTCCGCGCTGGCGCGGCACGTCGCCGACCGGCTCCTCCAGACCTTCCCCGATGCCCCGCTCGGGCCGCTGGCCATCGAATACGGGTCGTGGCTGTGGCCGGCGATGCTCGGCACCCTCTACCTGCAGACCTTCGCGGTGGTCGCGGTCGCCCGGCCATCGCTGCACCGGCTGTGGGCGGCGGGGCTCATCGGATTTCACGCGGTCACCGCGCTCACCATGGGCATCGACTTCAGCCCGAACGTGCTCCTGCTCGGCCTCCTCTTCGCCGCGAGCCCGTTTGCTCCGAGCGAAGACGACCCGGGCCGAATCGTCCGCGACCTCCCGATCTTCGGCCGCGGCTTCAGCCGGCTGCGAGCTTCTCTCGGGCCTGGTCGAGCAGCTGAACGAGGTCCTCTTTCGAAAACGGCTTCTTGAGGAACAGCGGCCCCCCGTCGTTCGGGTCGGGGAGGTTCGGGCGTTCGCCGGACGTCAGCGCCAGGCAGGCCTTGGGCCGCTGGCACCGGAGCGTTTCGAGCAAACCGAGCCCATCGCCGCCCCGTCCGAGGTTCAAATCGACCAGGGCGAGCTGAAAAACGGTGTCCGCGTCGAGCGCCTCGTCCACTGTGGCGCAGCACCGAACCCGATGCCCGAGGCGGGTGAGCACCCGCAGAACCACCCCCCGAACGGCGTCATCGTCCTCGACCAACAGGACCTCGAGGGGGGAAACGAACGCGTCCACCGGCGGAAAGCTCCCCCGAAGCGCCCCCCGGCGCAAGGACCGCGCCCGCCGGCTGGCATCGGGCCGACCGAAAGCAAACTCGGGCGATGGTTCCCCGCTCGTAGCGCACCGCACCAAAATCGTCACCCCCTCGGACTGCGGCGGGCGCATTCGCGGAGCGGCGACCTGGCACGGGTGGTGCTTTGGACAATGGCGAGGCTCGTCGCCATGTCCGTCTCTTCGATAGCCATCCGCCCCGGCGGCAAGAGTTTGGCAGCGTACCACCAAGAGCGCGCCGTGCTCTACGGGGCGGTTCTCGTCTTGCTCGAGGATGACGTCGACGCGTTCGAGCTCGATGACCTCCGCCGGCGCCTCGCCCGCCTCCGAGGCAGCCAGCACCGGGCCCGAACCATCATCGAGCAGGTCCTCCGGGACCCGCACCTCGCCGAGCAGCGAGACATCTGGATGCGCTCGGCCTCGGCTCGACCGGTCGGCGACCACGAGGCCCTGTCCGCGCTCGCCCACCAAGCAGCCCAGTGCGCGCGCACCCTCTGGGATGGAGACATGGCCTCCGCCGCCGACCTTTGGGACAACCAGAGCCAAGCCGTGGGCGGGCGCATCGGTCGCGACCTCCTGGACTACGCCGATGAGCTCTCGGCCGGGGCGTCGCCGGCCTACTCCTCGGTGGGCCGGGCCCTCCGCCTCCTGCTCGAGGAGGACGCGGCGCTCGCTGGCCTCCCGAGCCGAAGCACCGGTTAGAAGAGCACCGATCGGGCTGGACCAACGCTTCGCTGCTCGAGGCGCCGGGGAGGTCGGCCCCGAGCCGTCCCCGTGGTAACCGCGCCCCCGTGATCGCGAGCGACAGCACCCCGATCGGCCGCCGACGCACCATCCTGACCCTCGGGATGCCTGTCGTCGGGGCTATGATCTCGCAGAACGTCCTGAACCTCGTGGACACCGCCATGGTGGGCAGCCTCGGCGATGCCGCGCTCGCCGCCGTCGGAACCGGCGCTTTCGCCCATTTCATGGCCATTGCGTTCATCATGGGGCTCTCCACCGGGGTGCAGGCGATGGTCGCCCGCCGCCGGGGCGAAGGGCGGGAGGACTTCGCCGCGCCGCTCAACGGCGCGCTCGCCCTGTGCCTGATCGCGTTCCCCGTGTCGCTCGCGCTCGCCGCGCTCGCCCCGTCCCTGTTTCCGCTGCTGAACCCAGACCCCGAGGTGGCCGCCGCCGGATCACCCTACCTCCAGGTGCGGGTGCTCGGGATGGCCGGCGTCGGCATGAACTTCGCCTTTCGCGGCTACTGGAACGCGGTGCAGCGCCCGTCCTTGTATCTGCGGACCCTGCTCGTGATGCACGGCTGCAATCTGTTTCTCAACTGGGTCTTCATCTTCGGCCACCTCGGGGCGCCGGCCCTCGGAGCGATGGGAGCCGGGCTCGGCAGCGCCATCGCGACCTACGTCGGGACCTTGACCTACATCCTGCTCGCGGTCCGCCACGCCCCCGGGTTCGCCCGCATCCGCCCCCGCCGGGAAGAGCTGGCCACCCTGCTCCGCTTGTCGGTGCCGACCGGTCTTCAACAGCTCAGCTTCTCCGGCGGCTTTCTCGTGCTGTTCTGGATCCTGGGCCAAGTGGGGACCAGGGAGACCGCCGCGGCCAACGTGGTCGTGAATCTGATGCTCGTGGTCATCCTCCCCGGGCTCGCGTTCGGGATCGCCGGCGCGAGCCTCGTCGGGCAGGCGCTCGGCCGCGGCGACCCGGACGACGCCCGCCGGTGGGGCTGGGATGTCGTGCAGGTTGGGGTCGTCACCCTCGTCGGGCTCGGTCTCATCCTGCTCGCTCTGGAGGGCCCGATCCTCGGCCTCTTCCTCCACGATCCCGAGACGCTCGAGCTCGCCAGGGGCCCGCTTCGCCTGTTCGCGCTGACCGTGGGGCTCGACGCGGTCGGGCTCGTGCTCCAGAGCGTGCTGCTCGGCGCGGGGGCGAGCGGGGTCGTGATGCGCACGTCCATCGCCACCCAGTGGGGCCTCTTTCTTCCCGCCGCCTACCTGCTCGGGCCGGTCCTCGGCCTCGGCCTGTTCGCGATTTGGGGGGCGCAAGTCAGCTATCGCATCGTGCAGGCCGGCATCTATACCGTCTTGTGGCAAGGCGGGGGGTGGACCCGGATTCGGGTCTGAGGGCCTGTGGAGCGTACGGGCTCGTCCACCGATCCTCGGCGAGACGGTGGGCGCCGCGCGAGCCCGAGCCGGCTCCGATTGGGCCTCGAGCGGCCGAACCCACTAGGGCGATGGGCGCCGCCGTACCCGTCGATCTCGAGCGCATCCACGATGCGACCGGGGGCGACGAAGAATTCCTCGCCGAGCTGGTTTCGATCTTCCTCGAAGACGCCGAACTTCGGCTCACCGAGATCGCGAGGGCCCTCGAGGCCGGCGACGACGGTGACCTGCGCCGAACCGCCCACAAGCTCAAGGGTTCGAGCGCGAACATGGGGGCCAACGGGCTGGCCGAGCTCGCGATGTCGCTCGAAGAAGCGACCGCCTGTCCACCCGAGGCCGTGCTGTCGACCCTCGAAGCCGAGTTCGGTCGGGTGCGCTCCGCGCTCGAGTCCTTGGTGGCGCAGGCATGATCCCCACCGGCTGGCGCCCTCCGGAGCCCTCTTTGGACCTCCAGGGTCGTGCTCTACCCGGCCGAACCGTTCACAGCGCGTACCAGCTCGGCGACGCCCCCGACCGGTCCCCCCGAGCCGAGGGGACCCCGTTCGGTCGCTTCGGCCGGTTCTGGCCCGGCCTGCACCTCCTGGTTGGTCCGCCCGGCGCCGGCGCGACCCAGCTCGCGGTGCAGGCAGCGGTCGAGTCGGCGCTGCTCGGGGAAAGAACTTACCTCGGTCTGCCCGACATGGACCGGCGGGAGGCGGCGCTTCGGGTGGCGGCGGTGCTCGCCCGCATCCCGTGGGGCCAGCTCGCCGACGGCGAGGCCGACGCCGCCGAGAGATGGCTCGACCGCCTCGCCGGGGCCCCGCTGCGCATCGCCGCCCTCGGCGCCGAGATGGACCCCCTGTCGCCGCCGGTCGCGCTCGCCGTGCTCGACCCTGCCCCGGGGGACCTGGCCCGGCTGCGTCGAGCGGCTCTCGAGGCTGGGACCGCCCTGCTCGTCGTCGCTTCGGCGAAAGCGGAGGCGATCCCGCTCGCGGACCGGGTGTTTGCGCTCGAACCGGGCCCGGGGCCGAGGGTGAAGGACCGCCCTCACCCGACCCGGCTCGTGCTCGTGAAGTCCCGCCGAGCGGTGCCGAGCGCCCTGGATTTCGGCTTCGACGGGGCCTCCTTCGAACCGCTCGAGCCCGGACACCCACCCTGAGCTCTGGTACCGTGCCGGCGTGCGAATTTTGGTCACCGGGGCCCGCGGCATGCTCGGCCGCACCCTCGCCCGGCGCCTCTCCCACCACGATCTCGTGCTCGCTGGCCGATCCGAGCTCGAACTCACCGACCCCAGGGCGACCACCGCTGCCGTCGCCGCCGCCCGGCCGGACGTCGTCGTCAACTGCGCCGCCTTCACCGCGGTGGACCGGTGCGAGTCGGAAGCGGAGGCCGCGTTCGCGGTGAACGGAGCGGGGTCCGCCCACCTCGCCGTCGCCTGCTTTCGGGCCAACAGCAGGCTCATCACGTTCTCGACCGATTACGTCTTCGACGGCCGCCTCGACCGCCCGTACGTCGAGACCGATGAGGCCGCGCCGAGAACGGTGTACGGGCAGAGCAAGCTCGCCGGCGAAGAGGCGGTCCGCGCCCACTGCCCCGACCACCTCATCCTCCGCGTCGCCTGGCTGTACGGGGCCGGCGGTCCGAGCTTCCTGCACACGATGATGCGGCTCGGGGCCGAAGCCGGACCGCCGCTGAAGGTCGTGGACGACCAAATCGGCAACCCGACGAGCTGCGACGCCGTCGCCGCCCACCTCGACGCCCTCTTGAACGTCGGCGCCGCCGGCACCCTGCACCTCACCTGCGAAGGGGAGACGACCTGGTACCGCTTCACGCAGGCGATCTTCGCCCGGACCGGTCTTGTCCGCGAGGTGGTGCCATGCACGACCGCCGACTACCCTCGCCCCGCCCCTCGCCCCGCCAACTCCCGCCTCGACAAACGGGGGCTTCGGACCCTCGGGCTGCCGCCGATGCCCACGTGGGAGGAGGCGCTCGATCGCTTCCTCGCCGACCACGGAGCCGAGTCCGAGAGCTGAGGCCTCCACCGTTCGCGCTTCGGGCAGATGGTCGAGCGCGTCGCGGCCAAATTCTGTCATAACCCCGGCGCATGTCACCGCAGGTCTACAAGTTCCTCCACCACGCCGGCCTCATCCTCACGTTCCTGTCCCTGGGCGGCCTCGCCGCCTACGCGATGCTCGGCCAAGCCAAAGGCGCCGGCCGCGGGGTCTTCGTCGCCCTTCACGGCACCGGGCTCGTGCTCGTCCTCGTCGCCGGCTTTGGCTGGCTCGCGAAGCTCGGCTACGGTCTTCCCGCATGGGCGGTGGTCAAGCTGCTGATCTGGGCCGCGCTCGGCGCGGTGATCGTGCCGCTCAAACGCAAGCCGGCGCTGGCCAAGCCGCTCGTGATGTACGCCATCCCCGCGCTGGCGCTGGTCGCGGCGGCGGTGGCCGTCTGGCACGTTCAGCTGTTCGGCAGCTGACCCCCCTCTGCCTCATCGCCTGCCACGAGGTCGTCGCCGTAGAGCCGCCGCCGCTGGCCGTCTCCGCGTCGGTGCTGATCGTCGCCGAGGCGAGCGAAGGCCTGCGCTTTCACCTCGACCTGGCGCCGCTCGAGCGCCCACCGGTGTGGACCATGGGGCCCGAGGGTCGAGTCTGGGCCTTCGGCTACGGCTGCGGGCTCGAGCGGCTCCGCCCGCTCGGACTCGACCCGGAGAGGTTCCGACAGACCCCGGACAGCCTCGATGAGACCGCCCTCCCCCGCCCGGTCGAGACGTGGACGTGGCGTCGGGGCCAAAGCTGGGAGCAGGCGGACCCGAGCGAGGCTCCGATCGCGGACCGGTTCGAGCTCCCCGAGCCGTGCCGCAGCTTCGCCCCGCCGGTCGAGCGAAGCGATCTTCAGCCCTTCTCTGCACCGCACGAGCCGGACGAGAGCCCCTCGCCCAGCCTCCAGCTCGCCGTGGACGCCCGAGGCGACCTTTTCATCCTCCGCGAGTCGGTAGGGCCCCGGTTCTCGCTGTCGAACTCCCGGGTCCTCCGCGGGCAACTGTTTCGAACGAGCGACGGGCAAAGCCTCGAAGAGGTCCTCTTGCCCGAAGGCACCCCCACCCGGGCCCTCGCCTCCCGCGGCGACGGCGTGCTCGTGCTCGCCGGTCCAGAGGGGCTCGTGGAAGGCCATCCGGACGAAGGGTTTCGCTCGGTCTCGGGTCCCGTGCGGGACCTCGACCCCGGGGCGAGCTGGCGGCTCGCGGTCAGCCGGAGCGAAGACCGATTCGAGGCGCTCTTGCAGCTGCAGCGGCCGCCGCCCGAGGCCTCGAGCGCCACCACCGCGCTCGCTCTGTACCAAATCGCTCCCCCGGACCCACCTCGGCTCCTGACCGAGCAGCGATGGGACCGGGAGATCGAAGCGAAGTGGCCCCGCGGGGTGGCGTTCTCCGAACCAGGGGTGGGATGGGCGCTCGGGATGGCCGCCGACGATAGCGTCCTTCGCGTCGAAGGCGGGCAGGCCGAGCTCCGCACCATGAACGCGGTCTTTTCCTCCTTCCCCATCGAGCTGGCCGCCCACCCGAGCGCCGGCGTGCTCGCGTTGGGGAGCGGCTCCGAGCTGTTCCTTCTGCCTCCGGGCGGAGACGGCCCGTGGACTCGATTTCGCCCGAGCTCGATCTCCCGTGACCTGCTCGCGCTGGGGCAGGTGGGCGGCGTTCCCGTCGCCGCCCTCGATAGCCGCGATGAGCAGGTGTTTTTTGTCCACCTCCGGCCCGAGGGCGCCTGTTCCTCGCCGGATACCCTGCCGTTTCGGGCCCGGCGCGTGGCCCGGCTCGTCGACAACCGGCAGCTGGGCCGATTGTTCGCGGTGCAGGCAGAAAGCGACGCGACGTGGTGGTTCGCGACCGCCTCCGGGCGAACCATCGAGGTCGGCCGCGCCACCCTCCGGGGCCAGCCCGGCGCCTGCACCCAGCCCGCAGAGCCGAGATGAGCCGACGAGGCCAAACCCGTGGTAAAACCGGGCCACCGTGAAGGCGTTCCTCGAACAATACGCTGGGTCCAGAGTGAAGGACGCGATGCTGCGGTCCACCGCGCCGCTGCTGCTGGCCGTGTCCCGCCTCAAGCCTCTCCGGGTCCGGCGTTCGCTGCTGGCCCACTACCACCTGCGGGGAACCGGCCTCGAGATCGGGGCCATGGCCGCGCCGACGATGCTCCCCCCGGGGGTTCGGGTCACCTACGTGGACATCCAATCCGCCGCCGCCTACAAGAGGAACCCGGAGTACGCGCCGTTCCCGGTGGTGGATCCGGACGTCATCGACGACGCCGAGAGCCTCGGGCGGTTTGAAAGCGAATCCCAAGACTTCGTCATCGCGAGCCATGTCATCGAGCACCTAGA
>DAIQNR010000090.1:0-13114 GCA_036788295.1 Myxococcota bacterium
GAGCCCGGTTTCAAGGTGAATTTCGCATTCCCGAAGTCGGAACTTCAGTCTAGGGTCTCCACCTGCTCACATGGTGCCAGGGGTCCTTGATGCTGAGCAACTCCTCGACTCCATCGCCGTCGAAATCCCCGGCATGGTGGCGGTCTGTGGCGCTCATATTCCACAGAGCGAATCGACCCTGCCCGGTGCCCCAAAACCAGTTCCAGCTCCCGCTGTGTCGCATCAGATGCGCCCACGGGTTCTTGACGCAGAAGAGCTCCGAAGCGCCGGAGCCGTCGATGTCGATTGGGACGTAGCTGTCGCCACTCCCCATATTCCAGAGGTCGATGAAGCCGTTTCCGGAACCAGACACCCACTGCCAGCCCCCACCCGAGAATCGATCGACGTGGTGCCATGGATCCTTGAAGCTCAAGAACTCCTCGCGACCATCGCCGTCGACGTCGGCTATGGCGTACCTATCCGCGGAGCCAATATTCCAGGAACCGATCCAGCCGCTATTCGAGCCCCCTACCCATGTCCACCCGGTTCCGTTGAACCGGTGTACATGATGCCATGGATCCTTGACGCTCAGCAGCTCGGCTCGCCCGTCACCGTCGAGGTCCCCAGCCAGAAACTTATCCGAGACGTCCATGTTCCAAGAGCCAATCCACCCGCTGCCCGTACCCCAGATATACTGCCATCCGCCGCCAGTGTACTTCATGAGGTGCGCCCAGGGGTCCTTGATGGCCAAGAGCTCGTCCTGTCCGTCCCCATCGAAATCCCCGACGACGTACCGGTCCGACGAGGAGAGATTCCACCAGTGAATCGACCCGCTGTTCGTTCCCCACAAAAAATGCCATCCGCTGCCCGTATAGCTGTGGAGGTGAACCCAGGGGGCCTTGATGCTCAGGAGGTCATCCCGCCCGTCCCCATCGAAGTCTCCGACCACGTAGCGGTCGTTGGTCTGGTCCTGGTTCCACAGCCCGATCGAGCCGCTCCCGTTCCCGCTCTCCCACATCCAACCAAAGGGAAGGCGCAGGCGGGGACGAGTTAGGTTGGCACCTGGATCCGTGACCTGCACGCCTTCGTTTTCGAGGCGTTGTTCGATTGCGGCGACCGGCTCGTTGGGAAACCGCTGCCGCATCACCGCAAACGCGCCTGCGACGTGGGGGGCGGCCATTGACGTGCCGCTCTTCACCTCGAAACCACCATTGAGATCTGAGGATTCGATGTTGGCGCCAGGAGCCATGAGATCGATTTGCGGTCCGCTGTTGGAGAACCCAGAGACGCTGTCGTCGTTCTGTACGCTGCCCACGGTGGTCGCGTTCTCAATGCAGGCGGGGAACGAGACTCCGTTGTTGAACCCATTGTTGCCGGAGGAAATGACCGTTGCGACATCCACAGCTCTCAGGTTGTTGATCGCGGCGGTCATGAGGGGGATTAGATTGTTGCAGAACCCCTGGTTCTCGACGCCTCCGCCGAGACTGAGATTGGCTGCGGCTACGTTGACGTTGTTGTTGTTGTTGAACAGCAGGACCTGGTCGAGACCATCGATGATGTCATTGGGCCAAGCGAGGATGCACGGAGCCTGAAGTGGAGCGCAGATGTTCGCGTTGTCTTCTTGGCTGAATACATTGATGGCGATGATGTCAGCGCCGCGGGCCACACCTGAGATAGCGTTGTTGAGCCCGGCGGCAATACCGGCGACATGGGTTCCATGGTCGCATCGGCCGTTCGTCGTGCACGGTGCACCCGTTCCTGGGCCGACCTGGGGGCCTGGAGTTGCGCCCGGACACTGGTTGTCGGAAAAGCACGCTTCCGCGACGACGCGGCCACCAAGAAATGGATGGTTGGTCTCGACTCCGGTGTCGAGGATCGCCACAGCCTGGCCCGCTCCGCTGAGGCCTACCGCGAGCGCGCCCGGTACGTTCACGTGCTCTGTGCTCGCATCGAGGTGAGGGAAGAGGGGGAAGTTGAGCGCAACGCTCACGACGTAGGTCAGTCCACTCAGGAAGCGGAGCCCAGCCTCGTCCACGGTCATCGATACGCCGGGAGTCACTCTGAAGCGGCGAACTTCCCTCGCTGCGCTGCTGTGGAGCGCACTGAGGTCCGCTTCGAGGCGGTCCTGCACTTCGGCCAAGGCCTGACGGGGCGTCGCCAGTCGTCGGAGGTCTGCGGCGCTGGCCTCAGCGACCGCGAGCTCGACGAGGACCCGTACACGGCCGTCTCGGCGGGCCAGGGTGTAGAGCTCGCTGGGAATGCGTTCTGCGCGGTCGTGACCGACTGGAGGTTCAGCCGCCCGCGTGTACCGCTGCAGCATCGTCCCTGGGTCCCTCGGCGGAGGGAGGCGGTCGAGCGGAAACGGCGACGTTTCCGGCGGGAACTCGGGGTCAGCGGGCATCCTCGGGTCGTCGCGAGGCGGCGGTCGGAGTTGATCTTCCGTTGCTTCCGCGCCGTCATCGATCGGCGAGAGCGGCAAATTGGAGGGCGGCGGAACCGGGTCGGGCGGCATGACGGCGTCGCCCTCGGGTCCGGAGGTCGCCGCATGAGCGGCGCCGGCCGTCCACCGCGCTTGGTCGGCCGGCGAAGGCGAACAGGCACTCCCCATGGCAAGTACCACCAACGCAATGACCCATGGTGCGATGCTCGGATACTGTGAACGAAATCTTTTCATGTATGTGTCCTTCGGCTCCGGGACGGCTCGAAGCAGTTGAATTGACGGGTTTGGCACCGAGACTCGACCCGCTACACTCGGAATCTTCGAATCGGCTTGGCCCGGCGATTGGTAGGGGCTCCGAGGGTACTCAGACCCCTGTCTGTCACGACAGGAACCTGCCATCGATGCTCATCTCGCGCAACCCCCAGAAGGGACGAATAACATTCGCTGTGGAAGAAGCACCAAAAAGAGCGACGGGGGTCGGTCAGGGGTGGCGCAGCTCGAGCCGGGACCGGCCCGGCCCCACTGGCCGGACCCGAAGCTCGTAGCCGATGCGCTCCGCGACCTCCGGCACGTGGGACACCACGCCGATGGTTCGGCCCCCGGCCTGCAGCTGGTCGAGCGCGGACAGCGCGACCTCGAGGCTGTCCGGGTCGAGCGAGCCAAATCCCTCGTCCACGAACAGCGACTCGATGCGCACGTCCCGCGAGGATAGATCAGACAGCGCGAGCGCGAGCGCGAGCGAGGCAAGGAAACTCTCTCCGCCAGAGAGGCTCGCGGCCGGGCGCCGCTCGTCCCCCATGTCACCGTCCACGACCTCGAGGTCGAGATCGCTCGAGCGGCGAAGCCGATAGCGGGGTCGAAGAGAGCCAAGATGATGGTTTGCCCGGTCGAGCAGGCCATCGAGGCTCAGGCTCTGGGCGAAGCCGCGCAGCTTCTTGCCGTCGGCGGAACCAATGAGATCGGATAGATCGCCCCATCGGTCCGCGCTCAACCGCTGCGCGTCGAGCTTCGGGAGGAGCGCCGCGGTTTTCGCCCGGGCGGCGGTGTCGCGCTCGAGGTCGTGGTCGAGCCGGGCCAGCCGCTGGTTCTCGGCCTCGACGGCCGCCCGATGGATCTCGGGGTCGCTGCCTTCGGGCGGCGGGGGCGGGGGAGCCTGCCGGTGGCGCTGAAGCCGGCCTTCGCGGTCGGAAAACGTCGCCTCCGCCTTGCCTACGGCCGCCGACAGCGCCGCGACCTGGGCCTCGAGGCGGTGCACTTCGGCTTCGAGCCCGGGGAGATCCTCGGGACCCTCGTCGCTTTCGTCGCCCGATGCCTCGCGAAACGCCCGGGCCGCTTCTTCGGCGGCCTCCGCGTTCGCCGTCGCGGTGGCCCTCCGGGCGGCGGCGAGCGATCGGTGCTCGGCGAGCTGGCGCTGCGCCTCCGCCTCTGCGGCGCGGGCGCGCTCCTCGTCGGCTTCGGCTTCGGTCAGGCGCCCGTCGGCCTCCGCGCTCACTTCAGCGACCGGCCGGCCGCCGATCCGCTGGGCCCGAGCGTGCACGGCGGCGTCGAGCCTCGCGCGAGCGTCGGCTTCGGCCGACTCGGCGGCGCGCGCGGCTTCGACCCTGGCCTCGAGGCGCCCTCTGAGCTCGGGCTCGAGGGCGGCCAAATGGTCCAGCTTCGCGCCTCGGGCGGCGGCTCGCTCCCGCTCGGATCGGGCCTCGGCCAGAAGCCGCGAAAGCGCCTCGGCAAGCCCCGGCTCCCCGAGCCGCGCCGCTTCGGGCCACGCGGCGAGCGCGGCCGAGATCCCGGCGCGGAGCGCTCCGCTCGCCGCCGACCGCTCCGCTCGCACTTGGTCCTGGGTCTGCCTCGCTTGGCGGTTGTCCTCGGCCCGGGCCTGGGCGAAGCGCAGCTCGGACGCGGCTCGCTCGGCCTCGACGGTCGCGGCCTGGGCCCGCTCGGCCGCGCTTTGGGCCGAAGCCTCGGCCCGGTCGATCTCCTCGGCCATCCGGTCGAGCGTCGCCTCCACCCGCTCGAGCTGGGCGAGCGCCGGTCCGAGCGCCTCCCTCTTGTCGGGCAGTCGCTTCGGCAACAGAAGGCCCACTTTGCTGATCCCCGCCCCGTGCAGCAGCGGCGCGTCGAGCCACATCTCCGCGAGCTCCCGGCCGAGCTGCTCGAGCGTCGCGTCGGCCGCCCGGCGGTCGTCGGCCAGCAGCGAGAGCCGAGCCCGGGCCGCTTCGGCGGCGCCAGCGGCTTCGGCCCGGGCCCGGGTGGCCGCTTCGAGCGCCGCGGTCGCCTTCCGTCGGTTCGCCCGCGCCGCCTCGGCCCGGGCCTGGGCCTCGTCGTCGGCCTGCGGTCCTCCGGGGTGCTCGCGGCTGCCGCACAGCGGGCACGGCGCTCCGGGGACCAGGAGCTCGGACCGACCGGCTGCGAGTTGCCCGGCCCGCTCCGCGGCGAGCAGGGCGGCCGCGGCGGCGGAAGCGGCGTCTGCGGCGTCGGCGAAAGCCCGCTCGGCGGAGAGAAGCCGCGCCTCCTGGTGGTGGACCTCGCGAGCGGCGCGGGCCGGCCCGCCTCTGCTCCGCTCGATGTCGGCCCGAAGCAGCGAAAACGCCCGGTGAACCGCCGAGAATCGGCGCCGGGCTTCGGCGAACGCGCTCGGGTCGGCGCTCTGCTCGGCGAGCGCCATCGAGGAGGACGCGGCGCGCGCCGCCCGCTCGCTCGCGGCTCGGGCCGCCTCGGCCCGGGCGAGCTCGGTCTCGGCCGCCTCGACGGCGGCGGCTCGCTCCTGTCGCTCCCGCTCGAGCGGGGCCGGGTCGAGCTCGGCGAGCGCGGCGGTGTGATCCTCGAGCCGGGCCAATCGGGTCACGAGATCCCCTCCGTCGCCGAGCTCCTCGAGCCAGCGGCGCTCGGCAGAGAACGCCCGAGCGGCTTCGGCTTCGGCCTCGAGCGCCGCCCGCTGCTGGCAGACCCGCTCGAGCTGGGCGTTCGCGTCGGCCCGCTCGGCCTTCGCCCGGTCCCGGGCCCTCTCGTGCGCCCTCGCCTCCGCGGTCCACCGGTCGAGCTCGGCGTCGAGCGCCGCGGCGGCGACCAGCTCCGGCTCGAGGGCGGCGCGGGCTGCTCGTTTTTCGATCCTTCGCCCGGCGGCGGCTCTCACCGCCTCGAGAAGGCCGCGGTGGCGCTCCTCGGCGACGGCGGCGGCCTCGGCGGCAGCGAGCGCCTCGAGCTCGGCCCGCGTCGCCGCTGCCTCCGTCTCTTGCTTGGACCGAAGCAGGGGGAGCAGGCGGACCCACCGCCGGGCCCGGCGGAGCCGGTCCGATAGTTCCGAGATCGCCGCCGCCGCCGCCCGGGCCGTGGTGCGCTCGCGCTCGGCCGCGTCGAGCTCTTCGAGCAGCTCGGCTTCGATGCGCCGGTGGGTCCTCGACGCCTCGGCGGCGGCGAGCGCGGCTTCGGCCTCGGCTCTTCGCCTCGCGGCTTCGCCCCTGGCCAAAGCGAGCGCTTCGGCCTCCGCCGGCGGCAGCGGCCGTGCCTGCTCCGCGTCCCGCTCGAGTTGGTGGAGCGCTTCAGCCTCGGTCTTGGCGCGCAGAAACGCGCGCCGAGATAGATCGGCGTACAGTTCGGTCCCGGTGAGCCGCTCGAGCAGCTCGGCTCGCTCGTCGGGCCGGGCAGAGAGGAACGCGGCGAAGTCGCCCTGGGCGAGCAGCACCGCGCGCCGAAACGCGGGAAAATCGAGCCCGACCCTGGCCGCGACCGCGCTCAGGGTATCGCTTCGTCGGTGCTCGGTCAGCGATCGCTCCGGGTCGAGCGCCCACAGCTCGACGCGGGGCTCCTGAAGGCGGCCTTCCGGTCGCCGCCGGGCCCTCCATACTTCCCACCGAGCCCGGTAGCGGTGGCCATCGACGCCGAGAAAATCAACCTCCGCGTACCCCTCGCCGGCCCCCCGGCGAAGGATCCCCCTCGGGTCGCTGGCGGATAGATCTTCCTGAGCCCGGCCTCGCTGCCCGACGAGCCGCGGGACCCGGTCGTACAGTGCGAGGCACATCGCATCGAGCAGGGTCGATTTGCCGGCGCCGGTCGGCCCGGTGATCGCGAAGATCCGGGTGTCGGCGAGCGGCCCGGACTCGAAATCGACGTTCAACTCGGGGAGGCTCGCGAGGTTCGAGCCCCGGATCGCGAGCACCTTCACGGCCGGTCCTCCTCGAGCAGCTCCCGAAACGCCGACAGCAGGTCTCGAGACGGCGGTCCGCCCCGGGCTCGGCGGTGGGCGGCGGAGAAGACCTCCTCCGGGTCGAGTCGGCTCAGCTCCACCGCCGGCAGCTCGACCCCTTCTTCCCGCTGGGGCCGATGGACGTCGATTCGGACCAAACGAGCAAACGCGCCCTCGAGCGCCGCCTCCACCTCGGCCCGAAGCCTCGGCTCCGGCCGGTCCACCCGAACCCGGACCTCGACGAGCGGCGGCTCCCCCTCTCCGGGTTTGCGCGGCAAGGCAGCCAAGGCGGCGAGCGCGGCCTCGAGCGGCGCCGGTTCGGGCGGGATCCTCATGAGGGCCCGCGTCCTCGGCACCCGGAGCGCGGCGGTGCGGAGGCCGTCGGCGCCGACGTCGACCCGTACGACTTGGTGGGGATAGTCCAGCTCCGCCATCGACAGCGGGATCGGGGAGCCTGGGTACCGCACCAGCGGCCGCTCCCCGATCTGCTGCGCGAGGTGGAGGTGGCCCATGGCCACGTACTCCAGCTCCTGCGGAAACAGCGAAGCGGGCAGGGCCTCGACGTATCCCATCTGGATCTTGCGCTCGCTGTCGTCGGACGGGCGCCCGCCGGCCACGTAGGCGTGACCGGTGGCGAGCAGCGGTACGCCGGTCGGAAGACGGTCGAGCGCGGCTTCGACGAGGGCAGCGTACACGTCTCGATGGCCCTCGACGGTTCGGTCCTGGGGGGCCGCTTCCGGTGCCTCGGGTCCCGGGTGAAGTCCGGCCCTGGCTCGGGCCTCGGCCCGGCTGCGGGGCAGGTCCCGCGGCCTCAGAAACGGGACGGCCAACAGCGCCGCCCGGCCCCCGGCCAGGGGCACGATCAGCCGATCGAGGTCCCACCGGTCGTCCCGCATCGGCAGCGCCCCGACCACCCGAATGCGCAGGGCGTCCAGCACCGCCCGGGCGGCGTCGAGCCGGGCGGGAGCATCGTGGTTTCCCCCGACGACGACGACGTCGAGCTCGGGGAACCGCCGCCGGGCATCGGCCAGGAAGCCATAGTACGAGGCGAGCGCTTCCGCGCTCGGGCTCGCCACGTCGAAGACGTCGCCAGCCACGATCAGCGCGTCGGCTCGATGCTGATCGACCTGATCGAGCAGCCAGCCGAGAAAGGCGCCGTGCTCCCGGCTACGGGACACTCCGAATAGGGTTTGTCCTAGATGCCAATCTGCGGTGTGGAGGAGCCGGATCAGCGGAGGATCTCGAGGCCGACCGACAACACCGCGACCTCGCGGGAGCCGGCGTCTCCCTCGGGGGCAACCTCACCGGCTTGCCTCGCGTCTTCGGCGTAGTGCTGCGCGGTTTTGGCGTCGAGGGTTCGCACCGACACCTCGCCGCGCACGGTCGCGACGCGACCGGTCGCGTCCATCGGCACGAAGTAGGCGTAGTCCTTCGCGGTGATGCGCACGCTCGGGCCGCCCTCTTCGCCCCGAATCGCCATCCAGCACCCCTTCTTCGCGCACACCTTGGTCACTTCGCCGGTCACCGTGACCGTCTCGCCGGCGACCCGCTCCGCCGCCTCGAACAGGGCCTCCACGGTCATCGCCTGGGCCGGATCGACCGGTTCTCCTCGGCGGATCACGCCGTCGGCGTCCACGTCGCCGCGGGTCTCGGGGCTCGTGCCCCGGCCGGCGGGGGCTGCCGCCGGCTGGCTCACCGCCGACGGGCCGGGGGCTGGGCTCGTGCAGGCGGCGCTGAGAGACAGGGCAACGGCGGCGAGGCGCATACGGGTCCGGCTACCCAAAGCGCGGCGTCTTGACCAGCCTTACGGTGCCCGCGCCGGCGGAGCCGGACGCGACCGTTCTTCCCTCCGAAGCGGACCGCGCCGGCGGAGCCGGACGCACAAGCCCATGACGAAGGACCCCGAACCGGTCTAGGGTCCCCACGATGAGCCTGCCTCCGCACCTGGTCGAGCTGCAGCGGACCATCCGGGGCCACGCCGAACAGGCCGGACTCGACTGCTTCGAGGTCCTGTTCGAGCTGGTCAGCGTGGACGAGATGAACATGGTCGCGTCGTACGGGGGCTTTCCGACCCGGTACCCGCACTGGCGCTTCGGCATGGAGTACGAGCAGCTGTCGAAGAGCCACGAGTATGGCCTCTCGAAGATCTACGAGCTCGTCATCAACAACGACCCTTGCTACGCCTACCTCATCGAGTCGAACTCGGTGATGGAGCAGAAGCTCGTGATGGCCCACGTCTACGGCCACTGCGACTTCTTCAAGAACAACGTCTACTTTGGCGCCACCAACCGGCGGATGCTCGACCAGATGGCAAACCACGCCTCCCGGGTCCGGCGCCACATGGACCGACACGGCCAGGACAGGGTGGAAGCGTTTCTCGATGCCTGTCTGTCCATCGAGAACCTCATCGATCAGCGGGCCATGTTCGAGTCGCGGGTCCGCCGCGCGCCCGCGCTCTCGACCGCGGAGGACGAGCCCGCGCCTTCGGTGCGTCTCATCCCCACCGAGCGGGGCTACCTGCGCAAATACATGAACCCCGATGCCTTCGTGGAGCAGGAGAAGAAGAAGCTCGAGGAGCAGCAGAAGCGAAAGAAGCGCTTCCCGGAGCGTCCGGCGCGCGACGTGCTCGGGTTCGTGCTCGAGCACGCGCCGCTCGAGACCTGGGAGCAGGACTGCCTCGAGATCGTCCGGGAAGAAGCGTATTATTTCGCTCCCCAGGGGCAGACGAAGATCATGAACGAGGGCTGGGCCTCGTATTGGCACTCGACGATCATGACCACGCGGGTGCTCGCCGACAGCGAGCTCATCGACTACGCCGACGTGCACGCTTCGACGATGGGCATGCAGCCCGGCCGCATCAACCCGTACAAGCTCGGCCTCGAGCTGTTCAAGAGCATCGAGGATAGGTGGAACAAGGGCCGTTTCGGGAAAGAGTACGACGAGTGCGACGACTTCTCGACGAGGAAGAGGTGGGACAAACAGACCGGCCTCGGGCGACAGAAGATCTTCGAGGTGCGCCGGTTGTACAACGACGTGACCTTCATCGATGAGTTTCTGACCGAAGACTTCGCCCGGGAGCAGAAACTGTTTACCTATGGGATGAACAAGGGCACCGGAGACTGGGAGATCCAGTCCCGAGAGTTTCGGGAGATCAAGCACAAAATGCTCACCCAACTCACCAACTTCGGCAACCCGATCATCGATGTCGTCGATGGCAACTGGGAGAACCGGGGCGAGCTGATGCTGCGGCACACCTACGACGGCGTCGACCTTCAGCCGGACTGGGCCCGGGACACCCTCGAGAAGCTGTGCGCGGTCTGGCGCCGGCCGGTGGGCATCGCGACGAAGGTCGAAGGCAAGGGGATGATGTACCGCTTCGACGGGAAAGCGCACACGGAGCGCTCCATCGGCGACGCCGAGCCTTGATATCGGCGGAAGTCCGGCTCCGTTCTGCCCGACCGTTTCCGACCTAGCCCCGAAGTCCCGGCTACAGTACACCGCGGCGGGTGAAGGTCCTGTTCGTCGCCACCGAATGCGCGCCCTACGCCAAGGCTGGTGGTCTCGGGGACGTGGTGGGGGCGCTGCCGAAGGCGCTCGTGGCCGCCGGGCACGACGCCCGGGTGCTGCTCCCCCGCTACGGCCATCTCGACACCACCGGCTTCACCCCGCTCCCCGGGGTGATCGGCGTCCCGCTCGGCTTTGGGACCGCGTGGTGCGCGCTCCATGAAGGTCGCCTGCCCCAAAGCTCGGTGCCGGTCTACTTGCTCGAGCACGACGCCGCCTTCGGTCCGCCCCGCATCTATGGCGGGGAATCGGGAACGATCTGGGGGGGCGTTCGCTTCGGGATTCTATCCCGGGCCGCTTTCGAGCTCGGCCGGTACCTGAACTGGATCCCGGACGTGATGCACGTCCACGACTGGCCTACGGCGTGGGTCCCCCTGATGGCCAATGGCGTCGAATCCGCGCCGCCCTACGACCGGCTCGCGACCGTGCTGACCATTCACAACATGGCGCATCAGCCCCGGTTTCCCCTCGAGCTGCTCGACCACCTGGGCCTTGGCCGGGGCGAGTTTCGGGCCGACTCCCTAGAGGACTTCGGGGAGGTCAATGTCTTCAAGGGTGGGCTCTACCACTCGACCAAGCTCACGACGGTCTCGCCCCGCTACGTGCAAGAGATCCGGTCGCCGGCCGGTGGCTTCGGCCTCGATCACGTGCTCGAGTTCCGAGGAGGCGACCTCGTTGGCATCCTGAACGGGATCGACGAGCAGGTGTGGGACCCCGCGACGGACCCCCTCATCCCCGCGACCTTCGACGCGGACGACCTATCCGGAAAGGCGGCCTGCAAAGCGGCGCTGCAAGCAGAGGTGGGGCTCGACCCGGACCCGACGAACCCCCTGCTCGGGGTGGTCTCGCGGCTGACCGGCCAAAAGGGTCTCGACGTGATCGCGGACGCGCTCGAGCGCTTGCTGGCGACGGGGGCGCAGCTCGTCCTGCTCGGGGCGGGGGAGGACTCGCTCGAGGGGCGGTTTCGCTGGCTCGCGTCGAGGCATGGGGGCCGCTTCGCCGTCCGGATCGGGTACGACGAAGGGCTCGCCCATCGGATCGAAGCCGGCGCGGACCTGTTCTTGATGCCGTCCCGGTTCGAGCCGTGCGGGCTCAACCAGCTCTACAGCCAGCGGTACGGAACGCTGCCGGTGGTCCACGCCACCGGGGGCCTCGAGGACACCGTCGAGCAGTGCGACCCGCGGGCCCGCACCGGAACCGGCTTCAAGATGTACCGCCTCGACCCCGACGCCCTGTTCAACACCACCAAGTGGGCGATCGACGTGTTTCGGGGGGACAAGGAGCTGTTTTCGGCCATGCAGCGACAGAGCATGCAGAAGAAGATGGGCTGGGACACCGCAGCCGACCGCTACCTGGACGTCTACCGGTGGGCGGCGGCGGCGCGCGGGGTCGCGCTCAATTCGTGAATAAAAGGTAACGTTCAGTCACGAAAAAGTAACAAAAAACCGACCAGAACCGGCGGATTTGCGGCTGGCGCGACGGTTGCGTGCTCGATGTCCTGTGAGCAACACGAAAGAGCTACGACTCCGCTACGAAGCCAAGAAGAAGGAGATTGAGCACCGCATCGCCGAGCTCCGTGCAGACACGGAGTCCCGAAGCAACGACGAACTCCAGAAGCTCGAGAAGCAGCTCGACGAGCTCAAGAGCACCGCCTCAGAGAAATTCGACAGCCTGTCGCAACAGGCGGCGGGCGCCATCAACGGGCTGCTCGACCGGCTCGAAGGGAAGAACTGAGCTCCGCCGCCGGACCTTGACCGAGCCGGCCCTCGGCCGTAAGCCGCCAGGACGCCTCATGGCCCTGGGAGATGAACGCCTGCGCTCGATCATCGAGTCCCTGCTGCTCATCTCCCCCGATCCGGTCTCGGTGGGGCGGCTCATCGAGGCGGTCCAGCTCGAAGATCCGGACACGGACGCGGCGGCGGTCAAGAGCGCCGTGGACCACCTGCTCGAAGCGTACGGCCGAGCGGACCGCCACGGCGACGAGATCGGGCGGGGCTTTCGGGTCGAAGAGGTCGCAGGCGGTCTTCAGCTGCGGACGGTGGCGGAGAACGCCCCGTTCGTGCGCCGCTACCTCGCCGCCAAGCCCATGCGCCTGTCGAAGGCGGCGCTCGAGACCTTGGCCATCGTCGCCTACCGTCAGCCGGTCACCAAACCGGAGGTCGAGGCCATTCGGGGGGTGGACGCCGGGGGCGCGCTTCGCAGCCTGCTCGAGCGGGACCTGGTGAAGATCGTCGGCAAGAAGGAGGAGGTCGGCCGGCCGCTCCTGTACGGCACGACCCCCCACTTCCTGCTGTTCTTCGGGCTGAAGCAGCTGAGCGAGCTGCCTACGCTCCGCGAGTTCTCGGAGCTCGACGAGGCTTCGGCTGGGGAGGCGACCGGCTTCTCCGGGCCATCGGTCGCGGAGCTGGCCCAGGCGGCGCAGTTTCTGGTCGAGCGCCCGGAGGACCCGGAGCTCGACGCGCTCGACGCGGCGGTCTTTGCGGCCGAGCAGGCGAGGGTCGCGGCCGAAGCCGCGCTCTCGTCCGAAACCCAAGCTCCACCTCCGGGCGAGCCTACCGAGGTCCCCGAGCCTACCGAGGTCCCCGAGCCTACGGAGGTCCCCGAGCCCCTGAAAGCCCCCGAGCCCACCGAGGCGCCCGAGCCCACCGAGGCGCCTGAGCCCGCCGAGGTCCCGGAGCCCCTGAAAGCCCCCGAGCCCACCGAGGCGCCCGAGCCCACCGAGGCGCCTGAGCCCGCCGAGGTCCCGGAGCCCCTGAAAGCCCCCGAGCCCACCGAGGTTCCCGAGCCCCTGAAAGCTCCCGAGCCTACGGAGGTCCCCGAGCCTACGGAGGTGCCCGAGCCTACGGAGGTCCCCGAGCCCCTGAAAGCTCCCGAGCCCCTGGAGGTCCCCGAGCCCACGGAGGCGCCCGAGCCTCTGGATGTCCCCGAGCCTGGGGACAACCCCGAGCCTT
>DAIQNR010000090.1:13214-21542 GCA_036788295.1 Myxococcota bacterium
ACGGAGGCGCCCGAGCCTCTGGATGTCCCCGAGCCTGGGGACAACCCCGAGCCTTCGGCGGACGGACGCTGACGGATCCTCCAGCCGACCGGTGGATTGCGCGCGGGGGCGCTCGACCGATCGCGGTCCGACAGGTAGGGCGACCCCATGAAGACGCTCCGCCTGCAGCAGATCCTCTCCCGGGCTGGCGTTGCCTCCCGCCGGCGGGCGGAGGTCCTCATCACCGAGGGGCGGGTGACGGTGAACGGAAAGCTCGTGACCGAGCTGGGGAGCCGGGCCCACCCGACGCTCGATGACGTCCGAGTGGACGGCGAGAAGGTGGGCCTCGCCCAGGCCCCAGCCACGGTGATGATGTTCAAGCCGGACGGCGTCGTCAGCACGCTCGACGATCCGCAGAAGCGGCCCACGGTGGTCGACATCGTTGACGCCGAACCCCATCGGTTCCTCCCGGTGGGCCGCCTCGACTACCACACCGAAGGGCTGCTGCTGCTCAGCACCGACGGCGAGCTGATCCATCGGCTTCTCCATCCCAGTTACCATGTCCCGAAAGTCTACCAAGTCAAGATTCGGGGCCGCCTCGACCGAGCCGCTCTCGCCGCGCTCAGCGAAGGAGTGACGCTCGAGGATGGGCCGACCCGCCCGGCGGTGGTCGAGCGGATCGACGAGAGCGAGCGCCACAGTTGGCTCGAAGTGGTGGTGACCGAGGGGCGAAACCGGTTGGTTCGCCGCATGATGGACGCGGTGGGTCACCCCGCGCTCAGGGTGGTGCGCACAGAGATGGCCACGCTCGACCTCGAGGGCCTGAGGCCGGGCCAATACCGCTACCTCGCTCCGGATGAGCTGTCCGCGATGTATCGGACGGCCGGGCTTGCTGGGGTTCGCCCATGCCCCCGGGCCGAAGAGGTCGGCTCCGAGCCGCTCGGCAAGGCCCGGCGAGGTCGAGGTCCGCTCCCTGGGCAGGCGCGCGCTGACGCCCGAAGGTGAGGGCCTGGTCAGCGGCCGCCGGACATATAGGCCCGGCCGATCACCTCTTCGGCCGCCTTGTTGAGCGGGTTGAACCCATGGGCCGGCTCGGACGCGGGGTCATCCGGGTCGGTGGGCACCACCCAAGCCATCAGCCCTCGAACCCCCGGTGCGCCGAGCCAGTGGGTGAGCACCGCGGCCCAGGCGCGAGCCTGCGACCCCTCGTCCACCCGCGGGGCGACCTGCTCGGGCCACTCCCAAGGGCGAAGATGCGACAGCGGGCTCGCTCGAAACCCGACCTCGACGAGCAAGACATCGCCCCCGGCCCGAGCGGCGAGCGAACGAAGCTGCCGGGCGACCGCCTCGGCGCCCCGTTCGGGAGTGGGTTCGAGGGGATAGTATCCATTCACACCGGGTACATCCACCATGTCCCAAAACAGCACCGCCTCCGCCTCGTCCCAGTTTGCGGTGTAGGTGATGGGCCCGCGGTGAATGGACCTGATCTTCTCGACAACCGCCCGCATCCTCTTTGCGGCGTCCGGGTCGCTCGACATCGCCTTCAGCTCGACGCCAATCGACAGCAGGCTCGCCCCACCGTCTCTTGCGATCGCGGCGGCGGTGGCGGCGAAGTCTCCGTAGGTTCGCCACCAGGTGGCTTGGTCTTCCTGGTCCGAAAACGAGAGGTCGCCCCGCCAAGTACCGTCTTCGACATACAAGTGGGGGACGAGCACGGTGGCGAGACCCAGGTGCCGAGCATCGAGCAGCGCGAGCCGCGCCGCCTCGACCGCCGCAGGGCCCGGTCCGAGCACGACCGGATCCTTCGCGTTCGAGAGACGCCCTTCGATGAGAATCCCAACCGTGTTGGCGCCGAGCGCCGCGATCCGGGCCAGGGTGTGTCTCGCGGTCCGGGTCCCGTAGCCGTGCCGAGCGTCTCCGACCGGCCTCAGGTTCATCCCGAGCACGGTCTTTGGAAGGGGCAGCGGCTCCGGCGGCGCGGCGTCGAAGCGAGGGGCCGGCGAGCAGCCCCCGAGCGCGGCCCACAAGCAGAAGGCGGAGGCGAGCGCCCTGCTCGCCGAGCGAGACCGGTGCCAAAAGCTCCGCACGGCTTCGGCTCGGTCAGATCAGCGCGCCGAGCGCGGACAGCAGCCGGCCTTCGACCGACGCGCACTGCTCACGAGAGACGGTCCCGACCGAGGCCCGAAACCACCCGGTCCCATCGGCAGCCCCGAACGCTCGAAACGGGACCAGCGCGAGGCCCGCCGCGTCGAGCAGATAGCGGCGAACCGCTTCGTCCCCATCGAGGATCACGCCGTCCGGTCGGCGCCGACCGACGAGGTCAAAATGGATGGAAAGATAGATCGCGCCTTCAGGGGCGATGGCGGTGACCGGGTGACCGGCGCTTTTCACCGCCGTGATCGCTTCGGCCAGGATGCGCAGGCGGTCGCCGGCCTCCCGCTGCATGGTCGCGATGTGGCGGTCGAGCAGCGCGTCGTCGTCGAGCACCCGGGCGGTGGCGATCTGCTCGGGCCGGGGCGCCCAGCACCCCAGATGGGTGAGGATCGAGACCATGCGCTTCACGACATCCACCGGACCAACCCCGTAACCAACCCGAAGACCGGTCGCGGCGAACCCCTTGGAGATCCCGTCCACGTGGATGACGTAAGGCGCCGACTCGGGGACCACCTGCACCGGGCTCACGTGCTTGGCCCCGTCGAAGGTCAGCATCCAATAGATCTGGTCGAACAGCAGGTACAGCGCCCGCTGGCCCAGCGCCCGCCGGCGCTCGTTCTCGGAGACGACCATCCGGGCGAGCCGCTCGAGGTCCGCGGTCGGCATCACCGTTCCGGTGGGGTTTTGGGGGGTGTTCATCACGATGAGCCGGGCCTCGTGAAGGTGCGGCTCCACCCGCCCCACTTCGGGGAAGAAGTGGGTGACGGCCGACGTCTCGAGCTCCACGGTCCGCGCGTTCACGAGCCCGGCGTAGTGGTCGTTGTTCCAAGAGGGGGTCCCAAAGACCACGAGGTCGCCGGCGTCCACGAGCGCGAGGTACGAGCCAGCGATGAGCGGCCGCGCGCCGCTCGCGACGAGCACCGAGTCGAGCGGATACGACAGCCCGAGCCGGCGCTCGTAGAGGTCCCGTACGGCGCGCCTCAGCTCGGGCACCCCGGGCGCCGGCGGATAGTTCGAGTGACCGGCTTCGAGCGCCTCGGCGATGCCGTTCTTCAGCTCGGCGAGCAGCGGGTACTCAGCGGAGCTGAAGTCGCCCACCGTCAGGTTCAGGATGTCGGCGCCGGCGGCGATCCGGTCCTTGACGTCGTAGGCGATGGTCAGGATCTCGCTCGTGCGCAAGCTCCGGGCCATTTGGGACAAGCCGCGGCGCTCGGCGGGTTCGGCGGCGGCGGCAGCGAGAGCGGGGCCAAGGTCGATGGTGTCCATGTGAGCGTTTCCAGGGGACTCCTCAGCGCGCGGGGTCCCGTCGTTTGGTGAGGCCGCAGGCCACGAAGTCCTCGCGCTCCACGGCGGCGCAGGTGCAGGTGTCGAGCAGCTCGCTGCACTGCTCCTCTTCGGGCTGGGTGGGCTGGCGCACGTTGCCGTTGCTGTCGATCTCGAGCAGGCAGGCGATCCGCTCGCGGGTGTTCAGCTCGCACTCGCAGATGCGGCGGGCGAGGGCCCGGCACGGGCTGTCGCAGCCGGTGAGGACGGCGGCGGCGAGCAAAAGCAGGCGAAACAGCATGGCGCGCGACCTCCGTTATCGCCTAGCCCGCCCGTTCGATTCCGAGCAACCGTTGTCGCTCCGCCGCGTCCGATGGGCGCGCTTTGTGGGCGAAGATCGCGATGCCCGCCGTCGCGGGCCCACTCAAAGGACCTCGGCGACCGCACCGGCATGGGCGCGAACGGTGGTCTTCGTGAGATGGTTCGTGTCGATGTATCGGGGCCGGACCCCATCGAGCGCGAAGCAGGTTCGCTCGTCGCAAAACGACGCGCCAGGGTCGAGCACGATGAGCTCCCGGTCGTCCGCGAACCGGGAGACCACCCGGTCGAACACCGCCTCCCTGGCGTCCGCTTCGATCCGGCTGACCCGCACCGCGGCGGCAAAACCATCGGGGTCGTTCGCGAAGCGCAAACTCTGTCCAACGCGGTCGAGCTCGAATCTCGGCATTTCCGGCGGTGGGCGAAGGAGTACGATCCGCAGACCCCGCTCGCGGAGCCACCTGAGGGTGCGATCCAGCGCTTGCTCGATGACCTCGGCTTGGGGGCGGGCGCCGGGGGCCGTGCCGGCGTCCCACACGCTCACGGTGTGGTGGGCGTCCCGCCCGGTGCCTCTTCCGTGGGCGTAGTAGGCCCAGCGGGCGGTGATGAGCACGGTTTTGAGGGTAGGGGTGCGCTCTATGAGGTCGCGCACCGCTCGGTTATTTTCGGTGCAGCGCGCGTCGGTCTGGGCGTTCGCGACGCTCTCGTCCTTTTCTACCCCGAACAGGGGCGGACAACCGGGCTCGTTCGAATAGAAGCCGGCTCGTCCCAGCTGCCGCGCCGCCGGCTCCACCGCGTGGGCCCACATGCCCGCGTGGGAGTCACCCCAATGAAAGAACGTGGGATCCGCTCCCTGCTCGCCGATGAGGCAGAACGGCGCGTCCTGCCAGCGACCGCAGACTTCGGCCGAAGGGTCGAAGTCCTCGGCCGCGTCGGCGAAGGCGAGGACCTCGGGGGAGAGCCGTCCGGGGAGACCTTTCGAGACATGGAAGACCCACCCGGTCCCGATCCACAAGAGGCTCGCCACCGCGGCCCCGGCGAACAATGGGCGAGCGCCGATTCGGCTCTTGTCTCGAAACGGCTGCTCCACGAACCGCCACGACAGGGCCCCGGCGACGAGGGAGGCGACGGTCATGGCCGCGACGTGGACCGGCGAGAACCCTTCTGGGAGCAGCAGCCGCGCAAACACCACGATCGGCCAGTGCCATAGATACAGCGAGTATGAGGTCTTCCCTATGAAGACCAGGGACTTGTGGCCGAGGAGCCGGCCGCTCGGGGTCCCTTCCACCTGCCCGGCATGGATGAGCATCGCCGTCCCTAGGCAAGGGGGGAGGGCGGCGAGCCCGGGAAACGGAGTGCTTCCGTCGTAGACGAAAACCGGGAGCAGCACGAGCACGAGACCGGCGAGCCCGAGCCTGGTCGCTTGGGCCAGGCCCGGCGGCGGCGAAACCGCGCCCAACGCGAGCAGCGAGCCGAGCAAGAGCTCCCAGGCCCGAAACGGCAGCAGGTAGAACGCCGTGCTCGCGTCCAAGACGACCATGAGCACGCTGGCCAGAAGGGACACCACGGCGAGCGCGCCGAGCACGGTCGTTCTTCTTCGCAGGTTCTTCAGGAGGAGCAGGAGCGGGGGGAAGACGAGATAGAACTGCTCCTCCACGGTCAGCGACCAAGTATGGAGAAGAGGCTTCAGCTCGGCGGGGCCATCGAAGTACCCCGCCTCCCGCCAAAACAAGAAGTTCGAGGCGAACAGCCCGACCGCGACCATGCTCTGGCCCAGGTCCCGAAGAGCGGATGGAAGAAGCAGCACCGACCCGACGGCCGCGGTCGCGGCCACCACCACCGCCGCCGCCGGCCCCAGCCGGCGGATCCGCCGCTCGTAGAAGTTGTAGAAGGAGAACTTCCCGCTCTCGAGCTCGGCGTCGAGAATGCAGGTGATGAGGAACCCAGAGATGACGAAGAAGACGTCGACGCCGACGTACCCGCCTTCGAACCCGGGGATCCCGACGTGAAAGAAGAGCACGGGCAGGACGGCGAGCGCCCGCAAGCCGTCGATGTCGGGGCGGTAGGCGAGCCGGGCCTTCACCGAACGTGACGCTATACCGCGCTGCGGCAATCCACAATCGCTGGCCCGAGCGCGGCCCGCGAAAAAGGTGGCGAACGCAAGGATTCCGCCTCCGGGAAGGACAAGTCCGCCGGCGACGCCATCCGCGGCCGGCGATAACGTCCCCGTGATCGACGCGTCGGAGGGGAAACTCGGCTGAGGAGCTGGGCCTCGATGCAGATGTCCTGCGCGTTGCTGAGCCGCCCGGTCCCCCCGGTCACCCCCCAGTACAGTCGCGCTTCGGGTCCGAACAAGCCTTCGAGCACCGAGCGGGGGGCGGTGGCGCGAAGGCTGCCGTCGAAGAAGACCTCGAGTCGTCCAGCGGCCGGGTCCCACGCCACCCGGAGCTCGTGGCGGCGGCCGTCCTCGACGTCGCCGAGCGAGACCGGGTTGCCGAGGCCGATCCCGTGGGCCCGCCGGCCGTTTTTCATGAGGGCCACGTGGTCGGCGGCAGGGTCGCCCAGATGGTCGTTCTGGTAGGTGTCGAACTCCACCCCGAGCGAAGGCACGAGACCAGCAAAACCCATGCCTTCCCCTCGCCAGCCGGTGTCGGGGGTGGGGTGGAGGACGAACACCATGCCGTCGGCGCCGTCCTCGTCTTTGGTCCCGAACACGAGGCTCAGCCGCACCTCGAACCGTCGCCCGAGGTGGACCGGCTCTTCGAACCACGCCGACCCGCTGACGTGGGGCTCGTCGGGGGTGAGGCGAATGCAGTCTTCGCTCACGATCGCGGCGCTGCCCCCGAGCCGAAACTCGTGAACGCTGCTTTGGGCGAGCCCGAGCTTCGGTGCGAGCCCGGCCGCCATCCATGTCCCGAGCCCGGCCACGACGACCCGGAATCGAGAGCCCCTCATCGTTTCAGCTTGAACCGGTCCCCGCCGCCCGGTCAGCCAAAAAGCGCGGGTCAGACGCTGGGGTTCCTGGAAACGTGCACCGCTGGCCCATCCGGGGGAGCCGGGGGAACGGGTCCGGCAGCGGTGCAGCTCGACGAGCGGCCCGATTCGAAGCAGCCTCGAGCGAGAGCTCCTTTGTGGACCGGGCCTCCGAGCACCGCCTCGCACACTTGCTCGAGGAGCGGGTGCTCGGGATAGATTTCCTGCGTGTCGCTTGGCCGGCCGGTCCTCCGATCACGCCCAATGGGGGGAGCGCGCTGGGGCCGAACAGTCCCTCGAACACAGTGCCCCGGGCGCGAAGCGTGGGGACGACCGTGGAAGGAACGCCACCCGTCGCCGGCCTCTTTCGCCACCCGGAACTCGTCCGGGCGGTCGCCCGAGCGAGACGGACTGCGAGCGAGACGGGCTGCGGAGGCCGAAGCCGTTGTCCCGGCGTCCGGTTCATGGGGTAGGTGAATCGCCCACCCGGGCCCGAGAGCGCAACCCAGAGAGCCTCCATCGAAGTTTGGTCGGCCTTATGGCCTTGGGCCGACGCTTCGTCCACAAGGGCGCTTCATTTGACCTCCACGCGCAGGCAGACAATTCGGGCGTCGAAGTCCCATGTCGGCGCTAGGGCATCCCCCAACACCGTGCGCTCGAGGTAGTCGACGTTCAGAGGGGCGCCCGGCACGCTCGGTGGGCTGAAGGCAGCGGCGCAGTCCCCGCGGGTAAAGAGGAACTTACTGCCGTCGTTGACGGGATCCGGGTCCTGGTCGTGGGCGATGAGCCCTGAGAACACGGCACCCAGGCCGGGGTCGGCGGACGACGAGAACCACGTCCGTTCGAGAGTTATCCCCAGGTCGGACTGGTTGACCAGGCCGGACTGGTTGAGGATCGCCAGGTCGGCGAAAACGAGGACGGAATCCATATTGCATGTAAAACCTTGAGAATCCTGGGGAGATTTCCCATCGAGGAGAACGCATTTGGTCAGCAGCTGGCTGAAAATCGGACCGGGCGTCAAACCGCTCGTGTCGAAGCCCATCCGCTTCACGCGGGTCGGGTTGGTGCCACTCGACACGGACACCCTCCGCACCGGGGCCGCGATGGCCTCCATCCCGGAGGGCGTCAAGGCCACGCTGACGTCGGAGCAGTTGCCGACTTGCACATTCCCATTGCAGTTCGTGGACAGCCTCCGAAACTCCATGACTTTGGTGGGGGACTTGTTGGCCAACATGATGGTCACCTGGATAAAGTAGCTGATGTCGGTGTTGACGTCCCCGAGGAAGTCCGCTCGGGCCGTCCAATCGAGTCGGCCGGTCACGGAATCGTAGTTCGTGATATCGACTTCGAAGCCCATGAACCTCGGATCGTCTTCGACCGCGCCGGGGCCGTCCCAGGCCAGCGAGTAGCTCGCCACGAAGATGGTCGAATCCTGGTAGCCTGCGTCGAGCTGAACGTGCCTGGTCGCCAGGCAAGCCGCCGTTCCCGTGGTGCAGTTGATTTCGACTCCGTCGGTTGTATCCGTGTACACAACCACCTCCCCACCGGCGCCCTCGTAGCGCGAGTTGGGCTCCACGTAGGTCTGAGCCAGGGCAGCCGCGGGGACGATGAGACCGAGGCCGGCCGCGAGGCCGACGCAAA
>DAIQNR010000091.1:0-21507 GCA_036788295.1 Myxococcota bacterium
CATGGCTCTCGCTTGCGTCGAGCCCACATCCCCGGTCGGCGGCAGCGACGGTGCGACCGACACGGGATTCGAGGTCTCAGACGACGCGGGTTCGGCCGTGCGAGTCTGCGGGGAGCCGGACACCATCATGAGCTACTCCCCTGACCTTCAGGGCTGTGAGCGTGTGCGCGGCTCGCTCCGGGTCTCGGTCGCCTTCGGACTTCGGGACCTCACTGTCCTTTCGGCGCTTAGAGAGGTGCGGGAGGTTTTCATCCTCACCTATTGCCTGGAGCTCGCTTCCCTGACCGGGCTCGAAGGCCTTCAGGCCACCGGAGGCTTTGGCCTCCGCAATTCTCCTGAGATTCGCAGCTTGGCGCCCCTTCTGGTGCTGGAGAAGGTCGAGGGGCACATGGACCTGAACAACCTAGAACGACTCGAGTCCCTCCGAGGCCTGGAATCGCTCCATCAGGTCAAGGGTGAGCTGATCTTGGTCCAGCTCCCTCGCATTCAGGACTTGGCCGGGCTTTCGAACCTCCGATTCGTTGGGGCGCTCATCGTCGAGCAAAACGACGAGCTCCGCTCGCTTTCTGACCTCCCCTCAGGGCTGAGAGTCGGTGGCGACCTCCAGTTCAAGTGGAACCCAAGGCTTCCCCAACGCGAAATCGACGCCCTGCTGTCCCGCATCGAGGTGGGCGGGCGGATCATCATCTCCGGCAACGGCCCCTGAACCCTCCAGACCGAAAGGCGGTTGGTTCCCGCGCGGGCTCACCGGTCGGGGGTTTGGTGGCTAGCGGCCTTCGGGGGGGCAGCTGAGGACGATGTTGTCGAGCAGGCGCACGGTGCCGACGGTGACCGCGGCGAGCAGGACCGAGGGGGCTTCGGCTCGGTCGAGCGGCTCGAGGTCGTAAAAGGATCTCAGCTCGAGGTATTCGGGCTCGAGCCCAGCTTCGGTCAGCGGCGCTCTCGCCGCTTCGATGAGCGCCGCTGCTGACCTCTCTTTGGCCCGGTAGGCCGATTCGGCGGCAAACAGGCCCCGAGGCAGGGCCAGCGCGAGCTCCCGCTCGTCCGGGGACAGCCGGCGGTTTCGAGACGACAGGGCGAGGCCGTCCGTGTCGCGCACGAGCGGCGCGCCGACCACGTTCACGTCGAGATCGAGGTCCCGAGCGAGCGCGCGCAGGGTCGCGAGCTGCTGAAAGTCTTTTTCGCCAAACACCGCGACGTAGGGCCGGACCAGGTTGAACAGCTTCAGCACCACGGTGGCGACCCCCCGAAAGTGCCCGGGGCGATGATCCCCGCACAACCCCCTCGTCACCCGCTCGACCTCCACCGCGGTCTGAAACCCTCGGGGATACATGACCTCCGGAGTGGGGCAGAACACGGCGTCGCACCCTGCGCTGAAGAGCAGGTCGAGATCCTGTTCGAGCTCGCGCGGGTAGCGGTCGAGGTCTTCGTTTTTTCCAAACTGCAGCGGGTTCACGAAGATGCTGGCCACGACATGCTCGGCCCCGGCGTCCCGGGCGGCCCGCACCAAAGATAGATGCCCGTCGTGCAGCGCCCCCATCGTGGGGACGAGGCCAATTCGAATCCCCTCCCGCTCCAAGGGGCGAAGGCTCGCCTTCAACGCGGCGGCGTCGTCGTAGCGTCGCATCTCAGCCGGGGGCCGCCTCGAGCGGGACTTCCCGCGGCGAGAACAGCCGGGCTTCGGTATGGAATGTGTGCTCGTCGGCGGGGAATTCACCCGCTCGCACCTCCTCCCGGTAGGCCCGGACGGCGGCAGGCACCAGCTCGCCGAGCCGGGCGTAGCGCTTCACGAACTTCGGGGCAAAGCCGAGGTCCAGGCCGAGCAGATCCTGAAGGACGAGCACCTGGCCGTCGCACGTGCTCCCCGCGCCAATCCCGATGGTAGGGATGTGAAGGCTTTGGGTGATGACCCGGGACAATTCGACCGGCACCCCTTCGAGGACCACCGCGTAGGCGCCGGCGTCCTCGAGGGCCTGGGCGTCCTCGAGGATGCGCTGGGCCCCGGCCGCCTCCCGGCCCTGGACCCGAAAGCCGCCCATCGCGTGCACGGACTGAGGGGTCAGGCCCAGGTGGCCCATCACCGGGATCCCGGCCGCGACCATGCGCTCCACGGCGGGCACGATCTCGCGGCCGCCCTCGAGCTTCACCGCGTGGGCGCCGCCCTCCTTCAGCATGCGCCCCGCGTTCTTCACCGCCTCCGCCGGGTCGGCCTGGTAGCTCATGAACGGCATGTCGGCCACGACGTGGGCCCGGGACGTGCCCCGGACCACCGCGCGGGTGTGGTAGACGATGTCCTCGACGGTGACGCCCAGGGTGTTGTCGTGGCCCTGGACCACCATGCCGAGGCTGTCGCCCACAAGGATGGCGTCGGCGCCGCCCTCTTCGACCAATCGGGCAAACATCGCGTCGTAGGCGGTCAACATCGTGATCCGCTCGCCGCGCTCCTTCATGCGCCGGAGGGTTTGGGTGGTGATCTTCGCGGTTCTCGGGGTGTGCTTGCTCATTTCGCCCTCACTCGGTCGGCGCCGCGTCGGGTCGCCGCTTCGTTTCGGTTTCTTCACAATCCAAGCGCAATTCTTGTACCGGATCAAGCCCGCCTCGCGAGATCCAGGTGGGCCCGGTCCCCCCGACGGAGCTCGGCTCCGGCCTCGAACACCCGGTCTACGACCGCTTCGAGCGCACGGTCGTCCTCTTCGAGGTCCACCCCGCGGCTGTCCACGGAGAGCACGGGAGCCGCCGAATAACCGGCAAAGAGCGCGCCGTAGCCCCGGAGCAACCCCTTCAGCAGCGACGGCGACGGTGGCCGCTGCCCCCGGCCGCGGATGCGGGCCTCGAGCGCGTCCGGTCGATCGTGCAGGTACACCACCAGATCCGGCGCGACCGCCTGCACGACGAGCCGGCCAAAGATCCGCTCGTGCAGCCGGGCTGCGTCCGGGGGCAGGGTCAAATCGGCGTAGATTCGGTCCCGCTCGAGCAGGAAATCGACGACGGTCGTCCGCTGGAACAGCTCGCCCTGGCGCAAGTCCGCCTGCCGCCGGTGGCGGGTCAGGAGAAAGTACATCTGGGCGGGGAACCCGCGCCGGGCGGGGTCGGTCCGGGCCTCGTCGAGAAACGGGTTGTCTTCAGCCGGGACCTCGACCCGGCGGGCCGACACCCGCTGGCACCACCGCTCGACGAAGGCCGACTTGCCCGCGCCGGGAGGCCCCTCCACCGCGAGGAGCCGGGGCGGATCGCGCCTCCTTTTTCCCACGGATGGTTCAGAACACTCCGCAGGCGGCGTTCGGGATGACCTGGCCGTCGAGCTGCAGCGAGGCCTCGGGCCATGTGAGGTCGCCCACCACCCAGACCTCGCGCTCCACCTGCATCGCGCGGGTCGCCTCCGCGGCGAGCAGCCCGAACACGAACACCCGGACGGTCGCGTTCGAGGTCGTCGTCGGCCAGGAGCTCACCCGCTCGTTCGTCGCGAAGTAGTGAACCGCGAGCGTGAAGCGCCCGGGAGGAATGAACTTGTTCGCTCCGTCCCCGCGAAACAGGATCGTCTCCGGCCCGAAACCCCGCCGCTCGTCCCGGTCGAGCTCCGGGTTTGCCCCCGGCGCTTCCGGGAACCAATCGGCCTGCCGGGCGCAGTCCCGGTAGTGCACCGAGCTCGTGCAGTCACAGAACGTGCCTCCCTCCCGGATGAGGTGCAGGTCGAGGTCGGAGTCCGGGTGATCCCAGATGAGCTCGATGCGGATCGCCTCGTCCGGAAACGCCTCGATCACCTGGCGCGCGGGCTCGCTCTCGAGCCCGAGCCCGTCGGCGACGACCAGCTCGACCTCGTAGCGACCGGACAGGTCGGGCCGAAACACCGGGCGAGCGGTGCGGGCCCGCAAGAGCTCCGCGGTGGAACCCCCGGGCGCGGTCACCAGGGTCCACGCGAACGTCAGGGGGAGATCGGGCGGATCGTCCTGGTCGTAGGAGCGACTCCCGTCGAGCTGAACCTGCGAAAACGGCTCGACTACGAGGTCGTCCCCGACCACCGCCACTGGGGGGAGGTTGCCCCGAGCCGACAGCGGCACCGCGACCACGCCCGGGCGCCCGGGCACGTTCTTCTCCTCGAGCACGTTCGTCTCGATGAGGATGCGGGCCGTCCGGGTGCTCGTGTCGGAGGCGGGCAGGACCGCCCGGAGCCCGACGCTGGCGCTGACCCCCGGGGCCAGCACCCCCGGCGCGGCCGGAGTGGGCGTGCTCGTGGTGATGACAAAAGGCGCGTCGGGCGGATCGAGGGTAACCCGGTCCACGATGAGGTCGAGGCTCCCCACCGACCGCACCGAAAACGAGCCGACCGCGACCCCTCCGGCCGGGACGAACCCGAACTCCACCGCCGCTGGCGTCACCGCCACGTCGGGCCGGCGGGTGTCCGTGCCCTCGCCCCGCAGCTCGGCCGTGAGCGTCACCTCCGGATTGAGTCCCACCACCGTGAGCGTCCCCGTCTGCGGCCCGAGCGCGCTCGCTCGGTAGCGGACCCGAAGGTCGAGCCGCTCGTTGGCCTCCACGACGGTCGGGGAGTCGAGCAGGAGGAAACAGCCCCCGCAATCGTCGTCCACCCGGACCTCGGCCAGCTCGGCGAACACCGGCTCGATGTTCCTCAGCGCGAACGTCTCGACCCGCTGCTGGGTGATCTCGACGACGCCGAAGTCGGCCTCCTCCGGGGTGAGCTGAAGGATCGCCGTTCGCTGAACGATCGTGGTGTCGTCGCAGGCGAGCAGCAGGCCTCCAGCGAGGAGGCCCATCCAGAGGCGCGGTCCCATGCCTGAGCAATACCTCTCGAAACGGCCGGTCGGGTCAACTCCCCGCCCGCGCCGGCAAAGAGAAGAGGTACGGAAATCGCAGTGAATCCGCCGCGTGCTCGCTCGGGGGGCCAGCCCCGGCGGCAACGGTGGCTCTCGACTCCCATCTCGAGAACGGTCGTCGGGGCTTGACGAGACCTTCGCGGCGCCCGACGTCCCCCCTCGATGGCAGTGACGGGGCAAGTCGCCCGCATCCTGGGGCTCGCACGGCCCGAGCTCGGCGCGCTCGGGCTCGGTACCGTGTTCCTCGCCGTGAGCAGCTTGGCCACGCTCGCCTACCCAAAGGCGGTGGAGCGCATCGTGGACGAAGCGCTCGGCAGCCGGTCGGCGGCCGCGGTCGATCAGGCCGCCGGCATCATGGTCGTGCTCTTCGCGGTGCAGGCGGTCGCGAGCGGCCTGCGGTTCCTCTTGTTCAGCCGGT
Source organism: Myxococcota bacterium (assembly GCA_036788295.1). Taxonomy (GTDB): domain Bacteria; phylum Myxococcota; class Kuafuiibacteriia; order Kuafuiibacteriales; family Kuafuiibacteriaceae; genus JAHQVK01. Next base: position 5,251 of record DAIQNR010000091.1, read on the forward strand.
CCGGCGAGCGGGTGGTGACCCGGCTCCGTCGATCCTTGTTCGACCGCCTGCTCGACCAGGAGATCGCGTTCTTCGACCAGACCCGGACCGGCGAGCTGCTGTCGCGGCTGTCGAGCGACACCCAGATCCTCCAAAACGCGGTCAGCGTGAACGTGTCCATGCTGCTTCGAAACGTGGCGTCGGCCCTCGGAGCGGTGGTCTTGCTGTTCATCATCTCCCCCAAACTCACCGGCCTCATGCTGCTGGTGGTGCCGCCGATCTCGGTGGCCGCCGTCGGGTACGGCCGGAGGGTCCGGCGGCTGTCGAAGGAGGCGCAGGACGCGCTCGCGGACGCCTCGCAGGTTGCGGAGGCCGCGTTTTCGGGGGTTCGCACCGTGCGGGCCTTCGCGCAGGAGCCCCGGGAGCAGCGGCGCTACCGGGTGGCGGTCGAGGCTGCGCTCGACGCCGCCACCCGCCGCATCCAGCACGTCGCCGCGTTCTCCGGCGGGGCCTCCTTTCTCGGCGGGACCTCGGTGGCGGCGGTGCTGTGGTTTGGCGGGCGCATGGTGGTGGGGGGCGAACTCAGCACCGGGGAGCTCACCGCCTTTTTGCTCTACACCGTGATCGTGGCGTTCTCCGTGGGCGCGCTCGCCGACCTCTGGGGGGACTTCATGCGGGCGGCCGGCGCGGCCGAGCGGGTGTTCGCGCTGCTCGACCGCGAGCCGGCGATCCCTCCCCGCGCCCCGGGGCTGCGGCCGGAGCGCATCGAGGGCCGCGTGAAGCTCGATGGGGTGCGGTTTTCGTACCCGAGCCGCCCCGACGTGGACGTGCTTCGCGGCCTCGACCTCGACATCCACCCCGGAGAGCGGCTCGCCTTGGTCGGCCCGTCCGGAGCGGGCAAGAGCACGATCGCGGGTCTGCTGCTGCGCTTCTATGATCCGACCGGCGGCGCCGTCCTGCTCGACGGCGTGGACCTTCGCGAGCTCGATCCCGAGGTGTTGAGGGAGAAGACCGCGATCGTCTCCCAGGAACCCACCCTGGTGAGCGCCACCATCGCCGAGAACATCCGGTACGGCCGCCCCGATGCCACCGATGAAGAGGTGGAGGCCGCCGCCGCCGTCGCCCACGCCGACGCGTTCATTCGCGCCTTCCCGGACGGCTACGCGACCACCGTCGGCGAGCGCGGGGTGCAGCTGTCCGGGGGACAGAAGCAGCGGGTCGCGATCGCCCGGGCTCTCTTGCGGGATCCCCGGGTGCTCATCCTCGACGAGGCGACGTCCGCGCTCGACGCCGAGTCCGAGCACTGGGTGCAAATGGCGCTCGAGCGCCTCATGGAAGGCCGAACCACCGTCATCATCGCCCACCGCTTGTCCACCGTGCAGCGGGCGGACCGGGTGGCGGTGATCGGCGCCGGGCAGGTCATCGAGATCGGACCCCACCGGGTGCTCGTCGAAGCGGACGGTCCCTACCGCCGCCTCGTGGAGCGACAGTTCGCGGCCGAATCGGAGCCCCCGCTCATCGTCGCCTGACTTCCCCCAGCTCGACGAAAGCACCATCGGCCATCACCACGAACGGCCGCTCGTCGAAGCTGAGCTTGCCTTTGCCGTCGTGGTCGATGACTTGCACTTTGCCCATCCCGTACCCCATCGGGCCCCGCGAATAGTAGTGGGCCTCGATGCGATAAGGGTAGGCGCGGGCCGCCCTTCGCACGGTGAAGCACTCGGGGCCGTAGCCGGTGGTGACGTCGGCGTAGAGCCGGCCCCCGCCCTGGGGCAGCTCGGGGGTTTGGTAGAAGGCGTGGCCCCCTTTGCCGTCGTGGATGTGAAAATCCACGTCGTTGGCGTCGGTCTCCCAGGTGAGCACGAATCGCAGGGACGGACCGTTCTCTTCGATGCCGCCCGCTGCCCGGAGTTTCTCCCTGATGCCGTCCGCCTCCCCAGGAGCGACCGCCCTCCAAGCCGCCGCCACGAGGCCGAGATCTTCCCTCAGGATTTGATCCACGCCGGGAAAGCGGCTCGGAAACCGGGTCCCCAAAGCGGTGACCAGCCCTTCGAACGCGAGCCGATGCTCGCCCATCTTCAGCCTCGAAAACGCGAGCTGCCGATGTCCGGACGGGTGGTCGGGGCGCTGCGCGACCGCCTTTTCGTAGGTATCGGCGGCGAGCCGCACCGCGCGGTCCGATTCGATCCGGTCGAGCCGGTTGCCCGCGAACCGGCGAACGTCCGCCCGGGATGGATACAGGTCGATGAGCGACCCATAGGCCCGCTCCGCCTGCAAAAGATCGCCTCGGGCCTCGAACACCTCGCCGAGCGCGACGAGGGCCAACACATCGCCCGGCGCACGGTCCCGCCACGACAGGGCCTCCAGCTCGGCCGCTTCGGCCTTCTTCTTCTTCAGAAGCGCCAGCACCTCGGCGAACGCCCCGGCGTGCGGCGGCGCTCTTCTTTTGTCGCTCGGCCCGGCGATCTCTCGGCGCCGAGCGGGCGGCATCGACGCCGGCGCCATAGAGTCCTGGGCCGGGGCCGGAGCCCGCGGGGCCATCATCCGCGCCGCTTCCGCCGCCGGCTCCGGGGGCGGCGCGGCGCTCGGCTCGACGATGTCCTCGCTGTCGAGGCTCTCGGGTTCGACGTGAACATCGGCCGCTCCGGAGCGACCCGGCAATCCCTCGAGGCTCAGACCGCGGGCCTCCAACTTGCCGACCACCGAAACCGGTGGGGGGCCGGTCCGCTTCAGCACCTCGAGCCCAGCCATCCCCGCGGTGAGGATGTCGGCGAGGCCGCGCCGGTCGATGCGGTGTTGGGCATAGTCGGCCTCGGTCTCGAGCACGAGCAGGGCGGTGGTGGGGCCGAGCACCCGGTGCTTCACCGACAGCTCCGTCACCTGCGCGGTCAGCGCGGCCCGAAGGTCGCGGTCACCGGCGGCCAAAGTGTCCCGCTGGTGAAGGATGCGCTCGATGCGCGCCTTGACCCAAGCCCGCTCGAGAAGCGGCCGCTCGGCCGAAGAGATCTGCGCGTCGGTGATGGATGCGTTGCCCAGGCGGAGCGAGAACGCCTTGTCGCGGGGGATGTCAGCGTAGATGAGCGCCGAGTCGCCGGATTGAAGACGCTCGAGGGTTTTGGGCCAAACCCACTCTGCCCCCGGGATGTTCACTTCGACGGGGGCCGTCGTCCTCTCCCCGAGCCGGCGGGCCAACTCGAAGAGGGGCCGATCCCCATCCACCACCACGCCGGAGCGGTCGAGCCCAGCGGTCACGAGCCGGGACAGGAGCGCCGCGTCGCGAAGCCCCCCGAAGGTGAGCGCGTCGAGCCGCTCTACGCCCGCCTGGGCCAAGCCCCGGGTTTGGAGCAGCAGCGCATCTCCCTCGGTGGTCCCCGCGGTCGAGACCCCGTCGCTCACGAGCAGCACCCGCGGGTAGCGCTGGCCCTCCCGTCGAGCCACCCACGCGAGCGCCTTTTCGAGGTCGGAGGCGCCGAGCGGGCGCCGAGCGGCGAGCGCCCCGGCGTCGAAGCCCGAGACCGGTCCTTCATAGATAGGAACGACCTCCTGATCGAAGGCGGCGACGAGCACCGGGGTCTTCGCGCCGGAGCCTCGATGGAGGGCAGACAGGAGCGCCGCGGTCCGCTCGACCTGCGCGGCGTAGCCGAGAGCCCGCGATGCGCTGGTGTCGAAGAGCACGAGCAGCGACGGCACCGGGTCGGGGCGAGCCTCGGAGAACGGCTGCACCCGCACGACGACGAGGTTCTCGTGGCGAAGCCCCACCGGCCCCTGGCTTTTTGCCGGAGGGACCTTGAAGTCCTCATCGGGGGTCCAGTCGGTCCGGCGCACCTCCACCACCTGCTGCTGCCGAGCGACGCCGCCCAGATTCGAAGCCGAGCCCGCCGCTTGGGACCCGACCAGGGCCCGGATATGAAGACGCCCCAGCTCCGGCAAACCCACCAAGGGGATGATATAGGGCTCCTCGGGCTGGATCAGCTCCTGCGAATAGGAGAGGATGAGTTCCTTCTTCCCGTTCGGGGGGATCGGAAACACCCGGGCCGAGAACCGATTGCCTGCCTCCTGCTCGAGCAGCGCCGGATCCTGCCGCCGGTGGAGGAAGTCTTCGTACGCCCGCCGGGCCGCCTGCCGCTCGACGACCTCGCCCTCCTGCCAGTGCTCGCCGATTTTCATCGCGAAGCGGCTGATGCTTGCGCTCGGGGGCAACGTGATCTCGAACCGCCCCTCGAGCGTCCGCGGCTCGGGGTTTTCGAACGTGAGGCGCAGCTCGGTGAAGGCGAGCGGCAGCTCGACCACGCCCGACGCCTCGAGAGCGACGAGCCGAAGCCCGGTGCCGTCCGAGGCAGTGAGGCTCAGCGGAGCCGCGGCCCCGTTTCCCTCCTTCGACCCTTGGGACCGGGAGGGCCCAGGTTCGGCGTCGAGCCAGAAGGCGGCCGGCCCCAAGGACCCCGGCGGACCGGTGAGCACGGACCCCGGCGACGCGGCCGGCCGGGGCACTTCGGGCGCTGGGTCGGGTTCTTTGGGCGGCGGCTCGGCGGTGCACGCCGCCGCGAGCAGGACGGGCAGCAGCTTCGAAGACGGCCGCATCGACCGTCGAGAGCGCCTCGAGGGAACTTCGAGCATGCTCGCTTGAAACGCAGGGACCGGTCGTTGGGTCTTGAAAAAGCGGCCCCGGCTCTCTTTGTTCGCGGCTCTTCCTCGAACTGGCCCACGAGAACTCTCGGCGCCTCACCAATCTTCTTCGTCGTCCAGGGTGGACCAGGCGGCGCGGGTACGGTCGAAAGCGACGGCCACGGTCTTCTCGGACTCAGGCCGTCGATGGTAGCCCTCGATGGAGTCGGCAACGCGCTCCCGGCGACGCTCGCTCTCGAGCAGCATCTCGAGGGCTCTTCGAATCATCGCGCTTCGAGACTCTCCGGACCCGCTCGAGTTCCTCGAGGAGTTCCTTCTCCAGCAACAACTCGATCTTTTCGGCCACACTATCGAGATCTCAGACCACCGCTCCGGGCGCAAGGCTTCTCCTTGCCGCCGACCGGACCGGGAGCATCAGGCATTGCCGCTGCCTCGGGAGAGGAGTCACCCGGTTTGGAGATATCGACGCCCAGGTCCAAGGTGCGGACAGGGTGCGGGCCCCGACGGCGCCGGACCGATTCAGTGCATGTTGGCCGATGGCTGGCGAGCAGGGTCGCTGCTACGCGAGACCTCGTGGCGCAAATTCTTCGGGTGACGGCCGCGGACCTCGATGGACTCCGCCAGGTTGGGGACCTGCCGGCGGATCAGCTGATCGACCGGATCTTCGAGGCCCACGCGATCGAGGGCGTGCGGCTGGTGCTCCGCCGCTGCAACGAGAACGACCATCCGCTCGACGGTCTCGAGACATCGGGGCTGCCCGAGGGGATTCAGCGAGAGCTCTCCCGGTGGTTTCAGGAGACCAGCGCCCAGTTCTCCGTGGACGAAGACGAGGTTCGGCGGGCCCAGGACCTCTTCTCCCGGGCGGGGCCCGAGGTCTTGCTCGTGCTCGCCTGCTACGCGCTGCCGGCCGCCTACGCCGCGGCCAAGGGGGTCCAGGTCCTCGCCCAGACCAACCGGCTCGGCTCCGAGCCCAACCGCCGGCTGTTCGAGACCGCGCAGATGGTCATCGATGTCCTGTCGCCGGGCGGGCTCGGTCCCGGGGGCCGGGGGCTCCGGACCGCTCAGAAGGTTCGCCTCATGCACGCCGCGATTCGGCGGCTCATCAGCCACGCGGGCGCGGCTGCTTCGGAGGTGCCGATCAACCAAGAGGACCTTGGCGGGACGCTCATGACCTTCTCCCACATCATCCTCGACGGGCTCGAGCGCATGGGCATCCCGGTCCCGCCGGCCGAGAGGCAGGCGTACCTGGCCCTGTGGTCTGGCCTTGGCGGGGTGCTCGGCGTCGATGAGCGCCTTTGTCCTCGAAGCCTCGAAGAGGCCCGCGCCCTCACCGAGGTCATTCGCGATCGGCAGATCGCGGGCTCGGAGGCGGGCCGAAAGATGGCGGCGGCGCTCATCGGGATGATGCGCGGGCATCTCCCATGTTTCTTGTCCGGCTTGCCGCCGGCGCTCATCCGCTTCTTTCTCGGCAAGCACGCAGACCCCATCGGGGTCCCCAAAGCCGGCCTCTGGGTGCTCGTCGCTCGCGCCCTTCACGCCGCCTTTCGATGGATCGACCGCCTCTTCGAGGCGAACCCGTGGTCGGCCCGTCTGCACCGGCGTCTGAACCTGGCGCTGATGCAGGCGATGGTCGACTTCGAGCGACACGGGGAGCGGGCCCCGTTCGACATCCCCGATCATCTGCTCGCCAAGCACCCAAGAGGAGGCTCCCGTGCGCGCGCTGTATCCACCTGATCTCGCTTCCGAGGCGCTTGATCCCACCACCTGGTACAACCTCGTGGGTGCGGCTGGCTGCCTGTTTTGGGTGTTGGCCTACCTGTTCATCCTAAAGCAGAGCAGAAAGGACGAGGCCCACGGATTGCCGATGGTCGCCATCTGTCTCAACTTCGCGTGGGAGTTCCTGGCCTCCTTCGTCTTCCCGAATCCGGTGTGGCTGTGGCACACCTTCGACCGAGCATGGCTCGCCATCGACGTGCTCATCTTGGGCCAGCTTCTGCGCTACGGGCGCCCACTGCAGACCGAGCCGGAGCTTCGCCGATGGTTCTTTCCTATCGTCGCGCTGACCATCGTCGCCGCCGGTGTGGGCCAGTATCTGTTCGTACTCGACTACCGAGATCGGCTCGGGCTCATCGTGGCCTTCATCATCAACCTCGTGATGAGCGTGACCTTCATCAGCATGTATTTCGTTCGGCGCCGCCACGGAATGCGTGGGATTTCGGCGGGCGCGGCCTGGTGCAAGATGCTCGGTACGCTCGGAACCTCGATCGAGTGCCACTGGGTGGTGCGGGCCATCGACCCGGAGCTGCCCGACCTCGGGTTTCTGACCTTTCTCTCGGTCTCGATTCTCGCCGTGGACGCGATCTACGTGGCGCTCGTGAGCCGGGCGGCGAGCGCCGAGGAACCTTCGGCGCGGTAGCCCGCCTCGAGGCGGAGGACCTGAGCTCGCGCCCCGTGAGCCTCCGCCTCCGGGCCCCCCAGCTCGGACAGCGACCTGAGGGCGAGCCCCCACTCGAGTCGCCGCCCGATGCGTTCGGCCGCGTCCGCCGCCCGCTTCAGAGCGCGCGCCGCCCCCGGTAGGTCCCGGCGATGGCGGGCGAGCGCGGCTCGGAGCCGCTCGTTCTCTGGGGCGAGCGTGGCGAAGCTCTGGGCCGCTCTGTTCAGCCGCCGGGACAGACGGGCCGCCGAGCGGGCGGCGAAGCGGTGCTCGGGGAGCGCCGCGCAGAGCGCGTCGGACAGCCCTCCGTACACGAACGGAGCCACGATCGGGGGCACCGCGATCCCGGTGGCGAGCTTCTCTTCCACCCGTTTGGCCGCTTGCGCCGCGTCCCCGGCCACGGCGGCGAGGCTCGCCGCGGCAGCGGCCGCGAGCAGATCACCGAGGGGATAATCGCAAGGGACCGCCGGGATCTCCTGCTTTATCAAGCGCTCGGCCTGATCGAGCTCTCCGGTGAGCACCCGGAGGTGGACCTCTTGGCAAAGCACGGAGTGCAGGTGCTCGGGCTTGCTCAGGTTCCGTTTGGAAGCCACGATCCCCGACTCCCACCGGCGGAGGTCGCCGGTCAGGGCGTGGAGGGTCGCAGAGAAGGCTACCGACAGATCCACCCCGAGCTGAAACCCCGCTTTCTCGGCGGCGCCTCGCCCGGCATCGATGAGGGAGAAGGCCCGCTCGAAGGCCCCGGTGCCGGCGAGCAGGACACACTCCATCTGCGTCACTTCGACGAGGCTCTGCAGGTCGCCTTCGGCTTCGGCCCCGGCGCGGGCCCGGGCGAAGAAGCGCTCCGCGATGCCCACCGCGCCCAGGTAGGCGGCGGAGTATCCCATCACGCCGAGGCCGTAGGCGTTCGTGAACCCGGCCCGGTCGGCGAGGTTGCTCGACGTGAGCGATGCGGTGATCACCCGCAGGGCTTCGCCGCGGTAGGTGGCCAGGTTGGCCACGCGGCCGGAAGCGAGGCTCGCTTCGCGCAGCGCGGCCGGCGCGGCGCCTCGGGTGAACCACGACACCGCTGTCAGGTGCCGAAGCAGCTCGACCACGGCCCGAACCGCGAGGGGGAAGGTGCGGCGGGGAAGCGCGGGGGCGACCACCGCCACCGCCCGTTCGAGCGCGTCCAATGCGCCGGGCTGGTCTCCGGCCAGGTACCGAGCCTCGCCGAGCAGCCGTTGGAGCCGGGCGGTCTCGGCAGGAGGGCGGTCGCTCGGAGCGAGCCCGAGCGCCCGCTCCAAAAACCCGATCGCCTCCGCGCTCGAGCCGACCTCCAGGGCTCGGGTCCCGGCGAGCCCGGCGAAGCGCGCCTCGCCGGCCGGATCTCGAGCCGAGCGGTACAGCCGCGCGAGCAGCATGGCCGCGTCGCCGCTTCCCGCCGTTCGCCGCTCGACCGCGGCCGCGACTTGGGCAAAGCGGACCTGCAGGCGCTCCGGCGGCAGGGAGCCGATGAGGTGCTCCCGGAGCTTGTCGTGGGCGAAGCGCCAACGGGGCTCCGGGTCGAGCACCGCCGCCGCCGCGCCGTGTTCGAGCCAATCGGCGAGCCCGACCGGTTCGGGCTCGGTCCGGTCGAGCTCCTCGAGCAGCCCGAGGTCGAGGTCCCGGCCGGCCACCGCGGCCAGCTCGAGCAGGGGTCTTGCCCACGGCTGCACCCGGTTGAGGCGGCGCGCCAGCACTCGGAAGGTCCCGCCAGCGGGCAGCCGCGGCGGCAGCGTCGAACCGCGGATCCCATCGAGCCCGCCGAGCTCCTCGGCGAGCTCTCGAAGCATCTCGAGCACGAAGAACGGGTTGCCTTCCGTCTCGTGAAACAGCATCTCGCCGAGCCTCGGCTGCTCGCTGCCGATGGCGGCGGCGCACAGGGCGCAGACGGCGTCCTTTTCCAGGCGCTCGAGCCGCAGCAGCTCGGCCTGGTGCAGACGGGCCAGCTCCGGCCGCTCGTCCTCGCGAAAGCTGCCCACGAGCAGGACCTTTCTGGCCCCGAGCTGCGCGGCGACCTCCGCGAGCAGGCGCTCGGACTCAGGCCGCATCCAGTGCAGATCCTCGAGCAGGATCACCATGGGCGCCTCGATCCGCTCGAAGCAGGCGAGCACCGCCCGGGTCAGCCTCGATTGCTCGCTCGCGGCGTCGAGCGCCGGCGGCGGCGCAACCGAGTGGTCCACGAGGCGCTCGATGTCCGGGACATGGGAGGCGAGCACGCCCGCCGTCAGCGGGTCCGGACGGCCAAGAAGCGCCAGCCACCCCATGACCCGGCGCCAAACGCAGTACGGATAGCGCTGCTCCGCGTCTGCTTGCCCTTGCACCAGGATCGCGCCCCGGGCGAGCGCGATGGCGCGGAGCTCTTCCACGAGCCGAGACTTGCCGACTCCGCTCTCTCCCCCGATGAGCACGAGCCCGCCCTTGCCCTCGACGGCCCGGTCGAGGCGTTGCTCCAGGGTGGCGACTTGGGGGCTGCGCCCGACCAGCGGCACCGATTGAAGCGCGCTCTCCCTCGTCTCGTGCGTCTCCGCCCCCGCTACATCGCCGAAGGTCTCCGCGAGCCGGCCGAGAGCAGCACGTGCGCCGGTCGCCGTCTCGAGCATTCCGGACAGCGGGTTCCCGCTCGGGTCACAGAAGCCGAGGGCCTCTGCGATGGACGACGCGCCCTCGAGATCCGCTTCGATAGGGGGGCGCTGGTCCGAAAACAGCGCTCCGCCGAGGCCGGACAGCTTGACCCGACCGTCGAGCACCCGAACCGTCGAGCGGTCGACCCGGCCATGCACCAGCTGCCTTCGGTGCAGGTATTCGAGGCCTCGAAACAGCTGGGCGAGCAAGGAGGCTTGCAGCCTCGGGGAGCTGTCCCGGGCGTGGGTCACGAGGTCCTCGGCGGTCTCGAGCGGCTCCTCCACCACGAACGGCGCTCCGGCCTCGTCGAGGCCGTAGTCGAGGATCCGAGCGAGGTTCGGGTGGCGGAGCGACGCGATGCTTCGCAGGCGCTCCGCCATGGCCGCGCGCGTCCCCCCTCCCGGCAGCGCGATCACGGTGACGACCCCGCCGCCGAGCCGGTCCACCGCCCGGTACGCCCCGTGCTGCTCGGCCTTCTCGAACGCCTCGTAGCGTCGCCCGATGAGGGCAGGATTGCTCGGCGCCCGCGCGAATGTCGCCCACCCCGGCCCCGCGCGTCCGGATCCCGGGGCCTCCGTCCCGGACTGGATCGCCGACAGCGCCGAAAGCAGCCCGTCCATGTCCTCGAAGCGCGCGTCGGGCTGGGCCGAGAGGGCGCGGCGCAGGACCGCCTCCGCCTCCGGCGGACGGCCGTGGTCCGGCGGTGGGGGCTTCACCCGTCCGAGCACCGTCGAAAACGCGACCTGGACCAGGGTGTCTCCGGCGAAGGGGCGCTGACCGTACAGCGCGAGCCACAGAACGACCGCAAACGAAAACTGGTCCGACCGGTGGTCCACCGGCTGGCCGTCGTGCTGCTCGGGGGACATGAAGGCCGGTGTCCCGAGCACGGCGCCGGTGCGGGTGAGGCGGCCCTCGGCGTTCAGGCCGGAGGGCAGCGTATCCTCGAGCCCGCTCGGCCGGGTGGGGGCGTCGGCGTACGTGGCCGGGTCCGTCTCCGATTGGTCGCTGCGGGCGAGGCCGAAGTCGAGGACCCGGACCCGGCCGTCGAGCCCCACGATGACGTTGTCCGGCTTGAAGTCCCGGTGGACGATCCCGGCGGCGTGCGCGGCGGCGAGCCCACGTCCGGCGGCCATGAAGACCTCCATAAGCTCGGCCCAGCTTCGGGGCGCTTCGCACCACGCTCGCAGGGTCGGGCCATCCACGAACTCCATGGCGAGGAACACCTGCTCGCCGACGAGCCCCACCTCGTAGACCTGGATCACGTGGGGATGGTTGAGCTGGGCCAGGGCCCGCGCTTCTCGGAGCAGACGCTGCCGGCCGTCCGCGCTCGAGTGCCCAGCGAGCACCTTCACCGCCACTTGGCGCTCGAGCGCCGGGTCCCGGGTGAGGAACACGGAGCCCATGCCCCCGTTGCCGAGCGGGCGAATCACCTCGAAGCGGCCCAGGCGCTTAGGGTTTTCACCCCTATTCTCGGACGGCGCTTCCACTTCTTCCATGCCGCCTCCCCCAGAAGTGTTGCACCAGATCGACGCGGAAAGGTTGCCGCTTTCACGCCTATCCCGACTTGGCCTCGCCCGACTCCCGGCCAAAGCGGGAGCTGCCTTGGGATAGGAGCCTGGAGTCGGCGGACCGGGTCGAGCTCGCGGCGGCGGTAGGGGACTACAAGGACTGCACGGGCTGGGTCGCCAAGTTGAGCCGGGCGCGGGACGCCTTCGACCATCCGAGGGTCGAGCACGCCACCGCGCAGCTCCGCCCAAGCTGCCGTGCGAGGCACCCCGTCGCCCTCGGCACCGGGACGGTCATTCCTTGGCATCCTTCGATCCGCAGCTCGAGGTAGCCGGAGCGGTCGAACCTGAGGTCGGAGGGGCGTGCGGCCCGGGTGACGCGGCTCCCGTGCGTCGGCTAGGCTTTGCGCACATCGCCATGAAGCCTTGTCTGCGAGTCGCGCTCCTGGGCGCGCTCACCGCGTGCGCCGGAGGACCTGGGGCAGGCTCGCCGTCATCGTCGAGCCCCTCGATGCCGCGCGTGGCAGTGCCGAGCTGGCCGAGCTGGCGGCCGCTCGGGCGCGGCGGGGTCCGCATCGCCGGCTTCACCAACACGGTGCCGGACGTCGTGGGCCCGGTCGACGGGTCGGCCCGGTTGACTGTCTTCACCGAAGGCAACCACTACCCCGTGCTGCTCCCCCTGTTGTTCGACGGCTTCGTCCCCTGGTGCGCGTCCCGACCCGGCTGCCGTGTGGCCGCCGACGACATCCTGGTCGTGACCCTCCCCCAGTACATGGTGGTGGCGGCGCTCCGGGGCCGACGCCTTCAGCTGGGCAGTCTGGTGGTTCCGCTGTCGCCGGCCGGGGTCTGGCCCGACGTGGTGATGGGCGGCCAGGGCCCGTTGACCAAGCTGGCGGTGGACCGCGTGGTGGTCGATCGGGCGGTGGTGCTCGCCCGCCACCGCGGCCTCGGCCTCTTGATGCGGCGGGGCTCACCGGGCGATGTCCCGGACCTCGCCGCCCTGGTCGCGTCGTCGGCGCGAATCGTGATGGCGACCGAGACCGAGGCCGGCGCTCGCCGGCAGTACCAGAAGACCCTCGAGGCCATTGTCGGTGAGCCCAGCACCCACGCGCTCCTCGAGCGAGCGATCGGCGATTTCCCCGGCCAGCTCGCCATCCAGCATCGCGACGTGCCCTTCGCGCTGCTCACCGACCAGGCGGACGCGGGGCTCATCTTCGGCCACCTGGCGACGTTCTACGCCGGCCTCTTTCCGGCCGAGCTCGTCGCCCTGCCGGTGCCCCGGGCCAGCCCCTTCGGCGAGACCCTCCTGATGACCTGGACCGAGAAGGCTGGGGCGGCCGCGGACTTCTTGTCCGAGTATCTGCTCGAGGCCGCGCCCGCCGCCTATTCGGCCGGCGGCTTCAGCGCACCCGAGACCTTCGATTTCGGCGCCGAAGTACCACTGCGCGGCCCAGAGAAGCGGCGGCTGGGTGGGTCCGGCCGCCCGCGGCAAAAGGCTCCCCCCCCGCCCTGGAGCCCGCTGCCCGGCGATGGATCGCGGCGTGGGCATGGACGCGCTCGAGCGCCTTGGTTTGACCGCACTACTTTGGCTTCAGGCCGCACCACCCACCGTCTTGGCTGGCAAGCCTTCCGGCGAGGACGGCGGGCCGGTCACTCCCAGGGCTCGAAGAGAAAGGCAGAGAGGCCCTTCTCGTCGATCTCTTTGGCGTACCGCCCCTGGTCGTCGTGGACCGCAAACGGGCAGCGCTCGCTCAGCCACTCCAGAAAGCGAACGAGAACCTCGAGGTCGCCTTCATCTCCTCCCTCGAGATCGAGCACGAGACAGTCAGGGCGGTCGATGAAGACATACACCGCGCAGGCCGGAAGCTCTGATGGATCCTGGATGGCCATCTTGAGAACGATATCTGCGTCCTCGGAGCTCCGTTCCAGCAGGTAGACGCCAGGTGGCCGCGTTGGCACCGGGCGAACCTCCGGCATCGAACGCAGTCGAGCTTCGATCTCGTCGAACGGAAGCTCGCCCTTTCTTGCAGTGATGACATAGCAGTCTTCGGACAGCATGATTATCGTCCCAAACGAATGTGGCCTTCGCTCATCGCAATCTTCTCGAGCGCGTGGGCTTGATCGCCATTCTTTGGCTTCAGGCTTGGGCCGAGCTGGTGTCGATTCTTGGGTACGGGACGGCCTTGGCCGTCGAGCTTGAAGGCGATCCCGTCCTGGCTGGAGTCGCGAACGCGCGGATCCAGCTTGATCTCGCCGGACAAAGTCGGACCCGGCCGCTTGCTGTCGCCGGCGGGCTTCAGGCGTACGACCGACCCGTCGAGGAGTTCCCAGACGGTCATGGTCTGCGGCTTCGGCTTGTCGAGCTTGACCCGGCGCTCGAAAGCACGCCCGGCTTCGACCTCTGCGGCCATGAGGGTCCGTACCCCGGCTTCGTTGGTGGCGACAAGGCGAGGCATCAGGAGGCGGATGCGCTGGCCCGTTTCGCCCGCGAGGTATGCGGCCCGCCGGGCCTCGGCCACGGGCTCGAGGCGCACGGCCGATCCATCCTCCACCGCGCGCTCGAACAGCGCTGCGTCCTCGGCCGGGGCGAGGCGGTCCATGGCGGCCTTCGCGGTCGCGTTGGCGGCGTGCGTCGCCCGTTTCATGGCCGTCGCGGAGTCGCCGGTGCGGGCGAGGTGGAGCTGAAAGGCGGTCCGCGCCGCGGCAGCTGCCTCGGCACGCAGGCCCGCCAGGACCGCGTCTTTGTGCCCCTCGGATGCAAAGATGCGGCTTCCGACGGCCACCGCGGCGGCCGACGCTGCCTTCGATTCGAGGATTTGGGCGAGCGGTGGGGGAATCGGCGCCGCGATCCGGCCCGCGACGCGGGGCGCTGACAGCGCCCGGGGCTCCACCGTCGGTCGAGGCGCCCCGGGCGTCGCCCGAGCGGCCGTTCGAGGCACCCCCATCGCCCTCGGCACCAGGACGGTCATCCCTTCGTATCCTTCGATCTGCAGCTCGAGGTAGCCGGAGCGGTCGAACTTGAGGTCGGAGCGGGCGGGCGCGACCCTGCCCTCCGCGAAGGTGAAGGCGGCCGCGCCGACGAGAAGAATCCCACTGCCGGCGCGAAGGATCGCCCCGAGCCGCTCGTGCGGCGCCAGCGTGCGCCCGGTGCTCGGATCTTGTGCGATGATGGCGAGTCCAAGGTCGGATGCGACGCCCTCCGCCGCCAGGACCGTGGCAGGCACCGCGACGGCTCTCGCGAGCGTGGGCGAGAGCCCATAGAGGCCGGCCCCGAGCTGGGGGGCGGCGAGAGTGAGGAGGCTGGCGAGGATCGTCTCCTCGGTGGCGAGCGCGGCGAAGGGCCCAAGGAGCTGGGCGACGATGCTGTCATCCGCGCGCTCGGCCCAGTAGCGGGTCGCGACCTCGGCGGCGTGCGTCACGTTCGGGAGGTTTCGACCGGCCCAAGACCGGCCCGCTTCGAGCGCCTCGATGCTCGGTCGGGGAAGAAGTCCCTCGAGGCTTGAACCCACCCGCGATCGCTCCACTTTGGGAAGCATCTCGAAGAAGCGATGGAGCATCGCGCCCGGGCTGGGCTCATTGTATCGGCGAAAGACGCCTTCTTCTTCGTGGCGGCTCGAGACTTCGAGGAGCAGGGCGCGACGAACGAGTGGTCCCGCTGTCTCGAAGAGCCGCGCCACTTGTTCCGGGTCTCGTGCTGCCCGGTCGAGGAGAAAGTCCGCGGCGGCCTCGATGCTTGGCCGGTCGATTTTGCCCGCGCGGGCCGAGAGCTCGAGCCGATGGCCGAGTAGCGCGCCAATCTCGGGCCCGGCGAGGCGGGCAAAGCCCTCCGCGCCCAAAGCGGCCTCGAGTCCATCGAGGTACGCGGTACTGTCCGCCTCCCCGAAGGCAGCAAGCAACTCGGCCTGCGCCGCCGGCGCGTCCTTGGCTGCGAGCCTCGCGAGCGCATCGCCTCGCCGTGCCCCCCGGTCCCGCTCGGAGCCTTCGAACGCTCGCGCGGCCTGCGGGGTCAGCAGCTCGGGCAAGACGGGGATCCCACCGTCCTCCCGAGCCAGAAGTTCCCCCCAAACCGGATCGCCATAGAGCCAGCGGGCAGCCTCGCCGAGGTCGCCGTCGGTCCGGGCGGCGTTCGCTTCGAAACGGACCGGCGCGCTTTGGGGGCGAAGAAGGGGTCCAAAGCGATTCGGCTCGTTGGTGACCACATGGTCCCGCTCTCGCGGCCGCGGTGGGTCCGCCCTGTTTCGCTCGGGCTGCTCGCGGGTGAGCCCGACCGGCTCTGGCGGCATCCTAGTCTCGAGGCACATGGATCGGTGACCGGACGTGACGGGAGTGCCCATGCCGAACTCCACAGCAACAATCGGGCCAGGCAAGCTCTTCGGACGTTCGGGCGGGTTCGAACGTTCACCGAACGTTCGAACCGTCGAACCGCCGAACGACAGAACGACAGAACGGCCCACTGCATGACGACCCGATCTATGACTTCAGCTCGTGGCCAGCGCGGCCAGAATCGCCTCGCGCGACTCGAGCCTGGTCGTCCGACCCTCGTCCGATGGGTTCGTTCGGCCCACGATGTCGTCCGACGAGCGCAGGCTCAGCCCGGTAGCCCCTCAGCCCGGGTCGGGCAGCTTGCCCATGGCTGCTTCGATGGCGGCCAGGACTTCGAAGGGGGGCTCTTCATCCCACAGGCGAAAGGGGACGAGGCCGATCTCCGCCAACCACTCGTACGGGCCGTGGGCGTCGAGAGGCTCCTCCGCGCTGCGAACCGCCTCCACCAGAACAATAGCGGCGCGTTCGCGGTACTCGGGGCGGGCGCGGGCAAGGCAACCGACCGAGGAGATCGCATCAACGCGAACGTCGAATTCGGGGTCTTTGGTCATATGAACTGCGTGGCCGAAGTATTCAGGCCTTTCCATCCAGAATACCAAGGCTCGGACTGCCGCGCCGCGGACCTCGTAATCCTCATGACCAAGGTAGCTCGCAATAACTTCGACCATGCTCTCGTCGCGAGCTCGCCCGGCGTCGATTATCGCTTCTGCGAGCCTGGAAGTATCAGAGGAGCCAACCAGGATG
>DAIQNR010000092.1:0-21331 GCA_036788295.1 Myxococcota bacterium
GATCACCCTCACCTCCCTACGTCCACGGAGAGCACTGGAGCGCAGGGGCCTGCTCCGCGGAGAGGGCCGACCGAAGTCATGGGGGGACGGCCTGGCGAACGCATAGGGTGCAAAGCTGGGCGCGGTATTCGGGGCGGGTGCTCGCGGAGAGCTGCAGGAGGCAGCGGTCGAGCTGGGTCCGGCGGCTCGGGTCGGCTCCGAGGTAGGGTTCGAGGCGGGCCCGGAGGGTCCTTGCGTCGGCGACCGATTCGGGGGCGCAGAGCTCGGCGGCGAGGCGCTCAGCGGCCGGTTTCGGGGCGCGCGACGGAGTCTCCGGTTCCGTGGGTTCGGGGGTTGGAGGCGCCGGCGGCGTCGCTTCGCGAGGCGGACTCTCTCGGTGGGTTCGGGACGGCGAACCGCGCCCCGGCACCGGCTCGTCCTTGACCGGCGCCGTCCTCGGCGGGTTCGAGTCGCCCCGGGGGGCTCGAAGGTTCTCGGTCGCGCCGGCGGGAGGCGTTTTGGGTTCCGCGGGCCGATGGACCACCCCTGGCCCTGCCGCCTCCTCCCGTACCCCGTTCGTGGTTCTTTCGGCGGTGTTTCTTTTGGCGGATGGGACGATGGAAGGTTCGGCCGCGGCCGCTGTCGTCTCGGTAGGTCGCGCGCTCTCCACCGCCTCCAATGCATCAAAGCCCTCGGAAGCTGGGTTTTCGACCGCGGTCGGCGCCCGCTCGAGCGAACCCAACGTCAAGGCCACCCCGAGCCCCACTCCGCCGAACACCAGCGCTGCGCCCCTTAGGAACCCGCCCATGCGGCGAAGCGACGGCGCCGAAGCGCCCTGTCGAGGCCCGCGCTCGCTGCCGGTCCCGGGCGAAATGGGTTCCGTCGTCCACGGCAACCGAGTGGATTCCGGCCGAACCCAATCGAGGAGCTGCAGGTGGGTTTGGTAGGCTCCCGAAAACGCCGTCTGAACCGCGTGGGCGATGTCATCCCGGGAGCGGGTCTTGACCGCCGCCGTCGCCGCTTCGAGCGCCAATCGAAACGACCGCGCGTCGGCGAAGCGGTCCCTCGGATCCTTCTCGCAGGCCCGGGCCAGGACCGCGTCGAGCCCGGGGGGAACGGACGAGAGCCTCGACGACAGCGGCGGAACCGGTTCCAGCACGACCCTGCGCAAGATGTCCTTCGGAGCGAGACCGAGCGGGATCGGCAGCTCGCCGGTCAATAGATGATACAGCGATACGCCGAAGCTATAGATGTCGGTTCGGCGGTCGAGCGGCTGCTGCAGGGTCTGCTCGGGCGAGCCGTAGTAGAGCTTGCCCACGTACGCCCCCACGGCGGTCAGAGCCTCGTCCCTTCGGTGCGCGACCCCGAAGTCGATGAGCTTTCCGGCGCCGGCGAAGCTGATCATGAGGTTCTGGGGGGAGATGTCCCGGTGCACGAGGCCCATGGGCCGGCCGCTGTCATCCCTGAGCTCGTGGGCCGCGTGAAGCCCTTCGAGCAAGTCGAAAGCGACCGGCAACAGGAGGTCGAGGCCGAGTCGCCCGCCTTGCCGCTCCGCGAGCTCGGCCAGGTTTCCACCGGGCACGTATTCTATCTCGAGGTAGGGCCTTGGGCCTTCGGCCTCCACGGCGAATCCGCGAGCCACGCCGGGGTGGCTGAGCCTCGAGGCGACCTCGCCTTCGCGAAGAAACCGGCGAAGCTGGACCGGGTCCCCGGCGGCGAGCGCCGGGTCGAGCATCTTGATGACGCAGAGATCCGCCGCGTCGAGGCGGTGGGCGAGGTAGGCCCGGGCCATGCCCCCCTCCCCGAGCCGCTTGATGAGATCGTAGCGACCGGCGAGCGCGGCCTGATCCTCGTCGGCCACCCCCCGGGACAGCAGCTCCGGCGCCTCCGCGAAGGCAGGCTTTGCTCCCCGCCTCGGCACCACGTCGGTGCGGTGGACAGCTCCGCTTCGGCCGGCCGGCTCGGTCATCTCGGGCGGCGGGCTCCATGGGGTATCGGCGCCGAGGAGGTCGCTTCCGCCTTCGTCGAACCCGCCCTCGCGGGTCCGGTCGGCCTCGGACTTTGGGACCCGCTCGAGCCGAGCCCGGGCGCGGCGGAGCTCTTCGGGGAACGTCGCCTCGAGCAGGCTCGACAGGGCGTCGAGCGGCGTGTCGCACCAGTCGGGGACGGCGGCAAGCAGGCTCTCTTTCATCTCGGCCGCGGTGGCCGGACGGGCTCGGCGGTCCTGGGACAGCGCAGAGAGGATGACCGCGTCGAGCTTCGGCGGCAGCCGAGGGTGGAGCGACGACGGCGGCGGGAGCCGAGCGTGGACGATCGCGGACAAGATGTCCGCCTTGTCCTTCGCGTCGAACAGCCAGGTCCCGGTGAAGAGTTCGTACATCGAGGTGCCCACGCTGAATAGATCGCTGCGCCGGTCCACCGGCTCCCCCACCGCCTGCTCTGGGGACATGTACCGGTAGGTCCCGATCACCGCCCCAGGGGTGGTCTCGAGCTGCCCGACCCTCGCTCGGGCGAGGCCGAAGTCGATGATTGCGACCCGCCCGCCAAACCCGAGCTGAACGTTTCGTGGAGAAAGATCCCGATGCACCACCCCGAGCGGATTGCCGTC
This sequence comes from Myxococcota bacterium, assembly GCA_036788295.1. Classification (GTDB taxonomy): domain Bacteria; phylum Myxococcota; class Kuafuiibacteriia; order Kuafuiibacteriales; family Kuafuiibacteriaceae; genus JAHQVK01. Next base: position 2,588 of record DAIQNR010000092.1, read on the forward strand.
CGGACCTCTGGCCTCGTGGGCGGCATGAAGCCCGTCGAGCAGCTCGACGAAGATCCGGGCGACGATGCCGGCGGGGAAGACTTCCCTCATCCGCGCGAGGTGGTGGGACAGGCACTCGAGATCGACGCCGGGCACATATTCGGTGGCCACGAAGACGTCGCCGTCCACGACTTTCGCGTCCACGGTCTTCACGATGTTTCGGTGGTCGAGCAGCGCGCCGATCTGCGCCTCCCGAACGAGGCGCTGGCGAATGGTGGGGTGGGACAGGTGCTTCGGCAAGAGCCGCTTGACCGCGAGCAGGCGCTCTTCGCCCGGTCGCTCGGCGAGCCACACCTCCGCCATTCCGCCCCGGCCAAGGGGCTCGAGGAAGCGGTACCCGGGGATGTTCGGCGCCGCCCCCACGCCGAACACGATGCCTGCCCCGGGACCCGAGGCCAAGCGCGGCCGTCCGCCGCTGTCTCCGTCGTCCGTCTCGTCGCGAGCCAGTCGGCCGCGTCGGCGGCGCACGGGGAGGTCCTGCCCCAGCGAAATGGGCCGATAGGCGAAGGAGGAACCCCATGCTTGGTCGGAATCTTCAGAGGATGGGGCTGCTGTCCGACCGGCAGCTGCTCGAGGCGCTCGACGCCCAGGAAGCGAAGGCCCCGTCGATTCCGCTGCTGGCGGTCGACTTGCAAGTGATGTCCCTCGAGGCCGCGCTCGCTTTGCTCGACCGACGGGCGGAGGGGGACGAGCGACCGTTCGAAGTCATCGCGCTCGAGCAATTCTGGCTGACCAGGGAAGACATCCATAGGCTGCACGTCGCCCGTTCGCAGCGGCGGCCCAAGCTCGGCGACGTGCTCGTGCGGCTCGGCTTCGCCACCCGGGAGCAAGTCGAGCAGGCGCTCGACCGCCGCGCTTGAGCAAGGAACCACCAAGCAAGCCTCGAGCGCCGGAGTCCCGCTCCTCCGGCGCAGCGGTCGGTCGCCGTGCTAGCGTGCCGGCCATGAGCAGCGACGAGACGGGCCGGCTCCTCGAGCAGGCGCAGGATGTGGTGCGGCGGGCGATGGCCGCCGGTGCCGACGTGGCCGAAGCGATGGCGAAGACCAGCCGCGATTTGTCGGTCAAGGTGCGCCTCGGCGCCCCGGAGCTGGTCGAGGAGGCCGGCTCGAGCGCGATCGGTCTGCGGGTCCTGAAGGGGGGCCGCTCGGCGACGACCTCCACCTCGGATCTTGGGCCCACCGGGCTCGCGGCGCTGGTCGCCGACGCGATCGAGCTCGCGGAGCTCGCCGAGCCAGACCCGCTCGCCGGGCCCCCGGATGCCTCGGAGCGACAGACGAACCCGCCCCCGCTCGACCTGTACGACCCTGCGCTCGATGGGTTCGACGCGAAGGATGCCCGGATGATGGCGATCGCCGCGGAGGACGCGGCGCGGGCGGCGGATCCGCGGATCACGAACAGCGAAGGGGCGACCTGCGGGCGCTCGGTGGGTTCGGTCGCGCTCGTCACGAGCGATGGGTTCGCCCATGGATACCGGACCAGCTTCGTCAGCTTGGTGGTCGAGCCGCTCGCCGACGACGAGGAGCAGAAGAAGCGGGTCGGCGTGTACTGGGATGCCCGGCGCTACCTGAGCGAGCTCGCCGATCCCGCGCACGTCGGAAGGGAGGCCGCCCGGCGCACGGTCGCGAAGCTCGGGGCCAAGAAGATCCCGAGCGCGGAGCTGCCGGTGGTGTTCTCGCCGGAGGCGGCGCGGTCGCTGCTCGGGCTGCTCGCGAGCTGCCTGAACGGGGCGTCGGTGTACAAGCGGCAGAGCTACCTCGCGGATCGCGAAGGGGAGATGGTCGCGAGCCCGATCGTCCACGTCGTGGACGACCCCCTGCTGCCGAGGGGCCCGGCGAGCCGGCCCTTCGATGGAGAAGGCCTTCCCTCGAGGAGAAACGTGCTGCTGAGCGATGGAAAGCTCGGCGGGTTTCTGCTCGATACGTACAGCGCCCGGCGGCTCGGAAAGAAGAGCACCGGGAGCGCCGCCCGAGGGGTGGGCGGCCGCCCGAGCCCCAGCTCCACGAACCTTCACCTGCTGCCCACCAATACCTCGCCCGAGGCGATCGTCGGGAGCGTGGAGCGCGGGCTCTATGTCACCTCGACGATGGGATTTGGCTTCAACTCCACCACCGGAGACTTCAGCCGGGGGGCGGAAGGCTTTCTCATCGAAGACGGCAAAATCACCGATCCGGTAGGCGAGATCACCATCGGGCTCGGGTTTGTCGACCTGTGGGCGCGGGTGGACGCGGTGGGTTCGGACCTCGACTTCAAGTCGGGGATCGCCGCGCCCACGTTTCGGGTGGCAAAGATGGCCGTGGCGGGCACATGAAGCCCACCACCGTCGATGCGCTCTTGTCGTCCCACCGGGGCCTCCTGCTCGACGCCTACGGGGTGCTCGTCGATGGGGAGGCGGCGCTGCCCGGCGCGGCCGCGCTCATCGATCGTCTCGAGACGGAGCAGCGCCCGTGGCTCGTGCTCACGAACGACGCGTCGCGGCTGCCCCACGCCTGCGCTGCCCGGTACCGGGCGCTCGGTGTCCCCGTACCGGACGACCGGGTGCTCACCTCGGGGAGCTTGCTCGGGCCGTTTCTGAAGAGCCGAGGCCTCGTCGGCGCCCCGTGCCTGGTGCTCGGGCCCCCGGACAGCCACGCCTACGTCGCCGCCGCCGGCGCGGTCCCCGTCGGCCCTGGGTCCAAAGAAGCGGCCTGCGCCGCCGCGGTGGTGATCGGCGACGATTCTGGGTTCGAGCTGAGGCGGGGGATCGACGAGGCGATCACCGTCACGTACGCCGCCCGGGAGGCCGGCCGATCCATCGTCCTCGTCGTGCCGAACCCGGACGTCGTGTATCCGAAGCGACCAGGGGCGTTCGGCATGGCGGCGGGCAGCCTCGCCTTGTTGGTGGAGGCCGCGCTCGAGCTGCGCTACCCGGGCGACCCCGAAAACCGCTTCGTTCGGCTCGGAAAGCCGGCGCCCCAGCTGTTCGATGAAGCCACCGCGCGGCTGGGCACCCGGGACGTGGTGATGATCGGGGATCAGCTCGCGACCGACGTCGCCGGCGCCATCGCCGCCGGGCTCGAGGTCGCCCTGCTCGGCACCGGCGTCGGGCGTCTTCACCCTGGGCTGCCGGCCCCGACCTACATGCTCGACCGGCTCGACTGAGCTCTCGCTCCCAGAATCTTTGGCAAGCCTCGTTCAAGCCCAGCCCCGACGGTCCGATTGCTTCTTCGAGCGGGGTGCCCGGTGGCGCCGCACAAAGGGCACGAATGGACGATATTGTCAGAGAGTTTCTGGTCGAGAGCCACGAGGGGCTCGATCAGCTCGACCAGGACTTCGTGGAGCTCGAGCAGCGTCCAAAGGACAAAGCGCTGCTCGACAACATCTTTCGCTGCATCCACACCATCAAGGGGACTTGCGGGTTCTTGGGCTTCGGGAAGCTCGAATCCGTCACCCATGTCGGCGAAAACCTCCTGAGCCGGCTCCGGGATGGGGTCGTCCACATCAGCCCGGCTCGAACGAGCGCGCTTCTCGCGCTGGTCGATGCCGTCCGCTCCATCATGAAGAGCATCGAGGAGCGGGGGGTCGAGGGCGACACCGACTACTCCGAGCTCATCGCGAGGCTCAGCGCGCTTCAGACCGACGACGAAGCGCCAGACGCCGGGCCTGAAGCCAAGGCCCCGCCCCCGAAGCCGGCGCCGAGCCCCCCGCAGGAGGTCGTTGCCCCCGCGGCCCCGCCCCCGGAGGCCAACCCTTCCCCGGAGGCCAAACCTTCCCCGGAGCCGGCCGCGACCGCCCCCCGGGCCGAGGCAGAGGCGCCTTTGGCCAGCAAGAAGGCGGCCGAAGGCCAGCCGGTGGCGGAGTCGTCGATCCGGGTCGACGTGGGCCTGCTCGACAAGCTGATGAACTTGGTGGGCGAGCTCGTGCTCGCCCGAAACCAGGTCCTGCAGCACACGTCCCAGAGCCAAGATCCCACCCTGATGGCCACCAGCCAGAGGCTGAACCTCATCACCACCGAGCTTCAGGAGGGGGTGATGAAGACGAGGATGCAGCCGATCGGCAACGTCTGGAGCAAGTTCCCGAGGGTCGTCCGGGATCTGGGGGTCGCGTGCGGCAAGTCGGTCGCCATCGAGATGGAGGGCAAGGGGACCGAGCTCGACAAGACGATCATCGAGGCGATCAAGGATCCGCTCACCCACATCGTTCGAAACGCGGTGGACCACGGGCTCGAAGGGCCGGAAGACCGGATCGCGGCCAAGAAGCCGCCCGAAGGTCGCCTCGCGCTGCGCGCCTACCACGAAGGCGGGCAGGTCAACATCGAGATCTCGGACGACGGGCGAGGGATCGACCCGGAGCGGCTCGTGGCCAAGGCGCTGTCCCGCGGCATCATCACCCAGGACCAGGCCGCGAAGATGGGCGAGCGCGAGATCCTGAATCTCGTGTTCTACCCTGGCTTCTCCACCGCCGAGAAAGTCACGAACGTGTCCGGTCGCGGGGTGGGCATGGATGTGGTCCGCTCGAACATCGAGAAGATCGGCGGGACCGTGGACATCCAGAGCAAGCTGGGCCGGGGCACGACGCTTCGAATCAAGATCCCGCTGACCCTCGCCATCATTCCCGCGCTGGTCGTGACCTGCGGCGGGGAGCGATTCGCGCTGCCGCAGGTGAACCTGCTCGAGCTGGTCCGCCTCGAGGGGGAGCACGCGCGGAGCGGCATCGAGAAGGTCCACGGGGTCCCGGTGTATCGGCTCCGGGGGCGGCTGCTCCCGTTGGTCTATCTCTCCGAGACCTTGGCCCAGCCTCGGCGGCCGCGGCCCGAGGGCGAAGAGGACTTGGTGAACATCGTCGTGCTGCAAGCCGACGAACGAAACTTTGGGCTCGTCGTGGACGAGATCAACGACACCGAAGAGATCGTGGTCAAGCCGCTCGGCAAGCAGCTCAAGAACATCTCCGCGTTTGCGGGGGCCACGATCATGGGGGACGGCGCGGTCGCGCTCATCCTCGACGTGCTCGGACTCGCCCAGCTCTCGCGGGTCGTGAGCGAAGCCCGCGGCCGAGCCGGCGCCGAGCTCAACCAGCGCACCGCGGCCGCGCTCGCTGCCGCCGAGACCATGCTGCTGTTCACGGTCGGAGCCCATCGCCGGGTCGCGATCCCCCTCTCGATGGTCTCTCGCCTCGAAGAGTTCAAGCCGGACGAGGTCGAGCAAGCCGGGGACATGGAGGTCGTGCAGTACCGGGGAGCCATTCTCCCCCTGGTGCGGCTGTCCAACCTGCTCGGCCTGCCTCGGGAGGCCGAGCAGGGCGAGGACCTGCAGGTGGTGGTCTACGCCGATGGCGACTTCAGCGTCGGCTTGGTGGTGGACCGAATCCTCGACATCGTGGAAGAGACCTTCAACCTTCAGCGCTGCGCCCACCGGGCCGGAATCTACGGCTCGGCGGTCATTCAAGAGCGGGTGACCGACCTCCTCGACGTGCAGGCGGCGGTCCGGGCGTCCACCGCGGCGCTGTTCGAGCCGGCGCAGCGAGCGAGGACCTGACATGGCAACCCACCAGTTCTGCACCTTCTTCGTGGAGGGCGTCCAGCTCGGCATCGAGGTCCTGAAGGTTCAGGAGGTGCTGAAGTACCAGGAGATGACCCCGGTCCCGCTCGCCCCGCCGGAGGTGAGCGGACTCATCAACCTCCGAGGCCAGATCGTGACCGCGGTGGACCTGCGCAGCCGGCTCGGCCTCCCTCCCCGGCCGAAGGATGCGCTGCCGATGAACGTCGTCATCCGCGCCGAGGACGGGGCGGTGAGCCTGCTGGTGGATGAGATCGGAGACGTGCTCGAGGCCACGGAAGAGACGTTCGAGGAGGCTCCGGCGACGCTCGACGCGCAGACCCGGGAGCTGGTGCTGGGCGTCTACAAGCTCGAGCAGGGGCTGCTCCTCATCTTGGATACGGACCGGGCCCTCGGCATCGAAGGCCACGGGCAAGAGGCGGCCTGAGGCCACCAAAGGAACCTGAGGAACCATGACCGAGACCACCATCGCCGCCGCGAGCGGCCCCCCCATGGATCCCGACGTGCAGCGCCGGGTCGAAAAGCTCGTGGAGGCGGTCGACCGAGCCGCCTCCGGACAGTTGTCCACCCGCGTGGAGGTCGCTGGCGACGACGCGGTCGGACGGCTCGCGAGGGCCCTCGAGCGGCTTCTTTCCGAGCTGCGCTCGACCACGAGCGGACTCGGGCAGAGCGGAAAGACCATCCACCAATTCGCCCAGACCTTTGGGAGATATGCCGAGCAGATGGAGGCGAGCACCGGCCAGACCTCCTCGCAGGCGAAGGTGGTGGCGGCCTCCTCCGAGCAGGTGAACCGAAACGTGCAGACGGTGGCGACCGCCGCCGAAGAGATGGCGATCGGCGTCCGAGACATCGCGAAGAACGCGTCGGACGCGGCGCGGGTCGCGACCGGCGCGGTGCAGATGGCGGAGCAGACGAACCGCACCATCTCGAAGCTAGGAGACAGCAGCACCGAGATCGGGAAGGTCATCAAGGTCATCACCTCGATCGCCCAGCAGACGAACCTGCTCGCGCTGAACGCGACCATCGAGGCCGCCCGGGCCGGCGAAGCCGGAAAAGGGTTCGCGGTGGTCGCAAACGAGGTCAAGGAGCTCGCGAAAGAGACCGCGAAAGCCACCGAAGACATCTCCCAGAAGATCGAGGCCATCCAAAAGGACACGAAGAGCGCGGTCGCCGCCATCGAAGAGATTTCGCAGGTCATCAACCAGATCAACGACTTCCAGAGCTCGATCGCGAGCGCCGTAGAAGAGCAGACCGCGACGACGAACGAGATCTCCCGGAGCGTGAGCGAAGCCGCCCGCGGCAGCAAAGAGATCGCAAAGAACATCACCGATGTCGCCACCGGCGCCGACTCCATCGCGAAGACGGCCGTCGAGGCCCGCGGCTCGGTCAAGGACATGGCGAGCGCGACCGACGCGCTCGAGCGGCTCGCTGGCCGCTTTCACGCCTGAGGAGGGTGACATGAACGCTCTGGTGATCGACGACTCCCGCGCGATGCGGCGAATCATCGGGAGGATGCTGACCGAGCTGGGGTTTCAGATCACCGAAGCGGAGCATGGAGCCGACGCCCTCGAGCGGCTCGAGTCGCTCGGCACGGTAGAGCTGTGTCTGGTCGATTGGAACATGCCGGTGATGAACGGCTTCGAGTTCCTGAAGGCGGTCCGGGCCGATGACCGGCACCGGGACAGCCGCATCGTGATGGTGACGACGGAGACCGGCATCGACGAGATGACGATGGCGCTCGAGGCTGGAGCCGATGAGTATGTCATGAAGCCGTTCACGAAAGAAGCGATGCTCGAGAAGCTCCATCTCCTGGGGTTTTGACGTGGTGGAGGCCATCGTCGTCGAACCGGCGCTGCTCGTGGTCATCGGCAGCTCGACCGGGGGACCGGACGCGCTGGCCGACCTGCTGCCTCGGATGCCGGCCAACTTGCCCGCCTCCGTGCTGGTGGCGCAGCACATGCCGGCGAGCTTCACCGGGCTGCTCGCCCATCGGCTCGCGTTCAAGTCCGTCGTCGCCATCCGGGAAGCCGAAGACGGCGCGCCGCTGACCGCGGGCACCGTCCTGCTCGCCCCTGGCGACCGGCACCTCGAGGTCGATGGGCCCCGGGTGAAGGTCCACCGCGGTCCGCCGGAGCACTCGTGCCGCCCGTCGGTCGACGTCCTGTTTCGGTCGGCGGCGAAGGCGGAGTTGCCGGTGCTCGCGGTGGTGCTCACCGGGATGGGCAAAGATGGGCTCGACGGCGCTCGCCTGCTTCGAGAAGGAGGAGCGCAAGTCTTCGTGCAGGACGAGCTCAGCAGCGTGGTCTGGGGCATGCCGGGGCTCATCGCCCGCGCCGGGCTCGCGACCCTGATCGCGACGATCCCCGAGATCGCGGTGCGGGTCGTAGCGCAGGCCGAGCGCGCCGCCCACCGCCGCCGAACCAGCGAAATGGGCCACGGACAAGGGAGGACAGGGAGATGAGCGCGGCGCCAGTGCTACGGGAGGAAGACCTCGGCTTCCTCCGCCGGCTCGTTCGGGAGCGATCGGCGATCGCGCTCGATGCGAGCAAAGACTACCTGCTCGAAGCCCGGCTCCTACCAGTGGCCGACCGGGAAGGTCTCGGGGGACTCGCGGGCCTCGTGGCGAGCCTCCGGGCTCGGCCGGGCGGACCGCTGACGAAGCAAGTCGTGGAAGCCCTCACCACGAACGAGACGTCCTTCTTTCGAGACGTCGCCCCCTTCGAGTGCCTCAAGAAGGCGGTGCTCCCCGCGCTCATGGCCCACCGCCCATCGGGCCGGCTGGACGTGTGGTGCGGGGCCTCGTCGAGCGGGCAAGAGCCGTACAGCGTCTTGTTCTCGCTCGAAGAAGCGGGACATCCCGGGCTCGAGCCCCGGCTGCTCGCGACGGACCTGCACTCGGCGATGGTGGAGCGGACCCGTGAGGGCATCTATTCGCAGCTCGAGGTGAACCGAGGCCTGCCCGCGCGGATGCTCGTCAAGCACTTCGATCGCCAGGGCACCCGGTGGCAGGTGAAGGCCGTCCTGCGCGCCCGGGTCGAGGCCCGGGAGTTGAATCTCATCGACCCCTGGCCATCGATGCCGCGGATGGACATCGTTTTCCTGCGAAACGTCCTCATCTACTTCGAAGTCCCCCAAAAGCAGGCGATCCTCGCCAAGATCCGGTCGGTGCTCGCCCCTGATGGATACCTGTTCCTTGGTGGGGCAGAGACGACGCTCGGGGTGGACGACGGCTTCGTCCGGTTCGACTATGCCAACGCCGGCTGCTACCGGCTCCGCGCCGCAGGAGAAGTCCCATGACCGTCGTCAGCATCGAAGACCTCGAGACCATCACCCAGTCGGTATGGAGCACGATGCTCGACGACGAGCTCGGCGAGGCCCGGCCCGGCCCGGTCGAAGCCTCCTACGTCGGCGTGGTCCGGCTCAGCGGCGCGTTCGAAGGCGCGGTGTCGCTCCACCTGTCGGCCGGCGTCGTGCGCCGGGCGGCGGCGCTGCTGTTCTCCGCGTCGCCGGACGAGGTGGGCGACGAGAGCGTCCGGGACTCGGTCGCGGAGCTCACGAACATGGTGGGAGGCAACGTGAAGTGCCTCGTTCCGCAGCCCACCAAGCTCGGGCTGCCCGATGTAGCGAAGTCGGTCCCCGAGCTGCCTCCGACTCTCGCCCACGTCGCGTTCGACGGCGACGGAGGCCGGATCGCCGTGGTGCTGCACGGCCACTGAACCGCTCAGGACCGCGGTTCGGGCCGCCGGTCCGGGTCGAGCAGCTTCCGCCAGGCCCGCATCGTCGCCGGATCGACCGGCTCCGGGGCATCGGCGAGGTCGAGGATCCGCTGCTCCATCAGTTTCCGGGCCCGGGACAGGCGCTGGCGAAAAGCGGGGAAACTCACCCCCAGCACCTCCGCCGCTTGAGGCCCCCGCAGCCCGTCGACGTAGGTCACGAGCAGCGCCAGCTGGTCGTCGGTCCGGAGCCCGGCGAGAGCTTGGTAGAGCCGGTTGTGCTCCTCGCGCTGCCGAAGGTGCTCCTCGGGGCCGGGGGAGGTCTCGGGCGCGGCTTCGACCGCGTCCTCATCGGTGGGGATGGCGCGGGCCCGGGCGCGCCGGGTCTCGAACACGACGTTGCGGGCGATCCCGAGCAGCCAGGCCCGCGGGCGCTCGACCGCCGCGAGCGCCTCCTTTCGCTCGAGGGCCCGCTCCATCACGGTCTGAACTGCGTCCTCGACATCGGCGCCCTGCAGCCGCCGAGCGAGAAAGACCCGCACCACGGGCTCACTGTGGGCGAGCATCTCTTCCGCCTCTCGCCCCATGGACTGGAGGTACCACGCTCGGTCGCGCTCGGGCGAGCTTCGAGGGCCACGGACGGTTTTGCGCCTCGCCGCGCCCGTCGAAACGGCCGCTCGGTGCTCCCGGTGCCTTGCCTTGACTCCCCGACGCGCGGTCTGTATCGCCGCCCGAGCGATGGATCTCGACCTGAACATCACCTACGTCCTCGTCCTCGCGCTGTTCCTGCTGCCTCTCGCCATTCTCAATGGACTCGTGATCCGGCCGTTCCTCGCCCTGTTCGAGGAGCGGCACGAGAAGCTGACCGGGGCGCTCGAGCGGGCCGAGGACATGCTCGACGAGGCCGAGCGGCGCGCGGCGACCTTCGCGAAGAAGATCAAGGAGGCCACCGAGCAGGGCGTCGAGGCCCGAGCGAAGATCCGCGCGGAGGCGGTGGCGGCGATGCAGGCCCGGATCGCGGAGGAGCGAGCCCGCCTGGGCGAGAAGGTGGAAGCGGCGCTGTCGGACGTCGCGGCCCAGCGCGAGCGGGCGATGTCGGAGGTCGGCACCGAGGTCTCGCGCATCGCCGAGCAGACCGCGCAGAAGCTGCTGGGGAGGGCCGCGTGATGGCGACGTCGTGGATCTTGGCCACGGCTGCCGCCGCCGGCGCCGAATCCCATGGGCACGGCGTGGACTGGGTCCTGGTCGCGTCGCTGTTCGCGAACGTCATCGTGTTCTTCGGCGTTCTGTTCTACTTCGCAGCTCCGCTCGTCTCTCGATCGCTGAAGAATCGGCGCTCGACGATGGCCGCCGAGCTCAACCGAGCCCAAGAGAAGCGGGCCGAGGCCGAGGCGAAGCTCGCCGAGTACCAAAAGAAGCTCGACGACCTCGAGCAGGAGGTCGCGAAGGTGGTGCAAGCGTACGAGCGCGAGGCCCACGCCGACCGGGCTCGCATCGAGCGCGACACCGAAAAGGAGATCACGCGCCTCGGCCGAGAAGCGGACTTCAGCATCGGTCAGGCGGTCAAGGAGGCAGAGCAACGCATCCGGGCCGAAGCGGTGCGCCTCACCATCGAGGCCGCCGAGGCCCGGGTTCGCTCGCAGATCGGCGGCGCCGACCACCGGCGCCTGACCGAGCGCTACATCGACGGCCTCAACGACGGCCTGAGCGGGAGGAGCTCATGAACGAAACGGCAGCCAAACGGTACGCCGAAGCGCTGCTCGAGTCGGTCTGGGGCCTCGGAGACGAGGTCCGGTCCGAGACGGCGGCTGATCTCGCTCGCCTCGCCGGAGCGATCGCCGCGTCCCGAGAGCTTCGCCTCGCCCTCGAGAACCCCTCGTACGGCTTGGCCGAGCGGCTGCGCGCGCTCGACGCCGTGATCGGGCGCCTCGAGGTAGGCCGCACGGTCGGAAACTTCGCTCGCCTGGTGGTGGAGCGGGGCCGCGCCGCGGAGTTCGCGGGCATCGAGGAGAGCTTCCGCGCGATGCTGGACGAGCGGTCGGGGCGGGTCCGGGCGACGGTGCGGTCGGCGGTGCCGCTCGACGACGAAGACGTCGAGCGGGTGCGGTCGGCGCTCGAGAGGCGGACCGGGCGGGTGGTGCAGATGGAGGTCCGCGTGGACCCCTCGCTCATCGGCGGGATCCGGGCCGAAGTGGGTTCCATCGTCTACGACGGCTCCATTCGGGCCGAGCTCGACCGGCTGCGCGAGACGCTCGGTCGAGTCTGACGGACAAAAGCAGGTGCCGCCGTCGCCGGTGGGGCGGACGGGCGGCTGTCCTCGAAATACCTCGAAATCCCTTCACAATTTCCTGCCAGCTTCCGGTTGATCTCCCGCCGGGCGCAAGGTAACCCGCGTCCCGAGATGCAAATCCGCGCCGACGAGATCTCCCAGATCATCCGCCAGCAGATCGACGACTACGAGAAGAAGGTCGAGATCTCCGAGACCGGCTCGATTCTTTCGGTGGGCGACGGCATCGCCCGCGTGTACGGGCTCGAGAACGCCCAGGCCGGCGAGCTGGTCGAGTTTCCCGGCGGCGTGCTGGGCATGGTGCTGAACCTCGAGGAGTCCAACGTCGGCATCGCCCTGATGGGACGGGCCGATCACGTCCGGGAAGGCGACACCGTGCGCCGAACCAACCGCATCGCCGACGTGCCGGTCGGCGACGCGCTGCTCGGCCGGGTCGTGGACGCGCTCGGCAACCCGGTGGACGGCAAAGGGCCGATCGACGCCACCGAGCGGCGGCGCATCGAGGTGAAGGCGCCGGGCATCATCTCCCGAAAGCCGGTGCATGAGCCGATGCAGACCGGCGTGAAGGCGATCGACACCATGATCCCGATCGGCCGCGGCCAGCGAGAGCTGATCATCGGGGATCGCCAGACCGGCAAGACCGCCATCGCGATCGACACGATCATCAACCAGAAGAGCGAGAACGTGCAGTGCTTCTATGTGGCCATTGGCCAGAAGCAGAGCACGGTCGCCCAGGTGTACGACCGGCTCGAGCGGTCCGGGGCCATGGAGTACACCACGATCATCGCCGCCAACGCCTCCGATCCGGCCCCGCTGCAGTTCCTCGCCCCCTACGCGGGCGTGACCATGGCCGAGTACTACCGCGACAACGGCAAGCACGCGCTCATCGTGTACGACGACCTCTCGAAGCAGGCGGTGGCGTACCGGCAGCTCGCCCTGCTGCTGCGGCGGCCCCCGGGCCGAGAGGCGTTCCCGGGCGACGTCTTCTATCTGCACAGCCGTCTGCTCGAGCGAGCGGCGAAGATGTCGGACTCGGAGGGCGCGGGCTCGCTCACCGCGCTGCCCATCATCGAGACCCAGGCTGGCGATGTATCCGCGTACATTCCCACGAATGTCATCTCGATAACGGACGGGCAGATCTTCCTCGAGACCGACCTGTTCAACTCCGGGCAGCGGCCGGCCGTGAACGCCGGCATCTCCGTGTCCCGGGTCGGTGGCGCCGCCCAGATCAAGGCCATGAAGGCCGTCGCCGGCCAACTGCGGCTGAAGCTCGCGTCCTTCCGGGAGCTGGCCGCTTTCTCCCAGTTCGGTTCGGACCTCGACCCAGCGACCAAGCGAGAGCTCGACATCGGTCAGAGGCTGATGGAGATCCTCAAGCAGAACCAGTACGAGCCCATGTCGGTCGAAAAGCAGGTCGCGGTGATATGGGCTGCGACCTTCCCGGCCAAGCCGGTGAACGCCGAGTTCAAGGACGGCAAGAAGTACCCGGAGGGCATGTTCATCCTCGACGTCCCGGTCGGTGACATGCGATTGTTCGAGACCGAGCTGGTCGGGTGCCTCGAGTCGAACCACGCCGAGCTGCTCGCCAAGCTGCGTTCGAAAGGGAACATCGACGCGGAGATGGAAAAGCAGCTGGTTCAGGCCGTCACCGACTTTCGCACCGGCTTCATGAGCCGCTACGAGAAGTGACCTCCGGCTCCCACCTCCACTCCTCCCTCGCCGCACCCGGGCCGCCGGGCCGAAACCGGACCCGCGCCACGAGCCCATCCCCGTCGAGCCACAGCGCCACCGGGCCGGCGCGGGTCTCGATCCAGACCCGCCGGCCCCACCGGTCTTCGCCTCGGCTGTGCACGTCGAAGTGATCGACGGCAACCGACGGCTCGAGATGGGGCGCGAGGCGGACCACACGAACGGTGCCCAACGAGGGCAGCCACTGACCCCACAGCAGGGGGTGGCCGGCGTCGAGTTCGCTCGACGGGCCAAACGCGACCCGTCGAGCCCGGCCCTGCTCCTCCACCCTCAGTCCCCCCGGTTCGACCACCGCGACCAGCTCGCGATCCGCACCCCCAAGGCGCAGCTTCGACCTCGCGCCTCTCGGCGCTCCGTCGGGGCCGCCCACAAAACTCCCCGACCACTCGAGCTCACCCCGCTTCAGCCAGAGCCGATCTTCCACCCCAGCCAATCCATGCCGCCGCTCGAAGCGAGCCTCGCCGGCCGGCGCTCCCTCGACCGAGCCGAGGAACCGCCGCACCACGAGCGGTCCCGGCGCCTCCACCGCCGGCGGTGGGTGCCCGCACGCGGTTCCGCTCAGCCCGACGAGGACCGCCAAACGACGAAGTTTTCGTGTGGCATGCGCCACTGGGCTGCTACGGTTCAAAGGTGCACCATCTGCTCGTTCACCGGCATGAAGAAGCCGAACCAGAGCACGAGGACGGCGACCGCTACCGCGGCCTCAGCGCTCGGGGGCGGGCCCGCATGCACCTTCAGGCCCGAGGCCTGGTCGCGGTGCTGCCTCGCCTCGACTGGGTTGTGTGCTCGCCGCTGGTTCGTACCACCCAGACCGCCGAGATCCTCGTCGGCGCCTTCGATCTCGGCGTCCCCGTCGTGGCCGATCCGAGGGTCTACAGTCCGGCGAGCCTCTCTCAGCTCGCCGCCAGGCTGGCCGCGCCCGAGGGCCATCTCGTCGCCGTCGTCGGCCACGAGCCGACGGTGTCCTCGCTCATCGCCCATCTCACCGGGAGGCCGCCCCGCGGGGTGTCGGCCGGAGAGGCGGTGCTCCTCGGCCCCGTCCAGGAAGGATACCAGGTGCTGGGCCGATGGCGGGGCGGTGAGCGGATGGACGGCGGAGGCGCCGCGTATTAGCTCCACGCCCGGATGCGTCGCCTCGCGCCTCTCGCCGTCGTGCTGGCCTGCGCGACCCCGGCGCCCCGCCTCGTCCCGACGGCCGCGACGGAGGCCAACCCTCCACTTGCCGACCTCCCTTCGGTCCCCGAGGCGTTCTGGGAGCAGTTCGACCGCCGCTGCGAGCAGGGCCTTGCCCTCGCCCATCTCTTTCGGGACGCGGCCGCCTCTGGGCCCGACGCCCTCGAGGCCCTGCACCGTCACACGGTGGTGCTCGCCAACCTCGCCGGGGAGGCGGCTCTGCTCATCGCCGCCGGCGCCCATGATGCCGCCGCCCGGTGCCAGAGCGCGGTGCGGGCCCACTCGGGCGAAGTCGCGCTCGACCCAAAAATCTACGACGCTTTGTCGGTCCTCGAGCCGCCGGCGGGCGGCGAAGCGGCGCTCGAGCGCTTTCTTTTCTCCTTCCGCCGGTCGGGCGCGTTTTTGCCCGCGCCGGCGCGGTCCCGACTCGCACAGCTGAGGGTCCGCGAGGCCGAGCTGGTGGAGCGGTTCGAGCGGCGTTTCGACGAAGACGTGCGCACGGTGTGGGCGAGGCCGGGCCAGCTCGGCCCGCTCGCGCCGCTGTTTTCGGACCGGCGCACCGACGGGCGGCGGGTCTCGGTGACGACCAGAGACGAAGACCGGTTTCCGGTGCTGGTTCACGGACCGGACCCGGAGCTTCGCGAGGCGCTCACCCGGGCCGAGCTCGACCGGGGTCGCGCCGACAACCGGAAGGCGATGACCGAGCTGCTGGGGGTACGCAAAGAGATCGCTGAGCAGCTCGGGTTTGCGAGCTGGCTCGACTATGTGACGTACGGAGAGATGGCCGAGACCTCGACCGCGGTCGGCCGCTTCACCGAGGCGGTCGGCGCCGCCGTCGCCCCCCGGCTCGAGCGGGAGCGAGCGGCGCTGCTCGAAGAGAAGAGGAGCTTCGAACCGACCGCAAAGCGGGTCGAGTTGTGGGACCGCCTCTATCTGGTGGAGCGATTGCGCCGGCGGTACGAGCTCGAGACGGTCCGGGACTATTTTCCTCGGGCCACGGTCGTCGCCGGCGCCATCTCCCTCGTGGAGCGGTGGACCGGCCTCCGCTTCGTCCCCGAGCCGGACGCGCCAGCATGGGATCCCGGCGTGTCCCGCTACCGGGTGGAGCAAGGCGGCGTCTTCGCCGGGCGCCTGTACCTCGACCTCGATCCTCGCCCCGAGAAGAACCCCAGGCTCGCCACCTACCCGCTGCGGATCGGGCTCTTCGGGGAGCAGGCCCCCGAGGTCGCGGTCCTCGCGAGCTGGCCTGGCGGCGACAAGGCTCGGCTCGAACACGAGCAAGTCCTCGGGTTGCTCCACGAGCTCGGGTACGTGGCGCACCACCTGCTCAACCGGAACGCGACGTGGGCGAACCTGGCTGGCTTGTCATCGGTCGAGTGGGATTTTCTCGAAGTGCCGGCGCTCTGGTTCGAGGAGCTCGGGTGGTCGGCCGAGGCGCTTCGAGTGCTCTCCGCCCACGTGGAGTCCAAAGAACCGCTCCCCGAGACGCTCGCGACCAGGCTCGTGGAGGCCCGCGCAGTGGACCGAGCGATCCGGATCGCGACGCAGCTCGCGTATGTGGAGCTCGGGCGGGCGCTGTACACCGCCGATCCGTCGGCCATCGACCTCGACCAGACCGCCGAGGCGGCGCTCAGCCGCTTCGACCCGTTCCCAGTCTCCCGCAGCCCGGGCCGCTGGACCAGCCACCGGGCCATCGCTCGGTACGGAGGCCGCGACTACGCCCACCTGTGGTCGCTCGCGATCACGAAGGAACTGAAAGGCGGGCTCGACGCCCCGACCTCGCTCGCCCAGCTGCTCGCCCAGGGCGGACGACGCCCCGCCGGCGAGCTGTTGGCCGAGGCGCTCGGCCGCCGACCGAGCCTCGATGGCCTCCGCCGCTGGCTCGCGCCCTAGAACCGGCCGCCGCGTGACGAAATCGCGACCCCACCCCGGTTTTTCTTTGCTCCGAAAGCATTCGTGCCCTAAAGGACCTCCCACATGGAAGGGCACCAAGACTACGGGGTCAACCCTGTAGACGTTCGGAACACCGACCACTACACGAAAGAGTACGTCCATTCCTTTGTCGAGAAGTGGGACCAACTCATCGACTGGGACGCCCGGGCGAAGAGCGAGGGTGACTTCTTCATCGAGACCCTCAAGCGAAAGGGAGCCCACCGGGTGCTCGACGTCGCGACCGGCACCGGATTTCATTCGGTCCGGCTCATCGAGGCCGGGTTCCAGGTCGTGAGCGTGGACGGCGCTCCCGAGATGCTCGCGAAGGCCTTCGACAACGGGCGGCGCCGCGGACACATCCTCCGCACCGTGCACGCGGACTGGCGGTGGCTCAATCGCGACGTCCACGGGAAGTTCGACGCCGTCATCTGCCTCGGGAACTCCTTTACCCACCTGTTCGACGAGCGCGACCGCAGAAAGGCGCTCGCCGAGTTCTACGCGGCGCTGCGGCATGACGGGATGCTCATCCTCGATCAGCGCAACTACGATGGGATGCTGGACGATGGGTTCACGTCGAAGCACACGTACTACTACTGCGGCAAGGACGTTCAGGCCGAACCGGAGTACGTGGACCCCGGTCTCGCCCGGTTTCGCTACCGGTTCCCCGACCGCTCCGAGTTCCACCTCAACATGTTCCCGCTTAGGAGGAACTACACCCGCCGCCTGATGTTCGAGGTGGGGTTTCAAAACGTCGATACCTACGCCGACTTCCAGGAGTCGCAGGCCTCTTCCGACCCAGATTTCTTCATCCACATCGCCTCGAAGCGCTACACCGAAGAGTACTCGGAGGAAGACAGCGGACGCATCGCCGGCGTCACCCGGCCCCGGGGGGACCTCTGATGCAGGCGGAGCGCGTCGCCGAGGCCTACTACGACAGCTCGGACGCGGACACCTTCTACTTTCAGGTTTGGGGCGGCGAAGACATCCACATTGGAATCTATGAGCGGCCGGATGAGCCCATCGCCGACGCGAGCCATCGCTCGGTCGAGCGCCTGGCCGAGCGCCTCGACTTGAAAAAGGGGGACCACGTGCTCGACCTCGGAGCCGGCTACGGAGGGGCGGCTCGCCACCTCGCGCGCCGGTACGGCTGCCGGGTGACCTGCCTGAACCTGAGCGAGGTGCAGAACGAGCGAAACCGACGCCTGACCGAGAAGCAAGGGCTCACGGAGCAGGTCACGGTCGTTCAGGGGAGCTTCGAGTCCCTGCCGTTTCGCGACCGGTCTTTCGACCACCTGTGGAGCCAGGACTCGTTCTTGCACGCCGGGGACAAGCGCCGGGTGTTCGAGGAGGCGCGGCGCGTGCTCCGGCCAGGGGGCAAGCTGGTCTTCACCGACCCGATGCAGGCCGACGACGCTCCCGACGAAGCGCTGGGGCCGGTGCTCGATCGCATCCACCTCGACCACATGGGAAGCTTCGGATTGTACCGCAGCATCGCCGAGTCGCTTCAGCTCGGGTTTTCGAGCATCGACCTGTCCGGACACCTGCCCGTCCACTATGGACGGGTTCGCGAAGAGCTGCTCCGCCGCCGCGCCGAGCTCGAGGCGGCCGCGAGCCCGGCCTATCTCGACCGCATGGTTGCCGGGCTCGGGCACTGGGTGGACGCAGGCGGAGCCGGACACCTCGCTTGGGGGATCTTGGAGATGGCGAAGCCAAACTGAGGCGTGTAGGTGAACAAGCCTTCGATCTGCCCGCCGGTCTTCTTCCCCGCGGTTCTTCTCCTCGCCCTGTTTCTCTGGTTCGGGGTGGCCGCGCCCGACCTCGCCGCAGCGTGGCTGCCCGCCGCGCTCGACCGGGTGAGCACGCACTTCGGCTTCGTCTATTCGCTGTCGGTCACGTTCTTCGTTGGGTTCGCGCTTTGGGCCGCCGTCGGGCCCTGGGGAAACATCCGGCTTGGGGGCGACGAAGAGCGCCCGGCCTACTCCCGCGCCAGCTGGTTCAGCATGCTGTTCTCTGCCGGCATGGGGATCGGCCTGCTCTTCTTTGGGGTCGGCGAGCCGATGAGCCACTACCTGCGGCCTTCGGTGGCGGAGCCGCGAAGCCTCCAAGCCGCGTCCGAAGCGGTCCCCCTGACGTTCTTTCACTGGGGGCTTCACGCGTGGGCCATCTACGTCGTGCTCGGTCTCGCCATCGCCTATTTTTCGTTCCGGAAGAACCTCCCGCTGGCGACCCGCTCCGTCCTGCACCCGCTGATCGGAGACCGCATCTTCGGCTGGCCCGGACATGTCGTCGACGTGCTCGCCGTGATCGGCACCCTGTTTGG
>DAIQNR010000093.1:0-17505 GCA_036788295.1 Myxococcota bacterium
GGCGGGCGCCGACCCGACGGCGGATTGGTCCGCCTACGCCGCCGGCGCGGACTGGCAAACCGCCGTCCCCCTTTCCCCATCCACGAGCCAGCCGTCGCGTTCTTCGCGCCGCGCCACCGGCCAAGGGTAGGGACGAAGCTCGTCGAAGGGCCCTGGACCAGCTTCGGGGAGGGGCTCGGGAGGCAGGCCCACTTCCGGTGCTTCGCCCCGCTCGACCCAGGCGAGCACCGCCTCGGCGAAACGCCGCGCCCGGACGGCCGCGAAAGAAGCGCTCGCGAAGCGCCGCCTTCGCCACTCCACCGTCCCGCCCCGAGCGTGCTTCATCTCGATGATGTTGTTGACGGGGTCATATTCGTAGGTGTCCATGACGTCGGCGCCTGAACGAGCGGATAGTCGCTTCGTCCTGGGCACTTGCATGGTCGGGGTTTCGGGTCAGAACGCTGACGAGCGCACCTCTGTCGGCCGGAGGCGGCGCGCTGACGAATGCACCTCTATCGGCGGGAGGCGGCGGTTGGGGGGCTGCGGGCCGACTCAGCCCAGGGGCGAGTCGTCGAAGACATGGTCGAGGGTGGTAGCGAGAAGGACCCATTCGGTCCACCGCTCGAAAGCGGCCTCGGAGCCCTCCTCGACCTGAGCGACGACCGCCACCGGCAGGTCTCCAAACTTCAACTGGAGCAAGCGAAGGATCACCTTGGCTTGACCTTGGTGGCTCCCCTGCTCGCGGCCTTGCTGTCGAAGTCGTTCTGCTAGGGTCATGGCGGTCTCCTCGGCAGCCGGTCCCAGCTGCCTCACGACGGGTTGTAGAGCCTCGGGCTTTAGATCGGCAACCAGGGCCAGGTACTCGATGATGTGCCGCAGGCGTTCCAGCCCGTTCGGGGCCCGGAGCATCGCCGTCAACAACGGGATCCACCGCGTCAGTTCCCCAGCCGGGTCTAGGCTTCGAGGGAGCCTCAGGAGGGCGCGGAGGGTGATCTCGCCGAAGACTCCCCGAGCCCGGCCGGTGAGCGCATGGTCCGATACGTGGCTCAGGTCGTCCAGGACGAAGCTCATCCTCGGCGACCAATCGGCGGGGTCTCCCTCGAACAGCGCCTCGACCGCCGTCGGAGCGGTCCAAGCTCGGTCCCCCGCGTACACCACGACCGGGACGACCCGCGGAAGCACCCGCTCCCGGACGCGCTTGCCGTGGTCGAGGACATGGGCCTCGACTAGGTCGCGATCGACGTCGCGGAGGGCGCGGACGCCGCGCCCGGAACCGGGCTGCGTCGGGGTCGCCTGGTTCCCTCCAAAGATACCCAAAGCCTTATGGCCGGGCCTGAGTTGGAGCAGGCGAGGGCTTCGAACGACACGAACAGGAAGCCGAGCGCAGGGGAGTGCATGGCGCCGGGCGGCTCGCCGCCTCATGGGCCTCGGTCAATCCTCATCGTTCGATCCGCCGTTTTGTCCTTCGGCCTGCACCGGGGCCGGTGGTGTCCCGATGGCCCACTCCGGTCGTTCGGCCCGCAGCCTCCGCTCCTCCTCCCCGAGGGCGGCGATCGCCGCCATCACCCGGTCAGCGATCGCGCGATAGGTCTGGCTCGTCGGGGGGGCGTCGAGCAGGTCGTCGAGCGGGACGGGCGCCCCGTACACGAGCAGGATCCGGTCGCCGGTGCCGTCGAAGTTGCCCCGGATCTGCGGCCAGAGTTCGTTTCCGAGACCGTGGATGAAAATCGGGACCACGGGGGCTCGGGCGAGGTGGATGAGGCGACCGACGCCGCTTCCGGCCGGGAGAAGCTGGTAGGGGTCGTCGGTCTTGTTGCGGGTTCCCTCTGGGTGGATGCCCACCGATCGCCCCCGGCGCACCGCGGCCGCCAGCTCGGAGAACGCGGTGTGGTTGAGCGCCGCCCGTTTGCGCTCCCGAAAAATCGGGGGATACATGGACCAAAAGGACATGATCCCGTTCACGAAGAAGCCGAGCGGGTGGTCGTAGAAGAACGTCGAGCGGACCGGAAAGAGCACCCGCTCATGGTAGCCGCGCCGAAACATGTCGGCGTTGGCGACATACATGTCAAAGAAGCTCCGATGGTTCGAGGCCCAGACGATGGCGCGCTCGTCGGTGGGCGGCGGCAGCCGCTCCGCGCCAACCACGGTGACCAGTCGATCGGTGCAAAACCGAATCCAGCGGGCGCCGACCTGCCGCTGCAGCCGCCGGAGCAGCCCGTTCAACCACCGGATCTCGAAGCTCGCCCGGACGAAGCGAACGTTCGCTCGCTCGAGCCAGCTCAAGCGGTCGAGCACCTTCCCGAAGTGCTCCGCCCGCGGTGCGCGTTCCGCCGGCCGCGCCGGGGCGGCAGGAGGGGAGAAAGCCACGGGCGGACAGGACCACCACCGCCGGGCCGGGGCAAGCCGCCGGTTTCCGGGGGACCGGTGTGATCCCAGGAACGAGCGCCGCGGCCGCCCGGTGCGTGGCGCGTCGTCGCACGGGGGCCGCATCAACTTTACATGGGCAGCAGGGGGTCGGTCCTATGCACGGGTGTCCGGCACGCGAAGAGGGCTCATCCGCGGCTCCGTCCTGGGTTCCCCCTGGTTTTGGACCGCCGGCGCCGCCTTGCTCGCCGCCTACCCGCTGGCGACGCTGCTCGTGGGCGATCCGTTCGAGCGGCGGCCGGTGCCGCTCGGGCTCGCGCCAGCGGCCGCGGACCCCTACGACGACTTCGTTTTGCCCCCGTTTTCCCTGGTCGACCAAAGTGGGGCGCAGTTTGGGAGCGAGCGGCTCGAGGCGGGCCCGTGGGTGGCGAGCTTCTTCTTCACGTCGTGCCCGACCCTGTGCCCTCGCCTCACCGAGCGCCTCGTGGGCCTGCAGGCCCGGCTCGTCGAGGCGAGGCTTCCCGTCCGCATCGTCACCTTCACCGTGGACCCGGCGACCGATACGCCGGAGGTGCTGGCCGAGCACGCCCGCGAGGTTCGTGCCGACCCGGAGCGATGGACGTTCTTGACCGGGCCCCCGGCCGCGGTGGAGCGGGCGGTGGTGAACGGGTTCAAGCAGCCGATGGGAGCGAACGACGAAGACGACGCGATGGCGATCGCCCACGGGGTGCGGTTCGTGCTCGTCGATCGCGGACTGAAGGTGGTGGGCCTGTACGACGCCGACGACGCCGGTGAAGCGGCGCTCCTCGCCGAGGCCGCTCGCCTCGTCGCCGATCCGGTGGGGGCGCGGTGAGCCCACCCGACGCCGCTCCCGGCCTCCCCGGGTCGAGTCCCCTGTCGAGCCTCCCCGGGCCGGTGTCCGAGGCCATCCCGGGGCCCCGTCCGACGTCGGGCTTTGCGAGGCTCCGGGCGCTGCACGAGCTCGGAAAGCCGAACCTCAGCCTCATGGTCGTGGTGACCGCGGTCATCGGCTTCTTCCTGGCCGGCCCGGTCTCTGCCGACCGGCCGGTCGGTTGGCTTCAGGGTCTGATGCTCGTGGCGGGCACGGCGCTCACCGCTTTTGGCGCGTGCGCGGCCAACATGGTGCGAGAGCGGGACATCGACGCCCGCATGGTGCGGACCCGGGGGCGACCGCTCCCGGCGGGCCGGGTGCAAAAGGAGGAGGCCTTGGCCTACGCGCTCGGCACGACCGCGCTCGGCTTCGCGCTCCTCTACGTCTTCACTGGGCCGATTCCGGCGTGGCTCTCGCTCGGGACGACCGCGCTGTATGTGTTCGTCTACACCCCGTCGAAGCTCCGGGGCCCGGTGTCGGTGTGGATCGGCGCCGTCCCTGGGGCCATTCCGCCGGTGATGGGCTGGGCCACGGTCACCCAGGACGTGGGACCCGGGGCGATGGCGCTGTTCGCGCTGCTGTTCACCTGGCAGTTTCCCCACTTCCTCGCGCTCGCCTACATGTATCGGGCGGACTATGCGCGGGCCGGGTTCCGGTTCTTGCCCGAGGTCGACACCGAGCGGCGCACCGGCCGCCACATCGGGATCGGGGCGGCGGCGACGGTGACCGCGAGCCTCAGCCCGTTCGCGCTCGGCCTCACCGGTCCGGTCTACCTCGGGCTCGCCGTGCTCGCCGGGGCGGCGTTCCTTCGGCCGACGCTGATCGCCGCCGGTCGGCTCGAAGCCAAGACGGCCCGCCGCGCCTTCGTCGCGTCCATCATCTATCTTCCCGTCCTGCTGCTGTCCCTCGTCGTGGACCGGGCCCTTTTCGGCTGAGGGCCCCGGCTGCGCATCGGCTGAGCGCCGATGGGTTTTCGCTCGCGTCCGGTCGAAAATCGGGTCAAGAATCCGGCCATGCCGACCCTCACCGTGACCGACGCGAGTCTGAAGCAGGACGTGCTCGAGTCGAGCCTCCCCGTGCTCGTGGACTTCTGGGCACAGTGGTGCGCTCCCTGCAAACAGATCGCGCCGCACCTCGAAAAACTGTCGGAGCAGTACGCCGGTCGGCTGGTGGTGGCGAAGGTGGACGTGGACAAGAACCCGCGGACCGCGCAGGCCATGGGGATCCGGAGCATCCCTACCATGGTGATGTTCGTCGATGGTCGGCCGGTGGACGCCGTGCAAGGAGCGTTGCCTCCGGCCCAACTCGCGGCGTTCGTCGAGCCCTACCTCGCCCCGCCTCCGGCTGGCGGCATCGCGATCACCGTGGAGGCGCTCGCTCAGGGCCTCGCCGCTCGGCACCCGTACACGATCGTGGACATCCGCGCCCCGGTGGACTTCGGCCGCTCCCACCTGCGGGGCGCGAAGAACATCGAGCCCGCTGACCTTCCCTCGCAGCTCCCGGCGCTGGTGAAGCGGGGACCGGTGGTGCTCGTGTGCCGGACCGGCGAGCAGTCCAAGAAGATCGCCGAGGAGCTCGAAGGCTCGGCGACGCCGGTGCTGGCCCTCGAGAAGGGCCTGCTCGAGTGGGAGGGGGACGGGCACCCGACCTACTCGAACAAGGAGGAGGCGGCGCTCGGGAGCGCCGGCGCCTGAACGGCGCCCATGGACCGTCCCGAGGCCACGCGCCGGGAGCCGGTCCGCGTCCGGCTCGGGCAGGACATCGCCCGGATGGCGGTGTTTGCGGCGCTGCTCGGGGCGCCGCTGGCGGTGACGCTCAGGCTGCCGTCGGTGGGTCCAGCGTGGCTGGATAGCCCGCTCAGGGCGGCCGGGGCCGTGGTCGCGCACCTCATCGCGCTCGGCCTGGTTCGGGCGATCGTGCCCCGCCCGATACCCGGCGACCACCGGGTCACCCCGGGGGGCCCGTTTCTTCGCCAGGCCCTCAGCCGGGCGCTGTCCGAAGTGGCGTTTCTCTCCCTGTTTCGGGGGCCTTTGTGGCTCCTGCACTTCGGCCGGGTTCTTCACCTCGACCTGCTCGGGGCCAAGATCGCGTGGGACGTCGGGCTGCCCATCGACCTGCGGGTGCGGGAGCCGGCGCTGTTCTCGGTCGGGCCGGGCAGCGTGCTCGAGTCGGGGGTGGTCATCGAAGCGTCCACGCTCCGGGCCGGCCGGGCCCACGTCGCCGCGGTGCAGATCGGCGCCCGCTGCGTCATCGGCTCGCAAGTCCTCTTGCTACCCGGGGTCAGCATCGCCCACGACGTCCGGGTGGAGCCGGGGGCCCTGCTCGCCGACGACGTCCGGGTGGGGGTCTCGGCGGTGATCGGTCCGGGTAGCCGGCTGTCCCGGGGGGTGACGGTGGGGGCCCACGCGTCGATCGGCGCCGGCGCGGTGCTCGCGGAAGGGGTGACGCTCGGAGAGCGGGCCCGGGTCGCAGCGGGGGCGTTCGTCCCAGCGGGGACGCAAATCGTCGACCACGCGCGCTATCCCCACCGCGAGAGTTGAGGCCGTTTTTTTGCGCTCTTCGCGAGGCTCGGCAACCCTCCGAGCGCGATGGCGTCCGAGGCAGGCCCGTTCCTCAAGTGGGCGGGGGGCAAGAAGCGCTTGCTCCCCGTCATCCTCCCCCGGCTTCCTGCCCGAATTCGCACCTTTCACGAGCCCTTCGTCGGCGGTGGCGCGGTGTTCTTCGCCCTGGCCGAGGCCCGTCGCTTCGAGCGAGCGGTGATCTCGGACAAGAACGCCGACCTCGTGAACCTGTACCGGGTCGTGCGAGACCGGCCTCATCAGTTGTGCGCACAGATGCAGCCCCACGCGGAGCGGGCCGGCGACGAGGCATGGTTCTACCTCGTGCGCGCCCAGAACCCAGCCGATCTGTCCTCGGTCGAGCGGGCGGCTCGGTTCCTCTTCTTGAACCGGACCTGCTTCAACGGGCTGTATCGGGTGAACCGAAGCGGCGCCTTCAATGTCCCCTTCGGCCGCTACAAGAACCCCAAGGTGCTCGACCCCGACCGGATCGAGGCCGCGTCACGGGCGCTCCGCGGCGTCGAGATCCGCTGCCAGGACTTCGAGGCGGTGGCCGACGAGATCGGCCCCGGGGATGCGGTCTACTTCGATCCACCGTACGTCCCGGTGTCGCAGACCGCGTCGTTTCACCACTACCACGCGGAGGCCTTCGGCGCCGAAGCGCAAGGGCGCCTGCTCGCCACCCTTCGCCGGTGCTGGGAGCGTGGGGCGGTGGCGGTGTTGAGCAACTCTGATTGCGAGTTCACCCGCGGGCTCTACGCCGGGCTCGAGGTCGAGGTGGTGCTCGCGCCGCGGGCCATCAACTCCGATCCTTCGGGCCGGGGGCTCGTGCAGGAGCTGCTCGTGCGCGGCCCCCGGGCGGCGGGGTCCCGGGCGCGAGGCGCCGCCTAGCCGACCGGCGCAAACCATGCGTTCGACGGCGCGCTTCGGCCGCGTCGGCGTGAATCGTTCGGTGGGGCGGTGTAACGTCCGGCCGTGGGCGAAGGGGGGAACAGCGCGGCGCAGGGTGGAGTCATCGGGTGGGTCCCTAGCCGCCACGCGCTCGATCCCCACGCCTTCGACTGCGGCCGGGTGGGACCCTACGCCCTTGGCCCCGAGGTTCGCGCCGGTCCGTTCGGTCCGATCCACATCGCTCTGTGCCGGCACTTCGACCCGGTCCTCGAGATCGAATTCGTCGAAGCCGAGCCGCTTCACCCCCGGGGAGCGGGGGCTCCGGCGCTGGCTCCGCACGTGCTCGAGAGCCTGAACCACTGCGTCGGCCTGCGCCACCCCCACGTCTCGGCGCTGCTCGGGGCCGGCCTCGACGAAGGAGTCCCCTACATGCTTCGGGCCCATGGGCTCGGGCGCAGCTTGGCCGACGTGTTCGAGTGCGGCCTGGCCCCGCCGCCCGATGTCGCCACCGGGATCCTGTACGGCGTGGCCGAGGGCCTCGGCTTTCTCGCCGAGTCCGGGCCCCGACCGGGGGCCTGCGCGCTGGGGGGATTGCGGCGGGAGGCGATCCTCCTCGGATGGGACGGCTCGGTCCGGCTGCTCGGGGCCGGGCTCTCGGTGCTCGGAGACGAGCGGCCGGACGCCGACCTCAGGGGGCTGCTCGCGCTCGCTCGGGCGCTCGAGTCCGACCTGGGGGCGGTGGTCGAGGGCGCCGCCGACATCGGTGAGGTTGCGCGGCGGCTGCGAAAGGGCAGGCGAGAGGCTTGCGCCGAGCGGCAGCCCCGGATCGGGGCGTGGCTTCGGCAGGAGGACGCGGACGCCTGCGCCGCCTACCGCCGCTTCTTCGCGCTCGATACCCTCAACTGAGCAGCTCGGGCGGTACGATCCGCGACAGCTGCACCTCCGGTCGAGCGCCGAAGTGGCTGATGACCTCCGCGGCCGCGATCGAGCCCAGGCGGGCCGATTCGAACAGAGGTCGGCCCCGGCACCACCCGACCAGGAACCCGGCGGCGTAGAGGTCCCCGGCGCCCGTCGTGTCCACCAGCTTCTCCACCGGGTGGGCGGGCACTTCGACCCGCTCGTTGCCGTGGACGACCACCGAGCCGGCTTCGCTTCGGGTGAGCGCCGCGACCTCGCATTTGCCCGCGACCAGCTGCGCCGCCTCGGCGAAGTGGTTCACCTCGAACAGCGCGCAGATCTCGGTCTCGTTGGCAAACAGGATGTCCACGTGGCCGTCGATGAGCTCGAGAAAGGAGGATCGATGGCGGGCTACGCAGAACGCGTCGGACAAGCTGAGGGCCACCTTCCGGCCGGCGGCGTGGGCCATCTTGGCCGCGACCAAGAACGCCTCCTTGGCCTTGGGCCGGTCCCATAGGTAGCCCTCGAGGTAGGTGACCCGGCTGGCCTCGATGAGGCCCTGGTCCACGTCTTCGGGGCCGAGCTCGGTGCAAGCGCCGAGGAACGTGCTCATCGTGCGCTGCGCGTCCGGGGTGACCAGGATGAGGCAGCGGGCGGTCGGGGCACCGCCTTCGAGCGGCGCGGTCGTGAATCGGGTACCCGCGGCCCGGATGTCGTGGGTGAACACCTCTCCGAGCTGATCCTTGGCCACCTTGCCGATGAACGCGGAGCGGCCGCCGAGGCTGGCCACGCCGGCGAGGGTGTTGGCGGCGGAGCCCCCGGAGACCTCCACGCCCGAGCCCATCCGGGCGTAGAGCTGCTGGGCGGCGTCGGCGTCGATCAGGGTCATCGAGCCCTTGTGCAGGCCCTGGTTGGACAGAAAGGCGTCATCGGCGTGGGCAAGCACGTCCACGATCGCGTTGCCGATTCCGGTCACGTCGAGCTCGGTCATGGCCGGCACCCTACGCAACCGAGGCCCTATCGAAAACGCCTTTTCCGGATGAGCGGATGAATGACGTTCACCCGTGGCGAGAGCGATCCATTGACGGCCTCGGCCGGACCGTTCATGGAGCGGCCCGAGGTCCTCCATGAGCACCCCCCGGCGCCCCGACATCCGCAACTTCGCCATCATCGCCCACGTGGACCACGGAAAGACCACGCTGGTGGACGCGATGCTCTCCCAGTCCGGCATCTTTCGCGACAACGAGGCCAGGGTGGATCGAGTCATGGACTCGAACGACCAGGAGCGGGAGCGCGGGATCACCATCCTGGCCAAGAACACATCCATCCAGGTCGGTGACGTGAAGTTCAACATCCTGGACACCCCAGGCCACGCCGATTTCGGCGGGGAGGTCGAGCGGGTGCTCACCATGGCCGACGGCGTGGTGCTGTTGGTCGATGCGGCGGAGGGCCCTCTGCCCCAGACCCGCTTCGTGCTGCAAAAGGCGATGGAAGCCCACCTCCCGCCGGTGGTCGTGATCAACAAGATCGACCGGGGGGACGCGCGGCCCAAGGAAGTGCTCGACGAGATCTACGACCTGTTCATCGACGTCGGGGCCGACGAAGACGCGCTCGAGTTCCCGGTGGTGTACGCGATCGGAAAGGACGGCGTCGCCAAGCGAAAGCTCGACGATGAGGGCGTGAACCTCCGGCCGCTGTTCGAGACGATCCTCGACCGGATCCCGGCCCCTCCGGCCCGAGCCGACGAGCCGCTGCAGGTGCTGGTCGCGAGCACGGCCTACGACGACTACGTGGGCCGGATCGCGATCGGCCGGATCGTGGCCGGTCAGATCAAGAAGAACCAGGGCGTGCATTTTCACGGCAAGCGGGGCACCGAGGCGGGCAAGATCGTGCGGCTGTACGACTTCACCGGGCTCGGCCGAACCGAGATCACGGAGGCGAGCGCGGGCGACATCGTCGCCGTGGCCGGGCTCGAGAAGGTCGAGATCGGGGACACCATCGTCCACACTCCGGAGACCCCGGCGCTCGAGCGGATCGAGGTGGACCCGCCGACGCTGCGGATGACCTTCGGCGTCAACGACTCTCCGTTCGCGGGCAAGGAGGGCAAGTATGTCACCTCTCGGCAGATCCGGGAGCGGCTGTTTCGCGCCGCCGAGCAGAACGTTGCCATCCAAGTGTCCGACGGGGCGACCCCCGACAAGTTCGAGGTCGCCGGCCGGGGCGAGCTTCAGCTGGCCGTCTTGGTGGAGCAGATGCGCCGCGAGGGGTACGAGCTGACGCTCGGCAAGCCCCAGGTCGTCGTTCGGGAGATCGACGGGGAGAAGCACGAGCCGATGGAGAAGGTGTTGATCGACGTGCCCGAAGAGTACGTCGGCGCGGTCACCACGAAGCTCCCTGACCGAAAGGGCCAGCTGCTCGGGATGGAGCCGATCGGCTCCGGCCGCACCCGGCTCACGTTCCGCATCCCGTCCCGCGGCCTCATCGGGTTTCGCACCGAGTTTCTCACCGACACCCGGGGCACCGGGATCATGAACTCCCTGGTCGATGGTTGGGCGCCGTACCAAGGAGCGGTCGCGCGCCGGCCCAACGGCGCGCTCATCTCCGACCGCAGCGGAAAGGCCACCCCGTACGCGATCTTCAACCTCCAGCCTCGGGGCCGGCTGTTCATCGCCCCGAGCACCGAGGTCTACGAGGGAATGGTGTGCGGGGAGCACAACCGGGAGAACGACCTCGAGGTGAACATCATTCGGGAGAAGAAGCTCACGAACATTCGGGCCGCCGGCAAGGACGAGAACGTGATCGTCAGCTCGGCCCGGCGAATGAGCCTCGAGGACGCCATCGAGTGGATCGACGACGACGAGCTGGTCGAGGTCACGCCGAAGTCGATCCGGCTTCGCAAGAAGGAGCTCCGGGCGTCGTTTCGCCCCAAGCGGTCCGCCCGACCCGACGACAACTGAGGGACGACCGGCGTTTTCCCCGCATCGCTGCGCAGCGCGCGCTCTCGCTGGTCTTCGCCCAGGGGCGCTCCTAGCGTCCGCGCGTGCTGTCCGGGGTCGTTTTGGGCGCTACCACCCTCTCGGTCACGCTGGGAGGTTTGGCGGCCGAGCGGGAGCGGAGGTCTCGGCGGCTCGTTCGTGCGCTCGAGCAGCGGCTCGACCGCGTCGTTCGTCGGCGAACAGGGTTGGGCCGGCTCGAACTCGAAGGGGAGATGTCCGGCCTGCTCATCCGGATCTCGCTCGACGACGCCGGCCCCGGGGAGTCGCTGCCGCCGGGGACCGCGGTGACCAGGGTCGAGGCCAGCCTCCCCAGCCACCTCGAGCGGCTCGAAGCGGGACCGGTCGGTGGTCGAGGTCCGCTCGATCTGCGGCCTCTCGCCACGACCGGGGACCGAGATTTCGACCGGAAGGTGGCCGTACGCGGGCCGGATCTGGTCGTCGCGGCCGCGCTCGGTGAAGCCGCCCGGACCTATCTCATCGGTTTGGTTTCCGCCCGTGGCGGTCGGGTCCGAGATGGTTTCGTGACCGTGACTCTCCCTGGCCATGCCACGCCGGTGAACCGGGTCGAGGACCACCTGGGTCTCGTGGCCCACGTCGCCCGGACGCTCGGGTTTGCGGTGGACGCGACGGCGGAGCGGCTCGGGCGCATCGTTCGGACCGACGCGCTGGTCTCGGTGCGGCAGCGGGCGCTGGCTCGGCTGCTCGAGCATTTCCCCCGAGACTCGGTCACCCAGGACGCGCTCGGCTACGCGCTCGGGTCCGATTCGGTGGCGCTGCGCGTGACCGCGGCCGCCGCGTGCCCCGAGCGGGGACCGCCCGCTCTTCGGGCTCTGCTCAGCGGGGCCGACCGCTGCTTTGCGCCGCTCGACGGGCCGGAGCGCGCCCGGGCCCTAGGCCTCTTGGTGGGCCTCGACCGCCGGCCCGAAGAGGTGCGGGCGCTGCGGAGCTTGCTGTGGGAGGGCGACGTTCGGTCGCGACTCGCGGCGGCGGAGGCGCTCGCCGACGTGGCTGGCCCGGAGGCGGCGGCGGAGCTCTTTTCGCTGTCCCAGCGAATGTTCACCCCGCCCGAGCTCCGCCGCGCGGCGGCCCGGGCCCTCGACCGGGTGCGGTTGCGGGTGGGCACCGAGCTCGAGGGGGCCTTGTCGTTGTGCCCGGCGGCCGGTGCCCTCTCCCTCGCGAACGACGAACGCTGACCGGGACCGGATGGACCGTCCCCGGCGGCCAAGGTACACCCGGTCCGTGGTCATCGCGTCGGCCCGCGCCAACATCGCGCTCGTCAAATACTGGGGGAAGCGCTCGTCCGAGCGAAACCTCCCCGCCGCGGGCAGCCTCTCCCTCACCCTCGACGCCCTCCGGACCGAGACCCGGGTCGAACGGTGGGACCGCCCCGAGGACCGCCTGGTGCTCGACGGACAGCCGGCGTCGCCGGGTGGGACCGCCCGGGTGGTTCGCTTTCTCGACCGGGTGCGGGCGATGGCCGGCCGGACCGAGCGGGCCGAGGTCCACAGCCAGAACCACTTCCCCACCGCGGCCGGGCTCGCGTCGTCGGCGTCCGCCTTCGCGGCGCTCGCGCTCGCGGCCACCCGGGCCTACGGGCTGGACATCGACCGGCGGTCCTTGTCGGCGCTGGCCAGGGAGGGCTCGGGCAGCGCCGCCCGCTCGGTCTTCGGTGGGTTCGCGCGCATGCACGCCGGCGTGAGGGACGACGGAGAGGACGCGGTGGCGTGCCCCCTCATCGCAAACCTCACGTTGTCGGCGGCGATCTGCGTGGCCCGCGCGGGCGAGAAGGCGGTGGGCAGCACCGAGGGCATGGACCGCACCACGCGGACGAGCCCGTACCACCGGGCCTGGCTCGGGCAGGTAGACCGAGACCTCGCCGAGGCGGAGGTGGCGCTCGCCACCGGGGACTTCGACCGGCTCGCCCTGGTGGTGGAGGGCAGCTGTCTTGCCATGCATGCCGATGCGATGGCCGCGCGCCCCGGGATCATCTATTTTGGCCCAGCCACCCTGTGGGCGATCGAGCGGGTGCGCGCGCTGCGGGCCAGCGGGGTGCCGGTGTGCTTCACCGTGGACGCCGGCCCCCACCTCGTCGCCTTTTCCCCCCCCGCGCACGTCGAGGCGGTGGCGGCGGCGCTCTCGGGGCATCCGGACGTGGAGCGGGTGTTCACCTCCGCCGCCGGCGAGGGGGCGAGGGTGGAGCCGGACGGCCTCGCGTGAAGGCCTCGGCGCCGGGCAAGCTCGTGCTGCTCGGGGACTACGCGGTGCTCGAGGGGGCGACGGCGCTGGTGGCCGCGGTCGATCGCCGGGCGGTGGCGGAGCCGGCCGGAGCGGACGCTCCCCGGTCGCCGGTGGTCGAGGCGGTGTTTCGCCGGGCGGCGGCGCGCGGTGCGCTCGCCCACCCTGGGGTGTCCATCGACACCAGCCGGTTTCGGACCTCGGTCCCTGGCTCCGACGGCCGAAAGCTGGGTTTTGGATCCTCGGCGGCGGCGGCGGTGGTCGCGGCCGCAATCGCCACCGGCCGCGGCGACGAAGAATGCCTCGAGCTCGCGATCGAAGGCCACCGGGACGCCGCTGGCGGGGTCGGCAGCGGCGTGGACGTCGCCGCGAGCTTCACCGGCGGGGTGATCGCCTGCGCCCGGCAACCCTCGCCGATCCGGCCCCTGCCGAGTCGAATGCGGGGGCTGCATCTATCGGTGCTCGACACGAGGACATCGGCCTCGACGCCCGACCTGGTCCGCGCCTGCAAGGGCTCGCCCCGGTGGGGGGCGTGGGTTCGGGCGATGGCTCCGCTCGCCGACGAAGGGATCGCGGCGTGGGAGATGGGCGAGGTGGCCCGGTTTCTCTCCGTGGTCCGCAGCTATGGCCGAGCCATGGCGCAGCTCGGGAAGGACGCCGGGGTTTCCGTGGTCACCGAAGTCACCGAGCGCATCATGCGAGAAGCCGAATCGGGAGGCGGCGCCGCAAAGCCGAGCGGCGCTGGGGGCGGCGACGTCGTACTCGTCTTTTCCCCGGACCCCGACCTCGGGGGCAGGGTCGCGCAATCCACCGGGGCCGAGCTCGTCGAAGTCGAGGTGGCGGCCACCGGCCTTCACCTCGAACCCTGACCCGACGCGACGTCGGTTGCGATGTCAGGGGGCGCCGACCCGCAGCCGGTACCGGCCCCGAGCAGGGTGGGTTTGGCCGTGGCCCGGTCGGACCTCGAGGAAGTGCCGGCCCGGCTCGAGCACGGTGCTCGGCCCAAGCAGGGCGGGGCATCCGAGGCCATCCTCCCCGGCGGAGGCGAGCAGGCCGATGGCATCGAAAAGCGCGAGCCGGGCGTCCAGCACACAGCCGCCGTCCATGGATTCGAGCGCGAAGACCCACCGTCCCGCCTGCTCGTCGCTCACGACGAACGAGAAGACATCGACGTCGCCGTGGTGAAGGAATGCGTCGATCGTCCCTGGTGAGATCTCGTCCGCTCGGGCCCGGTCGTCGTTTGGCTCCTGCTCCGAGGTGCCTTCGACCTGGCAGTTGCTGTCGCAACCATCGCCGCCGGCGCGGTTGCCGTCGTCGCAGGCCTCCTGTCGGTCGATGATCCCGTCCCCGCAGCTCGGGCGAGAACGAGAGAAGCCGAGCTCGTAGCCGCCGGCTCCGGTTAGGCCGAGGAGAAGGCCCGGGGGGAGGTCCGCGATCTCCGCTTCTATCCGTCCGCATCCTTCGAGCGACAGGCCGCGGGCCCACGCGGCCGGCGCGCCTTCGTCGTCGGCGGCGCGCACTTCGAGGGCGATGTCCGGCCCTGGGCACGCGTTTTGGACCACCAGCCGATCGGAGCCGAGGTCGAGCGCGAGCAGGTCTCGGTCCCCCGGCGAGAGGGTCCCCGACCATGAGGCAGGCAGGGCGGCCAGGGCGTGGGCGGTGGCCGGATCGTCGTTTGGCTCCACCTCTTGTCGGCCGGTGGCCGCGGGCAGGGTGGGGACCGAGGCGGTCGCCGACGCCGCGAACGGCCCGTTTTCTGCCTGCAGCCGGGTCTCGTTCGATGCCGTCGCTCGCCGAACCCACCGGGTGCCCTCCGGCGGCAGCGGGATCGCTTCCCGGCCGGGCTCGAGCAGGAGCTGGGTCTCGCTGTCCAGGACGCGCCAGCCGACGCGGTAGGGGCGGCCCACTCGGACCAGGGGGTCGAGCGCCTCGAAGCGCTCGATTCGGGGCCGGGGGCTGACGTCGACACGGAGGCTCCTCGCGGTGCGGCCAGCCTGGTTCTCGGCGACGACTTCGATCCGGGTGGGGACTTCGGGCGAAAACGGGAGCTGTCCCTCGGGCGGGAGGGATGCGCCCAGCGTCGGGCCGGCTTCGAGCAGGATCGACACCCGGTCGGCGCCGAGCGCCCGCCACGAAAGGACCACCGGCTCCCCCGGCGCGCTCGGGCTGGGGGTGACGGCGAGCTCGAGCAGCTCGGGGCGGTTGAAGTCCACCTCGGCCATCGCCGCCGCGGACACGGTGAAACCGCCCCCGAAGGCGAGCAGCGAGGCCGATAGCGGCTGACGCCCGGTGAGGACGAGGCGCTGCCCCTCCGGGGGCACCGATCGGGAAGGGCTCGGTCCCGGTGAGGCCCCCCCGCTCACTTGCAAGGTGACCTGCTCAGATCTCTCGACCCGCCACGTCAGCCGGATCTCCCCCCCGACGCCGGTGACGGTGGGGGTCGCGGTGAACCGCTGGATTTCCGGCGGCCGCGGGGCTCGGGCCGAGACCTGGGTCGTCGCCTCCCGGACGCCACCTGGCCCGGTGGCCACGAGCCGATACTCGACGAGCCCCGGCGGAGGCTGCACCGGGACGGTCCCAAGTCTCGATGGCGAGTCGAGCAGCGGTTGCCGCGCGTTGCCCTCGTAGATCTCGCACCGGTCGGCGCCTTGCACGGCCCAAACCAGCCTCGTGGTCTGCCCGACCAGGACCTCGGGCGGGTCGGCCAAGAACCGCACCACCTCGGGCGGGGATTCGGCGATTCGCACCTCGACCTGTCTTTGCAGCGGCCCGCCGAGCCCCTCCGCTTCGAGCTCCACGAGGGCGCTCTGAACGAGGCGAACGTACCGAGCCCCCTCCGCCGGCAGCCCGCCGGCGACGTCCACGACGGAGTCGGGAGCGACGAGCCGCAGCCGCGCCGCGCTCGCTCCGGTGGTTCGCCACGCCACCCGGACCGGATCGAGTGCACGGGCCTGGGTGGGGGTCACGGTGAACTGGTCGATGGCCACCGTCACCGGCCGTCCGACCCGGGCTTCGGCCCGGGCCCGCGCGGTGCCTCCAGGTCCCACCGCCTCGATGGCGAGCGGCAGCGTGGCGGAAGGGGTCAATGATTTGGAACCCTCGAACCCAACCCCTTCGCTCGCTCCGCCCACCACGAGCCGCACGTCGGTGGCCCCCTCGATTCGCCACGCGACCGTGGTCTGGCCGCCGGGGGACACCTCGACCGGGGTGACGTCGAACCGCTGCACCCGCGGCGGGGGCGTGGGCCAATCCGGGTCGGGCAGCGAGCACCCCGCGACCACCGCGCCTACGACCAAGCCGAGCCCGCGCCCCATGGCCTGAGCCTAACCGAACCGCCGTCGCGTAGCTCCGCCGCCGCGCCAAATCGGTCGAGCGGCCCAAAGGCGGTCAGGCCGCAGCTCGGGGCCTCTCCGGGCGCATCTCGTCGGGCAGGACGGCGAGGAACTGCTCGCGCAGGGCCTCGAGGTGCTCGTCCACCGATTCGAGCGTCCACCCGGACGTGTCGATCGGCGGCAGGAAATGGACATGGATGTCGCGAGCCTGGATCGCCCATCGGCCCTTGTCCCAGGCCCCCGCCGCACCGACCGTGACCATCGGGACGATCGGGAGCCCGGTCTGCACCGCGAGGTGAACGATCCCCTTCTTGAACGGGAGCAGACGGCCGTCGCGGGACCGCGTCCCCTCAGGAAGCATGCACACCGAAAACCGCTCTCTTCGAACGAACTCACCCAGCTTTCGCATCGAGACCCGAGCCCTCTCGGCGTGGCCCCGGTCGATCATGGGGTGGCCGGACAGGAGCCACGCCGCCCCGTAGAACGGGTAGTAGACGATCTCCTTCTTGGCGAGGCCGACCGTACCGTCCGGCGTGAGCCAAATGGTCAGGAACGCGTCGAGGTTCGAGCTGTGGTTGTTCGCGTAGATGACCGGCTGGCCCGCCACCGCGTGCTCCCGGCCATGGACCATGACCCGCGACCCGGACAACCACATCACCCCCCGGCCGAGCACCGTGCCCATGCGGTTCGTGAACAGGATGCGGCGGCGTCGGCCGAACGGCAGCAGCGCGACGAGCCCAGCGAGCATCGCCGCGACCACGACCGCCGTGTACGCGGCGCCAGCGAGGAGCCGCAACCGGCTCGGAGAGGGAGACAACACCGGGACGCAATCTACCTCGGTCCCCCCCGCTGTCCGGTCAGCGTTCGGTCAAGGTTCGGTCAGTCCTGCCGGAGGGTGGAAGCCGACCCAGGCCTGAAGGACCGCCGAGCGACAGCGGGCAAGAACCCGAACCGCTCAGTTGAGCGGCTTGAAGAGGAAACCATCCGCCCGTTCGGTGCAGCGAAACACCTTGGAGTTCACCGAAAAGAAGCCCTGCTGAATCCGAGTCAGCGTGTAGGTTCCGTCGGCGGCCCTTTCGATGTCCGTGAAGGTCGCCGCGCATCCGGTCGCAATCAGGCCAGCGAGCAGCGCAAATGCGCCTCGTGCGACGCCCGCTTCTGCATGGCTCGTCCCGCTGTCTCGTGCCACGGGTTTACCTCTAGTCTTCATACACCACCTTGACCGGGACGCACTCGCCCTTCGACGTCGATGGACACTTCCAGACCCTTGGACTCTGGGGACCGAAAGCTCCTTGGTAGGACCCTACGACGTAGATGCTCCCGTCCGAGGAGGGTTCGCTGCCCCAGAAGTGGGTCGCGCA
>DAIQNR010000093.1:17605-18837 GCA_036788295.1 Myxococcota bacterium
GCCCAGTCGCCGGAGGGCTTCGGACATCCGGCTCGGGCTCGAGAAGCGGCCGGCGCCTTCCACCACGGCCTCGAGGGCCCCGAGCATCTCCTCGGTGTCGCGGAAGCGGTCGCGGGGGTCTTTGGCGGTCGCGGACCGCACGACAATCGCCAGCGCGGAGGGAAGGCCGCTGCCCTCGAGGGCGCTGGGGTCGATGCCTTCCCGAACGATGCGCATCATGATCTCGACGTTGGTGCGCCCGGTGAAGCAGGGCCGGCCGGTCAGGAGCTCGAACAGCATCACCCCCGCCCCGTACACGTCGAGCTGCGCGGTGCAGCGCTGCTCTTGGATGTACTCCGGGGCGAGGTAGCGAACCTTTCCCTTCACCATCCCCGGCGCGGTCATCTCTTGCATGCGTCCGCTCATCTTGACCGTACCGAAGTCGGTGAGTTTGACCCGGCCGTCTTCGCCCAGCAGCACGTTCGAGGGGTTCACGTCCCGGTGGACGATGCCGAGCGCGACCCCGTAGGGATCCCGGGCCGCGTGCACATGAGAGAGCGCCCGGAGGACCTCCGCGACGATGAGGCACGCGTGCGGCCACGGCAGCACCGCGCCCCGCCGGGCGAAAGCGGCGAGGCAGCGCCGCAGGTCGGTCCCGGCCACGTACTCGACCGCGAGGTGGACCCCGTCTTCATCCTCGGTGTATTCGAAGATGCTCACGACGTTCGGGTGATCGAGGCACGACAGCGCGCGAGCCTCGTCGGCGAGGCTCTGCCGAGCGAGCGCGTGGTCGGGACGGCGGGCGTCGACCCACTTCACGACCGCCCTTCTGAGAAACCCGAAATTCGTGGTCTTGTAGCCGAGGAAGACGTCGGCCGAGGCGCTCGACGGGAACCGGGCCACCAGCGCGTAGCCGCCCACCCGGGGCGACGTGTCCGGGTCGGGGCCGCCGTGCGCGTCGGGCTGGCCGCCCAGGATCCGGGCGGCGTGCGGGGGCACCGCGATCTCGGGGAGCAGGCGCGCGGACCGGACCGGGCGCGCGGGGGGGTGGTCGAGCACCGTCGGCGCGTCCTCGGGAGCCGTCTTTGGTGGCCGCGCCATCCCGAGAAGGGTGCGGCCAATGCGCCGGCTCCGACAAGGGGGCGATGCAGCCGGACGACGCCGGCACCGTCACGGCGCTGTCGGCGGCGATTCGACGGCCGGGCCGCCTTCCGGGCCGCCTTCCGGGCCGCCTTCCGGGCCGCCTTCCGGGC
>DAIQNR010000093.1:18937-21249 GCA_036788295.1 Myxococcota bacterium
GGCCCTCGGCCGGATCCGCGGGCGGCGCGAATGTCTCCTCGAAGTGGAGGTGGCGCACCAGCCGCTCGAAGATGCGAAAGGGGAGCAACGCGACGTCGACCGTCAGGGTCATCCGAGCCGGGTACCGCCGACGGTGAGGCGGCTGATGCGGGTGGTCGGGCATCCGACCCCGACCGGGACGGACTGGCCGTCCTTTCCGCAGGTCCAGATGCCGTCGGACAGCTCGACGTCGGCGGCGAGCATGTCCACCCTCGAGAGCGCTTCCGGGCCGTTGCCGATGAGGTTCACGCCCTTCAGGGGAGCGGTGATCTTCCCATCCTCGATGAGGTAGCTCTCGGTGAGGCTGAAGACGAAGTCCCCGTTGCTGATGTTGACCTGGCCGCCCGAGAAGCGCTTGGCATAGATGCCGCGGGCGGTGGCGGCGATGATCTCCTCGGGGTCGTGGGGTCCGCCCATCATCAGGGTGTTCGTCATCCGGGGCATCGGTGAGCTCTGGTAGGATTCCCGCCGGCCGCTGCCGGGCTGGGTCTTGAAGTGGCGGGCGCTCATCCGGTCCTGGAGGTAGCCGCGCAGCGTGCCCCGCTCGATGAGCGTCACCGGGACGGCGACGTGGCCCTCGTCGTCCACGTTGACGCTGCCCCGGGCCCCGGGAAAGGAGGGGTCGTCCACGACCGTCACCAGATCGCTCGCCACCTGCTGCCCGACGCGCCCGGAATAGTTGCTCGTGTTCTTTCGGTTGAAATCGGCCTCGAGCCCGTGGCCGACCGCCTCGTGAAGCAGGATCCCGCTATCGCCGGGCGCGAGCACCACCGGCAGCTCGCCGGCGGGCGCGTCCACCGCGTCGAGCATCGCGATCGCGCCCCGGGCCGCCTCCCGGCCGTGGGCCTCGGGGGTGCGGCCCTGGCCAAGGAAGTATTCGAGCCCGATCCTGCCCCCACCACCGGCCGATCCACTCTGCCGCTTGTCGCCGTCCTCCGCGACGACGCTCACCCCGAACCGAAACAGCGGGCGCACGTCTTCGGCCCAGATCCCCTCGCTGGTGGCGATGAGCACCTCCTCGTGCCGCTCGGTGAAGAAGACCTGCACCCGCCGTATCCTCGGGTCGTAG
This sequence comes from Myxococcota bacterium, assembly GCA_036788295.1. Classification (GTDB taxonomy): domain Bacteria; phylum Myxococcota; class Kuafuiibacteriia; order Kuafuiibacteriales; family Kuafuiibacteriaceae; genus JAHQVK01. The sequence continues at coordinate 20,046 of DAIQNR010000093.1, forward strand.
GCCCGGGCCGCCCGGTCGGCCCGGCGGAGCAGTTCGACCTTCGCTGGGCCCGGCTGCTCGAGCGTGCTCGCGTCCGGGGCGTAGCGGCGGGGAACGAGCGTCGGTGCGATCGGCGCCGGCGTCCCCTTGGCGCCGGAGGCGGCGATCTGCCCCGCGGTCTTGGCCGCCGCCCGCATCGAATCCGGCTCGAGCGACTCGGTGAAGGCGTAGCCGGTCGCGTCCCCCTTCACCACCCGGACGCCGAGCCCGAGCCGCACCGCGCGGCTCGCGTTCTTGATCTCCGCGTCTTCGAGCGTCACCGAGCCGGACGCCTCGTACTGAAAGAAGAGGTCGGCGTAGTCGCCGCCGGCGTCGAGGGCAGCGGACAGCAGGCGCCCCGCGAGCGCGGGGTCCACCCGGTTTGGTCCGTCGGCGCGAAACGGCGCGGCGTAGCGGCTCATGGCCCCGACAGTACCGGACATCGGCCCCGGGTCCAGGGCGGGGCGGCGCTCGGCGCTTTACGGGACGGCCTCGATGTGTTCGCTCGGAGGGGTGACGACGCCGACGCCGAACCTCGAACGACTGCGGGGCGACCTCCTCGACCTCGCCCGCATCGGCCACGACGACGACGGCAAGGGCATCCACCGGGTGGGGTTCTCCCCGGCCGATATGGACGGGCGGCGGTGGCTGATGGCGGCGATCGCGTCGGCCGGCGGCACCGCGCGCCTCGACGGGGCGGGCAACGTCATCGGTCGGTGGTTCGAGTCCGACGCGCCGGCGGTGGTGATCGGCTCCCACATCGACTCGGTCCCCGGCGGCGGCATCTTCGACGGCTCGCTCGGGGTGCTCGCCGGGCTCGAGTGCGCCCGGGCCATCACCGAGGCCGGATTTCGGCCCCGGCGACCGCTGGAGCTGGTCGCGTTCTCCGACGAGGAGGGCCGGTTCGGGGGCATGTTCGGGGTGCAGGCGTACTGCGGGCTCGTCGACCCAGGGTGGATCGAGCGGGCGGCCGACCCGGACGGGGTCCGCCTCGTGGACGCGCTCAGTTCGGCCGGTCTCGAACCGATGGGGGCGCTCGACGCCGCCCGCCGCCCCGAGGAGGTCCACGCTTTTCTCGAGCTTCACATCGAGCAGGGGCCGGTGCTCGAGGCGGAGCGGCGGCGCATCGGGGGTACCCGTTCACGCCCCCCAATTTTTCGAGCGTCCGGGGATCGACGGGATCGAC
>DAIQNR010000094.1:0-18182 GCA_036788295.1 Myxococcota bacterium
TCGTGATGTGCTTCTTCCCGTGCCGGCCGAAGGCGGGGAGATGGTCGGCGACCCGGTCGTCGAGGCGCAGGCGGCCCTGCTCCGCGAGCATGTGGACGAGAAGCGCGGTGTGGGCTTTCGACGCCGAGAACAAGCAGAAGGGGGTGGCGGGTGTGGCGCGCTCTCCGTTGGTCGTGGACTCCGGCGAGCAGCCGTGAGCGTGCCCGATCGCCCGATCGAGCACGACGCGGCCGCGCCGACGCACGCAGAGCGCGATGGCGGGGTGGGTGCCCGTCCGGTAGAGCGCCTCGACGGCCCGCCAGATCCCCTCACGGCCCGCCGGGCTCATTCCTACGCCGGCGAGGTCGTCCTCTTCCAGGGCGACGGTGCTGACCGAGCCGAGGTCGCGGGGCACCGGCACGCGCCCCATCCAACGCCGGAGCCTGTCGGCGGTACCCACGAGCGCAGGGTAGGAGTCCGCGCGAGGGATCGCCATCCCGAGCTCTCCCCCGTCCTCTCGCCGCCCGCGGGGCGGCGACTCGCCCGCCGGCGAAACCCCTCGAACTCCGCACCTCGCCGCCGCCCGCGGCCGACGATCGGTCGAAGCCCGGTCCCAGCGGGCAGGGGCATGGCGGCGCCGATGAGGAGGCCGCCGCCGGCGAGCGTGCCCGAAGAGAGCTGCTCGGTGAGCATGGCCGCCGCCATCGCCTCGGGGGGGCTGCATCGTTGACGCGATCATCATCGATGCCGACATGTTCGCGACCGGCGTCCTCTTCAAGGGCGTCCACCTGGGCGAGAACGATGCGCTGGACAGATACCTAGAGCACCGAACGGGTTGCAGCGGCGCCTCCAGGCGAAGGATCCTGTGTTCTTGGCCGTCCGGCGGCGGACCGAGGCTACTCCCCGTAACCGACGGAGCCGCCCCTCGAGGGTCGCCGCAGGCGACCGGACGGCAAGGTAAGCAGGAAACGAGCCTGGGCGTTGGTAGAGCCCGATCGGCGCTCTAGACCGTCTCTCGGCCAGCGCGCGCCTCCTCCTTGCCGATCCGGATGCCGAAGGGAGCGGCGGGAGGGAAGACCGATGAGGTTGGCGCGCATCGTTTGGCTTCTCACCACGGGCTGCGCTGCCGTGTCGGCAGGACCCCATGCAAGCTCGAGCCCGAGCAGCAGGAGCTCGACGAGGCCGCATGGGAGCGGTTCGAGCAGGCGGATGTGGTCTACTTCGAGAGGATCGAAGCCGACGACGTGGAGGGTTTGGAGCCCGAGACCTGGCCCGAAGAGCTGCGCGAGCAGGTGGCTGCGGTGGCCGAGCCGATGGGGCTGAGCTGGGAGCAGCTCAGCTCGGGTCGCCCTGCCGAAGGCGTCGCGCTGCTGGCCCGACGAGGCGAAACTCGAGCGGTTCTCGGCATCGTTCGACAGCCCTCCGGGCTCGACGAGGTACGAGCCGCTGAGTTTGGATATCGCGAGCGTCCACCCCAGCCACATCCTGTTCTTCTTCTGGCTCTCAACCCCGAAGCGGGTGCCATCTCCGAAGGAGTTCTTCTTCTGGCTCGAGGAGGAGCAGGGGATGTTCAAGGGGAGCACGGATTCCTTCGATCGCGCTGGCGCAAGCGCGACGAGGACCAGACGCTCATCGCCGATGCGGCCTTCTTCCCGGACGGTCTCATCGTCAGCGGCGTCTACTTCGACGGGCCCCATCTGGGCGACGAAGACGGCTTCGAGAAGGCGCTCGACCGGCTCACGGCGAGCATCCGCGTCGCGACCATTTCAGAATTTGCGTCCGCGGGCGGTCTAGAGTCAATCTCGGCCCGGCGGTAGTGCCGATGAATCGGCAGCACGCGCTGGGTCTCGTCGATGGGGGGATGCTGCCCGTCTCACCCGGTGCGGTCCGGCGTTGTAGGCGGCCACCGTCTTCACGAGGTCTCCGTCGAATTGGTTGTCCCCCATTCGACAAGCTCGCAGCTTGTCCGAGCGCCCCCGGGAGGCCCGAACGTCATTCCCGATCGAAGAATGACAACGGAAAAACCAAAGAATCGAGAAAGAAGCCAGGTCCTCCTTGCGACCGGTCGGGCGCTGACGCGGCGTTTTCGGCTCGGCCACGCCCACCGGCTCTCGAGCGATTCTCGGGCTACGCTGGCCGCATGCCGCCGCTTCGAAGAGCCGCTGTCCTCGCTGGCCTCGCTGTGCTTGTCGCGCTGGTCCCGAAGGGACCGCTCGGGCCGCTCGACGCGGCGGCCGAGGCGTGGCTCGACCGATCGGCCCTCACCGCGGCCGGCGCCTACGCGATGGTGCGGCTCCTGAACGCCTCGGTCTCGGTGGTGAAGGAGTCGTCGCTCGAGCTCGAGCCGGCCGGGGTCGGGGTGTCGCTCGCCGTAGGCCAGGTCCTCGACCCTCTCGACGACATGACCGAGCGGCTCGCGAACGTGCTGGTCTTCGTGCTCGCGGCGGTCGCCGCCCACGAGGTCCTCCACCGGTTCGCGGCGGACGTCGCCCCCTTCGCGCTCGCGGCCTTGCTCCTCTTCGCCGCCCTGCTCGAGCTGTTGCCCGAAGGCAAGGTCGCGAGGGGCCCGCTCGGCCGAACCACCCGGAGCATCGCCGTGCTCGTGCTCGCCGCCCGGGTGGCCGCGCCGTTGGCGGCAGTCTCCGGGTCCTGGGCCCACGAGCGCTACTTCGCCACCCCGATCGCCGAGGCGAAGGCGAACCTGTCGCAGGGGCTCTCCGGGGTCGAGGCGGCGACCGAGTTCGAGGTCGCCGAAGAGGAGGGCCTGCTCGGCGCGGTTCGCGGCGCCACCCGGGCCATGCGGGACCGCCTCGACACCCTCCGCGCCTCGATGGCCCGGCTCGTCTCCCGGGCCGACCAGCTCATCACCTCGCTCGTCACCCTGACCGGCGCCTTCCTGAGCTCGCTCCTCCTCCAGGGCCTCGTCCTCCCCCTCCTGACCTTTCTGACCCTCACCGCCTTCGGGCGCGCCACCCTCCGCGCCCTCACCGATCCCTGAAGTCCCATGGAACGCCTCCGGGACCGGTCGGACCGTGCCCCGCGAAACGAAACACCTCAGGACTTCGACGGTCAGCGCCGGACGTCGGTGCTCTCGAAGATCCGGTCGGCGGATCCGGTGACGAAACCGGAGAACAGGGCCCCGTTCACCGGGTGGCGCCGGGCGAATTCGTAGTAGACCCCCGGGATCTCGAGCGGCCCGTCGGTGAACGCGACCGTGATCGGCGCCGCGAGCGTGCTCGACTGCTCGAGCCCGACCTCCGGGCTGCCCTTGATGAGGCCGCCCGACCCATTGAGGGCGAATCCGGAGTCGATCAGGGCCTGGTTGAGGGTCTCGAGGCTCGGCCAGCGCGGCACTCGGTGCACGGCCACGGTGAAGTGGTTGACCACGTAGCCGAACGCCGCGAGCCACGCCGCGTATTCGCTCTCTTCGAGCAAGGTCCGGTACTCGCTCTGCGCCACCGGCCACGGCCGACCGGCCCGAGCCAGAGGCCGGTCCGGGGGCAGGACCGCCGTCTCCATGAGCCGGTCGAGGATCGACCGCGCGGCCGGGCCGAGCTTCTCCACTTCGAGCTCGGACACGAACAGCTTCGGATCGTTCGGATCTTCGGTCTCGAAGTGGCGGGCGAACAGCTTCTTGTCCGGGAACAGGTATTCGCCCTGTTCGCGGTAGCCGAGGGCCACGAACGGGGCCGCGATCGCGTCGATGCCGAACCCGGGCCGGTTCAGGCCGCGAAAGGCGACGTGGTCGTTCGGGACCTCGCCGCCGCCGCCGATCAGCTCGTGGATCGGTTCGGCGTGGGGGGCGAGGGTCCGGTAGTCCCGCCAAAGCTCGGCCATCAGCGCCGCGACGCTCATGGGGGTTCGGTGACACGGCCCCGGGTCCAACGCAACGGGGTGCCTGGTCGGCGAGGAACGACCGTGCTACGCCCGAGGCGGCGGTAGCGATGCGCGCGACGTGCCCTCATTGCGGAGCCACCAACGAGTTCGCTCGGCCCCCGAGCACGTCGATCGTCTACTGCCGCAGCTGCGGCAAGCCGTTCGGCCGGGGGGCCTTCGACCAAGACACCATGCGGAGACCCGACCGACAGCGCCCGGCAAGCGGGCCCGGCCCAGCCGTCGCGCTCGGGGCCGGCGGCGAGGGATGGAAGGACCCCACCGGGCGGATCCAGGTGGCCGCCAGCGCGACCGATCCGGCGACCATCATCGTTCAAGAGGGGCGGTCGCAGGCCCGGGCCGTGGCCAAGGTGGTGCACCTCAGCCCCGACGGGATGGAGACCGCGTTCGACCTGACCGGGCCGACGTCGGTCGGGCGCCACCCGACGAACGAGATCCGTCTGAACGACCGCGAGATATCGAAGCACCACGCCCTGCTCGAGGAGCGAGACGGCGGGTGGTTCGTGCGCGACACGCAGTCCTCGAACGGGACCTTCGTGAACGGCCGCCGGGTGAAGGAGTCGCCGCTGCAGCACGGGGACGAGCTGCACCTCGGCTCCATGCGCCTGTCGTTTCGGATCGAGCAGCCGGAGTCGTCCCGGGGGACGATGCGCGACCTGGTGACGATCCTCCCCCAGGAGCCGGGGGGGACCACCCACATCCACGCCAAGCTCGCCGGAAACGACCTCGATTTTCGGCCCGTGGCCGAGGTGACGGATCTCGAGCTGCTCAAGCGAGACTACGAGAAGCTGCGGCTCACCCACGAGCTGTCCCGCATCGGCCTCAACACCGACATCAAGTCCCTGCTGACGAAGACCATGGACGTCGTCTTCGGGATGCTGCCGGCCGACAGCGGGGTGATCATGCTGGTGGACGAGGACACCCACACCCTGGTGCCGCACACCGTTCGCCAGCGATCCGGCGGCGTGCAGGAGATCCTGCTCAGCTCGACGATCGTCAACGCCGCGCTGAGGGAGCGGGCGTCGGTGCTGTCCTCGGACGCGTTTCTCGACCCTCGGTTCTCCGGCGCCGAGTCGATCATCGCCCAGGGCATCCGGGCCGCGATGTGCGTGCCGCTCGTGGCGCACGACAAGGTCCTCGGCTTGATGCACCTCGACAGCCGGGAGCGGGTGGGGGCGTTCACCGAGAAAGACCTGCAGCTTCTGAAGGCGATCGCGACCCAGACCGCCATCGCCATCGAGAACGTGCGCCTGCTCCGGCAGGTGGAGCAGGAGGCCCAGACCCGGGGCCAGCTGTCTCGGTTTTTGCCCCCCCACGTCGTCGAGGAGATGGTGAAGGGCCGCGGCCGCCCCATTCAGAAGGGGGGCCGCGAGCTCGAGGCGACGGTGGTCTTCTGCGACATCCGCGGCTTCACCTCCTTGAGCGAGAGCGTTGGGCCTCAGGACGTCGTCGAGCTGCTGAACGAGTACTTCGAGGTGCTGGTCGAGATCGTGTTTCGGCGCCACGGGGTGCTCGACAAGTTCATCGGGGACGCGCTCATGGCGTCTTGGGGCACGCTCGAGGGCGAGGACACCGGGGACGCGGCGTTTCAGGCGGTGGCGGCGGCGCTCGATTTCCGAGACGCGATCCGGCGGCTGAACGCGGAGCGGGCCGACCGCAGCCTCATGCCTATTCAAATGGGGGTGGGAGTCAACACCGGGCGGCTGGTGGCCGGCTACATGGGGGCCAAGCGCCGCCTCGAGTTCACGGTCATCGGTGACACGGTGAACACCGCGTCCCGAATCTGCGGGATCGCGCAAGGGGACCAGGTCCTCCTATCCGAGGCCACCCTGCGCTACGTTGCGAGCCGGATCGAGGCGCGTTATCTCGGGGTCCGTCGGGTGAAGGGCCGAGAGCAGGACGTCGGGGTGTACGAAGCAGCCCGGCTCCTCGCCTGACGCTCGAGGAGGCTCCGCTGAACTCGCAAGGACGTCGCCAGGTGGTGCAGCGGTGCCCGAACTGCGCCGCCAAGTACGACGTCGGCATCTATGTGTCCGGACAGCAGGTTCGATGCCGGCGCTGCGGGATCCGCTTCGCGGTGGTTCGGCCGGAGACCCAGCTTCCGTCGCCGCCCGGGGCCCCACCGGCGAACCCACCACCGGACGGTCCTCGGCAGCCCCCGCCGCGGGCGCCCCACAAGCAGCCGCAGCTCGCCGTCGGCGAGCTCGCTCCGGGCACCGGGCTCGCCGGGTACCGGATCGAGGGCGTGCTCGGCCGGGGAGCGATGGGCATCGTGTACCGAGGCCGGCAGCTGAGCCTCGACCGCCTCGTCGCGATCAAGGTCATGAGCACCGATCTCGTCGGCCAGCGGGAGTTCGTGCTGCGCTTTCGCCGGGAAGCGGCGGCGCTCGCCGCGCTCGCCCACGAGAACGTGGTGTCGGTGATCGACCAGGGCCACCAGGACGAAAACTGGTATTTCGTCATGGAATTCGTCGAGGGTCCGACCCTGCGCCGGGTCCTGTCGCAACGGGTGCTGCGGATGTCGAAGGCGCTCGACCTCGCCTGGCAGATCGGCCGGGGACTCGACTACGCCCACGGCAAAGGGGTGGTCCACCGGGATCTGAAGCCGGAGAACGTGCTGCTCGCCGACCGCGGCGCCTTCGGCTACGTGGCCAAGATCTGCGACTTCGGCCTCGCCGACCTCCTGTACTCCGACCGCTCCTTCGTGAACCTGACCGGCTCGCGGATCTCGATGGGAACGGTCAACTACATGGCTCCGGAGCAGCGGCAGGACGCCGGTCGGGTGGACCAGCGGGCCGACGTCTATTCGTTCGGAGTGCTGCTGTACGAGATGTTCACCGGCGAGCTGCCGATCGGCCGCTTCGATCCGCCCACGGCCAAGAACCCCCACGTCGATCCTCGGCTCGAGGCGGTGATCATGCGGGCGCTCGAGCAGGACGCCCGGCGCCGCTTCCCCCGGGTGCGGGAGATGGTCGAAACCCTCGCCGCGGTGATCCGGTGACGGAGAGGCGACGAACCGCCGTCGCGGCTGGGCCAGCTCGGTTTTTCGATGCGCCAAACGCATCTCCACGCAGTCCGGGGGTTGCGGAACGCGATCGGCTTTGCCAGAAGACCCGCGACTGATGCCAACCCTCCGCGAACAGCTCCTCCAGGCCGGCCTCGTGACCGCCGAACAGGCAAAAAAGGCGGACGACAGTCCGCGTACCAAGAACCGCCGTTCCCGGCGGGGCGGCAAGGTGAAATCCCCGGATGGGGTCGAGCGCGAGCCGGAGGTGAGCGACCCGAAGCGGCTCGCCGTGCTTCAGGCGGTGGAGGCCCATCGGCTGCGCGAGGATCACCACGGCGAGATCGCGTTCAACTTCACCATTCGCGGCGACGCGAAGATCCGGAAGCTCTACGTGAACATCCCGACAGCGGCCCGGCTCGGCGCTGGGGACCTCGCCATCGTCGAAAACGGCAGCGAGCAGGACCACGTCATCGTGACTCGCGAGGCGGTGGCCGCCATCCGCGCCGCCGACCCGGCCGCCGTTCGCTTTCACATGGAGCCCTGACCTCAGGGCCTGCGCTCAGGGTCTGCGCCGGCCCTCGCCGCCGCTGGTCCGCTATCGTCGGTCACTCGAGGTAGCGCCGCAGCGCTTCGCTCAGGGGAGGATCATCCCCCTCTGCAACGGTAGGCTGTGCCCGCCGCTCTTCGTCCTGCCGCTTCAGCTCGGCGTCGATCTGGTCGAGCAGCTCCTCGGTCGAGGCGCCCACGCGGGTAGGCTGCGCGGGAGCCGGCTCCTCGATGGTGGGCGCGTCGAGCACCGAGCACGGCTCCGAAGTCGCGGCGTCCCCGTCGAACGCGCCGGCTGCCGTGGCTCGCAGCATCGACTTGTGCATGGCCTGCATCCGGGCCCGGACGGCCTGGATCCGGCCCGCCTCCGGCCCGGCGAGCAGCGAGGCGTAGGACCACCGGTCCACCGCGAGCAGCCGCCCGCCCAAGTACAGCTGGGTCACCACCTTCGGGTCGCCCACGCCTCCATCCTCGGTCTGAACGTGGAAGACTCGGTCTTGCCGGCGAACGTTGTGGTTGAAGCCAGGAATCATTGCCGGAGAGCCAGCCTACCGCAGCCGGTTTCTTGTTGCCAGTCACGACTCCAGGTGACACTTTGCCGCGCCAATGGGGGACAGTAGCGTTGGATCCAAATCCGAGCCAGAGAGGGCTGCATCGAGGTCTCGCCGCCGTCCGTTTCCTGGAACGGCCATTCCCTCTGCCGTATTCCCGCTGCCGGATCTGCCGCTCACCCCCGACATCGAGCCGGCCGGCGAGCCCAGCCCCGGACCCGACGCTCCCGTCACCCTGATCGCGGTCGGACCGCTCGAGACATCGATCTTCGCCCCGCTGTCGGAGCCGCTGTCGAGCCTGTTCGGTCGCAGGGTCGAGGTGGGGGAGGCCCTCCCGCTCCCGAAATATGCGTTCAATCCGACCCGCGATCAGTACCACGCGAGCTCGATCCTCAAGCGGGTCGAAGAGCACCGGGATCACAAGTGGGAGGCGGTCCTCGCCCTCACCGAGGTGGATTTGTTCGTGCCCGAGGTGCCGTTCGTGTTCGGGGAGTCGGACCGCTCGACCCGCTCCGCGCTGATCAGCGTGGCCCGGTTTCGGCCGGAGATGGGATCGACGGAGCTGCGCCACGACCTCCTCGTTCGGCGGCTGCTGTCCGAGGTGGTGCACCAAATGGGGCTGCTCCGAGGCCTCGCCCACTGCCCCAACAACCGGTGCGTCCTGTACGCGGCGGGCACGGTGAACGAGGTGGACAAGCGCGGGGCTACCCTCTGCGCCAACTGTCGAAAGCGCCTCCTCTCCTCGGAATGAGCCGCCGCGCATCGGCTCCTCCCGCCGGTGGGCTGCTCGCCGGGACGCCGCTTTCCCCCGCCCGTTCTTTTGGCTAGCCTCCTCGTCCCCATGGCTCCCACGGCGCCCAAACGCCCGGCCCTCGGCAAGGGCCTCGGCGCGCTGATCCCCCAAAAAGCCACTCTGGAGCCGCCCCGACCCGAAGACCTCCGGCGGAGCACGCTCTCGGTCCCGATCGAGGAGGTCCGGCCCAACCGATTCCAGCCGCGAAAGACCTTCGACGAAGACACCCTCACCGAGCTGGCCGACTCGATCGGGCAGCACGGCCTCATGCAGCCGATCCTCGCCCGCAAGGTCGCGGACGGCTACGAGATCATCGCCGGGGAGCGGCGCTGGCGGGCGTGCCAGCGGGCTGGGCTCACCGAGGTCGATGTCATCGTCAAGGAGCTCGCGGACGATCAGACCTTCGAGTGGGCGCTCGTCGAAAACCTCCAGCGCGAAGACCTGAACCCCATCGAGGAGGCGGAGGCGTTTCGGAGGCTGATCGAGACCCGGAGCCTCACCCAGGAGCAGCTCGCGCACCTCGTGAACAAGGATCGGTCCACCGTGACCAACGCCCTGCGGCTGCTGAAGCTCCCCGAGGAAGTGCGCCGGCAGGTGATCACCGGGGCCCTCTCGATGGGCCACGCTCGGGCCGTGCTCGCGCTCGAGGATCCTCGAGCGATGGTGGCGATGGGCCAGGAGATCGTGAAGAGGGGGATGTCGGTCCGCGAGGTGGAGCGGGCGGTGCGCTCGGCGAAGAAGGAGAAGGCGGGCGCTTCCGCGCCGGACCCGTACGCCCAGCTGCCCGGGGGCCGGCCGGCGGTGGAGCGGACCACGCTCGAGCTGCGGCGGCGCCTCGGGACCAAGGTCCGCATCGTGCCCAAGGGCGAGCGGGGGAAGATCGAGATCGACTTCGCCAGCCCAGCCGAACTCGAGCGGCTGCTCGATGTGCTCAAAACCTGAAGAATCGATGGCCGTGTTCTTTCCCCGGCGCCGGGGAGCGGTTACAGGTCCGCCCATGGCCATGCTCGGCGGCAAGCGCGAGGAGCCGGTGGTGATGGCGCCCCCGACCCCGATCCGGGTCAACCCGGCAGACGCCCACACGATCCTCGGCAAAGAGGCTCGCTTTCACGGCAAGCTCAGCTTCGAGGGCGCGGTCCGGATCGACGGGCGCTTCGAAGGGGAGATCCTCACCGAGGACCTGCTGCTCGTCGGTCCGGGGGCGGAGGTGAAGGCCACGTTGACCGTAGGCAGCGTCGTCATCCACGGCACGGTCGAGGGCGACGTGTTCGCCAAGACCTCGGTGGAGATCAAGGCGCCGGGCCGGCTCCGGGGCAACGTGACCACCCCGTCGCTGGTCATCGAGAAGGGCGTCGTCTTCGACGGCACCTGCACGATGTCCTCGGCCAAGGGTCCGCGGGAGCTGCCTCCGCCCCCGCCCCCGCCTCCGAAAAAGAGCGCGGGCTAGCTAGGGTCGGTGCTCTAGGGTCTGTGCTCTAGAGTCGGTGCTCCTTGAGCTTTCGCCATAGGGTGGAGCGGCTCATCCCCAGGCGCTCGGCGGCCTCCGCTTTTCGTCCGCCGGCGGCCTTCAGCGCCTCGAGCAGGCGATCCCGCTCCGACGTCGGCGCCTCCTGCGAGCGGCGGCCGTCCACCGGGGGCTCCCCTCGAAGCTCCGGAGGGAGGTCGGACAGCTCGAGCGCGTCGCCCTCCCCGATCGCGAACGCGTACTCGAGCGCGTTTCGCAGCTCGCGCACGTTGCCCGGCCACGGGTAGCTGAGCATGGCGTCCATCGCGTCCTGCTCCACCGCCACCAGCCGCCGAAACCCGCTCTCGTTGAAGTGGTCGAAGAACTGCCACGTCAGCGCCTCGACGTCACCGGTTCGCTCGGCGAGGCGAGGGAGGTAGAGCGGGACCACCCGCACCCGGTACATCAGATCCTCGCGAAACCGGCCCCGCTCCACTTGGTCCCGCAGCGACCGGTGGGTGGCGGACAGGACCCGCACATCGACGGTCAGCGGGGTGGTCGCCCCCACCGGGGTGAAGGTGCGCTCCTGCAGGACCCGCAGCAGCCGGGCTTGGATCTCCGGCGGGATCTCGGCGATTTCGTCGAGAAACACGGTGCCGGTGTCGGCCAACGAGAAGAGCCCGGCGTGGTCCTTCACCGCGCCGGTGAACGCCCCGCGGACGTGCCCGAACAGCTCGCTGGCCAGCAGCTCGCCGGTGAGGGTGGCGCAGTTGATCGGGGCGAAGGGGCGATGGGCCCGTCCCCCCAGGTTGTGCAGCGCCTTGGCGACCAGCTCCTTGCCGGTCCCGGTCTCGCCTCGAATGAGCACCGTCGAGTCGGTCCGCCCCACCCGGCGCAGCAGCTCGAAGAACTGCAGCATCTGCGGGGAGGCGGTGGACATCCCGTGAAAGTGAACGACCGGCACGTCTGGCCGGGAGACCCATCGCCGAACGATGTCGCGACATCTAGAACGTTTTGCGCGACGGATCCAGGCCGGGAGCCGGTGATTCGGTCGGCGAGCGTCGGCGCCGACGGGACATAGGCTGGCCCTGGAAGTGCTATGGGCTCGGACATGGCCCTCTCCGCCCTCTTCCCCGCGCTGGTTTGGATGCGGAGGTACCGTCGCGCCGATCTTCCTGGGGACCTTCTCGCCGGACTCACCACCGCGATCATGCTGGTCCCCCAGGCGATGGCCTACGCGCTGCTCGCTGGGCTGCCGCCGCAGGTGGGTCTATACGCCGCGGTGGTCCCGCCGGCCATCTACGCGCTCTTTGGGCGGTCCCCCCACCTGGCGGTGGGCCCGGTGGCGATGGACTCGCTGCTGGTGGCGGTCGCGGTGGGGGCGATCGCGAGCTCCGGGACCGACGAATACCTCGCCATCGCCGTCCTGCTCGCGCTGATGACCGGGCTCATCCAGGTCCTGATGGGCCTCTTCCGGCTCGGATTTCTCACCAACTTCCTGTCGGCCCCCGTCATCTCGGGCTTCACCTCGGCGGCGGCGTTCCTCATCGGCCTCACCCAGATCCCGGCCGTGCTCGGAGTCGCTCCGGTGAAGGGCGGCTTCTTCGAGCAGCTGCTCGCGCTCGCCGGCCAGCTCGACCAGACGAGGCCCGCCGCGCTCATCGTGGGCCTCGCGTCGGTGGGGGTGCTCGTGGCGCTCAAGCGCTGGGTGCCGAAGGTCCCGAGGGCGCTCGTCGTCGTCGTCGGGGGAACGGCCGCGGTGACCCTGCTCGGTCTCGCCGCGGAGGTCCCGATCGTCGGCCCGGTCCCCGCCGGCCTGCCTCCGCCGACGGTGCCCGAGCTGCGCCCCGACTTGTGGGCGACGCTGCTGCCGTCCGCGTTCGCCATCGCGCTCGTGGGGTTCATGGAGGCGATCTCGGTGGCGAAGGCGCTCGCGCTGAGGTCCGGGATCAAGGTGTTCCCGAACCAGGAGCTCGTCGCGATCGGCGCGGCCAACCTCGGCGGCTCCTTCTTCTCCGCGTTCCCGGTCACCGGCGGCTTCTCGAGGAGCGCGGTGCAGGAACAGGCCGGAGCCCGAACCCCGCTCGCCGGCCTCGTGACCGCGGCGGTTGTCCTGCTCGCGCTGTCGCTTTTGACCCCGTGGTTTCACGACCTCCCCAAAGGGGCGCTCGCGGCGATCATCCTGACCGCGGTCGCGAGCCTGGTGGACGTACGGGAGCCGCTGCGGCTGTGGCGGGTGCACCGACCCGATTTTTTCCTGCTGCTCCTCACCTTCTTGGCCACCCTCGGGTTTGGGATCCTGCACGGCCTGGCCGCCGGCGTGCTCGCGTCGATGGCCTGGTTCGTCTACCGAAGCACCCGTCCCCACTTCGCGGTGCTCGGGTGGCTCCCCGGCACCAGCGCGTTTCGCAACGTGCAGCACCACCCGGGCGCCAAGACCTGGCCCGGGGTCCTGCTCGTCCGCTTCGACAGCCAGTTCTACTTCGGGAACGTCAGCTTTCTCGAGGCGACGCTCGAGCGGCTCGAGGCGGAGGCGGCGGACCCGGTCCGGTCCGTGGTCCTCGATTTCGCGGCGGTCAACGGTCTCGACGCCTCCGCCGACGCCGCGCTGTTCCGGCTCGTGGACAGCTACCGGGAGCGGGGGATCTCGGTTCGCATCGCCCAAGCCAAGCGGCCGGTGCTCGAGGTGATGGAGCGCTCTGGGCTCGCCGCGTCGCTCGGTCCGGACGCGCAGCACCTCACCCTGGCCGATGCGGTCGCCGACTTGTTGGCGGACGACGCCCTGAGCTCCGGTCAGAGGAAGGCCTCGTCGTAGCGAGGGGGCTCCTTGTCCTCGAGGTCCTGGTCGAGCCGCAGGAGCTGGTCCGTGAGGCCGTTTCGGGCCAGCCAATCCCTGGCGCTCTCGTGGCTCGGGGGCTCGACCAGCCGGCCCTCGAACAGGTGCTTCTCGATGGCGGACAGGAGACGGTCGAGGCCTTCCCCCTGGGCGGCGCTCACCGCGACCCCCCGGGTCACCCTCTTGAGGGCGGCGACCATCGGGGCTGGGGTCTGGTCCACTTTGTTCACGACCACCAGCCGCGGGTGCTCGAGCAGACCGAGCTGCCCCAGGATCGTCTCCACGGCCTGGCGCTTGTCGTCCACTCTGGGATCGGAGCCGTCGAGCACGTGGAGGATGAGGTCGGACTCCTCGAGCTCCTCGAGCGTGGCCTTGAAGGCGTTCACCAGGTCCCTCGGGAGGTCCCGGATGAAGCCCACCGTGTCCGCGAGGATGATCTGCCGCTCTTCGGGGAACCGGAGCCGCCGGGTGGTCGTGTCGAGCGTGGCGAACAGCTTGTCCTCGGCCACCACCTCCGAGCGGGTCAGGGCGTTCAGAAGGGTCGATTTGCCCGCGTTCGTGTAGCCGACGATGGAGACCACCGGCACGCCGTGGCTCTCCCTGCGCTTGCGCCGGACCTCCCGCTGCACCGAGAGCCGGCCGATCTCCTCTTCGAGCCGGTGGATCCGGTCCCTCGCTCGCCGGCGGTGGATCTCGAGCTTGGTCTCACCGGGGCCGACCCCGCCGATGCCGCCGGTGAGCCGGGACATCGCGGTGGACCGCTCCACGAGGCGGGGGAGGGCGTACTTGAGCTGGGCGAGCTCGACCTGCAGCTTGCCGTCCTTGCTCTTGGCGTGCTGGGCGAAGATGTCGAGGATGAGCTGGGTGCGGTCGAGCACCTTCAGGTCGGTCTCGCGGGCGATGGCCCGAAGCTGCGACGGCGACAGATCGCGGTCGAAGATCAGGAGCTCGGCGCCGAGCTCGAGGGCCCGAAGGGTGAGCTCCTCGATTTTGCCCCGACCGAGCACGGTCTTCGGGTCCACCTGCTTTCGAAGCTGCACCACCTGGTCCACCACCCGCACGCTCGCGGTCCGGGCCAGCTCCACCAGCTCCGCCATCGAAGCGTCCGCTTCCCGGCGAGCGCTCGGCCCGGCCGCCCACACCCCGACGAGCACGGCGGCGTCGCGGCCCACCTCGAGCGCGTCCCCGGAAAACAGCCGGGTCAGCTCCTGCTCCGCCGCCCGAACCGCCGCCATCGCGTCGTCCGGCAGCTCGAAGACGCTCCGAACCTCGAACTGAACCGGCGCCACCGACTTCTTCGGGCCATCGGGGACGAGGTGGGCCCAATCGGCCCGGCCGGCATGGCCGCCGGGATCCACGTCGAGCACGATGGCCGCGTCGAGGCGGAGCTTCGTGAGGTCGGCGAGGTCCTCTCTCGTCAGGCCCTGGCCACGAAGCTCGGTCCGAACCAGCCTGAGCCCTCGAAACCGGGTCCGACCGCCGCGGGCGCGGCCTATGTCCGGCAGGTACAGCCGGGAGGGCTCGCCCACCACCACCCGCTGGATCGCGCCGCTGCGGTCGATGAGCAGACCGACCTGGCGGTTCATCTCCCGGCTGAGGTCGCAGATGTAGCGGGCGAGCTCGGGGCCGACCAGCTCATCTCCCCGGACCTTGCGGCGAAAGGTCGCCTCGAGCCGCTGAAGCTGGCGGGCCTTGAGGCCATGGGTGTTCCCGTCGAGGGCGCGCATCGATAAAGTGCTCGGGCATCATGGCAGAAATCGGGGGACGGTGGGGGGGGTTCGGACCTTTTCGCCGTTTCGCCGCCCCCGTCGGACGCTTCGGCGCGGGGTGACAGCGGTCTGGGCGCGGGCGAAAGTGCCGACGTGACCGCGCTCGTCGCCCCCGTCCTCCGGGGCTGGCCCATGCTCGGACAGCTGCCGGCGATGCAGCGGGACATGCTCGGCACCTTCGAGCGGGCCGCGGCCCATGGCGACGTGGTGCGCCTCGATTTCCCCGGCCGCACCGCTTTTTTGCTGTCCCATCCCGACGCGGTGAAGCGCGTCCTGGTGGACCGACAGCGAAACTACGGGCGGGACACCAGGGGCTACGCGATGCTGCGCATCGCGCTCGGCGAAGGCCTCGTCACCGCCGAAGGCGAGACCTGGCGGCGGCACCGGCAGACCGCGAAGCCCGCGTTTCTCCCGGCTGCGATCCGGGGCTTTCTCGAGACCATGGACGGCGCCGCCACCCGCCGAGTCGCCCGGTGGCGAGAGGAGCAGCCGGATGGGGGACCGCTCGACATCGCCCACGAGCTCATGGGCCTGACGCTCGAGATCGTCGGCCGCTGCCTCGTGTCCCGGGACCTCTCCGACGATTCGGGCCCGATCGGCGAGGCGGTCTCGGTGGTGATGCGGGAGACGGTGTGGCGCATCACCCACCCCCTGGCCCTCCCGCTCAGGGTGCCCACCCCTCGAAACCTCCGGCTGCGGCGCTCGCTCGCGAAGATGCACGGCCTGGTGGCGGCGATCGTCGCCGAGCGGCGGGCCCACCGAGGCGAGCGGCGAGAAGACCTACTCGACCTGCTCATCGACAGCCGCGACGAAGAGACCGGCGCCGGCTTCAGCGACCGGGAGCTGTTCGACGAGGTGATGACCATGATCAGCGCTGGTCACGAGACGACGGCGACGGCGCTGACGTGGGCGTTTCATCTGCTCGGCGCCCACCCGGAGGTCCGGGCCCGAGCCGAGGCGGAGGTAGACTCCGCGCTCGGGGACGAGCCGGCGACGGTGGAGCGGCTCGCGAAGCTCGAATACGTCGAGGCGGTGATCGAAGAGGCGATGCGGCTGTATCCCCCGGTGTGGACGGTCGCCCGGAGCACGGGCGAAGACGACGAGATCCTCGGCTACCCGATCCCGGCCGCCGCGGTGGTCTTTCTCCCGCAGATCGTCCTTCACCGCCACCCCCAGTACTGGGCCCGCCCGCTGGAGTTCGACCCGGAGCGCTTCTTGGGGACGAGGCGCAAGGAGGTCTCGCGCTTCGTCTACTTTCCGTTCTCGGGCGGCCCCCGAGTGTGCATCGGGCAGGGCTTCGCGATGATGGAGGCGAAGCTCATCCTCGCCCGGGTGCTGCGGGCGGCGCGGCTCGATCCGGTGCCCGGCCCGCCGGTGAAGCTCGAACCCATGATCACCCTTCGACCCAGAGGCGGGCTCGTTCAGCGGCTCCGGTGGCGCCCGTGCTGAGGAGCCGAGGCCGCCCCCGCAACTACCTGGTGGAGCGCCGAATCGCGGCCGGCGGGATGGGCGAGGTCTACAAGGCGACGGCCGAGCACCTCGACCGGCCGGTCGCGGTCAAGCGCATGCTCGAGCACGCCGCCTCCGACGAAGACATGCTCCGCCTGTTCCTTCGCGAGCTGATGGTCGTGTCCACGCTCGAGCACCACAACGTGGTCGAGGTGCTCGACGTGGGCCAAGCCGACGACGAGCTCTTTCTCGTCATGGAGTTCGTGGACGGCCCGACCCTCGCCGAGGTGCTCGAGGTGCTCCGCCAGCGGGGCGAGCGGCCGTCGATCGAGGTCGCGCTGGCGATCGCGACCCAAGTGGCGCAAGGTCTCGCCCACGCCCACGAGCGGGCCCGGCCGGACGGGACGCCGCTCGGCATCGTGCACCGGGACATCGCCCCCGAGAACGTGCTCATCACGAGGGACGGGATCCCGAAGCTCGTCGATTTCGGGCTCGCGAAGGTGGACGGGCACAACCTGACCCAGCCCGGCATCGTCCGCGGCCGCCCCCGCTCGCTGGCGCCGGAGCAAGCTCGCGGCGACGACACCGACGCGCGGACGGATGTGTTCGCGCTCGGAACGGTGCTGTTCGAGCTGACGTCCGGGCAGCGCCTGTATCCCGACGAGGCGGTCGCCACCCTCCTGTGGCGGGTCGCGGCGGGCGACTACGAGCCCGTCGGTCCCCGGATGGCCGGCGCGGACCCGGACCTCGTGCGGATCGTGGAGCGGGCGGTCGCGGTCGCCCCCGACGACCGGTTTCGCTCGGCTCGGCAGCTGGAGCGGGAGCTCTACGCGTTTCAGGCGGCCCGGGGGATCCGGGTCAGCAGCGCCGCCGTGGCGGAGCTCGTCGCGTCGACGTGGGAGGACGTCCTTCGCCTCCGGAAGGCCGCGCTCGGAGGCTCGAGGGGGGAGCTCGAGGGGACGGCCTTGACGCTACCGCCCGACGACCTCGAGCGGCTGCCGGAGCTGGCCGCGTTTGCGGCGGAGCCGGACCGCACCCCCTTGGCGCCCGACCCGCGCCCGTCCGAGCCGCTGCCGGCGGCCCCGCGATGGCAGCGGCCGGAGCCCCAGGCCCGCCCCGACGGCTGGGATCGCGTCATCCCGGTGCCCGACGCGCCGGCCCGAACCGGTGACGTCGGCCGGTCGGCCCGTTTTTGGTGGCTCTACGGGCTCTCGGTCGGCGTGGCGGCGATGGCTGCCTTTCTTGGGTCTTGGTGGCTCGGCTCCGGGCCCTGAGGCGCGCGCTAGAGCTCGTTTTCGGGCGGCAGCGGCTCCCGGGCGGCCCGCTCGAGCCGGTCGATCAGCACGGAGAGGGCCGCCACCCTGGTGCGGAGGGCGTGAACGTGCTCGAGGCAGCGGGTGTTCCGCTCGAGGACCTCGTCCACCCCGAGGCCGTCCCTGGTCTCGACGTGCTGCTCGAGCACGGCCCGGGTGGCCTGCACCTCGCGGACCCGCTCTTCGACCATCCGCTCGAGCTCGTCCACGGATTCCCAGGCCGAGCGCCGAAACTCTTCGGCCCGGCGCTCCTCCTTCGAGAAGTACCGCCGCGCCGACTCGCTGAGCTCCACGAGCTGCCGGGCCACCGCTTCCCGGAACGTGAGCGCTCCCTGGCGAAATTCGGTGACCGACGAGCTCGCGCTGGCCACCGAGCGGTCGATCAGCTCGTTCAGCGTGCCGCTGGTCTGGATGATCCCGCGCAGGACGCCGAGCGGCATCGACCGCGCCGACTTCTCCTGCTCGTGAATGATCTGGGTCAGGGTGACGGAGGTGAGGTCGGCCTGGGTGTCCTTGTCGATGATGCGGACGTCCTCGCCCGCCTTCACCATGCGCGCGATCTCTTCGAGCGTGATGTACCGGCTGCGCTCCGTGTCGTACA
>DAIQNR010000094.1:18282-19829 GCA_036788295.1 Myxococcota bacterium
CGCAGCGATCGGGGCGGACCCGCTGCCCACCCGCCGAATCGACGCCGCCGCCCTCATCGCGCTCGCCCAAGAGAAGCCGGCCGCGAGCTCGAACGATCTGACCGACGAGCTCTCGGGGCCGAACGAAGACCTCTTCTTCGACGAGGAGGACCGTCCGCCTCCGCGGGACAGGCACGGGCTCGACCTGGGGGAGGTCTCGGACGACCTGTTCGAGCAGCTCGAGCGGGCGAGCCCGGTCGAGGACGACCCGCTGCGGGGCCCGAGCATCGACCTCGCGCCGTCCGCGCCCGAGTCCTGGTCCTTTCTCGACCCCGGGGACGGCCACCCGAGCTCCGACCTCGAGCTGGCCAGCGCGCTGGAGGGGGAGTTTTTGGGCCGACCGAGCCCCGCCGCGCCGCCGAGGTTGGGGCCGCCTGGGGCCCATCCGCTCGGGGGGGCGGGGCCGGCATGGGTCGAGCCCGCTCAACCGTTCGAAGGCCCCGGCTTTCGGGACCCGGGCATGTTTTTGGGCCTCGAGCCGCCCGTGGATGCGCCCGACCTGCTCGAGGCCCGCCCGCTCGGGCGCCCCGGCGTCGTGGCCGCCGAGGACGAGAAGACCAGGGTGGCCGGCGAGGACCCGGCGCCGGCTCCGCCGTTTCGGCGCTCCCGCTGGCCGACCGTGGTCGGGGCGATGATCGGGCTGCTCGGGTCGGTCCTCTTGCTGCCGATCTGGCCCCCTCCGCTCGACCAGGTGGCCCGGCGCGCGGTCGAGTGGGTGCACCCATCGGCTCGGCCTCGGCTGCCGGGCGCGCTGCCGGACGTGATCGCCGAGGACGTCCAGGCGTTTCCGTACGTTCTCGGCGAGCGCACGGTGGTGGTCGTGCGCGGGGAGGCGAAGAATCGGGGCGCGGAGCCGGTCGCCGGCGCAGTTGCGGTGGTGCTGATGCTCGACGGCGACACCGAGCGGTCCCGAGCCTCGGCGGTGGTCGGTCCGGTGCCATCCCCCCGCGCCCTGGCCGCCCGGCTCGACGACCCCGCGCCCGCTGGCGAGGCCTCCGCCATCGAGCCGGGGGCCCGGGTGCCGTTTTTGGCCTTCTTTCCCGACCCTCGGCCGGAGGAGGCCAGGGCCGCCCGGTATCGGGTGGAGTTTCTTCCCTTGGGGGATGCGAGCGCGTCGCGCCCGGAGGCTCCGCCGCCGCCCGCCCGTCCCGTCGCCCCGCGGCGAGCCCGAAGGGCCGAACCGTCGGCCCAGCGCTGACGGCGCTTGCTCTTCGATGGGACGGCCTCCTACCGTCGGCCCGTGGGCTGCATGGGCGTAGGCTTCCAGGAAGGCCTCATCATCCTGGCCGTGGTCGTGGTCATCATGGGCGCGGGCCGGATCCCCCAGATCGGCGACGCGCTCGGCCGGGGCATCGTCAACTTTCGGCGGGCGCTCAAGGGCGAGGACAGCGTCGACGTCACCCCCCCGAAGGACCCGCTCCCTCCCGGCGGCGAGCAGGACAAGACCGACCGGAGCGCCTAGAGCACCGATCGGGCTCTACCAACGCCCCAGGCTCGTTTCCTGCGTC
>DAIQNR010000095.1:0-19593 GCA_036788295.1 Myxococcota bacterium
CCTAAGCTCAGGGCTCATCGGGAGCCACCGTGCCGCGGCGATCGCTTCGTCGGTGGGCGCGAACAACGTGAACGGGCCGTCGCCGGTCAGGATCGAGCTGAGTCCAGTGCTCGCGATGAGATCGGCGAGCGCGGTGGCGCCCGCCGCTCGCGCGGTCTCGATGATGTTGATCGCGGTGCGGCCGGTCGGGTCGAGCGGGCGGTCGATGACATGCACCACCCCGTTGATGAAGCCGATGTCGGACTCGACGATCGCCGCCTCGATCTCGCCGTCCACGAGCAAGCCACCCCGAACTTCGACCGTGGAGCCGTCGAGAAGGGTGACGGTGCTGCCTTCCAGCAGATCTTCGGCAAACAGCAAACCCGGGGCCACGTGGGCGCCGATCACCCGGTCCGGGGTCACGCCGGGAAGGCTTGCGTCCCGGGGCACGAAGACGGTGACCGGGGACCGGGAAAACAGAGGGTCCTGGGCGAGCGTGGAGGCGCCTTCGATCATGGTCGCAAACCACGAGAGATCGGACCGGACTTTCCCCATCTCCCCCACCACCGGGCTCAGGACGCCACGGATGGGCGCGAGGCGCCCGTTGCTCGCCGCGCGCTCCTCGCCGGCACGGAGCACGTCGCCGACCCGCTCGCCGTCTCTAGGGAACGTGATGTCAGCGGCGGTCCGCCACGGGTCGCTGTCGGGGCCGATGTGGCCCCGAAGAACGGCCGCGAGCAGGCGCGGATCCTCGGGCGGCTCGAACCCCCGAAACCCGTCGTCGGTGGGAGCGGCGACAAACGTCGGTCCAGGGCCGGTCAGCGCCGACTCGAGCCCCGCCGCTCGCACCGCCGCGACGAACCGGTGAAAGCCGGCCTCGACGGCCACTTCGAGCAGGTCGAGCCGAGCCATGGCCCCGTCGGTCTGGGCGATCTGGTCTGGCGATCCCGCCCCGGCGTCGTCGCCTTCCCCGATCGGGCTCGGCTCGTCCCCGCACCCGGCGGCGGCGAGCAACAACACGAGCGAAAGACGTCTCATTGGATCGCCCCCTCCAGGGTGCGGCCGGCGGGCAGGCGCCGGTCGAGAACCTCCTCGGACAGCCCCGCCCACCGGCCGAGCGTTCGGCCCGCCGACAAGAGCGTGTCCTCCCCGCGGACGGCCCCGCCTTCGGAGGCAAAACCGGTCGCGGGGTCGATCGCGCTCGCGGCGAGCGCGCCCCGGTCGCGGCTGAGACCGCCATAGACCCCCGGCCGAACCTTCGGGCCGAACGCGGCGATTGCGAGGTGGCCGCCGTTGTGATCCCGGCCGCCGGATTGGTTGAGGCCGTGGGTCCGGCCGAACACCCCGAACGTCGAGAAGTGGGTTCGGTCCTCGAGCCCTGCGGCCCGCAGATCGTCCCACAGGCCCCTTATGAGGCTCGTGCCGCTCTCGAGCGTCTCCGCTTCGTCGGTGAGATTTGTATCCTGGTGGTTGTCCCCGCCAAAAGCGAGGTGGATCGTCACCACCGGGGTGACATTGAGGCGGAACAGGGCCACCGCAGCCCGGATCTCGTCCCGGGCCCGGGCCTCGGGGGTGAGGGGATTGTCCGACACCGCCGACAGCAGCTCCGACAGCTGCTCCCCGAGCAGGCGGGCCTGCGAGCGCCCGATCGCGTAGCGGTCGAGGAACTGCCGCTGCTGCCTGGTCCCGTTCTGTCGAAGTTCCGCATACAGCGCGTCGAGCGCGGCGTCGCGCTGCTCGGACAGCCGCTCGAGCCCGGGCGCCGGGGTCGAGAACAAGTTCTTCAGCTCGGCCGGGCTCAGGCGGTTCAAAGGAAGGCCCTCGGCGCTCAGCGGCTCTCGGCCCAGGGGAACCGGCTCGCTGAGCACGGTGCCGAGCCGCGGGGCCAACTCCTTCGCGATCATGGACGGGATGACTTCGGTCCGGGCGCCGCCGGTCCCGTTGATGGCCCCGTGCATCGACATCACCTCGTCGAGCTGGTTGTGGGTGACCACGTTCGAGCGTACGTGCAGGAACGCGAAGCGCTCCCGCAGGGCTTCGGGCAGCTCCGCCCACGGCCGAGCCCCTCGGGCGGGCCGGCCGCCGAGCTGAAAATCGACCGGTCCGACCTGGGCGATCGGGTTGTTGACGACCCCCTCGACGTAGCTCCCCGGCACGTTGGCGTTCAGCGGGTCGCCGGTGTCCGTCAGCGCGAGCACCGTGTACAGCGCGTCGCCTTCGGGCAGGGTCTGGGCCCGGGCCCCCCGGGCGATGAGGGCGGCGGGCAGCCCGGTGGCGAGCGCCCTGAGGCCGAGGCCCCCGTGGATGAAATGGGAAAGCAGGCGGCGGCGGTCCAAACGCATGGCAACTTCTCTCTTCTTGCCGGTCACAGGCCGAGCCCCATGACGTCGGGCGACAGGCAGGCGAGCACGAAGGCGGCCCGCATCGCGGCGGCGGGCAGACCGCCCACCTCGGCGTGGTGTCCGGTCAGGACCTCGATCGCGCGGTCGTGGCGAGGGTGGTTTTCGGGCAGGCCCATGAGATCTTCGACGAGGCTCGCGATGGAACCGGTCGGGTCGGCGGGTGAGAACCGCTCCCCCACCACGACCTGCGCGATGCGCGAGCAGAGCTGCTCGGCGCCGGCGAAATGAAAGGCGCTCGGGGCCGCGGTCTGAACGAAGTCGATCTTGCCCCGGCTGAAGTCGTCGTTCGGGATGAACCCGAGCAGCGCGGCCACCGGGCGCTGCTCGCATAGCCCGTCGGTCCCGAGCCGGGCGTCGAGCAGGCGGCACAGGTGGCTTCGTCGGGTGATGCTCACGAGGAAGGGCTCCTCGGACCAGGTCTCGGTGGATTCGGCGCCGGTGACGACCGGGGAGGTGAGCAGCTCGATGGCCAGGGCGCGAAAGTCGAAGCCCCCCTCCCGGAACACCCGAGCCACTCGGGCCAGCTCCGGGTCACTCGTCCGGCACGGCCGGGAGGTGAACCATTGGCACAGCTTCTCTGTCCACGCGTCGGCGAACCGGGGATGGGTGTTGAGCGCCTCGGCAAAGTCTTCCATCCGCGGGCCGTCCACGACATGGCCAAGGAACGCGAAGCTGGGCCGCTCAGCGGTGGGCCGAGGGTTTCGTCGATAGAAGATGTCGTAGGTCTGCTCGAAGTACAGCCGCATCGGATCGAGGTTCTTGTGGCATCCGTAGCAGCTGCTGCTCGGGTCGGAGTGCTGGGCGTCGATTCCGCTCTCCCTGGGGGGCAGGGTGCTGTCCCCAACCATGAAGTCTCGGCCCAGGGCCGCGATCAGGGCTTGGTTGGTGGTGACCCGGAACCGGTTGTCGTCGTTCGTCTCCGCGTTCGAGAAGAACGCGGGCGTCGAGAAGAACCCGAGCCGTGGGATGCGGACGGCGAGCCGGCTCTGTACCCGGCGCAGCGCGGGCAGGTCCCGAAAGTCGATGAGCGGCTCTCCGTCCCTCGCCGGCACGAGCTCGATCCATCGCCCGTCGTCGAAGTCGGCCTCGGTGACCTCCGCGGCGGCGTACTGCACGGTTCGGTCGAAGCCCTCATCGGCGTAGCGCAGCGCGGCGAGCGCGGCGCTCGTCAGCCACCACCGGCGGCTCGTGGTGACCTCGGTCCACGGCCGACCCGACGCCATGATGTCGAGCGCGGTGCGGACGAACGCGTCTTCGAGGTTGTCTTGCAGGCGCCCGAGCAAGCGGGTCCGAAACTGCAGGCCGAGCAGCCCGTTGACCCGCTGCTGCAGCGAAACCTCGAAAAAATCTTGCATTTTGACTCGAAATTCCGTGGTATCAACCCAGCCTTCGACCAAGGCTTTCAGACCCGGGGTCCCCTCGGCCCGGACCCGCTCGAGCTCGGCGGCCCGGACCGCCCCCCCGTGAGCGAGCGCCTTCACCTTCGCGACGATCGCCTCCGGACCGGCGGGGTCGAACGGCACCGTCTGGGGCGGCGGCGGCGAGAGTAGGGCCAGCTCCCGGGCCCAATCCCGAAAGCACGCCGCATTCTCGGCCGACACGCCCGGCGAACCGATCGGCATCGGCACCCCGCACGGCAGCTCGACGCTCGGGTCCACCAGGGCGACGAGAAGCGACGCATCGGGGTCGTCTCGGTTGATCAAGGGCTGGCCCCGGCACGACTCGGTGATCGATCGGTGGGCGGCGATCCGCTCTTCGAACCCGGGCGAGGCGAGGTCCACGCCGGCCACGTGTTGCACCCCGTGGCAGCCCCCGGCCGAGCAGCCGCTCTCGGTCAAAATGGCTGGCATGTCGCAGGCGCCCGGGCCGACCTCGATCGGCGGCGGGGAAGGGCGCGGCGCCTCCGTCTCGGACCCCGTGCAGGCGGCGAGCAGGAGGGCAGCGAGCGGGGGGCCGAGCGTGCGGGGCTCGAAGGGCAGTCGGAGGCTCACGGGGAATCTTTGGCCGACTGGGGAGCAGCCCTTCGGTATTTTTTTCTGAGCGCCTTCGGTCGTCCGTTGAAACGGACGATCCGCCGCCCTGATCAAAAAAGTTTAGAAAACGAAGGACCTCACCACGAAAAGGCCGGTAGGGGGGAAGGACCGGGACGAACCGGGAATGGACGTGCCGTGCCCCCGATGGGGCTGGCCCGCGGCGCCCTGCGCCGCCGAGAGATGGCGGTGCCCTGCGCTGCCGAGGATGCGGCGCTCGGCGCCGTCGAGAGGACGCGGCGCCCGGCGCCGCCAAGAGGACACCAACGAATGAACATGAAGACCCTCCTTGGAGCCGCTGGGCTCCTCATGGCTTTGGCCGGGTGCGGCAGCGATGATCTCGTCTGCGGACCGGGCCAGGTCGTCTGCGGCGAGGTCTGTACCGACCTCACCGCTGATGGCGCGAACTGCGGGGCTTGCGGCACCGCTTGCGGCGCCGGCGAAGCGTGCAGCATGGGCTCGTGCGCGACCTCGTGCCCAACCGGCCAAACCGTGTGCAATGGGGGGTGCTTCGACGTGTCGGCGAGCGCCAGCCACTGCGGCGGCTGCGGCATGGCCTGCGGCGCCGGCCAAGTGTGTACGAGCGGAGCCTGCGAGGTGGTTTGCCCCGACGGTCAGCAAGACTGTGGTGGGGGCTGCTTCGACGTCATGACCTCACGGGCCCACTGCGGCGGCTGCGGCAACGCGTGCGCGGACGGCGAAGTCTGCAGCATGGCCAACTGCCAGACCTCCTGCGGGCTCGGGCTCACCGAATGCGACGGGAGCTGCCGGGACATCCAGACCGATCGCGCGCACTGCGGCGCCTGCGGCACGCAGTGCGAGGCCGGAGAGGTCTGCGACAGCGGCGCCTGCGTGGTCTCCTGCGGCGCCGGCCTCACCAACTGCGCCGGCCGCTGCGTCGATCTTCAGACCGACCGGGCGAGCTGCGGCGCCTGCGGGACGGCCTGCGGGGCGGCCGAGCAGTGCATCGCCGGGGCCTGCAACCTGGTCTGCTCCGACAATCTCACCGCCTGTGAGCCCGATGGCTGCCGAGACACCGACACCGACGCCCTCCACTGCGGCAGCTGCTTCACGGTGTGCGACGACGGAGAGCGTTGCCGAGCCGGCGCGTGCGAGGCGGCCTGCGGCCCGTTTGCGCCCGACCTGTGCGCTGGGCAGTGCACTTCGCTTCAAAACGACGCCAACAACTGCGGCGCCTGCGGCACGGCCTGCCCCATGGGCGAGGTGTGCTCGGGCGGCGGCTGCACGGGCGTCTGCGCTGGCGACGAGACCTTGTGCGGGAGCCGCTGCGTGCGGACCGACATCGACCCTGACAACTGCGGGTTCTGCGGCATTCAGTGCCCGGGCGGAACCAACGCGAACGGGGTGTGCGCGTCCGGATCGTGCGCCACCGTCTGCCGCGCGGGCTTCGCCGACTGCAACGGCGACCTCTCCCTGCCCACCGGCGACGGCTGCGAGGTGAACCTCGCGTCGGACGAAGACAACTGCGGGGGCTGCGGCACCGTATGCACGTTCGCCAACGCCGCCGGGTCGTGCACCAACGCCTCCTGCGCGATCTCGTCCTGCGACCCAGGGTTCGGCAACTGCGACATGGACGGGGCGACCGGCTGCGAGACGGATCTCGACGCCAGCGCCATGAACTGCGGCGCCTGCGGCGCGGCCTGCCCGAGCGGTGAGGCCTGCGTCGCCGGAAACTGTCAGGTCACCGGCGCGAGCTGCCTCGACCCGCTCCCGCTGCAACTCGGCTTTCAGTCGCTGACCTGGAGCGCTTCCGGGCCTCCGAACTACCTCACCTCCAATCCGTCCTGCCAGGCCGCTGGCAGCGTTGACGGTCCAGACATCGTACTGACCTACACACCGACCACGAGCGGCAACGTCGAGGTCACCTTCAACAAGCCGACGAACACCCGGTGGTCCTCGGTCGTCTCCGACGCTGCTTGCGGCACGCTCACCCCGCAACTCGCATGCATCTCCGACTTCGGCCCGGAATCGATGGGCGGGACCTTCCCCGGCGTCGCGGGTACGACCTACTACATCTACGTGGTGGACACCACGTCCGGGGCGCTGCCGCTCAGCAACCCACTCGAAGTCATCATCTCCGACTGCAGCAGCCCGGCGTCGGTGCTCTCGACGACGCCGGCGAACACGTCTACCACCTCGGCACTGTCCCCGGAGCTCATCGTGGACTTCAGCCGGGCCGTCAACACCACCGCGGGGACGTTCGTTCTCACCGGCTCGGGCGGGACGATGCAGTCGCTGCCAGTGTCTGGGGCCGACGTGACAGTAGGCAACCAAGGTCGGACCGTGACCATCATCCCCACCGCTCCTTTCATCCCCGGCGAGCTGGTCACGGTGACCTGGACCGGCGTCACCGATGCCCTTTGCACGAGCCCGGTGCCCGTGGCTCCCTGGAGCTTCAGGGTTCCGGTCCCGCCGTGCACGCCCGGAACCGGTGGCGTCGTGGGCACGACTCAGACCCGGGTTCCAACCGGGCTGACCTCGCTCATCGAATACTATGTCGCCGCCGATACGAGCACGACCGGCTTCGTCTATTTCGGCGGAACCAGCCAGCTCTACCAGATCCCGAAAGCTGGCGGCCCCCTGGTCAACGTGCACGACAACGCGACGATCGGGACCTCGCAGCTCGGCTACGGTATGTTTGTGGACGGCCAGAATGTCTACACGGTGGAGAACTCCCTCACATCGGCGACCAGCGGCCGGCTCTGGCGCATCTCGTCGGACGGCGGCGCGACCTTCTCGAGCCAGGACATCGCGTCGTTTGCCACCGCGCCGGCGGGCGTCTTCTACTCGGGTGTCGCCTACGATGGACGGATCTACGCCATCACCCGCGACTTCAGCACGACGAACGACGTCGAGATCTGGTCGGTGGACGCGAACGCCGCGTCGTTCCCAGCGCCGGCCGTGCTCGAGCGGA
Organism: Myxococcota bacterium; assembly: GCA_036788295.1. GTDB lineage: Bacteria > Myxococcota > Kuafuiibacteriia > Kuafuiibacteriales > Kuafuiibacteriaceae > JAHQVK01. Next base: position 7,347 of record DAIQNR010000095.1, read on the forward strand.
GCTTCGGTGGGGCAACCTACAACGTCTGCCGGGGCCTCGCCTTGGACGATGATTACTACTACACCCATTGCCGCGACGCTTCGAACACCACCCAATGGGCGCTCCTGCGCATCGACCGGACCACCGGCGCGGTCGTCGAGATCACCCGGGCCATTGCCAATACGAGCTCGCTGTCGGGCCAGATCCACGCCGTGGACACGGGGACAGACGGGCTCGCGGACGTTCTGTACGTCCAGCTGACCCGGCGCGAGTCGTGGTATGTGTGCGACCCCGCGACCGCGGCTCCTTTCGTGGACCGCCACTTCACCTGGGGCCCGAGCACGAGCTTGAGCAACTACGGCCTCGGCTACGACGAGAGCGTGCCCGCACTGTGGGTGTTCGAAGACACACCGCCCCGAGAGCTCATCCGGGTCGAGTGATTCCACACTGACCTCGGGCGGGACCGGTTCTCGAGTCGGTCCCGCCCGTCGCAGCCCCGCCTCACGCGTTTCGCGTCTGAGCGAAATCGCTTCGCGTTCCCCCAATCGCCCCTCGGGTTTCTCCCTGCTTCGGTGCGGCTCGGCTTCCTCCGGCCGGCCCTCCTGTGCAGACACCTCCACTCGGCGGCCCGACCTGGGCACGTCTCAGGACCGGGCCGCGGGCCCAGGGGGGATCTTTCGCATGAGAAGTGGGTGGACACACATTCTAGGGGCAGCGCTGCTCGCCCTCGCTGGGCTCGGCTGCGGCGGCGACGATCTCGTCTGCGGCCCGGGGCAGGTGGTCTGCGGGGACCTCTGCGTGGACCTCACCGCGGACAACCGCAACTGCGGCGCGTGCGCCACCGCTTGCGCGGGGGGCGAGGTGTGCTCCATGGGCACGTGCGCGACGTCGTGCCCGCCCGGCCAGACGGTGTGCGTCGGGGCGTGCTTCGACCTCTCCGCGTCGGGCGACCACTGCGGCCAGTGCGGCGCCGCCTGCAATCCCGGTGAGCTGTGCTCCGCCGGCACCTGCGGCCTTCAGTGTCCGGAGCCGCAGATCAACTGCGCCGGCGGCTGCTTCGACATCCAATCGGACCGCGCCCATTGCGGCAGCTGCGGCAGCCCGTGCGAGAGCGGGCAGGTGTGCAGCGACGGCCGCTGCACCTCGAGCTGCGGGGCGGGACAGACCGAGTGCTCGGGCAGCTGCCGAGATCTTCAGAGCGATCGAGCCCATTGCGGAACCTGCGGCGCCGTCTGCGCCGGAGGCGAGGTCTGCCAGGCCGGCGCGTGCGTGGCCTCCTGCGGGCTCGGGCTCACCCTCTGCGATGGCCGCTGCGTCAACACCCAGTCCGACCGGACCCGGTGCGGCGGCTGCAACACCGCCTGCGGCGCCGCCGAGCTGTGCATCGACGGCAGCTGCACGCTGTCCTGCAGCCCGAACCTGACCGCCTGCGACGGCGCGTGCCGGGACACATCCTCGGACGACAATCATTGCGGCGCTTGCGGCGTCGCCTGCACCGAGGGCACGGCGTGCCGGTCCGGGGCTTGCGAGACCGTCTGCGGGCCGTTTGCGCCCGACGTATGTGAGGGCGTGTGCACCTCGATCGACAACGACTCCGCCAACTGCGGAGCCTGCGGCACCGTCTGCCCGAGCGGCGAGGTGTGCTCCGCCGGGGTCTGCGCCAACCGCTGCGCCGCCGGTGAGCTGCTGTGCGGCGGCCGCTGCGTGAACCCGGACATCGATCCGGCCCATTGCGGCGCCTGCGGGACCGTCTGTTCCGGCGGCGCGGGCGCCACCGCGGTGTGCGCGACCGGCATCTGCGGCGCGGTCTGCAACACGGGCTTCGCGGACTGCAACCGGGATCTCGGGGCGCCCGGCGGCAACGGCTGCGAGGTGGACCTTCGAATCGACGTCGACAACTGCGGCGCCTGCGGCGAGGCGTGCCCCGTGCCCGCAAACGCCGTGGCCGCCTGCACCGCCGGGTCCTGCGGCCTCGGCCCGTGCGCGACCGGGTTTGCCGACTGCGACATGGATCCGGCCAACGGCTGTGAGGCGAACCTCAACACCAGCAACGCCAACTGCGGAACCTGCGGGGTGGCCTGCCAGCCGGGCGACGCTTGCCTCTCCGGGTCCTGCTCCCCATTCGTGCCCGGAGGCGAGAGCTGCATGGATCCGCTCGACATCAGCCCCGGCATCAACTCCATCGCGTGGACCGCGAGCGTGAACGACTACATCGTGGGCACCCCGGCCTGCGTCGCCGTCGGCACCCCGCAAGGGCCAGACATCGTGCTTCGCTACACCCCGACGGCGAGTGGGCCGGTGCGCCTCAACTTCTTCAACAAGCCGACCCAAAATCGCTGGGTCGCGCTCGTTTCCGACGCCGCGTGTGGGACGACCACCCCCCAGCTGGCGTGCATCTCGGACTGGCAGCCAAACTTCATGGCCGGCACGTTCCAGGCTACAGACGGGACGACCTACCATATCTATGTCATCTCCACGACCTCGGGTGGGGCGCCGCTCAACAACCCGCTCGATCTCGAGGTCGCGGACTGCGGCTTCTCCTCCACGGTCCAGAGTCTCAGCCCCGCCCATACCTCCACGACCGCGAGCCTGCGGCCGCCCATCGAGGTCCGGTTCGGAGCCCCGATCGACGCGAACGCGGGCACGTTCACCCTCACCGGAAGCGGCGGCACCAACCAGAGCCTCCCCGTTTCTGGCACCAACGTTTCGGTCGCGCCCGACGGCACCGTCACCTTGACCCCGACCGCTCCGTTCAACCCCGGAGAGCTGATCACGGTGACCTGGACCGGGGTCTCGGTGGCGGGCTGCACCGGGACCATCGCCCAGACGCCATGGAGCTTTCGAATTCCGGTGCCGCCGTGCACGCCCGGACAGGGAGGGATGGTGGGGACCACCCAGACCCGCGCGCCGACTGGCATCACGAGCCTCGTCGAGTACTACGTCGCCGCCGACACGAGCACGAGCGGAGCGGTCTACGTCGGCGGAAACTCTAACCTCTTTCGGCTTCCCAAAGCCGGAGGTCCCGCTGTGGATCTGTCGACGAGCCCGGCTATCGGGACCAACCAGCTTGGTTTTGGGATGGTGCTCGACGGCCCGAACGTCTACACCATCGAGAACATCACCGCACTCACTGGGCGGCTGTGGCGGCTCTCGAGCGACTTCGGCCAAACCATCAACGTCGTGGACGTCGCGTCGTTCTCGAGCGCGCCGTCCACGCTGTTCTACTCGGGCGCGGCGTATGGCGGGCGCATTCACATGCTCACGCGCACGACCCTCGCCACGCAGACGAGCCAGCTTTGGTCGGTCACGGCGACGGCGACAACGTTTCCAACCCCGGCCCGGCTCGACCAGAGCTTCGGTCTCGGCAGCTACAACTATTGTCGCGGCCTCGGGGTGGACGACGACTACTACTACACCCAGTGCCGGGACGCGACGCAGACCACGCAGTACGCGGTGGTCCGGGTGAGCCGGGCCACCGGCGCGGTGACCGAGCTCACCCGGTCCATCCCAGGGAACCTCACCGTTTCCGAGATCCACGCCGTGGACCGAAATGCGGACGGAACCGCGGAGTTCCTCTACATCCAGGGCAACGACCGGGCCGTCTTCTACATCTGCGACCCCTCGAGCAGCAGCCCCTTCGTGGATGAGCACTTCCGGTTCGGAACGTCGACGACGCTCAACTACGGCCTCGGCTACGATGCCAACGCGAACCGGCTGTGGGTATGGGAGGACGTCGCCCCCCGCGACTTCATCCGGGTGGACTGACCCGCTCCGCCCCTTTCTCCGGTCCCTCTGAGGGCGGCCCGGTCCGGTCGGTTTGGTCCGGCCCGGTCCGCCCTCCGCCGCCCCGTCGTCCGGTGGGGCGCGTGGCCCCACCCATCCAGACAGCGACGTCTCGATCCGTCGCAATCGGCGGAGGGCGAAGAGCAGGAGGGCGGCGAAAGCCACGAGGCCCGAGCTCGTGGGGGTGCCGGTGCTGGTGTTGCAGCCGCAGCCGGGATCGAGGGGTTCGGATGGGGACGGTTCCTGCGGATTTGGTTCTTCGGTGGGTTCGAGGACCTCGACGAGCAGCCTTCGCGTGATGGATTGTTCGCGGGCGTCGGTGACTGAGAACCCAGGTCTGCAGGGCGAAGCCCAAAGACCGCCGGCCCTGGGGCAGCAGAGCCCGAAGCGCGAAGCGCTGAGGTCTGTGCTGCAGCCAGGAACTCGGTCCAGGTGGCGGGGCTCGGCTCGGTGGGCAGCCCCCTGAACTGGCCTCCCTCGGCGAGTTCGAGGCCGGCGGGCAGGGGATCGACGGAAGCGAAGCGGTAGGGCGGCTGCCCGCCTTCGGCGCGAAGGCTGAGGCTCGGTGCGACGCCGAGCTCGAAGGTGAGCCGCTCGGAGGCGAAGGACAGCGGCGGCGGGGCCGCTCGGATGCGCTTGTGCGGCGGGGGATCGGGATCGGTCAAACTCGCCGATGGCACTGATGCAGAACGGGTCCCACAGGGTGCTTCTTCGCGGTTGTTGGCGCTCGTCGGACGCTCGATCCCATGAGGACCGCCCGGATCCACGACACCAGGTCTCAGGACACGGGACAGGCGGCGCGTCGGGTTCGGCGGCGGGCGAAGAGGAGGAGGGCGGCGAAGGCGAAGTGGGCGGAGCTGGAGGGGGTGCCGGTGCTGGTGTTGCAGCCGCAGCCGGGGTCGAGGGGTTCGGATGGGGACGGTTCCTGCGGATTCGGTTCTTCGGTGGGTTCGAGGACCTCGACGAGCAGCCTTCGGACGATGGTTTGCTCGAGGGCATCGGTGACCGAGAACTCGGTCCAGGTGGCGGGGCTCGGTTCGGTGGGCAGGCCCCTGAACTGGCCTGATGTTTCGAGCTCGAGGCCGGCGGGCAGGGCATCGACCGAAGCGAATTGGTACGGCGGCTGCCCGCCTTCGGAGCGAAGGCTGAGGCTCGGTGCTACGCCGAGCTCGAAGGTGAGCCGCTCGGAGGCAAACGACAGCGGCGGGGCCTCGGGCAGGATGGTGAGTTCGAAGGCTCGCTCGTCCATGTCTCCGAACTCGTCGGTGACCGTGGCCCGGACGGAGAACTGCCCCGTTTCGGTCGGAAGCCCGGCGATGCGGCCGTCTGCGGGGTCGAAGGAGAGCCCCGGTGGGACCGATTCGGCGGCGAGTCGAAGCGGCGGGGCCCCGCCCTCCGCCGTGATCTGGGCCTCATAGCGCCGCCCGACCTGGCCGCTCGGAAGCTCCGTGGGGCGAAGCCGGACCGCCGGAGGCGCATCGATGAGCAGCGTCAGCTCGGCCTCGACCCGGTCTCCCCGGCCATCCTCGAGCCCGAGCCGCACGGGAAACCGTCCGCCTGCTTCGGGGAGACCCACGAGGCGGCGGGCGAGCTCCTCGGAGGAACTCCCGAGCCGAAAGCCCGGCGGCCCATCGAGCAGCTCGAGGTCATGGGGAGGAACGCCCCCGTCGAACCGAATGGTCGCCTCGTAGGAGAGGTTGCGATACCCATCCGGGAGGGTGGAGGTCGTGACCCGGAGGTGGCCCGGGTCGATGATGTCGAGCCGGAGCCGCTGATGGGTCGAGCTGAACACCGTCTCGCCGGCGGGCGGGGGACCCCAGACCCAGACCCAGACGTCATGGCTGCCGGCCTCGAGCGGGATCCCCTTGAGCCTCCCCCGGACATCGAGGCCGAGGCCTGAAGCCGGCCCTTGGCCTCGCCACTCGGGGAGGATGAAGGAGATGTCATCCCTGCTGAACATGGGCGTCGTCCCGTATCTTGGGAGCTGAAAGTCGTAGGGCCACCCAACCCGGGCCACCGGAAATCGGTCGATGGGCATGGGCTGCTCGAGGTAGGGGTCTGCATACCATGCGACAGGTGGCCGCGGGGGCGGCGGTCGGTAGGGGAGGGGCTGCACGCCGATGAAGAGCCGGTTGTCGGAGTAGTCGGTTTCGAGGGGAAAGCGGACGTAGGGGTTGACATGGGCCCAGAAGGAGGCCGGGTTCGGACCGGCGCCGCAGATGAACACGGAGCCCGAGTACTGCTGTCCTGGCTCCAAAGCAGGGACCCGGGTGACGGAGTAGTCCCACTCTGGATGGGTTTGCTGGGGGCCGTCCGACACCATCCCGGCCAGGTAGCCTATGCGGCCGTCGTCCACTGGCCCGAAGGTGCGGGGTTCGGGGAAGAAGGGCGCGTCTGGCGGTGCTCTTTTGGGCTCGTTGTAGATGATGAAGTGGGTGGCCTGGCTTCGAGCGGTCCCCGCATTCTCGACCACGAACGGGACCTCGATCCGGTCCATGGTGTGTCGAGTGTTGCTGTCCCGGCAGGGGGGGAGACCCTGACCGGGGGTCTCTCCTGCCGATGGAATGGGCCCGGCGCTCACCACCCTGAGGTTGGGGCTCTGCACAGGTCGCCGGACGAAGAGATAAGAGCGACGGGCAAACGGTTGATTCTGCATGTCGATGATGGCGCTGAAAGTATCGCATCCTGGCGAGCATCGAAGGGACGCGGCGTGCCGGCCTCCCTGCACCCCGACGGTGGCTCGGGCGCCAACCCCCAAGCGAAAAGGGAGCCAAACTGGATCTCGATTCAAGGAGGTAGAAAACGGCAACTGTGGGCCCGTGAGAGCGATGTCTCCGTTCGCAAAGAGCGTGACGCCTGCAGTGAAGCGAAGTCCGGAGCGCTTGTTTTCGATGTCGACCCAGGCGATGGATAGAACTGGGGAGTCGAGATGGGCGTGATGCGGATTGGTGAGAGCGAGCGGGCCGCCGAACGGTCGAAAGGGGAACTCGGTGGTGAAATGGACCCGAAGCGAACCCGACGCCCCCAAGCGATGGTCTTCCCAGAAGGGAGCGAACAGCACCTGCTGCCGTGAGGGGTCAGGCAGTCGAGGGTTCTGTGGCGAGCGTACGGGGGCGCCTACGGAGATGACTCCGTTGGTGCTGATGTAGAGCGTGGTGCCGGCAGGGATGAACTCATCAAAGACCGGGAAGTCGAAAGGCAACTCGAACTCGGCCACGCCGTCGTCGGGGTCATCCGGCGTGAGGATGAGTACGCTCGGGGGCGGAGGTGGACCAGGTGGTATGAAGGTGATCTCCGAGTCCCCGCCGTGTCCGCCACCTGAAGTGATGACGTAGTTGTGGGACTGTCCCTGAGAAGCGCCCGGGGCAAAGAGCGCCGCTGCGACGAGGGTCGTCGTGAGGATCACTCCCGGTGCCCGTGAGGGCGCAGATGGAACAGGCCGGACTCCGCGAGGCTCCGCCTCGACCCGTGCTGCTCTTTCGAATCCACCGCGTCCGCGTCCGGTCGGAGAATGGGGGCTGATCGAGCCGATCATGGTCAGTCCTCGTAGGAGCCAATCCAGCACGCGGAAGGGTTTCTCGGGAACCCGCGCTGGTCTTCGGGCGGGCAGAGAGAAGGAGCGGCGGCTCCGACCACCGGGCTGCCCGGGTCGACCGCGTGCGTTCTCGTGTCGCCTCCGTTGAAGTCAAGTGAGGCAAGGAGGGGATCGCTGCTCACGAGCGAGGTGAAGGACACACCCGGGCAGTCCTCGGGCTGCGGTCCTCCGGGGTCGAACAGGAGGTCGCGATGGTTGCTGCCTCCGCCCCAATCTCCCGGCGTAGAAAAAGGTAATGGATTTTGGGCGTCGCGGCAGAAGCGCAGGCTTGTAGGGGATACAAATGTGCGGTCGGCGTTCGGAAGGGTGAGGATCGAGTTGAGAATGACGATCACGCTATCGGAGTCGTTGACCACGGACTCGGCCTCAGTGTTGATCAGGGACGGCCAGCTGAAGTTGCCCACGAACGTGCAGTGGCGAAAGACCCACTCTGCGCCTCTGACCAGGCCGGCGGCCGAACCCACACCGGCGGCGCCCCCCTCGTTGGCTCCATTTTTCGCGAACGTCGAGTTGAGCACGGTGATGGCCGCGCGTCCCGCCGCGTTTCCTTCGGCCCAGAGCGCGCCGCCTCGACCTCCCTGAAGTGATGAGGAGAAGACGAGGTTGTTGAAGAAGGTCGATCCTTCGATGGCTGCTGAGCCCGGCGGGAAGTCACCCAGGAACGCGATGGCTCCTCCAGATTGGGCGTAGTTCTGTTCGAACTCGGTGTCCGAGACGTAGAAGTCCGACGGGCCTTCGACCAGGATCGCCCCTCCGAGACAGTCCAGGCAATCTGGGACGACGTTGGTGTAGAAGAGGCTTCGGGTGATGGCGACCGTCGAGCCGGATTCTACCCACATTCCGGCCCCGCCCGTGGTGCCGCCGTCGGGCCACTCGTTGTTTCCGATTTCGCTCCGGTCCACTTCCAAAACCGCTCCCGATTCGACCTTGATGGCCCGGGTCTCGGTTCCACCGCGGAGGCGAAATCGGTCCAGTCGGACCGCTGCGGGGGGCTGGATGGTGAGGATGTCGTGGCCAGTGAGAAGGTACCCGTCGACCTCTACGTCTTCTTTGGCATTGATGTCCACGACCGCCGAGATGGACAGAGGGCACGCCAGCACGATGGTTCCGGCGAGGTCAGGGGCGTAGGTGATGACCGCCGGGCCCCCCGTGGCGTTTGCGGCGTCGATGGCCGCGCGGAGGCTGCCGCTCGGGGGTGCCGAGCAGTCATCGGCGAGCGTGCTCACCGTCAAAGCCCGGGCCCACGCGGAACTCGATGTCGTCAGCACACACACACACACGCACACACACGGCCGTTCTGAGCATGATGGAGCGATACCTGCTCACGTACGCCCACGCAACCCCCTGCTTGACGATCGGCTCGAGCTTCGGTCCAGGTCCACCGGGAGCACCGTTCGAACTCACTGCACAGGCGGAAGATGGTCGCTGATGGTTCTTTCGTTCGCGTCTCGTCCGCCGCCACTTGGTTCAAACCGGCAGTCGAGTCGAGAGCGAACACGAAGGCTACGGTGGTTCGGATGGCGCTGTTGGAGAGGCGGATCGGATCGGTCAAAGTCGCCGATGGTGCTGACGCAGAATGGGTCGCGCAGGGTGGTTCTTCGTGGTTGTTGCGACACCGGGTCTCAGGACACGGGACAGGCGGCGCGTCGCGTTCGGCGGAGGGCGAAGAGCAGCAGGGCGGCGAAGGCCACGAGGCCCGAGCTGGACGGGGCGCCGCCATGGGTGTTGCATCCGCAGCCGGGGTCCAGTTCACCGGAACGGGGCGTTTCGGGCTCGGGAATGGGTTCTTCGGTGGGTTCGAGGACCTCGACGAGCAGCCTTCGGGTGATGGATTGCTCGAGGGCGTCGGTGACCGAAAACTCGGTCCAGGTGGCGGGGCTCGGTTCGGTGGGGAGGCCCCGGAACTGGCCTCCCTCGGCGAGTTCGAGGCCGGCGGGCAGGGGATCGACGGAAGCGAAGCGGTAGGGCGGCTGCCCGCCTTCGGCGCGAAGGCTGAGGCTCGGTGAAGCGCCGAGCTCGAAGGTGAGCCGCTCGGAGGCAAACGACAGCGGCGGGGCCTCGGGCAGGATGGTGAGTTCGAAGGCTCGCTCGTCCATGTCTCCGAACTCGTCGGTGACCGTGGCCCGGACGGAGAACTGCCCCGTTTCGGTCGGAAGCCCGGCGATGCGGCCGTCTGCGGGGTCGAAGGAGAGCCCCGGTGGGACCGATTCGGCGGCCAGGACGAACGGCGGGGCCCCGCCGAGCACCTCGAGCTGGGCCTCGTAGCGCTGACCCACCGTGCCGCTCGGGAGATCCGTGGGTCGAAAGCGCACGGCGGGAGGAGCATCGACGAGAAGCGTCAGCTCGGCCTCGACCCGGTCGCCGCGGCCGTCCTCGAGCCCGAGCCGCACCGGGAACCGTCCGCCCGCTTGGGGAAGACCCACGAGGCGGCGAGCGAGCTCCTCGGAGGAACTCTCGAGCCGAAACCCCGGCGGCCCATCGAGCAGCTCGAGGTCATGGGGCGGCACGCCCCCGTCGAACCGAATGGTCGCCTCGTAGGACAGGTTGCGATACCCATCGGGGAGGGTGGAGGTCGTGACCCGAAGCTCACCGGGGTCGATGATGTCGAGCCGGAGCCGCTGATGGGTCGAGCTGAACACCGTCTCGCCGGCGGGCGGGGGACCCCAGACCCAGACCCAGACGTCATGGCTGCCGGCCTCGAGCGGGATCCCCTTGAGCCTCCCCCGGACATCGAGGCCGAGGCCTGAAGCCGGCCCTTGGCCTCGCCACTCGGGGAGGATGAAGGAGATGTCATCCCTGCTGAACATGGGCGTCGTCCCGTATCTTGGGAGCTGAAAGTCGTAGGGCCACCCAACCCGGGCCACCGGAAATCGGTCGATGGGCATGGGCTGCTCGAGGTAGGGGTCTGCATACCATGCGACAGGTGGCCGCGGGGGCGGCGGTCGGTAGGGGAGGGGCTGCACGCCGATGAAGAGCCGGTTGTCGGAGTAGTCGGTTTCGAGGGGAAAGCGGACGTAGGGGTTGACATGGGCCCAGAAGGAGGCCGGGTTCGGACCGGCGCCGCAGATGAACACGGAGCCCGAGTACTGCTGTCCTGGCTCCAAAGCAGGGACCCGGGTGACGGAGTAGTCCCACTCTGGATGGGTTTGCTGGGGGCCGTCCGACACCATCCCGGCCAGGTAGCCTATGCGGCCGTCGTCCACTGGCCCGAAGGTGCGGGGTTCGGGGAAGAAGGGCGCGTCTGGCGGTGCTCTTTTGGGCTCGTTGTAGATGATGAAGTGGGTGGCCTGGCTTCGAGCGGTCCCCGCATTCTCGACCACGAACGGGACCTCGATCCGGTCCATGGTGTGTCGAGTGTTGCTGTCCCGGCAGGGGGGGAGCCCTTGACCGGGGGTCTCTCCCGCCGCTGGAATGGGCCCGGCGCTCACCACCCTGAGGTTGGGGCTCTGCACAGGGCGCCTCACGAATAGATACGGTGGAGCACCGAACGGTTGATTCTGCATGTCTGCGATGGCGCTGAAGGTGTCGCACCCGGGCGAGCATCGAAGGGATGCGGCGTGCGGGCCTCCCTGCACCCCGATGGTGGCCTGGGCGCCAACCCCCAGACGAAAGGGGCTCCAGCCTGCATCGAACACAGGGGGGGGGAGCGGTGGTCGCGGGGCCAGAAGTGCGATGTCTCCGTTGGCAAAGAGCGTGACGATGGAGGAGAAGCGAAGTCCCGAGCGCTTGTTCTCGATATCTACCCAGGCAATGGATAACGCTGGGGAGTCGAGATGGGCATGATGCGGATGGATGAGCGCGAGCGGGCCGCCGGGGAACTGAAATGGGAACTCCGGGGTGAAGTGGACCCGCAGCGAACCCGACGCCCCCAAGCGATGGTCCTCCCAGAACGGCGCGATGAGCACCTGCGACCGAGAGGGTTCCGGCAGGCGAGCGTTTTGGGGCGAGCGGACGGGGGCGCCGACGGAGATGACTCCGTTGGTGCTGATGTAGAGCGTGGTGCCGGCAGGGATGAGCTCATCGAAGACCGGGAAGTCGAAGGGCAAAGCGAACTCGGCCACCCCGTCGTCAGGGTCGTCGGGGGTGAGGGTGATGACGCTCGGGGGCGGCGGTTGTTGGGGCGGAATTCGATTGATCCCCGCACTGCCGCCTTGGGGAGTACCTACGGTGATGAGGTAATCGTGGGACTGTGCTCGAGAAGCTCTGGGTGCCAAGATCAGGACGGCAAAGAACATCGTCGCGACGAGATCCCTCGGTCGCCGCGCCGGCGGAGCCGGAACGTGCCGGACCCCACCCGGCTCAGCCTCTTCCCGCGCTCCACCTGCGAATCCAGCGCGTTTGCCTGCGTTCGAAAGAGAGGCGCCAATCGAGCCGATCATGGTCAGTCCTCGTAGGAGCCAATCCAGCACGCCGAGGGGTTTCTCGGGAACCCGCGCTGGTCGTCGGGCAGGCAGAGAGAAGGAGCCGCTGCCCCGACGACCGGGCTCCCGAGATCGACGGCGTGCGTTCTCGTGTCTCCCCCGTTGAAGTCCAGTGGTCCGAGGAGGGGGTCGCTGCTCACGAGAGAGGTGAAGGACACGCCGGGACAGTCCTCGGGTTGCGGTCCTCCGGGGTCGAACACCAGGTCGCGATGGTTGCTTCCTCCGCCCCAATCCCCCGGGAGAGGTCCCGGGCTGAGGGCATTCTCGCAGAAGCGATCGCTATTTGCATACGGGAACGTGCGGTCGGCGTTCGGAAGGGAGAGGATCGAGTTGAGAAAGATGATCACGCTATCGGAGTCGTTGACGACTGCTTCGGCCTCAATTCGCAACAGGGACGGCCAGCTGAAGTTGCCTACGAACGTGCAGTGGCGAAAGACCCACTCTGCGCCTCTGACCAGGCCGGCGGCCG
>DAIQNR010000096.1:0-19544 GCA_036788295.1 Myxococcota bacterium
CGGTGGAGGTCAAGCGCCAGGACGTGACGCTCGCCGAGGCGCTCGCGAAGGATGAGCGCTACCTCGAAAAGTACAAATCGTGGCGCGACAAGGACAACCCGGAGCAACGGCGAGCCGGCGCTTTCGCGTTCTCGAACCCCTCGACCGAAGCCATCGAGCGGGCGCCGCGCGATGGGAAGGTTGCCCCTCGCAGCCTACTCGCGAAGGCCGGTTTCGAAGTGAGAGAGGTCGACTGGTGAACTCCTTGGACCGATGCTGGCCGACGATTGAGCAGGTATTGACCATCTGCCGTTCGCTTCCCGAGCGCTTCCTGAGCACCGCCGCGTACCGCTCGCACTCGGGCATCCAGCCAACAATCGAAGAAGTTCGTGTAGGACTCGACGCAGTGGAGCAAGCGCTTCTCCTCATGGGCCCCCAGGAAGCGGAGGAACCCGCCACCTCGCAAGTCTTCGACATGACCCCGCTCGCGGACGACCTGAACAAGGATGTGTTCGAAGACGAGATCCCCGACCCGGAGAAGTGGCGCAATACGTTCGACCGGTGGTCCTCCCAACATGCCGCTGGCGACCTGCTACCAGGGGAAGGGGTGAGCTGGGGTGGGCTCGCCCGGCTATGGGCCCGCGCTTGCGTGGGCCACGTTGCCAAGGACATCAGCAGTTCCATCTCTGACGTCCGGCCCGAGGCCGAGGAGGTTCGGCAGTACTTGATCGACCGAATCCCGGAGATGATTTGGCTGCTCGAAGATTCTCCTCGCGCAGCATGGATCGGCTTCTATATTTCGGTTCTCCAGGACGCCTGCATGCCGCTCACCACCGAGGTGTACCACCACCCGACCTCCGGAGAGAGGACCCGAAGCACGATCGAGAGCAACGTCTTTCCGGAAGACATGGAGTACATTCTCGCCCACCCCCCTAAAACCCACCGGGTACCACCATGGCGCCCCCCGCGGTGACTCGTCCGCTGCCCGGCGCTCCGGGGCGCGCTCCTCCACCTTGTTGGTCTTCGATGGATGAAGTCCGAGCCACGGAGGATCCGGGCCGCCTGGGCGCGCGGCCGCGGAGGTGGACCGAGGCTACTCGTCGTGACCGGTGGAGCCGCCCCTCGAGGGTCGCCGCAGGCGACCGGACCGCCAGGGACGCACGAAACGAGCCGGGGGCGTTGGTCCGGACCGACCGGTGCTCGAGCTAGGTTCAACCCCGACGGACGAACGCGACGCTCGGCCGGACCCGGAGGTCGAGGCTCGTCCCGGCCAGCGCCCTGAGCTGGACGTCCGCGGCGCTCCCGAACGGGAAGCTCGGGCTCTTCGCGAGCTCGAAGAAGCCGAGCCCGTCGTCGAGGACCACCTCGAAGTTCTCGTCCGGCCACCGGAGCCGGAGCATCGACACCGCCGCGGTCTCGACCTTGAACCGCGCGCTGCCCCGAGGTGCGCACAGCTCGGCGGCGAGGTCGTTCCGCTCCCGCTCGGTCTCGAAGCGGTGGTGGAAGCGGCGGGGGCTCTCGCCTACGTGCGGCCCGAGCGGCGGAGCGAGGAGGTCGAGCACGGTCCCTGGGGACAGGCCCCCGGGGCGCCGGTCGAGCGCCTCGAGGAGCGCGCGGAGCACGGCGAAGCCGAGCGGGCCGGTGAGCGCGTGGTCGAACCACCAAAGCTCGGTCAGCGGCTCCGGCCCATCGAGCCGACCGCCGAGCGCCGATCCGAGCGCGTCCCACCAAGCCGGTCCCAGCCGATCGATGGGGCCCTCGATCGCCTCGTGGATGCTCTCGTCCGGTCCCCTCGCCGGCGGAGCCGGACGCGACCGGACTCCGCTCGGCTGCGCCTCGCTGCGCCTCGCGAACTCGATGGCGGTCCACTCTGGGGGGAGCGGGGCGTCGAGCGGAGCGGCTTCTCCCGTCTCGAGCGTACTTTTTTCCGACCGCCTCATTTTCGGCCGAATGAGAGGCGCTCGAAGGAGGCCATTCGGCCGGAGCATGATCATCTGCTTGCTCCGCATCGGTCTTTAGCTGGAGGTTGAGCGCGTGAGTCCGTCCATTATCGACTGAATGCCAAAGAGGGTCGTCGCTGCCCGGCGTTGAGCAACCCGCCATCTACGGAATCGACCTTCACCGCCACCCATCGAAGACCCGCCCGCGCTCATTTTGTACATGTGGCTGCAGGCGAAACCTAGGCCGAGGACGGTTGACGTCCCGGGGAGCGAGCCGGCTGAGGGTGACGCAGAAGCCATCGAGCTTAGAGGATAGAACCAGGATTGATCGGTATTTCCGATGGACCCCATCGACTCCATCGAACCTGGGCCGGATGCTCGCTCGCCTCCAGCGCCCGAGCGCAAGTCGGAATTTCGATGGGTCCTGTCATTCGGCATGTTCCTCTGGCCGGTACGGCTGGGGTTTGCTACGTTCCATGGGTGTGGAAAGCCGACCATAGCGGCGTGATGAAGGCGAGCGTCGTAGCCTGCCTGACCTTCCTGGCTCACGCCGAGGTCCTGGCCCAAGGGGACACAGTGGTGGCCGTCTTCCCGGTCAGCGCGGTCAACTTCGACCCGACCGAGAGCCTGAGGCAGTCGATGTGGGCCTACATCGAGGCGCGAATCGCCGAAACGAAGGGTTATCGGGTCGTTCCGCACGTCGCCCTCGAGGCCGCGATCCGCGAGCGTCACCAGGAGTTCATGAGTCGGCGCTACGACCCGGAGACCCAGTCCGAGGTCGGCCGGCAGGTCGCGGCCTCCCAAACGATCACGACCCGCGTCATCCGGATCGCCGACCTCTGCAGGGTCAACATCACCATCTTCGACATCGCTCGACAGGTCTCCACGGGCGCCGCCGGCGCGGAGGGACCTTGCAGCGAGCGGGCGCTCGTCGAGTCGCTCCGCATCGCGCTCGATGATCTCGGTCGGGGTACGAGCGTCGAGCCGAGGCGCGGCCTCGAGCCTCCGCTCCTCGCGAATGGGCCCGCGGTCGAGGCGCGCGAAGCCGCGGTGGACGTGAGCCCTTCCGACGCCCCTCGACCGGTGGTAGCGAGCGCGCTCGGATCGTTCACGCCCGAAGACGCCCCCGCCCCGCCGCGCCCCCGGGCCGACGAGCGGCCGGAGCCGCTGACGGTGGGCATCCAACCCTGGGGCGGCTACGTGGGCGGCCCCTACTTCAATGGGGGTCTCGAGCCCTCGGCGAGGTCGAGGTACCGAAACGAGTACAATCTGGAGGTCCGCTTCCAGCTTCTCGAGAGCATCCCGGAGTCGGTCCGCGCTTGGCGGGCCGGGGAGGTGGATGTCATTTGGATCACCGTCGACGACCTCCCGACGGAGTATGCGCTCCTCGAACCCCTCCGCCCGGTCCTCTTCATGCTGGCCGGCTGGTCCCGAGGCGAGGAGATCCTGGTGGCCCGCCCCGGGATCGGGACCCTCAACGACCTGAAGGGGAAGCGCATCGCGCTCGAGGAGAAGACCCCGGCCCACAGCTTCTTGCTCATCACTCTTGACCTGGCTGGCCTCGACTACGGCGACGTGAACCTCATCCGGGCCCGTAGCCATCGCGACGCGGCGGACCTCTTCATCGAAGGCGCCGCCGACGCGGCCATGATCTTCATCGACGACAAGAGACGCAGCCTCGAGCAGGTGCGGGGCGCCTTCGAGCTCGAGTCCACGAAGGACGCGAGCTTCCTCATCGCCGAGAGCCTCGTCGTGAAGTCGGACGTCCTCCGCCGAAAGGAGCAGGCGGTGCGGAGCCTCGCCGAGGGTTGGCTCCGGGCCAACGCAGAGATCAACACGAACGCGGACGGCGCTCGCCGAAGAGCGATCGACATCATCGAGACCTCCTTTCGCAAGCCCCGCGACGTCGCCGAAGAGGAGCTTCGAACGGTGCGGCTCGCCACCCACGGTGACAACCTCAACTTCTTCGGCCTGAACCCAGGATATCGAGGCGAGAGCGGGAGTGACCTCTTCGACTACTTTTGGAAGCGCTACTCGAGGGTCATGCCCGAGGTCGGCACCAAGCCGAGCTGGTCCACGATCGCCCACAGCGGCCCGGTTCGGAGCCTCTCATTGAGGGGTCGGCCGCACGAGGCCGAGCCGATGCACGACTTCGAGTACTGCCAGACCTCGGACCACCAGCACCCGCTGTCGAGCAAGTCGCTCCAAGTCACCTTCCCCACCAACGGCACCGAGCTGAGCGATGCCGCCAAGCGGGACATCGAAGAGAAGTTCGGGCATCTCGCTGAGATCTACTTCGAGGACTGCATCCGGCTCACCGGCAACACGGACAGCACCGGTAGCCGGGCCTACAACGTCGAGCTCTCCCGCCGACGCGCCGATACGGTGAAGCTCTACCTCGTCGAGCGCTACGGCTTCGATCCTCGTCGGATCATCACGATCGGCAAGGGGCCCGACAAGCCGGTTGACAGCAACGACACAGAGGCGGGCCGGGCGCGTAACCGGCGCACCGACTTCGAACTTCTCCACTGAGCCCCTCTCGCCCTCGCACGCCCCTACAACCTAGCGACAACTACGCTGCCCACACGGGGCCAGTGGCTTCGACTGGCCGAGGAAGGCTGCGGGAGCCGCGGCGTTCCAGTGGATCGGTGGTCGTTGATGTTTGGCTGAAGGGGGTTCGGGTGCCCGTTCAGGCGAGGGCGAACGGCTCGCGAAGGGGGGAAGTGGGGCGCCCCCTTGTCGTGAGAGGTGAAGCCCGTGGAATCGGAGCATCCAGTTTCGAAAGTGATGACAATCACTCGAATTTCGATACCACCCGGATTCAACCGAAGTCGCCCGGAATCCACCGGGGTCGCCCGGCCCCTCGTCGAGGGCGCGCTCCTCGCTCTAATCTAATGAGCGGCCGAGCCGGCCTCGGCCTGAACTCCTTCGCCAGGCCCTCCGGTGGTGGCCGACACACTCGTTTGCACAAAACTCAAGCCCCGCTTAAGTTTCGTGTGTGGGTGAGCCGGCCCCTCGAGCGCCCAACAGGGACCACCTCTTCGAGGTCGCGTCCGCCCAGGAGGGGCTCTTCACAACAAAGCAGGCGGCCGAGGCCGGGTACTCGCCGCAGCTGCTCGCCCACCATGTACGGAAAGGGCGCATGGTCCGGGTGCGGCGCGGAGTCTATCGGCTCGTGTACTTCCCCGCCGGTGAGCTTCAGGGCTGCGCCGCCGGCGAGCTTCGCACGAGCTGCTGCGCGGCGCCGCCCTCGACCGCCGGGTGGTCACCAGCGACGAGCCGGCCGCGGTCGAGGCCGCCCTAACATCCTTCGGCGGGCTGAGCCGATAACGCGCAACAACCGAACGGCTGCCGCCTCGAATACGCGCTCCAGCAGTGGCTCCGCACTACGTCGTCCTCGGGCGTACTCACCGCAACCTCTGGGTCTGAAATGGCGCAGGAGTCACGCTGCCGCAACCCCGTCTCGAAGCGGGCGCCAGGATCCGAGGCGCAAGCCGGTCCTTCCGACGGGGCTGGCCTTGCATCCGGTCCGGGATCGATGAGAAGAGACTCGGTATGGAGGTCGTCCGTGTGGGCTTCGGCCAGGGAGAGGGGTCGAGGAGAGGGCTCCTGCCCTTCGAGCCCCGCGAGCGACCCGCCGCTGTCCCCCGTCCCCACCCTTACATCCTGCACAACCGGCACGAGGAGGGTGCGCGCGAGCTCATGCACGGAATGAAGAACATCGCGAGGAAGCGGAGAGCCGACGATCTCATGTATCATGCGGCCGTTCTTTGGAGCAGCGCACCCGAGCAGGCTCGGGCGTACGCCGACCTCGCCGCCACGGGCCGCGGTTCGAGAGCAAGCCTGGACAGGGTCGATTATGTCGGGCTCGAGGCGCGGATCGCTCGCATGCTCGAGGAGCTGAGTAGCCCGGGGCCAGGCTCTGCCGCCGAGCGGCTCAGCGCGGTCAAAAAGCACGTCCACGACGTCGTCGAGTATCTCCAGAGCCCCGCGTCTGAGCGCCTGACGCTCGCCATCGCGCACGATCCTCGCGGCGAGCGGCGATATATCGCCGTCTCGGCCGAGGACGACCCGCCCTGGCGCCCGGTCAACGTTCCTACCACGGAAGGAGAGACCCTCGACCACGTGGTCCGCTTTGGGGACGTGGAGGCGAGCACCCGCGTCATCGTTCACCGTGCCCCCCGGCGGTCCCGCGATTGGATCCTGTACCTCCACGGAGGGGGCTCCCGGGCTGAGGAGGCCGACGCGCTCGCCCGAGCGCTTCAAACCCGGCCTCACGGAGAGCGGCTCAACGTCGTAAGCTTAGACCTGCCGGGCTGCGGGTACGCCGAGCGGCCTCCGGGAGCGCGCTTCGGGCTCGATCCGCTGCGGCCGCTCCCGGCGGGGCGGCAGTCGGAGGGGCCCTTCCCGTATCTAGATTTCCTCGACCGCTACATCGAGAACTTCGCCGCGCACTTCCCCGAGCCGGCGGGGCTGAGCCGGCGGCCCCACGCCGTCTGCGGCGGCAGCCTGGGCGGAAACCTGGGGCTTCGGGCCGCCCACCGGGGCAAGCTGAGACCTCGGTCCTACGTGCTGTGGTCGCCGGCGAGCTTGTGGGATCCGCTCGTCGACGACATCGTAAAGGAAGTCGGACCCGATCGTGCCTTCGAGATCGCCGCGATGCCCGAAGGCTCGAATGGGGACGCGCGGCGACGATACTTCGAGATGTCCTACGACACCAAGGTACCGCCCCGTTTCAAGACACCCGCCGAGTTCTGGTGGATGGAGCGGTGGCCGCACATCGACGCCTGGGTGACCGCCTCGCGCGAGGACCGGGAGGAGGTCTACGACGAGGAGCACCGGCGCTACGTCTGGCGATACAACTATGAGCAGCTCTGCTTCAGCTGGCAGCACGCCGGCCCAGATGGCCGGCCTCGCCGCCTTGGTATCCCCTCGAGCGTCCACATCGTGATGCTCGCCGGCGAGGGCGACGACTTCGCGTTCTCGAACATCTTTGCGCGGGTCGAGGAGGTCGGCCTCGGCACGCAAGAGATCCCAGCCGTGAAGCGCGTGGTGCTGCTCGGGAACACTGGGCACTCCATCCACGACGAGCGGCCCGACCTGCTCTCCCGCGAGGTCCTGGGAGCGCTGACGTGACGCTGGTCGTCGGCACGATCGTCTGGGAGGATTGGCTCGGCGAGCAGGACGCCCCCACCCTGTTCATCCGGCCTCGCACCGTCGCCGAACTGGTCGCGTGGCTCGATGAGCCGGGGCGCATGCCCCCGCGGCTTCGTGCGGTGGGGAGCGGCCACTCGACCTCCCCGGTGGCCCGGCCATGGCGGGCCCTGAACGATCCCGGGGCGCGCGCGGGGATGGTGGTGGTCACCGATCGCCTCGAGCTCGACCACGCCGACGTCGCCGAGCGCTGGTGGGCCGAGACCCCGGACGTTCGCCGGCTGGCGCGGGTGGAGGCGGGGGCCACGATCCGAACCCTCAACTCTCGCTTCGACGAACGCGGCCTCGCCTTCCCGAACCTCGGCTCCTACGACGGGCAGACCATCGCGGGCGCCCTGGCCACGGGCACCCACGGCACCGGCCTCGTGACCGGTCCGCTTTGTGACCTCGTCGCCTCAATCGAGATCCTCGGCGTCGAGATGCGCGAGGGGCGCCCACGGCCCGTGCTGACGAGGGTGGAGCCCGCGAACGGCCCGACCGACCGCTCCCGCTTCGAGGCCGACGCTCACCTCCACGGCATGAGCCTCGTCCAGGAGGACGCGGCCTTCTACGCCTGCGTGGTCAGCCTGGGCCTCTTCGGCCTCGTCACCGCGGTCACGCTTCGGCTGACGGATCCCTTCTGGCTGAAAGAGGAGCAGACACTCATCGAGTGGACGAAGCTCCGGCCGAACCTCATCCGGTGCGTCAAGAAGGCGGATTGGCTCGACTTCGTGCTCTCTGCGCGGCCCACGCACGAGGGACCGGGCGGATTCGGGCACAAGTGCCTGGTCACCCGGAGGGTGTCGGAGTCCGACAAGGGCGACGGGCCCCCCCGCTCGGATCGGCGCCGCCAGCAGCTCGAAGAGAAGCCCGCGTCGGACGCGAGGGCGAGGACCAAAAGCCTCGCCAACCTCGCGAGCCGGCACCCCCGCTTCGCGAACTACTGCGCAGTGGGCGTCTTCGAGGAGGAAGCCCGGCGCTCGAATCACTCGAGGTCACATCGCATCCTCCGTACCAGCATCGGCGACCTCGTCCTGGCTACGAGCGCGGAGGTCGCGGTTCCGCTCGAGCGCGTCGTGGAGGTCGTCGACACGATCATCGAGCAGCGTCGGCGGCTCGACGAGGACCACCTCCACCACACGTCCCCGTTCGGAGTTCGGTTCAGCCAGGCGTCCTCCCATTACCTATCGCCGGCCTACAACCGGCCGACATGCACCATCGAGGCCCCGCTCCTACTCTTCACCCGCAGCCATCGGGGGCGCTTCGAGCACGAGCCGAGCAGCGTGGTGATCGACGAGATCCTCGAGCGCTTCTGCCGGGCCGTTAAGGACCGAATCCCGGAGGCGCGGTTTCACCCCGGCCAGCGGAGCTGGACCACCGCGGCCAATCTTCGGGCCGACTACCCGATGTTCGCGCCCTGGTCCGCTCAACGCCGAAGGTTCGATCCCCTCGGCATCTTCGAGAACGAACTGGTCACCCGTTGGGACCTTTAGTGTGCCATATCCTTCTCCAGATCACGTCGGGTGTCTTCCTTCAGATTAAGGGCTTCGGATTGCACAGCTCGCGCACAAGACCGACGAGGAAGTCGGTGGAGCGCGAGGTCGTCACGGTGCGCCCTCCTTGCCGGCGCTCGCTTCCGTCGCCTCAGCGCTACAGCGCGGCGCGAGACGGAGGAGCGCGGCGGTCACCGCGATGGCGAGCTCGGCCTCCCCTCGCGTGTAGTGCTCATCTGGCGCGTTGGCGTGGTGCGCCAGAGACAGGAAGAGCTGGCTCCTCACGGGGACCGCGCTGTTTTCGCATACCTTCGGCGTCCACAGGGTGCGCTGGAGCCATCCCACAAACCGACCTCGGCTCGGCTGGGAGCGCCGACGCCACGCGGAGGGTACTCAAGATCGGTCGATCCCGTCGATTCCCGGACGCTCGAAAAAACTGGGGGGCATGAACGGGTACGATTCCCACGCGTACGTTTCGGCGCGCGCTCCGGGAGCTTGTCGAGGAGGGAGCGGTCGCGACGCGCGGGGAGAAGGGCTGGCGCCGGCACCATCCCGGTAACGGCCACGGGGGTGTCGATGGCCGATAGACCGTTGGAGCTGCGAACCCAAACGCCCGATTTCACACAGAATGCCTATCGGCCAAGCCCGCGCTTCGGCCGATAGGCGAACTCGAAGCTGGCCGATAGCCACTGCTTTCGACTGGCCGAGGAAAGCTGCGCGAGCCGCGGCGTCCAGCGTCGCCGAGCGACTTGGTTCGAATCTCCTTCGAACCATCCTGGGTCCACGGTTCTCCGGTTTCCGTTCTGGCGAGGGCGGGCGGCTCGAGCAGGGGCTGGGCCGGGTTCAGGGGGTGGGGCAGGGGCGGCCGCCGCCGACGTCGAAGCGGATGAGCCAGCCGCGGCCGCAGGACACGCCGCCGCAGCCGCCGACGAGGAAGCCTCCGTCGCAGCCTGGTTGCCAGGTCGCGTCGAAGATCCCGGAGCCGTTGACGCCGAGCCAGGGGGCTCCGTCGAAGCCGGCGATCGAGACGTCGCGGAGGTCCGCGTAGGCGCCTCGGCGGTGCTCGCGCAGCTCCGCCCGGCGCCGCCCCGGGTCGTAGCCGCCGACCACCAGGGCCCGGCTCCCGTCGTCACAGAACCGGATCCGGGACAGCCGGGGGCTGCCGAGGTCGGGGGCGAGATGTCCGGTTTGCCAGGTGCCCTGCTCGAAGCGGAGCAGGCGGGCGGAGGCCCAGCCGACGGCGAGCGCGTAGTTGCCGCCGGGCGGCGCGTCGAGCCCGCCGACGTTGCCGACCCCGGGGCCGCGGACGACGGCGCCGGTGCTGTCGACGTGGCCGAGGTCGCCGCCGCCCACGCCGCAGCCAAAGACGAGCCCCGTGCCCCCGATGCCGTCGGCGGCCCGGGCGAGGCCTTCGCAACCGGCGCCGCTCGGGACCATTCGGTCCACGGTGAGCCCCGTTCCATCGAGCCGGAGCAGGGCGAGCAAGTATTGCCCGCCGCCGAGATCCTCGTACCCTACGAGATCGGCGTGGGCGGGGCCGGGAAGGATGCGCTCGATGAAGATGCCCGGGGTGCTGCCGAGCAGGCGGATCCCTTTGGTCACGAGGTCGAGCTCGTAGACCCGCCCGGTGGGGCTCGGGCCCACGAAGGTCGTGGCGGCGATGTGCATCCGCCCCGGCCCGGCGGCGGCGATGTCCCCTACGTGCGCCCCATCCCCCCCGAACAACGGGAGGAGCAGCTCCCGCTCGACCGCCTCGGTGGCTAGGTCGATGACGAACAGCCGCCCGCCGTGGGTCGCGGCGACCAGCCGGTCGCCGGCGCTCGCGTAGGCGACCCGCCACAGGCCCCGGTCGCTGGGAAGGCCGGTGGCGACGACCCGCCGGTAGCTGTACCGCCCGGGAAAAACGGCGCCGGCGTCGCTCGACGCCCCGGCGTCGGCCGAGCCCGCGTCCCCCGCGTCGGCGAAACCGCCGGCGTCGCCGGAATCGGGGCCCCCGGCGTCCCAAGGCCCTGGCTCCGGTCCGAGATCCGGCGACCCGAAGTCCGCTGGCCCCGTGTCGTTGGGCCCGGCGTCGCTCGACCCGTCGGCGCCCTCCACCGGCCCGGCGTCGGGGATGCTGGCGGCGTCCGAGCCGCCGCCATCGGGCGGGACCCGTCCGGCGTCGGGGTCGCGGACGCCGGCGTCGGCTCGATGAAGGCGGTCGTTTGGGTGGACGGCGACCCGTGGGTCCTCCACCGGCTCGCACTGGTCGCCCGGACCGCAGCGCCCCCAGCCTTCGCAGTCCCGGTGCTCCGCGCACGGGACGCCGGCCGGGTCGGGGGAGCCATCGCAGGCCATCGACAGCGCGAGCAGGGCGGCAGCAGCGAATCTCATGGCGCATGGATACCTACATGTGGGTTAACTGGCTCCTGTTTTGCCCAACGCCGCCCTCCATGCGGCCCAGTCCGAGACAGTTGCACACAAATCGGTGCAGTGTGCCCTCCCCGCAGCGAACGCGGCCGGGATCCGCGCCGCGTCGTCCGGTGGCACACGCGCTGCAATACATCTCGCCGTGGCCAGGAGGCCGCCAGCCGGAGGTCCAGGATGACTCCGGGTGGAACCAGGAGGCGCATCGGCCGACAGGAGGTCGGCGGCGACGACAGGATGTCGTCTGCGACGAAGGAATGCCGCGGAATCGATGGGCCCGCCGGGCGCCAGGACGGCGCCTGTGACCCAGATGGGATTTCGTCAGGCGGGGCTCTCGTCAGGCGGGGATGGCCCGGAGCAAGGAGCGCGCCCCTTTGGGGCGCCACTCGACGAAGGCGTCGAGACCGTGGCCCTCGAGCGCGGTCCGCGCCGTCTCGCTGCCGGTGGCTTCGAGGTAACCGGTCAGGATGCCCGCGAGCTGGTCTCGGCTCTCGGACTCGAGGTCGGCCATCTCGACCGCGTCCCGGTTGACGTGCAGGGCCTGGTCCCGCCGCAGGAACAGCACCCCGCCGGTCATGCCGGCGCCGACGTTGGCGCCCACTTCTCCCAAGATCACGACCAGGCCGCCGGTCATGTATTCGCAGGCGTGAAGTCCGGTGCCTTCGACCACGGCGGTCGCGCCGCTGTTTCGGACCGCGAACCGATCTCCCGCCAGCCCGCATACATACAGCGTGCCCCCGGTCGCCCCGTAGAGCGCGGCGTTGCCGATGATCGCGTTGTGCTCGGGGGCAAACCGGGCCCGGGGGTCGGGCCGGATCACCACCCGCCCGCCGGACATGCTCTTCGCGACCGAATCGTTCGCCTCTCCCTCGAGCAGCACGTCGATGCCGGCGGTGAGAAAGGCGGCGAACCCCTGGCCGGCGCTGCCGGTGAACTTGACCTGGATGGCGTCGTCCTGAAGCGCCGGACGAAACGAGGGGCGCCCGGCGAGCCGGGTGAGGTGGGACTCGTGCTCGAGGGCCGCGATCGCCCCTGAGAGCGTGGAGAGCACCGCCCGGTCGGGGCTGCGGATCGGGTGGTGGACAGACACCCGCTCCCCCCGCTCGAGCGCGGGGGCCGCGTCCTCGAGCAGGCGCTGGTTGAGCCGGGATGTCCCTTCGGCCAAAAGATTGCCCCGAAACCCCCGGGTGTGGGGGCGAAAGGCCCGAAGAAGCCCGAGGTCGAGCCCGCGGCTCTCGACTCGGCCCCGGTGTCGCTCCGCCACTTCGAGCAGGTCGGCCCGCCCGATGACGTCATCGAGCTGCAGGAAACCCATCCTCGCCAGCTCCCGGCGCACGTCTTCGGCCAGGTAGTGAAGAAAGGTCTCCACCATGTCGGGGGTGCCCCGGTACTTCTTCTTGAACTTCGGGTCGTGGGTCGCGATCCCTCGGGGGCAGGTGTTCTTCTGGCAGATCCGGGCCATGATGCAGCCCTCCGCCACCATGAGGAGCTTTCCGAACCCGTACTCCTCGGCGCCGAGCATCGCCGCCACGACCACGTCGAAGCCGGACCCGAGGCCGCCGTCCACCCGGAGCACGGCGTTCTCCCGCAGCTCCTGCTCGAGCAAGGTCTGGTGGACCTCGGCGAGGCCCAGCTCCCAGGGGAGCCCGGCGTGCTTCATCGACGACAGCGCGGCGGCGCCGGTGCCGCCGTCCCCGCCCGATATTTGAACGACGTCCGCGCCCGCCTTCACGACCCCGGCGGCGATGGTGCCGATGTTGGCGCCGGACACGAGCTTCACCGAGACCCGCGCCCCGGGCTTCAGCTGCTTGAGCTCGTAGATGAGCTCCCGGAGGTCCTCGATCGAATAGATGTCGTGCAGCGGGGGAGGGGAGATGAGCGTCGTGCCCGGCAGGCAATTTCGGGCCCGGGCGATGGCCTCGTCCACCTTGCCCGCCATCAGCTGCCCGCCTTCGCCCGGCTTCGCCCCCTGCGCGATCTTGATCTCGATCTCGTCTCCGGCGATGAGATACCGGGCGGTGACTCCGAACCGGCCGGAGGCGACCTGCTTCGAGCTCGCGTGAATGCCGTCGCTCCAATAAAAGGGGTTCTCTCCGCCCTCGCCGGACCCGCTGCGGCCGCCCACCCGGCGCATGGCGATGATGAGGTCCCGCTGCGATTCGGCGCTGATCGCGCCAAAGGACATCGCCCCGGAGCCAAACCGGCGGGTGATCTCCCGGGCCGGCTGCACGTCGTCGAGGTCCACCGGCTCCGCCGCGGCCGGCAGCGAGAAGAGATGCCGGAGGCTCACCGGATGCGCGGACCTCGCCTCCTCGAGGTACTGCTCGTACGCGGACCACCGTGGAAACCCGATGTGACCCTCGACCACGACGTCGTGCACCCGCTTGGACAGCCGAGCGGTCATCGAGTGCTGCTCGCCCTCCCCGCCCTTTCGGTGCTCCCTCAGCTGATAGGTGTCGACGGGCTGGCCGTCGCCGGACTCGCTCGCCGCCACCCGCTCGAGGATCTGGGCCGCGAGCGCCTCGAGGGAGAGGCCAGCCACCGGGCTCGCCGTCCCCAGGAAGTATCGGTCCACGATGGACGGGCCGAGGCCGATCGCGGTGAACAGCTGCGAGCCCTGGTAGCCCTGCACGGTGCTGATCCCCATCTTGCTCATGACCTTGCGCAGGCCCTCCTCGAGCGCGACCCGAAGATGCTCCACCCGCTCTTCGGGCCCGACCGAGGTCAGGCGCGCGTCGTCACTGGTGCGGACGAGCTCGAAGGCCCGGTAGGGACAGACCGCAGAGGCACCAAATCCCACCAGCGCGGCGACGTGGTGGATGCTCCGGGCGTCGGCGGTGTCCACCACGACGGAGGCGTCGAGCCGATGGCCCCAGGCGTCGAGCACGTTCACGGCGGCGCGGAGCGCGAGCAGGCTCGGGATCGGGGGCCGGCTCGGACGGGCGAGCCGGTCGCTCAAGACCACGAGCGAGCAGCCCCCGCGGATCGCGGCCAAGACCTTCTCCGAGAGGTCGTCGAGCGCCTCCTTCAGTCCCGCCGGCCCGCGGACCCGGGCGAAGGTCGCGTTGACCTCCACGTGCTCGAGGTGGCGGTCGCCCGAGCGCTCCCGCTCGGCCGCGCCCCGGATCCCCGCCATCTCTTCCGGAGTCAGAACCGGCGAGCGCAGGGCCAAAGCCGGAGGCGGGGGGATGAGGCTCTTTGGCTCGAAGACGTTGGGGCGGCGCCCCAGGTGGGTTCGAAGGTCGGTGATGAGCTTCTCCCGGAGAGCATCCACCGGAGGGTTCGTGACTTGGGCGAAAGTCTGGTAGAAGTAATCGAAGAAGGATCGGGGCTGGTCGGAGAGGATGGCGAGCCGAGCGGTGTCGCCCATCGATCCGATCGGCTCGGCGCCGGTCTGCGCCATCGGCACCAGCATCTCGCCGACCTCCTCCGCGGTGTAGCCAAACAGTCCCACCTCCGGCTGCTCGGCCGGCGATGGGGCCACGGGGACGAGCGGCAGCAGGCGGGCATCGAACCGGGCGTCGGCGTTTTCGTGGGCCTCCGACGGGTCGAGAAACCGAAGCTCCCCGGTCTCGAGCTCGACGTGCGCTCCGGACCCTCCGCGCAGGGCTCCTTTTTCGAGCACCTCCTCTTCCGGGAGAAGAAAGATCCCCGCCTCCGAGGCGAGGTAGAACGCGTCCTTGGTGCGGGCCCAGCGGCCGGGCCGAAACCCATTTCGGTCGAGCCGAGCCCCGACGACCTCCCCGTCGGAGAACGCGACGAAGGCCGGGCCGTCCCACGGCTCCACCGCCCGGCCCCAAAACTCGTAGAACTCGGAATCTTTGCGCCCGGCGGGGGGCATCATGATCGCGAGCGCCTCCGACAGGTGCGGGATCGAGCTGCGAAAGCGCAGAGCCTCGACCATCTCGTTCAGGCTGCCCGAGTCGCTGATCCCTCGGTGCGTCAAGAGCTCCTCTGCGGGCAGGCCCAGAGTCTGCTCCCGGGAGCGCGACCACGCCCGGTTGGTGGCGATCGTGTTGATCTCCCCGTTGTGGGCGACGAGCCGAAACGGCTGCGCTTTGTCCCAGGTCGTCGAGGTGTTGGTCGAAAATCGGCGATGAAAGAGCGCAAACCGGGTCTTGAACCGCGGATCGCACAAGTCCGGATAGAATTCGCGGAGCCGATCCGAGGGGGTGAGCGCCTTGTAGACGATGGTTCGGGTGGAAAGCGAGCTCGTGAACACCCGCCCGGCGAGACCCAGGCGACGCAGGTGGGTCCGGTAGGTTTGGTGGGCGAAGTACAGGCGGGTCTGAAAGGACCGCTCGGTGCGGCAGAAGACCGGGCGCTGGATGATGAGCTGAAGGATGGCGGGCAAGGTCGCCCGGGCCATTCGACCGAGCACCCGGGTCTCGACCGGGACGGCGCGCACCTCCATGACGGCCATGCCCGCGTCCGCGAACACCCGCTCGAAGGTCTCGAGCGCGACCTGCCGCTGCGAAGTGGGCAAG
Source organism: Myxococcota bacterium (assembly GCA_036788295.1). Classification (GTDB taxonomy): domain Bacteria; phylum Myxococcota; class Kuafuiibacteriia; order Kuafuiibacteriales; family Kuafuiibacteriaceae; genus JAHQVK01. The sequence continues at coordinate 15,499 of DAIQNR010000096.1, forward strand.
CCGACGAGCAGCGTCGCCACCGCCACATACCCCGCGTCATGCCCGAGCAGCTCGAAGGGGATGTCGCTCATCACCCCGCTGCCGTCGCCGGTCAGCCGGTCGGCTTGGGCGCCGCCTCGATGCTCGACGCAGCAGAGGGCATCGAGCGCCTGCTCGAGGTAGGCGTGCCGAGGCTCCTGCATGGTCGTGGCGACGAATCCGACGCCGCATGCGCCTCGTTCTTCGCCCCGAAGGCCCCGCCTGCGCTCTGCGCCCGTGCGCTCCTCGGTCATTGGTTCTCGTTAGCGACGAGACCGGGGCTCGGTCAACCGCGGGCCAGCGGCGTTTTGGCCCGCCGCGTCACGGACGCGCCCGGGGCCTTCGCGCCGATGAAAGGCAGGCTCGCGCGGGCCGGCGTTGGGCTCGTTCGCGAGCGGATCGTCGCCGGGCCTCAGCGCACGATCTCGATCGATTCGATGACGCAATCGGTGGTGGGGCGGTCGCGCCGGTCGGTGGGCACGCCTTCGATCTTCTTCACCACGTCCATCCCCTGGGTCACGACGCCGAACACCGAGTGCTTGTTGTCGAGGTGCGGGGTCGGCACGGTGGTGATGAAGAACTGGCTGCCGTTGCTGGCAGGGCCGGCGTTGGCCATCGAGAGGATGCCCGGCCGGTCGTGGCGCAGGCCGGCGTGGAACTCGTCCTCGAACTTGTAGCCGGGGCCGCCGGTGCCGTTGCCGTCCGGATCGCCGCCCTGGAGCATGAAGTTCGGGATCACCCGGTGAAAGACGACGTTCTGGTACAGCGGGCCGTCCCCGGCCGATCCGTCGCGCCGCTTCCAGGCGATGGTGCCCTCCGCGAGCCCGACGAAGTTGCCGACCGTCTTCGGGGTCTCCTTCGCGAACAGCTGGACCTCGATGGTGCCGTGGTTCGTGTGGATCTTGGCCCCCTTCACGTCGGACACGTCGGGGAACTTGGGTGCGCTGGCCATGGCGGCGGTCTACCCCGGGTCGAGCCGCATCGCCACCCTTTCGGACCCGCGCCTCGATCCGCGCGCGGTTCGGCCCCGTCCCGCTCCCGTTCGATTCGGATGCCGACGATCGCGATCATCGTGCCGTTCGTCTCGCTCGTTTGGAGACGGATTGGCCCGCTTCTGGCTACTACTAGGGCATGCGAGTCCAGTGCCGCCTCGGCAGCAGCCCGGTTCGGTCGGTTCGGTGGGACGCGGCGGCGCTCGAGGCGGCGCGGCTGCGGTCCCTCGGGGAACGGGTGCAGGTTCTCGAGGTCGCCGGCACGTCGGTCCGGGTGGTCCCGAGCCACTTCTTCGCCGAGCTGGGCGATGCGCTGCTGTGCACCCCCGGGGAGCGGCGCTCGCTCGGGATCACCGAGCGGCCGGGCTCGCCGGTGGTCGCCTGGACCGCGGAGCTCGACGGCTTCGGGGTCTGGAGCCGATCCGGTCGATGGCCCTGGCCGGCGGTGCTGGCCGAGCTGAGGCGGCTGTTCGCCCACTGGCGGGAGGCGGCGGTCATGATCCCGACGTCCGCGATCGAGCGCGACCTCGCCGCCGCTGCCTGGGATCGGCTCGACGTGTTCAGCGAGAACCTCCCTTGGCCGGTGTTGCCGGATCCGAACCGGGCTCATCCTCCGCCGTCCATCACGCCGCCGCCGTGTTTGCCGGAAGCGCACCTCCCGGAGTCGGCGGAGTCGAGGTACCTCGAACTGGTCGGGTTCCCGTGTCCGCTGCCGATCCGGGACAGGGTGCTTCGGGCGCCGGGCTACGCGGGCACGTTTCCGCCTCCGTCGGCCGCCCCGGTGGTGGGCTCGATCGAGCTCGCCACCCACGCGCTCACCCAGCGCGGCTTCGGCCTGCGGGTGGGGCCGAGCCACCTGCACTACGTTCGGGGGGACCAACATAGGCTGCTGTCCTGTCACGAGCCGGTGTTGCCGCCGCTCGGCGCGCGTCCGATGGGCGCGCACGCGGCGCTCCGGTTCCTGCTCGACCACGCCGACGCCCTCGAGGGGACGGTGTTCGTCGATGCGGGCCGCTTCTTGGGCCTCTGACGAGCAATCGCGACCCTGTTTGGGGCGCGTCCGCCGCCCCAGCCCCGCCGGTTTCTGGGACGCGCGCGTCGGCCGTGGCACCGTCCCGGACATGGAACGGCGCGACCATCGCAGGGTCGATTTTCCGGTGCTCGTGCTCATTCGGACCGCGCCGGACGCACCCCACGTCTCCGCCTACGGCCGCGACCTCTCGGAGCTGGGGCTCCGGGTGGAGGGGCAAACGAGCGTCCTGGGGGCGATCGTTGGGCTGCTGCTCGTGGAGCGAGGCGGCGGCCGAGGCGCGGTCGAGCTGCTCGGCCAGGTGACCCGGATCGACGACGACGGCTTCTCGGTGCGCTTCGTGGACCTCGAACCCCGGCAACAGGCGTGGCTCGCCGAGGTCGTGGGCGCTCGGGCCCGAGGCCAGGTCGAGTCGGGCGAGACCGAGGATCTGCTCGCCGAGGACGACAGCGCCGGCTCCTCCCTCCCGTGATCCCGGTGGCGAGACCCTCTGCACGCTCTCTCGTGTCCGCGCTCACAGCGGAGACCGTAGTTGACTGGCCGGCCGATTCACGAAAAAACGGGGACCATGTTGAGGACGCAATCGCGGGTCGCCGCCCTGGTCGGGTCGATGCTCATCGGCGGTGGGGCGCTCGCCGCCGAGCCGACCGCCTCGGTCGAGATGAAAGTCACCGGTTTCGAGAAAGACGAAGGCAAGGCGCTCTGCGCGCTGTTCGACGAGGCCGGGTGGTTGAAGGACGACAAGCGCCTGAAGGGGCAGGCGTTCGAGATCAAGGACAAGGGCATCACGTGCAGATTCGAGGGCTTGGCGCCGGGCCGCTACGGGATCGTCGTGTTCCACGACAAAAACGGCAACCAGCGCCTCGATCGGAACTTCCTGGGCATCCCATCCGAGCCGTACTGCTTCTCGAAAGACGCGAAAGGCGGGATGGGGCCGCCCTCGTTCGCCGACGCGGCGATCGCGGTGGGCGACGGGCCGACCCGCACCGCCTGCAAGCTCTGATCGGCCTGCGGCGCTGTTGCGGGGCAGCTCCGATTGGCAGCCGGTCGGCGCATGGCCCAGGATCGCCGGTGTGCGGCATTTCTGGCTGATCTTCGTCCTCGCTGCCTGCGCCGAGGATCGGCCGATGGAGATGGACAGCGGGCGGGGGCTCGACGAGCGCGGCCGCGTCCTGCCGCTCGTGTGTCCCGGAGCCGCCGGCTGCGAGCGGGCGCTCGCCCGGTTTCAACTCGGCGTCGCGCTCCGCGACATCACCCCCGACGTCGAGACCTACATCGACCTCGACGGCAACGGGCGCTTCGACGACGGCGAGCCGTTCGCTGACCGCAACGGCAACGGGCGCTTCGATCCGACCTGGCTCGGGGGCTTCGGCCTCGGCCGGGCCGCCACCGGGGTGCACGACCGGCTGTGGGCCCGGGCGGTCAGCTTTCGCAAAGGCGACCTCCGGGTCGCGCTCGTCGCGATCGATCTCGTCGGTCTGTTTCACGACGACGTCCTCCGGATCCGCCGCGCTGCTGCCGATTTCGACGTGGATCAGGTCATCGTCGTGGCCACGCACAACCACGAAGGCCCGGACACGATCGGCTTGTGGGGCCCGAACATCGCGACCACGGGCCGGGATGACCGGTACGTGGACCGCGTCGTGACCCAGAGCGTCTCCGCGCTCGAGGAGGCGGTTCGATCCGAACTCCCCGCAAGGCTCGAGCTGTCCCGGGCCGACGCCTCGGCCTACGTCGCCGACAGCCGACAGCCGATCGTCATCGAACCGGAGATCGTGCTCGCCCGGTTCGTGGGACCGGACCGGGTGGTGGCCCAGCTCGCGATTTGGGGAAACCACCCGGAGGTGCTCGGCGCGGACAACACGCTCGTCACCTCGGACTTCGCCCAGCCCTTGCGCCGGACGCTCGAAGCGGCGGCCCCGGGCAGCGTCGCGATGTTTCTCCCCGGAACCTAGAGCACCGAACGGGTTGGACCAACGCCCCAGGCTCGTTTCCTGCGTCCCTGG
>DAIQNR010000097.1:0-3678 GCA_036788295.1 Myxococcota bacterium
CGCTCGCCGAGCTCGCCAAGACCGCCGGGGCCAAGGGATGGCCCAAGAACGCCGTACCGTTCGCCCAATTCGAACCGGAGCATCCTCTCAAGTTCAAGGGATCTTGAAGAAAACGCCATTTCTGACCGAGAACTAGATCTGGGAGCAGAGGAGCAGGGCGCGAGGCTGCCGCTCGAGGGCCGCGTCCCATCTGCGGAGAAACTCAGGCAGGGATTCGCGAAGCGAAGCGGCAGGCGATCGAGGACAGATGCCCGGCCGAGAACCCCCTGGCGCCCCTTCGATGGAGCGGACTTCATGTGTTGGCTCCATTCGTGGGCCCGCTGCCTCACGCGCCCGAGTGCCGCGGCGCTCTCGAGTCGCACAATGATGGGGTCGTCCAACCCATTCGGTTCTCTTGGGAGATGCGATGACTCACCTTTTCACTTCGCTTTTCGTCCCCGGATGGCAACTGAGTACGAGCAGGCTGGTCCTGTTGGCCCTGCTCGGCGCCCTGTTGTTCGCAAACCAGCTCCTGGTTCAGCGCGCCTTGCGGATGGCCGTCGAGCACGCGGAGGCGTCCGTGGCGATCCATGCGGAGCTGAGCGGGATCGACTGCGCCACCGCTCACGTCGCCCGGTGGCCGAACGAAGATGCACCCGATGTACACCAGGCCATGCGCGAGCTCGCGGACCGTCGCACCGGGCTCGAGGCCCGCCTCGAATCCCTGGTCGCGGAGAGGCAGCGACTCGAGCAGATGCGTTTCCCGCTGCTCGGCCTCTGAACCGACGGTCGCCTCGAACTCATCGACCTCGCTCGACTGGCTCGAAGCGACCATGCGCCCGATGGAGCTTCCCGGAGGGGCGTCGGCTCGCATAGGAGGGCGGTGTGGAGCTGACGGAGCTGGCGTGGCAGGTGCTCGGGTCGGACCGGCTCGCTGACAAGATTTCGTGTCCGGACGCGCTCACCGATGCGCATCCGCGCGCGCGGCCCATTCCCGCCCTGCCAGCCCGTCCGCCCCGCCTGCGGCTCGATGCCCTTATCCGCGGGCCGGCGCCGAAGTTCCCCGGGCCGGGCGAGCTCGTTCGGCCCGAAGCCCGGGGGCGCGCCCTGCACTTCTTCGCAAACCACGAGCTGCTCGCCGCCGAGCTGATGGCGGTGTGCCTGCTGCGCTTTCCCGGCGCCCCCGCCAGGTTTCGAATGGGCGTCGGGCGGATCCTCATCGAAGAGCAGCGGCACCTCGCCCGCTATGTCCTTAGGATGCGCGCGCTCGGCGTCGATTTTGGCGATCTATCGGTCGGAGGCCCGTTTTGGGCCGCGCTCAGCTCGATGCCGAGCCCGCTCACCTTCACCGCCGGGATGGGATTGTGCTTCGAGCAGGCAAACCTCGACCACGCCGCCCGCTTCGCCCGCCTGTTTTCGGCCGCCGGCGACGAAGAGAGCGCGGCGCTGATGCGCGATGTCCTCGAGGACGAGATCGGCCACGTCGCCCACGGCGCGAAGTGGTTCGACCGCTTTCGGCCCGGCGGCGAACGGTTCTCCGAGTTTGCGGCGAGCCTGCCCGCCGGCCTCGACCCGGTCCGGGCCCGGGGGCCCACCCTCGAGGTCGAGCCCCGCCTCCGGGCCGGCCTCGACCGGACCTTCATCGACGCGCTCGCCGCCCACCGGGCCCCCAAGGGCCGCCGGCCCCGGCTGTGGGTCTTTTCGCCCGAAGTCGAGCTCGACGCGATCGGTCGGACCCCGAGCCGGGCCCTCGCCGCGCTGGCCGCCGACCTCGCCCCCGCCTTTGGCCTGCTCGGCAGCGACGACGACCTGCTCCTCACCTCGCGGGCTCCTTCGCCCGCCTTCGTCGCCGCGCTCGCCGCCGCCGGCCTGCCCGCCCCCCGTGCCGTCCCCACTGTGGCCGAGGCCCGGCGCCATCGACCCGACGCGGTGCTGACCTGGGGGCCTTCGGCCCGGCTCCACCGGCAGCTGGCCGCGGTCGAGCCCCGAATTCCGTTCCCCTCCGCCGACCCCACCCGAGATCCGAGGCGGCTCTTGCACAAGGGCCTCGTGCTCGAGATGCGGCGGCGCCTCGCCGAGCGGGGGTGGCTCGAGCCCGCGCTCGTCGGCACGCTCGCGACATCCCTCTCCGAAGTCATCGCGGAGGGTCCGGTGGTGCTGAAAGCGCCGTATTCGGCCAGCGGCCAGCGGCGGCGGATCGTCCTCGGCCCGCTATCGAGCGAGGACGTCCGCTTCGTGAAGCTCTGCCTTCAGAGCGACGGCGCGGTGCTCGTCGAACCGTGGCTCGACCGGGTGCTCGACCTCGGGCTCGTTTTGCCCGAAGCCGGCCGCCCCACCCTGCTCCGGTTCTTCACCGACCGAAAGGGAGCGTACCAGGGCCACGCCGTCGCGCCGCCGCTCAGCGAGGTCGAGCCCGAGGTGGCCCGCGCGGTGGCATGCGGCCTCGGCTCGGACCTCGCCCAAATGGTCGCGACGCTCGCCGCCGAGGTGCGCCGGCTCGTCCCCACCGGCCCGTGCGGGCTCGATCTGTTGGCCTACCGGACGGCGGCGGGCGTGCGCCTCCACCCCGCGGTCGAGGTCAACGCCCGCTACACGATGGGCCACATCGCCGCTCGCCTCGTGGGCCACCTCGCTCGGGGCCGGGTGGGGATCTGGCGGCACCTGCCTCGGCGCCACCTGCCGGAGGCGATCGCGCTGCCCGAGCCCGAAGTGGTGCTCGAAGGCGAAAAACGGCGCCTCGCCGGTGGCCTCGTGTTCACGAGCGACCCGAGCACGGCCGAAGCGGCGGTGTCCGTGCTGTCGGTCCACCGGTCGGTGACCGAAGCCGAAGCCGCCTTCGGCGCGCTCGGACCGCGGGCCGGCCTTTTCCTCGGGACGCCTGGGCCGCAGACTCCGCCCCCATGTGGCTCTGTCTCGCCCTGATCGCGGCCCCATCGCTTCAGCCCGCCCTCGACGCGGTCGAAGCGGCGGCGAAGGCCGATCGCCGCCCGGTCGTCGTGTTCGACCTCGATTCGACCCTGTTCGACAACGGCCCGCGCACGAAGCACATCCTGCTCGAGATCGCCCACGGCGACCGGGACCTCGAGCGCCACGTCGAGGCCCTGGGGCGCCTGCCCGACACTGGTTTGCCTTATCTCGTCACCGACATCCTGAAAAAGGCCGGCATCGAGGATCCGGCCGTCCAACGGATCTTCGTCTCCGGCTGGAAGAGCCGCTTCTTCGCGAGCCGCTACGCGACGCTCGACCGGCCGCTGCCGGGGGCGGTCGGCTTCGTGCGGGCGGTGGTCGATCGGGGCGCGACGGTGGTCTATCTCACCGGCCGCGACGCCCCGGGGCTTGGCGCCGGCACCGTGGAGTCGCTTTTGCGCTTCGGGTTCCCAGCGCTCACCCCGAACGCGGTCCTGGTGATGAAGCCGACATTCGAACAGGCCGACGAGGCGTTCAAAGAGGAGGCGGTGGCGAGGGTGACCTCGCTTGGCGAGGTCGTGGCCAGCTTCGAAAACGAACCGAAGAACGCGAACCTCTTCTCGAAGACCTGGCCAAAAGCCATGACCTTCTTCCTCGACACCAACTCGGACCCGAAGAAGCGGGTCGCGCTCGCCAAAGGCATCGTCACGATCCCCAACTTTCGGATCGCGCCCGCCCAAAAATAGATCCAATCAACGCCGGCGCAATTCGCAAGCGAAGCGCGCAGGGAGG
>DAIQNR010000097.1:3778-19354 GCA_036788295.1 Myxococcota bacterium
CGAAGCCGACCGAAGTCCGGTCGCGTCCGGCTCCGCCGGCGCGGGAACCGGATGATTTCGCAAGCGAAGCGCGCAGGGAGGCGAAGCCGACCGAAGTCCGGTCGCGTCCGGCTCCGCCGGCGCGGGAACCGGATGAATTGCCATGCATCCTCGGCCGAGCCGGGCCAAGCTTCGGGAAATGGGGAGGCGCAAAGGAGCGGCGATGCGACTCGGGCTCGGCAGCGGCCTCGTTCTGCTCCTTGGGCTCGTGGCCCTCTCGGCAAGCTTGGCAAGCTTGGCGGGCGGCATCGGTCCGGCTTCGCGGCGCGCCGGCCGCCCTCCCACGGAGGTTCACGCGATGGCACTTCCCGGACTTTCCCCCCACGCTCCCGAGCTGCTCGAGCAGCTCACCCTCGCCTTGAAGGCCCAGCCTGCCGACTACGTGCCGAGGACCCACCACCTCGGTCCAAACGGGCATCCGAAATACATGAACCGGCTCATCGCCGAGAGCAGCCCCTACCTACTTCAGCACGCCCACAACCCGGTGAACTGGTTTCCCTGGGGGGAAGAGGCCTTCGCCGAAGCCCGGAGGCTCGACCGACCGATCTTTCTCAGCGTCGGCTACGCCACCTGCCACTGGTGCCACGTCATGGAGCGGGAATCCTTCGAAGACGAGGAGCTCGCCGGATTCCTCAACGCCCACTTCGTCGCCATCAAGGTCGATCGTGAGGAGCGGCCGGACGTGGACGGGGTGTACATGACGGCGGTGCAGCTCCTGAGCGGCGGGGGCGGGTGGCCCATGACGGTGTTCATGACGGCCGGCGGCGAGCCCTTCTTTGCCGGGACCTACTTTCCGGCCCGTGACGGGGACCGGGGGGCTAGGATCGGGTTCTTGACCCTCCTTCATGGAATCGCCAAAAAATGGGCCGACAGCCGGGACGAGCTCTTGCGCGACGCGCGTCGCCTGTCGGAAGCGGTGGCAGGGGCCAACCAGCCGAAGCCTCCGGAGGGCTTGTCGGGGCCAGCGGCCCTCGTCGAGGCCGCGCGCTTTCTCGGCCAGCTGCATGACCCGGTCTTCGGTGGGTTCAGCCGGGCTCCAAAGTTCCCTCGGCCTGCCGTCCATGAGTTCCTTCTTCGCTACCATCGGCGAAGCGGGGACATGCTGGCCCTTCAGATGGTGACCCACTCGCTCGAGATGATGGCGGCCGGGGGCATCTTCGATCACGTGGGCGGAGGCTTTGCTCGCTACTCGACCGACGAGCGGTGGCTGGTCCCCCACTTCGAAAAGATGCTCTACGACAACGCCCAGCTCATCCACCTGCTCTCGAGCGTGCACCGGGCCGCGGCCTCGCCGAGCCTCGAGCGAACCCTGAGGGAGACCGCCGACTACGTCTTGCGGGAGATGGAAGCGCCCGGGGGCGGCTTCTACTCCGCCACGGACGCCGACTCCGAGGGCGTGGAGGGGAAGTTTTTCGTCTGGACCAAAGAGGAGATTCTCCGGGCCCTCGAGGAAGACGGGCCTCCCTTTGCGGCCCTCTTCGGCGTCAGCGAAAGCGGCAACTTCGAGGGAAAGAACATCCTCCATCGGCCCCGGCCCGCCGCGAACGTGGCAGCCGAGTTCGGGCTTTCCGAAGAAGAGCTCGAGGCCCTCGCCACGGTGGGCAAGCAGCGGCTGAGAGAAGCACGAAGCGCCAGGATCCCACCGCTGCTCGACGACAAGATCCTCACCGAGTGGAACGCCCAGATGCTCGGGGCACTCTCCTCTGCTGGCTTCGTGCTCGACGAGCCCCGGTACATCGAGGCCGCCCGGCGCTGCGCGGATGTCCTGTTGTCGCGGCACCGCGGCAGCGACGGAAAGCTCGTCCGCAGCTGGCGAGAGGGAAAGGCGAGCGGCGCCGCGGTGCTCGAGGACTACGCCTTTTTCGTCCAAGGCCTGCTCGATCTGTTCGAGGCCACCGGCGAGCGGCGCTGGCTCGGCGCGGCCCTCGAGGTCGCGCAGGCCATGAACGAGCGCTTCTGGGATGCGGACGGCGGCGGCTGGTACGACACCGACGTTTTTGGAGAAGCGCTGCTCGTGCGGGACAAGCCCTACTACGATGGGGCCCAGCCAGCGGGCAACTCGGAGGCGACGATGGCGAGCCTGCGGCTGTACGCCTGGACGGAAGATCCCGCCCACCGGGAGCGGGCCGAGCGGACCCTGCTCGCCTTCGGGCAGCTCCTCGACAACGGCGCCATCCAGACCCCAAAGCTCGCCGCCGCGCTCGACTGGCGGCTCGACCGAGCCAAGGAGGTCGTCATCGTCCGCACCGGCACCGACCGAGGCGACGCGCTGGTCGATGTGCTCCGGAGCACCTACGTCCCCAACGCGGTGGTGCTCATCAGCGACGAGGCCAAGCTCGCCGAGCTCGGCTCCATGGTTCCCTGGATCGAGGGAAAGCGGGCGCTCGACGGTCGAGCGACCGCCTACGTCTGCTTCGAGGGGGTTTGCAAGGTTCCCACCTCCGATCCGGAGGTGTTTGTCCGCCAGCTCGAGCCGGAGATCCGGCTCGAGGCGCCGCCGATCCGGCTGAGGCGACCTACACGGTGACCGCGTTGCCTCGGTAGATGCGGGCGAGGTAGCGGCTCTCCTGCATGGTCGGGGCTGGCAGGCTGCATTGCAGGACTGCATCCACGAAGCGATCCTGCTCCTCCCGGACCTCCTGCTCGTTGCTCGGCTCCTCCGTCCGCGAGCGGCGGGTGAGCTGCACCTGGTTGACCGCCGGCGCGGTGGGCAGGCGCTCGCCCTCGACCCCGAGCGTGACCGTGAACGCGTGCAGCGCGGTCTTGCAGAACAGCGCGAGCGCGAACTCCTCCCTGGTGGAGGCCCGCGAAGTGTCCGGGGTCACCAGGACCAGCCGGCAGCGCTCCCACAAGGACGCGATCCGGGCCACCCGGAAGTGGTGGGTCAGCTGCTGCTTCACGACGTCGGCGAAGTCTTCCCTCGACAGCACGCGATCCCAGCTCTTGCCTGGCTCCCCGGCCAGCGCCTTCATCGGGAGCCGCTCGAACGGGGTCGAGACGACCACGTCCACCCGGCCGAGCTCGGCGCGAATCGCGGCGAGGCCGGACTCGAGCTCGTCGCCTATCGCCCGGACCGCGACGTTCGCATCCCCGACCTGGTGGGCGAGGCGCTTCTCGAGCCCGTCGGCCACCTCCTGGGACTTCACGAGGATCCGGATCTTGGACACCCCGATCTCCCCGAAGGTCTTCGCGAGCAGCGCGAGTTCGTCCGAGAGGGTGTCGCCGAGCAACACGACGTGGCCGTCGGCCAGCTTCGCGAGCTGCACCGGGCCGGGGCGGCCGATCAGCTCCCCTTCGGTCACCGAGCGGTCGAACTTCAGCCCGCCCGAGGGGTGAAAGGTCTCCCCGGACACGTTCGGGTCAGCCAGATAGAACACGGTGGAGAGGGCCACCTGCTCGTCGGTGGGCATCCGGTGGAGGTGAAGCAGGTTCAGGACGCCCTCCTGCACCTTGTCCCGCTCCGAGGCGACATCGGCTTGGTCGAAGAAGGGCGCCGGAGGTTCGCTCAGCCGCTCGAGGAACGCGGCCCCGAGGGCCGGGTCGGTCAGCCGGCCCCCGTTTTCGAGCCGCGCCACGAGCTTTTCGGCGATGCCCCGGTCGAGCAAGAAGCGGGAGGACGAACCCCCCTTTCGGCCCGCGGTGTACCGCTCGACGAGCTTCGCCAAGGGCCGGGGGCAGTCGGCCCAGTCGGTCAGCAACGAGAGCTGGTTCGGCCCGAAGCGCTCGAAGAGGTGGCCCACCTCCGCGCCGCCTTCGAGCGACGCGAGCACCGCGGCGTGGACCTCGTTGAGCCGCTTGTTCTCGAGGATGAGCTTGCCCCGGCGCGCAAACAACCCGGGCGAGCTGTCCGTGCCTCGCAGCCGCTCCCCATCCACCGGGCCGGGGGCGAGCGCGTTGATCTGGATCTCCGGCCCCAGGTGCCGAGACAGGATCTCCGCGAGCGCCCGCTGGCCCGCCTTCGACACCGCGTAGTCGGCGCGGTTCGGGTAGGCCACCGCGACATACTTCTCGCCGCCGAAGTAGCTCGACACGTTCAGCACCTGCGAGCCCCGCCGACGCTTCATCGACGGACCGAACTTCCGGATGAGCGAATAGTTCGAGATGAGGTTTGCGTCCATGGTGCGGTTCCACGCATCGAGCGTCATGTCCGCCACCATCTCCTCGGCCCCCGAGATCCCCGCGTTGTTGATGAGCAGGTCCACGTCTCCGAACAACTCCACGGCGTGGGCGTAGGTCCGTTCGAGCGAGGCCTCATCGGCGACGTCGATGTCGGCGAGCACGTGCACCCGCTTCTCCGGCTCGGGGTACCCGACGCTCGCGAGCTCGGCGATGATCGCGTTTTTGGCCTCCTCGAGCTTGCCCGCGCCCCGGGACGCGAGCAGCACCCGGGCTCCGGCGATGCACAAGAACCTCCCGAGCTGAAACCCGATCCCGATGCTTCCCCCGGTGATGAGCACCGTCTTGCCCTGGTGCAGCCCGAGCAGCACCCGCTGGATGGCCATCGGCATCGCCGACTTTCCGGTGGCGCGGGAGATGTTCGGCGGGATCCAGAGGTTGATGGCGTCCATGCGCCGCACCCGGTTGGTGAGCGTCGCGGCCCAGTCCGCGGCGAAAGCCAGGTTGTCCGGCTCCACGTTGTCGAAGCGGACGACCTGGTTTGGGCTGCACGCGAAGCGCCGGCGCCCCATCTCCACCTCGCGGGCCTCCTCGGCCCGCCACCCCCGGATGAGCTGCTCGATCGCGGACCGGTGGATGTCATTGAACCGGTTCGCGTGGCCATCGTTCGGGTTCGTCACGAAGGTGATGGCCGGGGGCTCGGCGAGGTCGTCCCATTTGCGGAGGAACGACGCGAGCGACGAAGCAAACGCCACCGGCGCCACGATTTCGTCCCGAAGGAAACCCTCGACCTGCTCGTCCGTCGCTTCGCTGAGCAGCGTGCCCCGCTGGTGGTTCGACGCGGGGGGCAGGACCACCACGCCATCGAGCCGGCCATAGTGATCCTTCACGAACTTCAGCGCCCGATCGGTCGTGCCCCGAACCAGCGGGTCGATGTGGAGCAGATGGATCGGCCTCGCGTCCGGGGAGTGGACCTTCGTGCGCGCCCGCTCGAGCATCGAGAGGGTTCGAAACGCCATCGCCACGTGGGCGCCGTGGGAGATGTGGGTCTGCGCAAAGGCTATCGCCTCCTCGAGGTCGGTGCCCGCGAGCACCAGCACGACCTCGTCTCTTAGGTCCACCAGGCGCCGGTCGGGCCAGGACACGAGCTTCGAGCGGCTCTCCGCCGGCACCTGCATCCCATTGGTCACCTCGAAGGACTGCCCGGAGAACGCGGCGGACTCCGTGGAGCACAGCCACAGCACCGTCGTCGCCACGTCCTCGGGCACGAGGTAGGCCGACTCGGCCGGGTCGGAATCGGGCCGGCGCTCGAGGATCATGAGCTTTCGGAACTCCCTCGCGGTGCTGCCCGGCGGGAGGTCCTGGAGGCTGTCCATCTGGCTGAAGACCCCCCGGATTCGCTCCGAATCGATCGGGCCCGGGAACACGGTGTTGACCCGGATCCCTCTCTGCCCGCCGCCGAGCTCGTGGGAGAGCCCCACCGACATCGCGTTCATCCCCGCCTTCGGCACGGTGTACGGGATGCGCCCATAGTAAGGGGTGCGAGAGAAGATCGTGGAGACGTTCACGATCACCCCGCCCGGCTGCATGACCTTCGCCGCCGCCCTCGACATGTGCCACGGGCCGGCGAGCAGCTCCCGAGCGGCGTCGTGCATCGTGTCCGGGTCCCCCGTACCGAGCCGGTCGGCCTCGTTGAAGGGGATGTCTTCGAGCGACCGCTGCGGGCCGGGACGACCGCCGCTGTTGATGAGGCCGTGAAGGGAGCCGTACGCCTGGACGACGGCGCTCACCACTTCGCGGCAGACGTCGGGGTCGCCGGTGTCCACCACCGCCACCCGCAGCCGGGAGGTCTCGATGCCCTCCTTCTCGAGGCCGGCCATGAGCGCGTCGATCGGCCCCTCGACCGGATGAACGAGCATGAGCTTGCCGTTCTCCCTGAGGAGGATGCGAATCAGCTCCGGCCCGAAGTGGTCGGCGAGACCGTTCAACAAGTAGACCCGCCCGCCGAGGCGGTTGGCCCCGGTGACGATGGAAGAGATCATGGACCTAGGGGTGGTCATCGCAGCGCTCCTGCGGAGCCGGTGTCCACCCGCGTGAACGCCACCCCGCGCGTTTCGGCGTCCCGGATGGCCCAGGCCCGATACAATTCGTCTTTCGTCTTGAGCCCAGCCCGGGGCAGCCCGTGCACCGCCACGTAGGTGGCACCGTCGTGCTCGTTGTCCCACATGGCCTGGTGGGCTCGGGCCAGATCGGTCATCTCGACCGGGGTCGGCTCGACCACGTCGATGAGGCCGGACGCGACCCGCATCTGCATCTGCGCGAACTCGTAGGCCGTGTTCAGGTGGGTGCCCCGGATCTCGGCGCTCGGCATGAGGATGCGCCGCTGCCGCATCCACACCTGCGGCGCATAGAAGCTGAGCCGCACGCCGCCGAGGTCCTCCGAGTACACGATCCGGCCCGTGTTCGGCTTCACGAGCGAGGTGGACAGGGGCAGCGAGTCTCGGCCCGCCCGCTCGAAGATGACATCGGGCAGGCCCCTCTTGTCACCCTGCGTCCTCAGCAGCGAGCCCACCGCCGATCCCACCGGCTTGAGCGTCCGGTCGGCGAAGCGGCGCACCGCCTCCTTGAACGCCGGCGACTCGGTGAACGGGTCCGGCATCGGGGCGAGCGGCCCCGGGCGGTCGAAGTCCTCCCCCAGCCGGCGCGCGATCTCCTCCACCGACACCGCTCCGGCAAAGGACTCTCCGAAGCCGAGCGAATAGATGAACTCCTTTTGCGCGATGGTGTCGGCGAGCACCGCCACCCTGGCCCGAAGGTTCGCCGCCGCCTCGATGGCCTCGATCCCCACCGGATCGACGATGCCGTCGGTCGCGCCCGCGCCGTAGTGGACCAGCACCGCCGAGCCGGCCTGGGCCCCGCCCCGAACGAGCATCGTCTGCACGTCGCTCGTGCCCGGCTTGCCCACGAACGTGAACCGGTAGCCGGACGACGCTCCGTAGAACGTCAGGACGCCGCCCTCCCCGAGGGTCTGAAACGAGCGCGGGAACGCGCGCTCGCCGGCGTGGCTGACCACGCAGTCGATCGGACCCCCGGCCTGCCGGTGCACCTCCTCGACGAAGGGCTCGCCCGCCTTCACCCAATCGGCCACCAGGGCCGGGTCGTCCGGCACCGGAGTGAACGCCGACGCCCACCGCGGATCCTTTCGGTTGACCGCCTGGCCGCCAAAGCTCTGGACCCGCTCCATGCGGTCCTCGGACGACACGAGGCCCACCGCGGCGAGGCCGGAGGCGACCGAGCAGCGCAAGGTCTCGAGCCCGGTGCCGGTCGCCGCCCCCTCCACGAACAGCCGCTGCCCGGGTTGGATGCGAAGGGTGGTGTACAAGGCCCGGGAGATGGTCCCGAGGTTGAGTCCGTACGCGCCCGCCTGCTCGAGGGTGAGATCGGGCAGCTTCGCGTGCAGCTGCGGGCCCTGCACGGCGAGGAATTGGGAGTGGGTCCCGTCGAAGCGCTCGTAGCCTTGGATCCGGAAGTCAGCGACCATCGGGTCGAGGCCCTGGTCCGGAGAGAGCAGCTCGCTCTGCCCCGAATAGATGGTCACGAGGTCGCCCACCGCGACCCGGCCCTCCCTGGTGACTTCGGCCCCAATCTGGGCCACGAGGCCCACCCCTCCCGAGCCGGTGTAGATCGCGTCCACGTCCCGAGGCTCGAACGGCGACACCGGGATGCCGGTGATCGCCCAGATGTCGTTGAAGTTCACCTCCGAGGCGAGAATGTAGACGAGCGCCTCGTTCGGCCCCGGCTTCGGGGTGGGCACGACGAGCAAGCGCTCCGCGTCCTTCGGATCCCCGTGGGCCGGCGCGCCGTCCTCGTCCCGCTTCGGGACCCCCATCGCGTATTGGTAGGGTGGGATCGGGGTGATGCCCGGATAGAACGCCGCGTCGAGCGGCAACAGCCGCCCTTCGGCCTCGAGCTTCGCCCGCAGCTCTGCGTCGGCGGTCGGCGGCACCTCCACCTGCCGCACCGGCAGCGGCGCGCTCCTCTTCTCGAGAAAGGCGGTGATGCCGGCCGGACCGGACTCTGGGTCGCAGACCGCCTCGGCGAACAGCTCGGCCTCGAGCTTCACCCCGGCCGGCCGCCCCTGCTCGAGCCCCACCCGAAGCGCCTTCAGGCACCGGTCCACCGCCTTCTCGCGGCCGCTCGCCCGAGCCTGCCGCAGCACGTTCACGACACCGGGGCTCGTCTCGAGGTCCTCGGGCACCGGGATCGGCGTTTGCGCCGCTTCGAGCTCGGCGGCGTGTCGCTTCTCCGCGTCGGTGAGCGGCCCCCCGCCCGCGACGTAGCTGCGGACGAGGTCGAGGGCGGCCGACAGCGCGCTCCTCGGGTCTCCGGGCCGGCCTACGATGTCGTCCACGAGCCCTGCGGCCAGGGCCTCGTCGGCGTCGATCGCGCGGCCGCCGACGATCAGGCGCACCGCCTCGTCGAGCCCGGCCCGACCCCGCCGCGCGAACAAGCGCCGGGGCAGCCGCTGCGTCCCGCCGTAGCCAGGGAGGAGGTTCAGGTTGATCTCCGGCTGCCCGAACCGGGCGCCGGCCTCGGCGATGACATAGGTGCAGGCGAGCACCAGCTCGTTGCCGCCGCCCAGGGCGGGCCCGTTGACCGCCGCGACCACCGGCTTGCCGAGCTTCTCGAGGATCGCGAACGCCTGGTGGGCCGCGTTCGGCGGCGTGATCGCCGACTCCCGGTCCCCCGCCTCGCCGATCTCGAGCAGCTCCTTCACGTCGGCGCCGGCCACGAAGTTGGTCCCGGCCCCGGTCACGACCACCGCGACGGTGTCGGCCCGGGATCCGAGGTGGGCCGCCACCGTCCCGAGGTCGTCGAGCGCCCGCTCGCTGAGCGCGTTGACCGGTGGGTTGCTCATCACCACGACCGCGACCACCTTGCCCGGTGCCACCTCGTGGTTCTCCACCCGCAAGTATCGGTGGCTCTGGACGATCTGGCGGGCCTCCGCCAGCCTACCGTGCTCCCGCCACGCGAGCACCGCCTGCCGGACCTCGTCCACCGATTCGGGGTTGCGCAAGGTCGAGACATCGCCGAGCGGCTCGTCGAGCAGGATGCCGCGGAGCGTGCGGCGCATGTATTTGCCCGAGCGGGTCTCCGGGAACTGCGACACCACGAGGAAGTCGGACGGGACCGCCGTCGAACCCTTCTCGGTGCGAACGAGCTTCTGGAGCCGGTCGAGGTCGTCCCCGGCGATGCGCTTGCCCGGCGCCGGGATGAGGAACGCGACCGGCGTCTCGCCCTTTTCGTCGTGGGGCGCGCCCACCACCACGACGTTGCCGACCGGGGAGTCCTGCTTCAGGATCTTGTCCCGAAGGATGGCGCCCTCGATCTCTTCGGTCCCGATCCGGTGCCCGGACACGTTGATCACGTCGTCCGAGCGACCGTGCAGCGTGAACGCGCCGTCCTCGTGGCGGCGGGCGTAGTCGCCCTGGGTGTAGGTGTAGCTGCCGGACCAGCGGTCGAAATAGACCTCGGTGAACCGCTCGAGATCGCCCTTCCAGGTCGGCGAGCCGAGCTGGGCCGCGTCGCCCCAGATGGTCCGGGCGAGATACGGATAAGGCCGGGTGATGACCAACTCGCCCTTCTCCCCCGGCTCGGCCACCCGCCAAGTCTTCGCCCGGCCCCGCTCGTCGCGCTGTTCGGCGACCCGGACCTCGGCGTCGATCCACGGCAGCGGCCACGTCTTGGCGTCGGCCTTCAGGTCGAAGATGCCGCCCCACGGGCAGGAGAACACGATGCCGCCGTGCTCGGTCGCCCAGTACGAGTTCACGTAGTGGCCGCACACGTTCTCCATCGCGAACTGCTGCACGGCAGGCGACACCGGCTCGGCGCAGAAGGTCGCCGCCTTCAACTTCGACATGTCGAAGTCCATCATGTCGTGGGTCGATTCCGGGTCGGTCATCACCGCCTTCAGGAAGGTCGAGCCCGCCTTGAAGATGGTCGCGCCGTGGCGCTCCACGATCGAAGAGAAGCGTCCGGCGTGCGGAAACAGCGGCGAGCCCTCGGCGACGATCGACGTGATGCCGCAGGCCAGCGGCGCCCCGATGAGATAGCTCTGGCCGGTGATCCAGCCCGGATCGGCGATGACATACAGCCGATCTTCCTCGGTGACGCCGAACACCACTCGCATGGTGTGGGCGATGCCAGCGAGCCAGCCCCCGTGGGTGTGAACGACCCCCTTCGGCTTGCCGGTCGAGCCGGAGGTGTAGATGATGAAGAGCGGGAAGTCCGCGTCCACCGGGGTCGCGGGGTGGACCGCGGCCAGCGCCGAAAACAGCGCAGTGTCGGACAGCTGAAAGAGCGCCTCCCGGTCGGCGACGGGCACCCCGGCCGCCCGAACCTTCTCGAGCACCCGCGCCTCCGCCTCGGCCACCAACGCCCGCGAGAACACGTCGCGCTGCTGCTCGACCACGTCCTGACCGGTGTGGCGCACGACGATGACCTTCTCCACCGCGTGGCCGACCTCGGCGAGCTGCCGAGCGACGGCGGTGCGCAAGCTGGCCTTCTCCGGAGCCGGCAGCTGCAGCTCGCCGTCGAGAGCCCGGCCCAGCTCCCGCATGATGTCGGAGCGCTCGACCGTGATCTCCCCCTCGAGTCCGGCCCTCACCGCCGCGGCGAGCCGCTTGCCCACCGCCGGGTCGGTCGAGGCCCCGAGGACCTTCTCCATGGCCGAAAGCCCAGCTCCCCGGGGCACATAGGTGTCGAGCGCCTGGTCGGTGAACGCCCCCTTGTAGGACACCACCTCCGCGTTTCGGTACCCACCGTCGGCGGTGATGACCACCCGCGCCCCGGCGTCGGCGATGCGGTCGGACAAGGTTTTGGCCGAGAAGCCTCCGAAGACGGGAGTATAGATGACCCCCAGGCGCTTCGCCGCCTCGGTGTAGTAGAGCTGCTCGGGGATGTTCGGGAGGTTGAACGCGATGCGATCCCCCGCCTTCAGGCCGAGCCCGGACAGCGCCTCGGCCCGAACGACCGCCTCGACCAACAAGCGCCGGTAGGAGATGTGCTCTTCGTGGACCGGCCCCCCTCGGCCGTCGTTCTTCGATGGGTCCCAGCGGTCCCCTTCGAAGATGAACGCGCTCTGCTCGCCCCGTCCGGCTAGCACGTGGCGGTCCACCTCGTTGAAGCAGGCGTTGGTCTTCGCTCCCGAGAACCACCGGTAAAACGGCGCGTCCCGGTCATCGAGCGCCTTGTCCCACGGCCGCCACGACGGATCCCGGTCCACCGCGACCGCTGCCCCCGTGCCCCGCTCGAAGCCGGTCCACGACCCGCTCGACGGGTCGAGACGCACCCACTGGCCCCGATCGAACCAGTGTAGCTCTCCCGCCGCGATGGTCCCGTGAAAAGCGCCCGGATCTTCGAGAGCGGCCGCCCGTCGCTCCGCTTCCTCGGCGGGGCTCTCGATCGGTCGGAGTAGGCGGGTCGGTTCGAACTTCATGGCGGCTTCCTCTCGCGGCCCCGTGACGGGGCGGTCCCTCGGCCTTCTCACCGCCCGGGACACTGCTCGGGGAGGCCGAGGCCTGGGGTAGAGTCCTAGCGCACGTCGGGTTTTTGGGCCAGCCATCCCGGCGCGATGCGTCGCCGCGCCCCGCCGGGGTCCCCGGCGGACCGAAACCATGATGAAATCCTGGCGTGCTCGCCGAGGTCCGCGTCGTCTTCGTCACCGCTCCGGTGGAGCAGGCCGAGGCCCTGGCCCGGTCGCTGGTCGACCGTCGGTTGGTCGCCTGCGTCAACATCGTCCCCTCGGTCCGGTCGGTCTACCGATGGCAGGGCGAGGTCGAGACCGCCGATGAGGCCCTTCTCGTCATGAAGACCTCCGCCAGCACGCTCGAGGCCCTGGTGGAGGCGGTCGAGGTCCTCCATCCCTACGACGTCCCCGAGGTCTTGGCCGTTCCCGTGTCAGGCGGCCTGCCCGCCTACGCGGCCTGGGTCCTCGCCGAGGTGGAGCCAGCATGAAGAGGGCGCTGTTCATCGCCGGGGATCGCGCTCTCACCCGGAGCATGGCCGAGGCGCTGCTCGGACAGTCCTTGGAGGCGCCGTCTGGGGCCCCGACCCCGTGGCGGGTCGCCCGGGCCCACTCCGCGCTCGAGGCCCGGGTCCTGCTCGAGCACGGGGGTCGGCCCTTCGACGCGATCACGGTGGCGTCGAGGTTGCCCGACGACGACGGGGTCGCGCTGCTCGCCGAGCTGCGCCAGCACGGCGCCACCAAGGAGATCCCGCTGTTTCTCGCCGCCGAGCGGGGCCAGGACGTCCACAGCCGGCGCCTGCTGGCCGCGCGGTACCGTCTCGCCGGCCTCATCGAGATCCCGGTGGTCCCCGCCCAGGTGCGCGCCGCCTTCGAGGGGGTTCGCCGCCGCCGCCGGATCCTGGTGGTCGACCCGCGAAAAGAAGAAGCGGAGCGGTACCGAGCCGCGTTCGAGCGCGGCGGCTTCGTCGCCGCGGTCTGCGCTGCGCCCCGGCAAGCGAGGGAGCACCGCCGCCGCTTCGACCCCGACCTCGCCGCGGTCGCGGTTCTCCCCCCAGACGGGTCGCAGCCAGGGGGCCTCGAGGTCTGCGCCGCGCTGAAGCAGGGGGACGCGGCCCCGCCCGTCCTTCTCTACGGGCCGCTGTCCGCGCTCGGTTCGGGCATCGAGGACAACCGGATGCGGGCCGACGATTTCGTGAAGGCCCCGTTCGACGACGACCTGCTCGTCCTGCGGGCCGCCGCGCTCGTGGGGCTCGGGACCCCGGGCGGGCCGAAAGCCCCGGGCGCCGCGCTCGACGAGGCGGACGAGCCGATCGGCGACGACACGAGCGTCGTGCCCGAAGTCGCGAAGCCCTCGACCCGGGTGTCCCTGCTCGACCTTCCCCCGCTGGCCCGGGCCGAGGCCATCTCTTCCCGGCCGAGGGCGTTTCGGCGCACCCACCGGCGGGTCCCCTGCGACGTGGTCGTGACCGTGATCGCCGAGGGCCGCTCGCTGCGTACGGCGACGCTCGACATCTCCCACGGCGGCCTGTTCTTCGGGCTCGATCCGCCCTGCCCAGTCGGAACCGGGCTCGCGCTCGAGCTCGGCCTGCCCGACGGCGGACCCGCGGTCCGGGCCGAAGGCCGGGTGGCGTGGGTGAACAGCGCGGCTGGAGCAGGGGCCGGGATCGGGGTGAGCTTCACCGCGATCGAGCGGCGAGACCTCGACCGGGTCGTGGCCTACGTCAACCAGATCGCGGGGATTCTCTACGAAGCCTGAGCCGGTCTGCCGACCGGCGCCTTGACCGGGGCGGGGGCGGGATCGATGCTCAATCGGTGTTCGACGCCGTTCGCGACAGCTACCAAAGCGCGCTCGCCGACATCGAGGCCGCCGGCCTGATGAAGCGGGAGCGGGTGATCAAGACCCCGCAGGACGCTCGGATCCTCACCGAGCCCGGGGGTGAGGTCTTGAACTTCTGCGCGAACAACTATCTTGGTCTCGCCAACCACCCGGCGATCCTAAAGGGAGCGAGGCAAGCGCTTGACCAGTTCGGGTTCGGGCTCGCTTCGGTGCGCTTCATCTGCGGGACCCAGAGCATCCACAAGCAGCTCGAGGCCAGGGTCAGCGCGTACCTGGGCACCGAGGACACGATTCTCTACTCGTCCTGTTTCGACGCCAACGGCGGCTTGTTCGAGACTTTGCTCGGCCCCGACGACGCGATCATCTCCGACGCCCTCAATCACGCCTCCATCATCGATGGGATCCGGCTGTCGAAGGCCGAGCGCCACCGCTACCCGAGCGGTGACATGGACGCGCTCGAAGCCGTCTTGAAGACCCGCCCCGGCGCGCGCCGCTTGATCGCGACGGACGGCGTCTTCTCCATGGACGGCCACTACGCGAAGCTCGATACCATCTGCGATCTCGCCGAACGATATGGGGCGATGGTGATGATCGACGACTGCCACGCGACCGGTTTCGTGGGTCCCACCGGGCGGGGCACGCCCGAGCGCTGCGGGGTGCTCGGGAGGGTGGACATCATCACCTCCACGCTCGGCAAGGCGCTCGGCGGGGCCTCCGGTGGGTTCACCTCCGGACGCCGGGAACTCATCGAGCTGCTCAGGCAGCGGTCCCGCCCCTACCTCTTTTCGAACACGCTCGCTCCGGCCATCTGCGGCGCGAGCCTCGCCGTGCTCGACCTGCTCGAAGCCACGACCGATCTGAGGCAGCGGCTGTTCGACAACACCCGGCGGTTTCGGGAGGGCATGACGTCGCTCGGCTTTTCGCTGAAGCCGGGCGATCACCCGATCACCCCGGTGATGCTCGGGGACGCTCGCCTCGCCTCGAGCATGGCCGACGACTTGCTCGCGGAAGGCATCTACGTCGTCGGATTCAGCTACCCGGTGGTACCCAAAGGGGAGGCGAGAATTCGGGTGCAGCTGTCGGCGGCCCACGAGCCGGCGCACATCGACCGCGCCCTCGAGGCGTTCTCGACCGTCGGCCGCCGCCATGGCGTCTGCTGAAGCCTCGGCCGCGGTGCTGGTGCTCGGCGGGATGGGTTTCATCGTCGCAGCGGGGGCCATCGCCCTCGAGGTGGTGAACCCTGGCTTCTTCGCCGCCACCGTGGTCGGGCTCGGCGGCGGAGAGGGCCGGGCCGGGGCCTATTTGTTCGCGCTTCAACTCGCCGGGTTCTTCGGGGTGTCGGCCGGACTGCTCGTCATCACGTTCCGCCTCCTGCGCTCGAGCCGAACCGTCGGGAAGGAGCCCGGGTCGCCGCCCGTTCCCCCGCCGAGCGACCCCGACGTCCCCAATTGACGGCGATGGCCACCGGAGCCTTTCCTCCGGCCGAGCCCTGCCGTACCGATGGGTCGATGTCGCCCGAGTCCGACGGCCCCGCCTGGTACCAATCCGCCCCGGCCCGCTTCGCCGACCCGGTGCTCGAGCGGCGCCTCGAGGCCGCTTTTCCGAGCGCAGAGCCAGCGACGGTCCGAGAGGTCGTCTTCGACCTGGTCACCGCGTCGAAACCAGCCTCCGCCGCCCTCGAGCCGGTCGAGCCCGACCGAGAGCGGAGGGCCGCGCTCGCCGCGCAGCTCGCGCTCGAGCCAAGCTTCGAGGAGGTGCGCGCCGCGCTGATCGACGCCGGCCGGGGCGGGGAAGCGAGCCGGCTCGATGCCGACAGCCTCTCGGCGAGCGGCGTCCCGCTGTCCCCCTCCCCGGCGCCAACGCCCGCTGCTCCTCACGTCGATGCCCATCCCCCAAAGCGGGAGTCTTCGGCCGAGACTCTCTATTCGCGGATCCACACCGCCGACCTCGCGGAGCTTCGAGCGGACCTTCGCCGGCTCGAAGCGAAGGTCGACCAAGCGGTGTCGTTTCAGTTCATCATCGTCGCTCTGCTCGGCGCCCTCGTCGGCCTTCTCCT
>DAIQNR010000098.1:0-9382 GCA_036788295.1 Myxococcota bacterium
AGGCGTCGCGTGCCGGCACTTCCTCGTGATGACCGAGCCTCGCTCGGCGCGCTAGTCCGAACGGTGTTTTCGACACGCTCGGTCCCTCACCCGACCTGGCCGACCCGAAGGGAGCGAGGTCAGAGTTCGAGCATCAAGCCGCCGAACCACGTGATTTCGGAGAAATCGAGGTCCCCGCCGTCTCCGAAGCCGTCCACCCACGCCGCCTGGCCTTCGAAGAAGAGGTAGGTGGTTCGGATCCCGGTCGCCATGCTGAGCTGGGCGGCGGACGAGCGTTCCAGAGCGTCGAGCGCGATCGCGAGCCCGGCGGCGGCGAACAAGCCAGGCCGGACCCCGCTCGCGCTCTCTTCGCCGTCCGGGGTGCGCAGGACGCCGCGTTCACCGCCTACGTCGCTCCACCAGAGGTTCCACGAGAGGCCAGCCCGGGCGTAGGGGGCGATGGGGACGGGGCTTCGGTCCACGAACCCGTCGAAGCGATAGCCGAGGCCGAGCTGCACGGGGACGATGTTGAAGCGCGCGCTCGGAGCGGTCTCGGCTTCCCCGAGCTGTCCATCGAAGCCGAGAAAGCCGGCCGAAGCGCCGAGAGCGAGCGTTCCCGCGTCGGAGCGCAGGAACTGAAGCTCGACCCCGAGCGCGACCAGGACCGCGGGGCTTCCGCCTCCGTAGACCGCGTTCCAGTACGGGGAACCGCCCTGCTCGGTGAGGTTCGCGACCGCCGGCAGGGACGGCCCGGCCTTGACCGACAACGCGCCCCCCACGCCGGACGATGATTCGCGGAGCAGCTGCGCCTTTACCGGTGCCGCTGCGCCCACCGTCGCGACCACCGCAGCGAGGGCTGCGGCCCCGGGCCCGAGCGAGCCTGCCGTCTTCATGGGCCCGGGACGCTACCACCTCGCGGTACGAGATGGCATAGACCTCGCCATGTCGGCTCGAATGGCTCTTTGGCCCTGGTGCATGGGCCTCGCGCTCGTCGGCTGCGGCATGGGCCCCACCACGCTCGCGTACGTCGAGCTCTGCGACGACAACGAGTACGTCTCGAGGACCCAATGCGTCCGGTGCCCGGACGGCTCCACCAACGATGCGGGCGACCTCCGCTCCGGGCCCGACACCGGCTGCCGGTGCGAGGCCGGCCTGGTCTTCGAAGCAGGAAGCTGCGTCCCCCGTCGCTGCCTCGCCGACCAGCGGGTCGCCAACGGGGAGTGCGAACCCTGCCCGGAGGGGACCTTCGCCGAGGCCAGAGCGCCGGCGGACGGCCCGGACACCACCTGCGCCCCCCGGATGTGCGCGGTGGACGAACGGGTGGACAACTTCGCTTGCGTTCCCTGCCCGGACGGGAGCACCCAGCCGAGCCCCGGCGACACCGCGAGCGGCCCATCGACCTGCGTGTGCCCGCCCGGGAGCACGACCCAGACCACGGGCGGAGCCCCATGCCAGAGCGTGCGCTGCGGGATGGACCAACGGGTCCGCAGCAACGCTTGCGAGATGTGCCCGGCCGGGACCCGCTTTCCCGAGGGCGGCGCCCCCGCCACCGGCCCCAACACCGAGTGCGACTCCGATCCCTGCTTCGCCGCGGTCGGAGTTGCATGCCGCGACGCCCGGCTCGCCTACCTGAAGGCGAGCCCAGCGGAGAGCTTCGCGTCGTTTGGAGCGAGCGTCGCCTTCGACGGGCGCACCGTCGCGGTCGGCGCCCCGAACACCGGGGGGGTTGGCAGCGTCGAGATCTTCGGGCTGAGTGACGACCAGCCCTCCGTTCAGGCCCGGTTGTCCCCGCCGAACCCAGAGCCGGGCGGGCGATTCGGCGCGGCGGTCGGGGTCGACGCCGACGTGCTCGCGGTCGGCGCTCCCGGAGAAGGCGGAGGCCGCGGGGCCATCTACATCTATGTGCGGACCGGCACGACGTGGAGCCCGCCGGTCCGCCGAACCCTCCTCGAAGCGGGCAGCGGGGATGTCCTCGGGACTTCGGTCGCGGTATCGGGAGAGGTCGTCGCCGCGGGCGCCCCCGGCGCTGGCGGGCATGGGGGGGTGGCGTTCTTCGAGCTGGTGTTCGGCACCTGGACCTTGCGCGCGTTCGCGGCGGCGGCGACGCCGCAGCCCGGAGAGGAACTTGGGGCCTCGGTTGCCCTCGCCGAAGGGGGCGCCATCGCCGGGGCCCCCGGCGCCACCGTCGGCGGCGCGGTCGAAGCCGGCCGAGCGATCCGGTTCGAGCGAACCCAAGGCCAATGGCGACCGCTCGGGGAACTCCTCGTGTCTTCCGCCCCCCGCCCCCAGGACCGCTTCGGCCACGCGGTGGCGCTCTCGAACACCGCGGCGCTGGTGGGCGTGCCCGGCGCCGACTCGGGGGGCTCGGGCGAGCCCGGGGCGGACCGCACCACCGACGCCGGCGCCGCCTTCTGGTTCGACCTCGCGACCGGCGCCCCGCCGGTGTACCTCGAGTCGCCAAACCCAGGTCCTGGCGACCGATTCGGCTCCGCCCTCGCCCTCGACGGCCGGCGCGCCGCCATCGGGGCCCCCTTCGAGGATGGGTCCGCAGTGGAGATCGGGGGCGGGCCGGACCGGGCCGCCGCCGACGCCGGAGCGGTCTGGCTGTTCGAGCAGGAAGGACCGATGGCCCCCGCCTACGTGAAGGCGTTCAACACCCGCCCCGGAGACCGCTTCGGGGCCGCGCTCGCCCTGTCTTCGGGCCGACTGGTCGTCGGCGCACCGGGCGAGAGCGGCAACGCCTCCGGCATCGACGGAGCCGAAACGAGCAGCGCCGCCGAAGGCGCAGGCGCCGCCTACATCTGGCGCGTCGCGCCCTGATCGGGCATCGGGCCCCGGCTCAGCAGACCGGAGCTCGAGCCTCCCCCTCATGGCCCGGAGGCTTGACCGGGACCGGGTCCGGACAGGACCGTGCGCCGTGCCCGAAGCGTTCCATCCGAGCCTGCCTTCCATCGCCCTTCTGAGGGAGCGAGCGCGGCGGCGGCTGCCTCGGTTCGCGTTCGAGTACTTGGACGGGGGGTGCGTCGCGGAGGACAACCTTCGCCGAAACACCGAAGACCTGAAGCTCATCACCCTGCGGCCGCATTACCTTCGCGATTTCCCGGGCGTCTCGCTCGAGACGCCGCTGTTTGGGCGCACCTGGGCGGCCCCGTTCGGCGTGGCGCCGGTGGGCCTTCAGGGCCTGATGTGGCCGCGTTCGGCCGAAATCCTCGCCCGCGCCGCCGCTCGCCGGAACATCCCTTTCGTGCTCAGCACGGTCACGACCGCGAGCATCGAGAGCATCGCCGCGATCACCGAGGGGCAGGCCTGGTTTCAGCTCTATCACCCGGCGGAGGACGAATTGCGCGACGCGCTCGTCGAGCGGGCGAAGCAGGCCGGGCTCCGCGTCCTGGTCGTGCTCGCCGACACGCCGAGCTTCGGCTACCGGCCCAAGGAGATCAAAAACGGCCTCTCCATCCCCCCGCGGATGACCGCGGCGAACGTGCTCGAGATGGCGCTTCACCCCCGCTGGTGCGCGGCGCAGCTGCTCGCCGGCCGGCCCGAGTTCGCCACGATGAAGCCCTACCTTCCAGACGGACTCGACCTGAAGCACCTGGGCCAGTTCATGAACGCGACGTTTCGAGGGCGCCTCACCGAGGACAAACTTGCCGCCCTCAGGGACCGGTGGCCGGGGACCTTGGTGGTCAAGGGGCTCGTCACCGAGGCCGATGTCGATCTCGCGCTCCGAATCGGGGTCGATGGGTTCATCGTCTCGAACCATGGCGGCCGCCAGCACGACGCCGGCGCGTCGGCGATCGAAGACCTCGACCGCCTCGCCCCAAAGTATCGGGACCAGACGACGGTCATGATGGACGGCGGAATTCGCTCCGGACCCGACATCGCGAGGGCCATGGCGTGCGGCGCGCACTTCACGTTCCTTGGCCGCGCCTTCATGTACGGGGTGGCCGCGCTCGGAGAAGCGGGCGGTGAGCACACCATCGAGCTTCTCGACCGGCAGCTCCGCCAGGCCATGGAGCAGGTGGGCTGCGCCTCGCCCCAGAACCTCACCGAGCACCTCGACGGGGCCCCGGTCAGAGGCCGCCGTTCACTCGGTGCTTCGGGTTGTCTGGATCCAATATCCTCTTGGCCTCCGCCTCCCGGCGCTCGCTGTACCGATCGGTGAGAAAATCACGCAGGTCCCGGGTGAGCATGGTGAACTTGTAGAGCTCCTCCATGACGTCCACCACCCGGTCCCGGTACCCGGAGTCCTTCATCCGCCCGTCTTCATCGAACTCCTGAAAGGCCTTCGGGACCGACGATTGGTTCGGGATCGTGAGCATGCGCATCCATCGACCGAGCACCCGGAGCGAGTTCACCACGTTGAAGGACTGCGACCCGCCAGACACCTGCATCACGGCGAGCGTCCGCCCTTGGGTCGGGCGCATCGCGCCGATCGACAGGGGGATCCAGTCGATCTGGTTCTTGAACACGCCGGTTATCGTCCCGTGCATCTCCGGACAGGACCACACCTGTCCGTCCGACCACGTGGAGAGCTCCCGGAGCCGGGTGACTTCGGGATGGTCGTCGAGCCCCGGGGCCTTCATCGGCAGGTCGTGGGGATGAAACCAGGCCACTTCAGCCCCGAGGCCCTCGAGGATCCGCGCCGCCTCCTCGGCGAGCAGCCGGCTGAAGGACCGCTCCCGGAGGGAGCCGTAGAGCATCAGGAACCGAGGCGGGTCGGTTCGAAGGACGAGCGAAGGAAACTCGGGCCGCACGAGCGGCGGGGGCTGGGGGCTCATCCCTCCGCCACGCCTTTCGGGAATCTCTCGCTGGCGAGGGTTTCGATCCGAGCCAGAATCACGTCCCTGGCCACCCGGAAGTGCAAGAGCCGCTCCTCGTCGGTCAGCGGCGCGTCCTTTCGGTCCGGATCCTCGATGGGCCAGTGAAGCCGCGGCGCGGCGGACAAGAACACCGGGCAGACCTCCTCGGCGCACAGGGTGATGACCAGGCCAACCGTCTCCGGATCGATGGTGGTCACCGACTTCGAGGTCTGCCCGGTGATGTCGATGCCGATCTCGGCCATGGCCGCGATCGCGAACGGGTTCACCCGGGACGGCGAAGAGCCGGCGGACTGGACGTACGCCCTATCCCCGAAGACATGGCGGGCGAGGCCCTCGGCCATCTGGGAGCGGGCCGAGTTCGCGACGCACAGAAAGAGGATTCGTTCTCGTTCGGAAGGGTTCATTGGGGGTTCCTCAGGCGGTCAGGGGAAACCAAGATTTGGTCCGGTTTGCGAACGCGACGAGCGAGAGCATGACCGGGACCTCGATGAGCACGCCGACCACGGTGGCGAGCGCCGCCCCCGACGACAGACCAAAGAGGCTGATCGCCACCGCGACCGCGAGCTCGAAGAAGTTGGACGTGCCGATCATGGCCGCCGGAGCGGCGACCGAAAACGGCAGCCGCATCGCGTAGGCGAGACCGTAGGCGATGAGAAAGATGCCGTAGCTCTGCACGAGCAGGGGAACGGCGATGAGCACCACCCGACCGGGCTGCGCGATCAGGGTCTCGGCCTGAAACCCGAACAAGAGCACCACGGTGAGGAGAAGGCCCATGATCGAGGTCGGCTTCAGCCGCCCAGCGAGCCGGTCCACCGCCGCCTCCCCGCCGCTTTTGGCGAGCTGGGTCCTCGTGAAGAGCCCCGCAGCGAGCGGGACCACGACGAAGATGAGCACCGAGGCGATGAGCGTATCCCAGGGGACGGCGAGGTTCGTGACCCCGAGCAGCAAGCCGGCGATCGGCGCAAAGGCGAAGACCATGATGATGTCGTTCACCGACACCTGCACCAGGGTGTAGTTTGCATCCCCTTCGGTGAGGTGGCTCCACACGAACACCATCGCCGTGCACGGCGCGACCCCGAGCAGGATCATCCCCGCTATGTACTGCTCGCCGTCGTCGGCCGGGATGAGATCGGCGAAGACGTAGCGAAAGAACAGCACCCCGAGCGCGGCCATGGTGAACGGCTTGACGAGCCAGTTCACCACCAGCGTGAGGATGAGGCCCTTTGGCTTCTTGCCTACGTCCTTCAGGCACGACGGCTCGACCTTGAGCATCATCGGATAGATCATGAGCCAGATCAGCACCGCGATGACGAGGTTCACCCGGGCCCACTCGAGGCGAGCGACGGCCTCGAACATCCCCGGAAACACGAGCCCCAGCCCGACGCCGGCGGCGATGGCGAGCGCCACCCACACCGACAAGAATCGTTCGAAAATTCCCATGCGAATCGTTCCTATCCGGATCATAGACCCGCTATGAGCGCCTTCAGCCGGCCCACCGCGCTCGGCTCGACGCAGTAGCAGATCCTCGGCCCATCGACGTCGCCGCGGATGAGCCCGGCGTCCTTCATCTGCTTCAGATGCTGAGAGACCGTGGACTGGGCGAGCGGCAGCTGCCCCACGATGTCCCCGACGACGCAGCCCTCCTCCCGAAGGAGCCGGCGGAGGATCGCGACTCGGACGGGGTGCGCGATCGCCTTGGCGAGCCGAGCGAGCTCGGCGTCGGCCTCGCCGTCGGTCCCGGGCAGAGGCTCTGGCGCCCGCGCGGGCGGGCAGGCCCCCTGGGCCTGCGGTCTTCGAGACGCATCTTGCCGGGCCGACATCGCGTCCATCGGCGAAATACGATGACTCGCTCCCCGGATCAAGCCCCACGATGACGAACCGGGGTCGAGGCCCGTTGTCTTGGGGCCCGCGACGGTCTCGGGGGGTGCCGCCCCACCGTCACCGAATCCTTGCCTGGGAGCGGGGCTCGCTGCTACTCCTTTGAGCGCAAAGGAAATCGGCCTCGGGCATCGCGGCGCCGCCGCATCCCCCGGGGCTTGCCGCTTCCTCGCCGCCACCCCACCCGGGAGACGGCCCCGGCCGCGCTCGCCAAAGAGAGGCGACACCCAAAAGAACATGACGAACGTCGAACTGCACCTCCGCCCCTTGGCCATGACCGCCGCTCTTTTCCTCATCGCCTGCGAGACGACCCCGGACCCCTCCGATGACGCCGGCTGCGAGGCCTACGAGCCGCTCCCGCTCTCGCCCTTCACGACGGAGAGCACGAGCGTGCCCCGCGGCTGCTACGACCTCTCCGAAGCCATTCGAATCCAGGCCGAGGTGACGCTCGAACCCGGGACCGAGGTCCGCGCCACCGACCCCGGCGCGGGGCTCCGCGTGGACAGCTCCGGTACGCTGAGAGCGGTCGGCGACGCGGACGCGCCGATCATCTTCACCGCTTCGACAAAGATGCCGGGCAGCTGGATCGGCCTTCGCTTCGAGTCGGACGCCGACAACCTTCTTCGCCACGTCCTCGTGGAATATGCAGGCAACCACACCAATGCTTTTCATCTGGGGTCGTACCGAACCGGCATCCGGGTGGACAGCGGAGCGCGGCTCGAAATCGACGACCTCACCGTCCGCCGCAGCAGCACCGAGTCGGGCTGGTTCTCTGCCGGCCTCTTCCTCGAGCGCGACGCGCTGCTCGCGGTATCGGGCGAAAACCGGTTCATCGAGAACGACGGCCCCGGAGTCCATGTCACCGCCCCTCAGATCCACCTGCTCGCGAGCGACGACGACTACGGCGCCGAGCCGCTCGGAAACGGCGTGAGCGGCGTCCTGGTCAACGACGACGCGACGTCCGCCCCGCCGACCGTCTCCGACTCCGGAACTTGGCCGGCGCTCAACGTCCCGTACCGGCTCGTCCGCGCGGTCACGATCGAAGGAGAGGGCACCGTGGTGACGATCGCCCCCGGCGCCCGCTTCGAGGCCGCCTCGGACGCCGGCATCCGGGTTCGGGACGGCGCCGGGCTGCGTGCGGCCGGCGAAGCCGACGACCGGATCGTCTTCAGCGGCATCCAAGCCGCCGCTGGCGCGTGGCCCGGCTTGCACTTCAACACCGACAACTCGGCCAATGAGATTCGGTACGCCGTCATCGAACATGCGGGCGAAAACAGCCTACCGTTCAACCCCGTCGGAGGGGGCGGTGTCGCATCGGCGGTGCGGCTCGGTGACCGGGCCAACGAAGGCATTGGCGCTGGCCAACCGGCGACCCTGAGCTTCTTCGACAACATCGTGCGCAGCAGCGGCGGAAGCGGAGTCCGCATCGAGCACAGGATGACCGTCGTCATGCCCGAAGCCGCGGCTCTACCCGCCGAAAATGCCTTCGAAGACATCGAGACCACCGCGGTCGAGGACCTGCGCGACTGAGGGCCCGGGCAGAAATCATCGGCGCAACTGCGCCGGCCCTCACATCAGAATCGCGGCCCGCGCGCTCGAGGCCGAGCGAATCGCGGCCCGAAATGGGGCCTCCGTCGCTGCTCGAGCTACGGTTCAGGGTTCGTCCCCGTAGTGCTGGCGCATGAGATCCGGGTAGCTCCGAGCGAAGTAGTTCCATAGCTGCGCCCCGTAGGTGGACGGTGGGCTCGCCGACCACATCTGGCCCCCCGCGAGCTCGGCGGCCGAGGCCATGTAGCCGGCGGTCGAAGCCCGGCCTGCCGAGGGAACTCTGGCGCCATTCGGAAGCTCGAGCGGCATCAGCGGGGTGTCGAGCGGCGGGCCATGAAAGTAGCCCACCGACACCCGCTCCGAGCCGGCGATCACCCGGTGCTGCGTGGCGATCAGGTGGTTCGAGGTCATCGCCTGGAGCATCTCCCCCAAGTTGAGCACGAGGCCGCCGGGCACCACCGGCACCGGCACCCAGCCCGCGTCGGTCCTCACCTCGAGGCCCGGATCGCGGGCGGCGAGCAGGGTGAGAAACCCGGTATCATGGTGCGGGTTCACCCCAGCCCCTCCCTGGGGGGTCTGCGGGTAGCGGATGATCTTGAGCAGCGACATCGACTCGCCCTCGAAGAGCCGGGGCAAGGCGCGGTCGGAGAGCCCGAGGCCCAGCCCGAAGCACTCGAGCAGCTCGTCGGCAATGTGGGCCATCTTCGCCATCCACCGCTCGACCTCGGCCCGAAACCCGGGCAGCGCCGCCTCCCGAGGCCATTGATTTGGACCGAGGAGCCGAAGGTAGGCTGCTTCCCCGCTCTGCAAGTTCGGTCGCGGCGGCCACGGCGTCCACACGTCGAGCTGCTCCCGTAGGTCGGGCTGGTTCTGGGTCCGCTCGGAGCCGACCGGCTCCCAACCCCGAAACCAACGGCTCCGGTGCTTCGCGATGAACTCCTTCTCGTCGATGGGCAGCGCGAAGAACCGCTCGGCCGCGTCGAGCACGGTCGCGAGCGAAGGCTCCGCCCCGTGCCCAACGAGGACGACGAAGCCCACCCGATGCCCAAGCTCCACCAGACGCTCGGCGAACGCCCGCCGAGAGAGCGGCGACCGAGCCGCCGCCGAGAGGTCCACCACCGGGATTTCCACGGCGGAAAGCCTAGCACCGTCATCGG
>DAIQNR010000098.1:9482-19341 GCA_036788295.1 Myxococcota bacterium
GCGGAGGCCATCTTCCACTGGAACTTCGAGGAACCATCGAACGGGATCACGAACTACCGGGCCTTCGACAACCGCCACAACAGCTTCACCCTGTCGAACGTCGTCGCGCACCTGAAGTGGGATGTCGAGAACATCATCGGCCAGCTGAGCCTGCAGCTCGGCCACACCCCCACCACCTACAGCTTGGGGGAACCGGGCCTCGACCGGGCCGGCGATGGAGACGGCAGCGACGCCGACCCATGGAGTTATCTGCAGGAGGCTTTCGTCGGCTACCGCTTCGGCCGCATCGAAGTCACCGCGGGCCTGTTCTTGTCCCAAGTTGGGCCCGAAGAGATCGCCGTGCACCTGAACTACAACTGGTCGGGATCGAACCTCTTCTTCGCGCTCCCATACTTTCACACCGGCGTGTTGGCTCGGCTGTTGCTGTCCGAGGGCTGGGCGCTGACGCTCGCCGGATACAATGGATACAACTCTTTCGTGGACAACAACGACGAGAAGACCGTCTCGGTGGGCGTCGTCTACGAGGGCCCAGGGGTCAACCTCTCCGTCGTCTACTTGGGGGGAGTGGAGCGGGAGCGCGACGCGCCCGAAGGGCGAGCCTGGCGGCATCTTTTCGATGCCTACGCATCATGGGAAATCTCCCCAGACTTCTCCGTGCTCGCCCATGTCGATGCCGGGTTCGAGCCGAATCGATTCGGAGTGAGCCACTGGGCAGCGGGGGCCTTGTACGCGCGCTGGCGTGCGCTTCCGTTCCTGTTCTTCGCGGTGCGCGGCGACGTCTTCGTCGAGCGGGCGGCGAGGCGGGGCGGGGACCGAGCCGCGCCGATCTTCTTCGACGCGCCCTACGTCGGCTCGGCGACAGCCACCGCCGACTACCGGCCCCACGAGCAGGTCTCCTTTCGGTTCGAGGTCCGCCACGACCGCGCCGGCACCGACCTCTTCTTCGGCGGCCGGATCGAGCCCGAAGACACCACTCCAAACCGAGCCACGCAAACGACGGCGACCCTGGGAGCGACGACCTGGTTCTGATCCGAGCCAGCGGGGTCAACACCACGAGCGCACGGTCAGTCCACCCAGTAGTCCACGACCTCGAACGATTGACCGCTGCCCCGGTGAAAGTAGGTGAACAGGCCGAACCGGTAGGATCCCCGGGCGAAGTTTGCGGCGTCTAGGTTCGAGACCGCGCCCTCATAGAGGGTCTGAATCCCCCGGGTCACCCGCAGCCCGGCGTCTACGCTCCCACCCACGTTGAAGCCGGCCACCACTCCCCCCGCGGTCGTCTTCACGTCGTAGCTCGCCGACAGTTCATAGGAGGTCCCGAGCGAGGTCTCCGTCAGCTCGCTGATCGTGACCACCGTCTGCCCCCTCCCTTCCCCCACGTCGAAGGGTCCCGCTTCGAGCCCATTGTGCGTCCGGAGGACCCGATCCTTGTCCGCGGCGCTTCGATAGCTTCGTGGTTGTCCCGCGGTGTGAACGAACACGGAGCCATCGACGATCTGGCTGCCTTCGACCACGTTGTCGTTGAAGAAGTCCCGCCGAACCATCGCTGTCAGCGGCTCACGAGGGAGACGCACCTCCACCACCGTGCCGACGAAGTTCGGGTCGGGATGAGACAAGACCTCGTAGGAATAGATATCGAGGGGGATGCTCGTGAAGATGACCGAATCCTCCACCGGGCCCGTCTGCCGCAGCACTTGCTTCGTGACCGTATAGGCGCTCGACGCCGACAGCCGGGTCGTCGCCTGCACGCTCTTCGTCACCTCCGCGCTCGCCGCGTTCGGGATGACCGGGGTCGAAGCCGAAAAGCCCGCGGTGACGCCGGCGGTGACGCTTATCCCCGCCTCGATCTCGACGGTGCGGCTGACCGCGCGCCCGTAGGCGGTGCGGCAAGCGTCGAGGTCCTGGCCGAGCTCCTCGGAGCACGGAGCCGCCGCCAGGGCGGCGATGATGAGCGGTTCGGTGAACACCAAGCGGTGGCTCGCCTCGGCGTAGCGGAGGGTGAAGCCATCGTTGCCGAGCCTCAGGTTCGGCAGCAGCACCCTGCCATCGAGCGGGTTTTGGGCGTTCGAGAACCGGGTCGGCCGCGACTGCCGCCGGCCCCAGCCCCGCACCGCGTCGAACCCGTACACGACGAGTTCCTGCCCTGGGCTCGGGGAGCGACCGTCCCGCTGCGACCAGAACACGATGTCGTCGCGCCCGTCGTGGCTCACGTCGGCCGCGGCCATGGAGCTCGTTTGGCGGTTGTAGTCATACCGGCTGGCGCCGCGGTAGCCAAAGAAGACCTCTTCGTCGATGCCCACCGGCACCGGCTCGGTCGCCGGATCCTGGTCGTCGTCGTGAAGGAGGGGCTGAATCGATCCGGGTGAACTGCGCAGGCTCTGAAAGACGAGCTGGTTCACCACGATCTCCTTGGCGCCGTCGCCGTCGAGGTCGGCGCCGAGTACGTGCGCAAAACCCAGCCGGTGGCTGGCGCCGGAAGATTGGGGCTGAAGGCGACCGGTCCGGGCCGAAAACCGGCCCGCGGCGAGCGGGGCGAAGTCATGGACCGCGTCGTCGAGCACCGCCACGAGATAGTTGGAGGAGGTCGCGTCCTGCCGTCCGGCGTAGTCGAGGCCAGCGAAGAGCAGCTCGTCGAGGCCGTCTCCGTCCACATCGGCCAAGGCCACATCGGCGACGACCGCCGACTCCGTGCCCTCTGCGGCGGGAACGTCCGCTCGCCCCTCGAACAGGACCGCCCAGCCCGTGCTCGCGTCGTCGAGCAGGAGGATGTCCGCCCTCGGACCGTCCGCGCCGCTTCGGTTGATGGCCACCGCGAGCTCGGCGCCGAGATCCCAGTCCACTTGGCCTGCGGCGAGCTCGACCCGAATGCTCGCCTCGAAAGATGCAGGCAGCTCGCGCTCGAGGGAGGAGGCCCGAAATCCTTCGCCGTCGTGGTTCAGCATCAAGAGCCGCGCGAACGCTTGCCCGGAACCATCCCGTCCGACGAGCGCGCACGCGAGCTCATCGAACCCATCGCCGTCGAAGTCCCCAGCGACGATCGTCGCCGCCTGGGCATCGAGCGACGTCACCACCACGACCGGGTCGAGGAGCCGTCCCGTCGCGCCGTCCCTCGTCGAGATCTCGATCGGCGACCCCGGACCGGCCTGGCTCAGCACCACGACCTCTTCGATCCCGTCCCCGTCGAAATCCCCGCTCGCTGCGTCGCGCCACGCCGCCCCGAGGAGGACGGCTCCGTCCTCGGGATCGCTCAGGGTGGCCCAGTTCAGGGCCGTGCCGCTCAACACCAGGTCGAGCGCCGCCATCCGGCCCGCGCTCGGGGTCTCACCGTCGAGCTGCACCCCAAAGAGCATCAGCTCAGAAACCCGGTTCACCCTCCGCCGAGCTCCGATCGGAGCAAACCGGTCCGGCAGCGCCTCCCCGGTCTCGTCGAGCCGAGGCTGGTTCAGGGTGTCCACCCCGAGCCGGTCGAGCGCGTCCTCGATGTTCGTGGGTCGAACCGGCAGCTCGTCGTCGAAGCAACCAAGGCCCAGGGCGACCGCGAGAGAAAAACAGCAGACGATCCCCCGTACCATTGAAGACACCTACACCCGCGCTCCCCCGGATGCTACCCCCAGAGCACCGAAAGCCGCTCGGCGGCTCCGGGAACCGGAACTACACTGGGTCGGTCGATAGTTCGAAGGCGGAGGCCACCATAGGATAGGTGAACGCGAGCAGGAGCGCGGAGCGAGCGGTCCACGCCGCGGTCCGGACCCAGTTGAAGCGGACCAGCGACCGGTGGATCTCGGGGTCGAAGCCACCGGAAAGAGCGTCGTGCTGTGGAATTTGGACGAACACCGTAGACAGCCAGGTCACGCCCACCAGCCCGAGCAGCACCCAAGGGAGGAGCGACGGGAGCCCCGGGGGCGGCCGCCAGGCCAATGCGGCGGCAGCGAGAAGCTCGGTCCCCATCAGTGGGAGGACCACCGGGGTGATGAGGCGGGCGTGACCGGCGTGGTAGGCCAAAAACGCTCCGGTCCCCACCTCGCGAAACAACGGGTACTGGACGACCTGGATGAGCCACACCAGCCCGGTCATGGCGAGGGCGGTGCCGAGGTTCAACATCCACAGAAATGCGGGCACGGGGATGCTCCTAGCTCGAATCGCGTGAACCCCAAAAACCCGAACCGGACCTGCGGCGACGCCGAGCCGGCCGGCTTCAACCAAGATCGAGCGGCGCCGCCCCGTTTTCCCGCTGCGTGAAACCCTCGAGGCCATGAAACCGGGCCGGGTGCCGCTGCACCCGCTCGACCTCGGCCAAAGCCGGACCGCGCTCGAGCCGCTCGAGCAGAGCCTGAACGGCGCCGCCGGGACCTTCGACGAGGACTTCGACCCGTCCGTCTTCCAGGTTTCGAACCCAGCCCGCGAGCCCCAAGCTCTGGGCCTCCCTCCGGGTCCAGGCTCGAAATCCCACGCCCTGCACCACGCCGGCCACGAGCGCCCGTACCGCAACGTTCTCCATGACCCCGAAGTAACCAGCGAACCTTGACGAGGGCAAGAGAAGAGCCCCCAAAAGGCCCGAGCCGACCGCCTCGAGGTCGAGGCCGGCCACGTCGCGGGAGGCGGCCGTCGGAACGGGGGTCGGTCAGACCTCGGCCAGCCTTTTTCCTGCCATCCGAGCATGCAGATCGGCGGCTTGGGATGTGCCCAGGATACCGGCCTGGGTCAGGCGCCGCTCGAGGTGAGCGAGCAAACCCTTGGTCGCGGTGCAGCGAAAGGCTCCATCCGGCGTCCGGTCGTCGTACTCCTGCCCGCCCTCTGCAATTGGATATCCCGTGCACCCTCGACCGCGCCGCGGGCAACTTTTGCAGGTCGCCGCGACCCGAGCATCCGCCGAGGCGAGGGCCCGTTCGTGCCCCGAGCTCTTCAGCAGCTCACCGAGCGGTTGTTCGATGAGATTTCCATACCGATAGTCGGGCTGGAACGCCTCCGAGTACCCGTAGAGACTCCCATCCCGGTCTACGAGGAAGATCGACTCGCCCTCTCGTTTGTCATAGAGGCCATGGGTTCGCCCGGTACGGTGAGCCTCGAGTAGAAGCCAAAGGTGATCGACGATCGGGCTCACCATCACCATCTCCGCGTCTGCGAGCCATAGATCCGCCAATCTGCAGTAGGCACGGAGGGTGTCATGCGCGTCGATTTCGAAGCCCTGCCCTGACTCGAACGGCCCCCGGTGAAGCGGGAGAAGGCGAAAGGGCGACTGCATCGCCCGGTAGAATCCATAGATTTCGGCCAAGAAATCGAGGTTGTTCTTGGTGAGTACCGTGATCCCCCCGAACGGAACTCCGGCCTCACGAAGACGGTCGAGGTTGCGGAGGACGCGGGGCTCGCTCGGCTTTCCGGCCCTGTTCACCCTCAAGCCTCCGACGAAATCGATGGATACCCCTACCCCGTCGAATCCAGTCGCGAGCAAGGCCAGCCGGCGGTCGTCGAGCTTCGTGAGGTTGGTCTGCACCGAATGGGTGACGAGGTGCGGGCTGTCCTCGAAGACCCGGCGCTGCCGCTCGAACGCCTCCCAATAGAAGTCAGGGTCAATGAGCAGGGGCTCACCACCGTGCCACACGAAGGCGATCCGGAGGGGCTCGTTCACGCCCTCGTAGTGGGTGCGTACCCGGCGAAAGACGCTTTCGACCTGATCGAGGGACAGAGCCGCTGGATCACTCAGGTCAGGGTATTCGTAGCAGTACTTGCAGAGAAGGTTGCACTGCTTGGAGGTCACCATGACGAACTGAACGGTGCTTGGGTGGCTCATCTATTGCGCTCCTTTGATCATGCACGAGGCGCCCTTCGGAATGGGCGGTGGAGGAACCCCCCTGGGAGCCCGCCGGGCGGGCCCCCAGAGCGGGTCTCATCGCTTGCCGAACAAGGCCTCGAACGACGCGAGGGCCGTCGGCCGGCCGGGGTGCGGTCCGGGGCCGACGCCTCGGGGGACGCCGCGTCCGTCGCCGGTCCCGGGGGTGAGCCCGGTGCGCTCGAACGCGTCCTGCGAGAAGCGGCCATTGCTCGGGTGGTACTTCACGAAGCTCGGGCCGCTCTCCTTCACGAAGGCGCCGGTTTGATCGAGTCCCCTGTGGCGGCCAGAGAGTTGCTCGGGCGGGTGGTACTTCACGAAGCTCGGGCCGCTCTCCTTCACGAAGGCGCCCCGGTCAGGGCCCGGGTTCACGAGCGGCCCGCGGAGCTTCTCGGAGAGGTTCTCGGCGAAGGCACCCGGCTCGAGCCGCACGAGCTTGTCGGCGAGCGCCTCGAGCCGCAGCGCCGCTCCCGTCTTGGAGACGGAGGTCTTTGCGGAGGCTTCGGGGTCGATGGTGTGCAAACGAGAGAGCGGGCCGTTCAGCTTGATCGAGGACATGGAGTTCATCCCTTCTTTGTGGCTGGAGCCGTCATTGGCTCGCCGAAGGGTACAGCAACCATCGTGCCTACGCCGAAGGGGCGATGGAGCCCCCGCGCGGCCCGTATCGGCCACCCCATTTCAAGCAGACATGCAAGACTCGCAAGTGGCCGGCCGCGAAAGCTGCATGTCGCCCGTCGCCATTGAGGAAGCGACCAGGGCCCGCCCCGTTGTCGTACGTCGGGCTCCCGCGGATGGGCAGCCCGTTCGCTGGCCGTGGGTCTCAGGGGGGCGCGGGCAGCGCCGCGTCCGAAGCGAGCGTGCTCTTCATCGAGCGCTCGCCTACCATGATGGCCACCGTCCGGGAGAGCCGGCGAAAGACCGACTCTTCGATGTAGGGGACGCCGTGCTCTTCGCACACCGCGCGCACCTCGGGCCGAAGCTCCCGGTAGGCGAGCGGGGACAGGTCGGGCCACAGGTGGTGCTCGATTTGGTAGTTCAAGTATCCTTGAAGGAAGTCGAACACCGGATGGCCGCTCGTATAGTTCGCGGAGCCGAGCACCTGCCGAAGGTAGAAATCATCCTTCGACGCGATCGGGTCGTGGTAGCGATGGAGGTCCTCTCCGGCGTGGCTGGGGACGATGATGGCAAAGCTGTGGAGGTTCGCGTAGACCTCCGCCAGGACGCTGTTCACGAAGACGCTGATCACTGCCCAGCGGCCGAGCGGCAGAAACGCGAGCGGGAGCAGGACGAACCGCCACGCCACGAACGGGAGCACGCACCGTCCCCAGAACTCGAGGCCGCCCCGGGTCACGGGCAGGAGCACCTCGACACCGTGGTAGGCGTTCGTCGCCTTCACCGCCATGACCTCATCCAGGCGATGGGGGGACGCCTTCGACCCCTTCAGCTCCCGGCGCATCCGGTACAGCCACAGGGTGTTCGGCGCGTAGTACAGGAGCTTCCAGGTGCACATGAGGAACGCGATGATCGCGATCTTCAGCGGCCGGAGGCCCCGCACCCGGCGCATCAGGGTGAAGTTTCGCTCCACGAGGTCCGGATCGAGGGTCTCGCCAGTGTGGTAGTGGTGGAGCACGTTGTGCTCGAACCGCCATGCCCCGGGCAAAAACCAATCCGGCCAATCGAGGAACCTTCTCCAGCCGCGGGCAAAGACGCGGCTCGTGTGCCTGGGCGCCGCCCCCGGCTCCCGGTCGAAGGCGCGGTGGCAGATGTGGTGGCCGAGGATCGACCACCGGGTCACGTTCCCGATGCCGATGAGGAGGATCGAGATCGGGTTTGGCGCCACCCAAGCGGTGGCCCACCCGAGCCCGGTGCAAAGATAGACCCAGGCCTCCAGGCGACGAAAGTGCGGGTAGGATCTGTCCTGCACCCGCTCGAGCACCCGCGCTCGCGCCGCCTCCAGATCGGCTCGCAGCCCGGCTCGGAAACCCTGAATCGACCACGCGTGGGGGGTCTGCATGCCGCCGGCGGCGTAGCACCGTTGTCGTCTCGAACGAAGCCGAGAGGAGCGCTTTCTTTCGGCGGCGACGCTCGAAAAGCGATCCGGGCGCTGGTTTTCCTCGATTCGGCGAGGCTTGCGCGCTCTTTCGAGCGCGAACCCCGCGCATCGAAGCGCCATCGTGGGCCAGGGACACTCGCCGGTCTGGCGCCGGCCCGGAGGTTTGGTCCAAGCTTTTTTGGTGAACAAGGAGCTCCTGCCGAGCCTGCTCGGCGTCGCCCTCGCCCCCGGCGTCGGTGCCTGTGCCTCCGCGGCCGACGCTGTCCCTCCGGCGCCGAGCCCTTCGGTCGCCGTCCCCGACGTCGTGCCATCGGGATCCCACCGCGTCGCCGCATTGCAGTACGAGATCCGAACCGGGCGCGCGCTGTCTGCCATCCTCGCCGAGGTCGAGCAGGCTGCCGCGCTGGCCGCCGCGTCGGGATCGGGGCTGCTGCTTCTGCCCGAGCTGTTCGTGTTCGATGTCTGGAAGGAGGAGATCGGGGACGAGCCGGCCTACATTCGCGAGGTCGCGCGGGACATCTCCCCTTCGCTCTTGGCCGGCATCGACGCCATCGCCCGCGGGCACGGTATCGCGGTGCTCGCCGGCTCCGTGCCCGAGCTGCGGGGGGAGGAGCTCTTCAACACCGCGCACCTCATCTTCTCGGACGGGACCCGGGTCCGGCAGGACAAGATGTTTCTCACCGACTGGGGAAAGAAAATGGGCATCACGCCCGGCCGTCGGCTCGAGGTGTTCGATGCCCCGTGGGGAAGGAGCGTCATCCTCGTGTGCTACGATGTCGAGATCCCGAGCCTGTCCGCCGAGCTCATCGAGGCCCGCCCCGAAGTCATCCTCGTGCCCTCGATGACGGAATCGAGCCATGGCTACCACCGGGTGCGGTGGGCAGCGCAGGCCCGCGCGGTCGAGCACCACGCCTACGTCGTCATCGCCGGCACCGTCGGGACCCCAAACCCGACCTGGCAGCACTTCGGGCAAGCCGCCTTTCTCACCCCGCGGGACGAAGGCTTCCCCGGCGTGCTCGCCGAAGGCCCCATGGGCGAGCCCGCCCTCATCTTCGCCGACCTCGACCTCGCCAAGCTCCGCGCCTCGAGAGCGTCGGCCACCTTCTACCCGGCGAAGGACGCTTGGCTCCGCCGCGAGTCGAAGTGACCGGAGTGGTTCGAGAGCCCGAAGCTGTGCTACCGCTTCCGGGGTGCGGTGCTTCACGCGGATGCTCACGACCATCGCCGTTGCCCTCGCCGCTTGCTCGGACGAGGCCCCCGACACCGAGGCGGACGCCGGATCGATCGACCTCGGGAGCGAGCTGGCCGACGCCGGCCCCCTCGATGGAGCAGCCGTGGGTTCGCCGGACACGGGGACCGAGGACGCAGGGGCCGAAGACGCGGGGGGCGGCGACGCCGGGGTCTCGCCGGAAGTCAGGCTGGTCGGCTACTTGCTTGGCAGTTTCGACAACCGAACCCAGCAGCAGGCTGGCTTTCCGCAGCTCGTCGAGCGCCATGTCTGCCCGCTGCCGGGCATGCCCCAGGAGGCAGGGGTCACCTGGCTGTATGTCGAGCACCTCGAGGTAGGTCCCCAGGGTAGGGACGCGTATTTCATCCGGGTCAACCGGATCGAGCGCTCTGGGGACAACATCGCATCCAGGGCCTACCGGTTCCCGGAGGGCCACCCGCTGCGGACCAACGCCTTCATGTTCAACGGGCCGCGCGACGCCTGCTTCGGCCGCACCGCGTTCGGGGCGGTCACGGAGGCCGACCTGGACTACCGGGCCGGCTGCGACGTGACCTTCGTACAAGCCGGTGAGAACTTCTCGGCGAGCAGCCCAGAGGAGACCTGTGGGTTTCCGGGCGGATGGATCCAAACCCAGGCGACCGTCTATCCCGACGGGCTCGACGTGCTCGACCGGGCGGTGACCCCCGCCGGCGAATCCGGGAGCACCTTCGAGTTTCGCCGGGTGGGAAACTTCATGCCTCCGGGCGGCTGA
>DAIQNR010000099.1:0-19265 GCA_036788295.1 Myxococcota bacterium
GGCTGGCATCGGCGGGGGTTCGCTTGCCTTTCCCGCGCGGGGCAGGGACGAAGCCTCCATGCAGCACGCGATCGCGCTGCTCGAGCTGGGGGAGATTCGAGCGGCCCTTCGGGGCCGGGCCCGGACCCCGCTCGGGGCGGCTCGGGCCGATGACGTAGGGCCGATGGCCGAGCTTGAAGGAGCCCGGGCCCGGGTCGAAGCGATTCGCCAGGCCCGGCACCTGCTCGACCTCGCGGAGCCGCCGCCGGTCTACGGGGCCGAGGACGTGGAGGGGGCGCTCGCCCTCGGGGAGAAGGGGATCGCGCTCGACGGCCCGTCGCTGCGGGCGATCGCGAGGACGATGGAGGCCGGCTCCGTGCTCCGGGAGCACCTGTTTGCCCATGAGGTGGACGCCCCGATGCTCTACGGGGTCGTGGCCGGCCTCGCCGACCTGCGGAGGACGGCGACGGCGGTGGCCCGATGCTTCAACCCCGACGGCGAGCTCGCCGACGACGCGTCGCCCGACCTCGGGCCGCTGCGGCGGCGGGTTCGGTCGCTCCGTTCCTCGATTCACCAAAAGCTGGACGAGCTGCTCAAGAGCCCTAAGCTCGAGCCGCTTCTTCAGGAGAGCTACTACACGGTGCGCCAGGACCGGTATGTTCTCCCCATCAAGGCCTCATTCAAGAACGAGGTGAAAGGGATCGTGCACGACGCTTCCGGTTCGGGGCAGACCGTCTTCATCGAGCCGCAGGCCCTCGTGGACATCGGCAACGCGCTCAAGATCGCGCAGAGCGAGCAAGCCGAGGAGGAGCATCGCATCCTGTCCAAACTCACGGTGCTGGTGGTGAAGGAGGCGCCGGCGGTGCGGTCGATGATGGTCGCGGTCGGGGAGATCGATCTGCTCACCGCGGCCGGTCGGCTCGCCGATGACCTGCGGGCGCTGCCGATCCCGCCCGACCCAGAGCCGGGGTTCGATCTTCGGGGGGCCCGCCACCCGCTGCTCGTGCTTCAAGCCCACTCGCTGCCCGAAGAAGGGGAGGAGGACGCCGAGGGTCCGCTATGGCTCGAGACCCCGCGTTTTCACGTGGTGGCCAACGACTTCGGGCTCGAGGGGGAGCATCGGATCTTGGTCCTGACCGGGCCGAACACCGGCGGAAAGACGGTGGCGATGAAGACGGTGGGGTTGTTCGCGCTGATGGCCCGCACCGGCCTTCACCTGCCCTGCGCCGAAGGTTCGCGCATGGGTTGGTACTCGGAGATCGACGCTGCCATCGGCGATCAGCAGTCGATTCGAACCCAGCTGTCGACGTTCGCTGCCCACATCCAAGCGGTGGTGGCGATCCTGGGCCGAGCCCGGGCCGGCGCGCTCGTGCTCGTGGACGAGATCGCGGCCGACACCGACCCCACCCAAGGCCAGGCCCTCGCGCAGGCCGTGCTCGAGGCGCTCGCCGACCGCGGGGCCCACGTCGTCGTCACCACCCACTTCGAGCGGCTCAAAGCGGTGCCGTTCGTGGATCCGCGGTTTCGAAACGCAGGCGTCGGGTTCGATCCGGAGCGCCTCCTGCCCACCTACCGGGTGAGCCTCGATGTGCCCCGAAGCTCGAGCGGGCTCGACGTGGCCCAGAAGCTCGGCGTCGCCGCCGCCGTGGTGGATCGGGCCCGGGCCCTGCTCGGGGAGGGTTCGCAAGAGGTCCAGGGGCTGCTCGCGGCCCTCGAATCGCGCTCCGCGGCGCTCGAGCGGGCGGAGGAAGGGGCCGAAGAGGCGCGGCGGCAGGCCGAAGCGGAGCGGGCCCGGTTCGAGGCCCGGCGGGCCGAGGTCGAGCGGGAGGTGGAGCAGGTGAAGCTGGCCGCTCGCCGGGACCTGCTCGAGGACATCTCGGCCTCTCGCGAGGAGGTCCGGCAGTTGATCGCCGACCTCCAGAAGGCGCAGGGCGCGTTGCCGGCCAACGAGGTGATGCGCAAGGCGAACCAGGTCGCCGACCGACTGGGCAAGATCGAGCGGGCGGAGGCAGAGAAGGTCCGGGCCGCGGCCCCGGAGGGGGCTGGCCAAGACCGGCCCCAGGCGATCCACGTCGGGGCTTGGGTCCACGTGCCGAAGCTCGGGCGCGACGGCGAGGTGGCGGCCATCGACGGCCGGGACGCGCAGGTGGTGGTGGGGACGATGCGGGTCCGGGTGCCGGTGTTGTCCCTGCGGGCGCCCGCCGGCCGCCGACCGGCCCGATCCAAGGTCCCCGCGCAAAAGGCCCCCGAGGCGATCCAGGAAGAACCGCCGCAGAAGCGGGGCGACATCGTCGAGGAGATCGATCTGCGCGGCCACACCGTCGATGAGTCCATCGACCGCCTCGACGCCTTTCTCGACTACCACTACGGGCAGCCGACCACCGTGGTCCGGGTGATCCATGGGCTCGGGACCGGGGCCCTGAGGGATGGCGTTCGAGACCACCTCCGCCGCTCC
This sequence comes from Myxococcota bacterium, assembly GCA_036788295.1. Lineage (GTDB taxonomy): Bacteria > Myxococcota > Kuafuiibacteriia > Kuafuiibacteriales > Kuafuiibacteriaceae > JAHQVK01. Next base: position 2,435 of record DAIQNR010000099.1, read on the forward strand.
GGGTACGTGCGCACCATGCGCCCCGGCGAGCGGTCCGAGGGCGGGGACGGCGTGACCCTCGTCAGCCTGGCCTGAAACGGCGTGAGAATGGGGCCCCGCCGAAACGGCGGAGCCCTCGATGGCCCGCGGGGTCCTCGATGGCCCGCGGGCCCCTCTCCTTGGGGCGGACCCGGGGGCTCAGGACGCCCAGCGGATCTTGGTCAACTCGTTGGGGATGAGCACGTCCGGGTGCCGAGGGACGACGCGCACGGTGTAGCCGTAGCGGCCGCTGTTTTCGAACGGCACCGAGCAGGCGAAGCGAAACAAGCCGTCGGCGTCCCCTTCGCAGGTCATGTCGGTGGTCTTCGGGTCGTGGATCTCGTCCTTTGCGTCGAGTGAGCCCCGGTACAGCTGCACCGCGACGTCTTCGACCCCGAGCCCGCCGAGGCGCACCTTGGCCTCGATGCGAAACGGCTCGCCGATGTGGGCGTCGGCGTCCGAGGCGATGATCTCCACCACCTCTACGCCGTGCCAGCAGTCCCGGACCTTGTCCTTCCAAGCCACGACCGCCTCGGTGCGGGCGTTGCTGTCGGCCATGCCCCGGCGGAACCGAGCGGCGATGGGCACATAGAACCGCTCGCAATACTCCTTGACCATGCGGTCGGTGGAGAACCGGGCGACCAGCTTGGTCATCGCCCCCTTCATCATCCGAACCCAGTCCACCGGGACGCCGCGGCTGTCGCGCTGGTAGAACAAAGGCACGACCTGGGTCTCGAGCACGTCGTACAGCGCGCTCGCTTCGACCGGGTCCCGGCCGTCGACCCAGTCCTCGCCGGTGCCGATCGCCCACCCGACGTCCGGCTCGTAGCCTTCGGCCCACCACCCGTCGAGGATCGAGCAGTTGAGGCCCCCGTTGCAGCTGAGCTTCATGCCCGAGGTCCCGCTCGCCTCCCGCGGCCGCTGGGGGTTGTTGAGCCACACGTCCACTCCGCGGACCAGCTGCTTGGCGACCGGGATCTCGTAGTCCTCGAGAAAGATGATCCTCGACCCGAAGGTGGGATCCTTCAGGGTCGAAGCGATGCGCTTGATGAACTCCTTGGCCGGCTCGTCGGCGGGGTGGGCTTTGCCCGAGAAGATGAACTGCACCGGCCGGCCGGGGGCGGTGAGCAGCCGCTTGAGCCGCTCGGGGTCCGAGAACAGGAGGGTGGCCCGCTTGTAGGTCGCGAACCGCCGGGCGAACCCGATGGTCAGCGCGTCGGGGTCGAGCGCGAAGTCCGCCTGCCGAAGCTCCCGCTCCGGGGTCCCGCGGCGCTCCATCTGCCACCGAAGCCGCCGGCGGACGTAGGATACGAGCTGCTGGCGCTGGTCCACGTGGGCCCGCCACAGCTCCTCGTCGGGGATTCGCTCGGCCGCAGCCCAGACCTCGGGCTCGGACACCCGATCCCCCCAATCCGGCACCAGGTAGCGGTCGAGCAGCTTCGACACCGTGGGTCCGACGTAGGTGAGCGTGTGGACCCCGTTGGTGACCGACTCGATCGGGACCTCGTCCTGGGGCCAGGCCCGCCACGCGCCGCCGTCGTGGACGAGCTTTCGGCTCACGTGGCCGTGCAGCTCCGACACCCCGTTTCGCCGCACGGCGTGCCGGACGGCGAGCGCGGCCATGTTGAGCGGCTCGCCCCCATCGTTTTGGCTTCGGCGGCCGAGGTTCATGAAGTCATCGACGCCCATGCCCACCAGGCGGATGTAGTCGCTCATGTGGCGCTCGACGAGATCTCGGGAGAACACGTCGAAGCCGGCCGGAACCGGGGTGTGGGTGGTGAACAGGTTCCCGTCCTGGACGATGTCCCGGGCGAGCGCGTAGCTGAGCCCGCGGGCCTGCATGAGGTGGCGAACCCGCTCGACCCCGAGGAAGCCGGCGTGGCCTTCGTTCATGTGGCACACGGTTGGCTCGAGGCCCATCTCGAGCAGCGCCCGGTACCCGCCGATGCCGAGCACCATCAGCTGCTGGATGCGCAGCTCCACCCCGCCGCTGTAGAGCGCCCGGGTGATCTTGCGGTCGGCCTCGGAGTTTTCGGGCACGTTGGTGTCGAGCAGAAACAGCGGCACCCGGCCCACGTTCACCCGCCACACCTGGGCGTGGACGTGGCGGCCGGGGAACTCGACCGACACCCGGACGACCTTGCCGTCGGCGTGCTTCTCGAGCAGCAGGGGCATGTTGTAGAAGTCGTTCGGCGGGTAGCTCTCCATTTGCCACCCGTCGGCGTTCAGGTACTGCCGGAAGTACCCCTCTTGGTAGAGCAATCCCACCCCGACGAGCGGGATCCCGAGGTCGCTCGCGCTCTTGAGGTGGTCTCCGGCGAGCACGCCGAGTCCGCCCGAATAGATGGGTAGGCAGCCGGTCAGGCCGAACTCCGCCGAGAAGTACGCGACTCGGATGTCGGAGTGCTCCACCTGCTCGGTCTGAAACCAGCGGGCCGATTGCAGGTAGCGGTCGAGCAGGTCCTTGGCCCGGCCGAGCTGGGACAGAAAGCCGAGGTCGGCCGAGAGCTCGTCGAGGCGGGGCTGGCGGACCATCCCGAGCATCGCCGCCGGGTTTTCGCCGGTTCGGGCCCAAAGCTCCGGGTCGAGTCGCTGGAACACCTGCGCGATCTCCGGCACCCAGTCCCAATGCAAGTTGTACGCGAGGTCCCGAAGGGGCTCGAGCGCGGGGGGAAGCACCGGCGAGACCTGCACGGTGCGCAGCTTGGGCTTCATGGTGGCGCAAGGGTGGCCTCGTCCGGTCCGACGGTCAACTGCGGCGGGTCACGGGACCCTCGACCGGGATCTCGGGCCAGCGTCGTTACGCAGGCCTGCGTGACGATCCGGGGCTCGGGGGCGGCTCGGCCGTGCCCGGCGCCCCCGATTTCTGCCATAACCTCGCCGTGCCTGCCCGCCGGGAAGACAGCGAGGTCGAGGTCCTCGCCGACGCCGTTCGCCACCACCGTCGGCTCTACTACAACGGGGAGCCGGAGCTGAGCGACGAGGCCTTCGACGCGCTCGAGGAGCGGCTTCGGCAGCTCGATCCCGACCACCCCGTGCTGTCCGAGGTGGGGGCGGCTCCGGAGCCCTCCGCCCCGCTGCCCGAGGTCGAGACCACGCCATCGGCGAACGACGCACTCTCGGCCGAGGCGCTCTCGGACGCGGCGTCGGAGCTGCGAGCGGCGACGATCGCCGCCTACGATGGGGGCCCGGTGGACGCTCGGGCCTACCGGATCCGGTTCCTCGCGCTGGCCCGCGCCCACCCCGACCACCCGGTGTTCGCCGAAGTGGTCCCGGCGAGGGGCCTCGAGTGGCCGAAGGCGGCCCATGAGATCCCGATGGGGTCCCTCAACAAGGTGAACTCGGAGACCGAGCTGTCCGATTGGGCCGCCCGCTGCGACGAGCTGGCGGTGGCGGCCGGTCTTCCCCCCGTCTCGCCCTCGCTGGTGGTGACCGAGAAGCTCGATGGGATCTCGATCGAGCTGCTCTACGACGGGGGCCGGCTCGAGGCGGCGATCACCCGCGGGGACGGCGCGGTCGGGGAGCGCATCACCCCCAACGTCCTGCGGATGAAGGGGGTCCCGGAGCGGATCGGGCACGAGGGCCGGGTGTCGGTCCGAGGGGAGATCATCCTTCGTCGCTCGGACGTCGGACCGTACGAGGCCCTGAAGCGGGCGGCGGACCCGAAGTTCGAGGGGGTGAAGAGCCTGCGCAACACGGCTTCCGGGGTGGCGAGGACGAAGCTGCTCGAGCTGCTGCCGGCCACCCGGTGCCTCAGCGCGCTCGTGTACGACGTCGAGGGGGTGGACGGGCTCGAATCGGAGCCATCCAAATGGGCGTTTCTCGCCGCGCAGGGCTTCTTGCTCCCGTTCGCCGAGGCCGGTGACCTCGACGCGGTCCGGTCCATCTACGCCCGCTACGCGGCCGGCGCCAGGCAGGCGCTCGACTACGAGATCGACGGGCTCGTCGTGCGGGTGGCGAGCCTGCGCGCTTCCGACTTGCTCGGGGAGCTGAACGGGAGGCCGAGGGGCGCGGTGGCGTTCAAATTCGGCAACGAAGCCCAGGTCACCCCGGTGCGGGCCATCGAGTGGAACACCGGCGATACCGGGCGCATCACCCCGGTGGCGAGGGTCGATCCGGTGCGGCTCGCGGGGGCCGAGGTCCGTCAAGCCTCCCTGCACAACCTTGGATTGGTGCGGGAGCTCGGGATCGCGGTCGGGGATGAGGTCCTCGTCTCCCGGCGCAACGACGTCATCCCCTACGTCGAGCAGGTCGTCGTCTCGATGGGGGGCCGGACGGAGGCGCCCACCGCCTGCGGCAGCTGCGGCGGCCCGGTGGAGGTGGACGGCGAATACCTCGTCTGCCCGAACCTCGCTTGCCCGGCCCGCCGGAGGGGGCGGGTCAAGACCTGGGTCAAGCAGCTCGGCTTGCTCGACTGGGGCGAAAAGACGCTCGAGCGGCTGTTCGACGAGGGCCTCGTGGAGGAACCGGCCGATCTGTACCGGCTCGAGCCGGAGGCAATCACCCGGCTCCATGGGTTTGGCGAGGAGACGGCGAGGCGGCTGCTCGAGCCGCTGAAGAACAAAAAATCGATCCCCTTCCCCGTCTTCGTGGCCGCGCTCGGCATCCCGGCGGTGTCGAGGGAGACCGGGAAGCTGCTCGCCGCGGCCGGGTTCGGCTCGGTGGAGGCGGTGCTCGAGGCGGGCCCCGAGCGCCTGGCGGAGATCGAGGGGCTCGGGGCGATCAAGGCGAAGAAGATCCTCTCCGGGCTCGCCGAGCGCACCGACGAGGTGGCGCGACTCGCCGCGCTCGGGGTGGGCCCGGTGCCACCGGACGCCGGGGGTCCGCTCGCCGGCCTGTCGTTCTGCTTCAGCGGCAGCCACCGGCAGCCGCGAAAGGTGCTCGCGCAGCGGGTCGAGTCGCTCGGGGGAACGGTCGCCTCCGGGGTCAAGAAGGGGCTGTCCTTCCTCGTGCTCGCCGACGCCAACAGCGCCTCGAGCAAGGCGGAGAAGGCCCGAAAGCTCGGGACCGAAGTGCTCGACGAGGACGGCCTCGACCGGCTCATCGCCGCCCGCAGCGAAGTCACACCGCCGTGAGGTCGAAGATCTCGTCGGTCACGAGCCCGGGGAAGACGTACAGAAAGGCGCCCTGCGTGGTCACGTCCTTCTCCGCGAAACCGTCCTTGCACATCCGTTCGAGCGTGCGCTCCGTCGCCTTGAGGGACAACCCGGTGAGGGCGGCGGCCATCACGGTGGTGAGCTTGCCCCCTCGGGATTTCGCGGCCTGCAGGATCGCCTGCTCCGGCGTCGGCGGGGGGAGGGCGGCGTAGGGGCTGCGCCCGGCCCCGAGCCGCCGGTTCTCCATCTCCACCATCAGCGGCATGTACACGAGGTCGATGATCGTCCCGATCCCGAGTAGCCCCCAGGTGCACAGCCAGAGCAGACCGGACAGCGGACGGCCCAGGTAGAAGCGATGCAGCCCGGCGAAGCCGAACGCGGTCAGCCCGAGCAAGAGGTAGGCGGTCCCGGTGCCCTTCTGGTCCATGGCCTTTTCCTACCCCAAACGGCGGCCGGCCGGGAACCACCGAGGCGGCTCGGGTCTCAAACGAGGACGAGCTCGCCGCCTCGCGCCACGTGCGGCTCGCGGGTCTCGGCCTTCAGATGAGGACGAGCTCGTCGGCTCTCTCCGCGTCGGCGTGGGTCACGTCCTCGGTCTCGGCCAAACGCTCAGCCGCGAGCCGCTTCAGGTAGGCGTCGAGCTCCGGATGGGCCTTTGCGGCCTCCTCGAACCGGGCCCGGGGCAGGTGAAGCAGCACCGCTCGCTCGGTGGCGGTCACGGTCGCGGTGGTGAGCCCGCCTTCGAGCAGCGCGATCTCCCCGACGACCTGGCCTTCCCGAAGATAGGCGAGCACCACCCGGTCGCCGGAGGCATCGGTGGCGGTCACCTCGACCTCGCCCTCGAACACGAGGAACAGGCCGGCCGTGGGTTGACCCTCGGCGATGAGCACCTCGCCCGCTTTCGCCGTCCGGGTCTCGAACCGCTCGAGCAGGCCCCGCCGGGCCGGCGCCTCGAGGGCACGAAACAGCGGGGAGGTCGCGAAGAGGTTCGCGAGCAGCCGGCGCCGGGCGAAGCGCAGCAGATCGTCCAGGAACGACGGGTGCTCGGCGGCGACCGCCTCGATGGCCGCTCGATCCACCTCGAGCAGCTCCGTCGGTCGAACGGTCCAAACGGAAGCGGTCCGAGGCTTTCGGGTGAGAAGGGACAGCTCGCCGACGAGGTGGCCGGCGCCGAGCCGGGCCATGGCCACCGCCGGGGCGTCATCGGTGCGCCGCGACACCTCGACCTCCCCGGAGACCACCACGAACAGCGACGTCCCGGGCTGGCCCTGCTCGATGAACGTCGCCCCCGCGTCGAGTTTTTTGGACCCGAGGCGGGGGACGAGCGCGACGAACGCGGCCTCATCGATCTCGGCAAAGAAAGGGGTGGGGGCGAGCTCCTCTGGGGCCTCCCGCGGGCGGGGAAGGGTCTTCAGCAAGGCCTTCGCTGCCGGCCTGGCGTCCATCAGCCCTTCGTCCGCCGCCTCTTCGACCGGCACCGGCGCGATCGGCGGGGGCACCCGCGTCCGCGCGCCCTCCGCTGGCGGAGCGAGCCGAGCGTACAGGGACCGCAGGGTCGAATCGGCCTCCGGGTGGTCGGGGAAGAGCCGCAGCCCGTCCTTCGCCGCGGCGATCGCGGCCAGCGAGAAGCCGCGGGCCACGAGCGCGCGCGCTACCTCGAACAGGGCGTCGGCGCCGGCTCGCCGGTCCCCGAGCGCGGCCAGGCACAGCGCGGCCTTGACCCGGGCCCGGTGGTCGTCCGGCGCCGCCGCGAGCACCCGGGTCACGAGGCGAAGCGCCCGTTCGAAATGGCCGGCGGCGGCGGCCTCGTCGGCTTCGGCGTGCAGGTGCGCGGTCGTCGGCACCAGGAGGTGCTACCCCGGCTGCGCGCCCGAATCCACCGCCTCCCCCGGTTGCCCGCGCCGCGCCAAACCGGTAGCGCCCCGCCATGACCGCAGCACAGCGCCTGCTGGAGCAGCTGGCGGGGGCGGAGACGGTGACCGTGCCCGGGTTGCCGAGGCCGGTCCGGGCCGCCCTCGCCGCCGAGCTGGTCGAGCGCAAGCGGCTGCCGGTGCTCATCGCCGAGGACGCGGAAGACGCGGAGGCGCTCCACCTCGACCTCTGCTTTCTGCTCGGGGTGGATCCGGAGCGCGCGGCCGACCGCGGGATCGTGTTCTTCGGCGCCGACGAGAAGAGCCCGTACGAAGAGTACTCCCCAGACGCCCGGACGGTGATGGAGCGCATCCATACTCTCCACCGGCTCGCCAAGGAGCGGGCCCGGCTGACCGCGGTGGTGCTGAGCCCGGGCGCGATCGTGCGCCGCCACGTCCCCCCGACCTTCTTTGGCCGGTTCTCGGAGTGGCTCGTCGTCGGAGAGGAGATAGACCGGGAGCAGCTCGTCCAGAAGCTCATCCGGGCTGGATACAACCGGGTGAGCTCGGTGGAGGACCCGGGGACCTTCAGCGTGCGGGGGGGCATCATCGACGTGTTCTCCCCGAGCGTCAGCCGCCCGATCCGAATCGATCTATTCGGCGACGAGATCGAATCCCTGCATCTGTTCGACCCGGCGACCCACCGAAATGTGCACGACCTCGAGGACGCGACCCTCCTGCCGGCCAGAGAGATCGCGTTTTGCCCGGAGACGGTGGCCGCGGCCCGGATCGATATCGAAAGCCTCGCCGAGCGGGGCACCGCGCCGACCCGCCGGGTGAACGCGGTGCTCGACGACCTCGACAGCGGGATCCATTTTTTCGGGATCGAGGCCTTTCTTCCCGTCTTTCACCCCGGCGGCCTGGTCGGGGCCGACGCCTATCTTCCCCGCGGCGACGACGTTGTCGTGCTGCTCGGGGAGCAGGACAAGCTCATCGAGCACGGGGACGCGACCTGGGCGGACGCCCGCATCGCCTACGAGCGGGCGCTCGCGAACAACCGGCTCGCGCTGCCCCCGGAGGCCCACCTCGCCGATGTCTCGGAGGTGCTTCGGTCAGCGCTGAGCGGTCGCCGGCAGATCCGGGTCCCGGCCGTCCCCATCGGCGGCGGCCCCGTGCTGCGGCTCGAGGCGGAGCCGGTCACCGGGCTTCGGCAGGAGATCTTGCGAGCCACCCGGGTCCGGGGAGAGGAAGAGGAAGAGGACGTCCTCGCTCCCCTGACCGACCGGCTCCGGCGGTGGTCGGCGGACGGTCTGTCGAGCTACCTCGTGTGCCAGACCCGGGGCCAGGCCGAGCGTCTCCGGCAGATGCTCGGGGGCAGGGACGTCTCCGTCCGGCTCGAGACGGAGCCGTTTTCGCTCGAGCGGGCGCCGGGGCACGACCCCAAGATCGAGGCCCGGATCGTGCTCGGCGAGCTGTCGTCGGGGTTCGTGTTTCGGGAGCTGGGGCTCGCGTTCGTCCCCGAGGACGAGATCTTCGGGGCCCGGATGAAAAAGCGCCGGCAGCGCCGCCCCGCTGCCGGAGAGTTCGTCTCGGACCTCGCCGACCTCGCCGCCGGTGACTACGTGGTCCATGTGGACTACGGGGTGGGGCTCTACCAGGGCCTCACGAAGCTGGTGGTGGACGGAGTGGCCGCCGACTACCTCCACATCGAGTACCGCGGCGCCGAAAAGCTCTACCTTCCCGTCTCCCGGCTCCGCCTCATCCAAAAATACGTCGGAGCCCAGGAGGGCCGCGCGCCCCCGCTCGACAAGCTCGGCAGCAGCGCGTGGGCGACGACGAAGAAGAAGGTCAAGGACCATCTGTTGAGGATGGCGGCGGAGCTGCTTCGGCTCTACGCCTCGAGGCAAGCGGTCGAGGGGTATGCGTTTCCCCCGCCCGACGAGAGCTTCGCGCAGTTCGAAGCCGAGTTCGAGCACGAACCCACCCCCGACCAGGCCCGGGCCATCGAGGACGTCGTCCGCGACCTGCAGCGCTCGGCGCCGATGGATCGGCTGATCTGCGGCGACGTAGGGTACGGAAAGACCGAAGTCGCGATGCGGGCCACGATGATGGCGGTGGTCGCGGGCAGGCAGACCGCGGTCCTGGTCCCGACCACGGTGCTCGCCGCCCAGCACTTTCAGACGTTCTCGAAGCGCTTCGAGAACTTCGGGGTCAACATCGCGCTCGTCTCGAGGTTTCGCAGCGCCGAAGAAAACCGCGAATCCTTGCGCCGATTGGCCGAGGGAAAGATCGACATCGTCATCGGGACCCACCGGCTGCTCGGAAAAGAGGTCTCGTTTCAGCGGCTCGGGCTGCTCGTCATCGACGAGGAGCACCGGTTCGGCGTCAGCCACAAGGAGCGGCTCAAGAAGTACCGCTCGACCGTGCATGTCCTCGCGATGTCGGCGACCCCCATCCCCCGAACCCTCCACATGGGCTTCATGGGGGTTCGGGACATGTCGATGATCGCGACCCCTCCCGAAGACCGGCTCGCGGTCAAGGTCGAGGTCCACCGGTTCTCCGAGGAGATCCTCCAAGAGTCGCTCATCCGGGAGATCCGCCGCGGCGGCCAGGCCTTCGTCGTGCACGACCGGGTGAGCTCGATCGAGCCGTACGCCCGGCTCATCGAGCGGCTCGTCCCCGAGGCTCGGGTGGCCGTCGGCCACGGGCAGATGGACCAGGAGCGGCTCGAGAAGGTGATGGTGGACTTCATGAACAAGGAGTTCAACGTCCTGCTGTGCACGACGATCGTCGAGTCCGGCATCGACATCCCGAACGCGAACACGATCGTCGTCAACCGGGCCGACAACTTGGGGCTCGCGCAGCTCTACCAGCTGAAGGGCCGGGTCGGCCGGGCCAGAGCCCGGGGCTACTGCTACTTTCTCATCCCGTCCGGGAACCTGGGCCCGAAAGCGAAGAAGCGAATCGCGGTCCTTCAGCGGTTCACCGAGCTCGGCGCTGGGTTCAAGGTGGCGAGCCAGGACATGGAGATCCGAGGCGCGGGCAATCTGCTCGGCCAGCAGCAGTCCGGCAACATCACCAAGGTGGGTTTTGACATGTATCAGGCCCTCCTTCAGGAAGCCGTCGCCGAGCTGAAGGGCAAAGCAAAGTCGGACCTGCGGGAGCCCGAGCTCCAGCTGCCGGTCACCGCGCTCATCCCCGACGCGTTCATCCCGGAGGCCGCCGACCGGCTCGGCTTCTACCGGCGACTGAACGACGCGGAGACCGACGAGGAGGCCTACGACATCCTGCAAGAGATGGGCGATCTGTACGGTCACCCCCCGGTGGAGGTCGAAAACCTGGTGCAGCTGCTCCGGGTGAAGCGGCGGGCGGCGGCGCTGTCCGTTCTGGCCATCGACTACGGCCCGGGCAGCAAGACCATGGGCCCGCGCATCGTGCTTCGCTTCGACCAGGGACGCCGCCCCGACCCAAACCGCCTCGCCGCGTTCGTCGCAAAGGACAAGGACCGGCGAAAGCTCGTCCCCGACGGCCGGCTGGTGCTCGTGCTCGACCCGTTCGAGCAGATGGAAGAGGTGCTCGAGCTGTCGCTCGGCCTGCTCGATCAGCTCATCGCCGCCGTTTTGCGCTGAGCCCCCGGGGCCGGGCGGGGGGTGACAGGCGGGAGTGCAAAGGGCACGGTGCGAGCGTGGCCGGAGGGTGGACGAGGGACGGCGCCGTCCAAGACCAGATCGACGCGAGCGTCGAGGACGCGGTGCAGCGAGCGCGGGGGCAGCTGGCCACCGGCGAGAGCCGGCCCGAGTGCGAGGACTGCGGGGAGCCCATCCCCGAGCGGCGCCGCCAGCTCGTCCCCGGGGTCCGCCGCTGCGTGTCGTGCCAATCGGAGGCGGACGCCGAAGACCGCGCGTTCAGCCTCTACAACCGCCGGGGCAGCAAAGACTCCCAGCTCCGCTGAACCCACGCAGGCGGCGGACGCAGGGTCGAGCCCCGTGAATCCAGAATCACCGGCCCCTCGCTCGATGGACGGGGGCCGTGCGCGTCGCGAAGCGAAGCGCTCGGCCCCGATGCGAGGCGGACCCATTGTTGCCGCAAGCGTGGCCGGGGTCGGCGCTCTTCGATCGTGAGCGGTCAGACCGAAGCCAAAGGTCTTCTTTCCGTACTTTTGCTCCGACCGACCCGCTTCCACTCGAGCGACCCGGCGTATTCGTGGGATAGGTCTCCGTCCTCGCCGATGGCGTACAGGTGCAGCCAGCGATTATCGAGGAGGTTTCGGACCAGCTCATGTCTGACGATGATGGCGTTCATCGCGCCGAGCGGGGCTTCGATCAACCCAGTGAGCCGCAGCGGCTCATGCTGCAAGGATTCGCCATCATGCACCGACTGCCATGGGAGCCCCACCCGAAGATCGCCCGCGTTGCCCTCGAGCACCCCCACCCCTCCCACGACGTTGTGCAAGGTCTTGTTGCCGCAACCGAAGAGCTCGTTGTCCACCGTCGATGCGTAGTATTGGTAGCTGATCCAGCTGGCCACCACGACGGGCGCGGTCATGATGAGCTCGAGAACCGAGAAGCCTGAGTCCTGTTGCCACGCGTACGAGTGGAGGAACGAACGCCCGCCGAGGTCGAGGGTTTGGGTGCGGTGCCGAGGCGCGGCCACGAACAGGGAGCAACCGGCGAGGCCCCACTCCGGCCGAACCTGCGCCCAGTCGCGGCTCCGAAACAGGACATCTCGGTGCACATCCTTTCCTGGCCGCAGGCGCCGCGCCCGCTCCATGCGCGCGGCTCGGCTCGCCTGGCTGAGCGTCGCCTCGATCCCGGCGAGCTCGTGGGTGCGCTCGGCCGGAACCACGCTCCGGTTGAAGATCTCGATCTCGTCGGTGGTGGTGTCGTGCTGGCAGGCAAGAAAGATGGTGTGCGCGGGAATCTCGATGCCCCTCTCGAGCAGCTTCGCCCGGACCTCGGGATCATTGAGGATCTTCGCGGCGACGCGGACATTCGGCTCGCCGGTGCGGCCCCCGCATGCGCCGCAGTCGAGCGCGGTGGCGTGGGGGTTGTTGACGGTGTTGGAACCATGGCCGGTGATGAGCACCCATCGCGAGAACCCATCGGTGAGGGACATGGCCGTGAGCGCGCCCGCGGCGAGCTCGACCCGCTGCTCAAAAGGGATCCCAGAGGATAGGCCTCCTCGGTGTCCGGGCTCGAGATGCACGTCCCTCTTTCGGGAGGCCGCGGCCAGCCCCTCGGCGTCCGGGTGAGGCACCGGCCTGGTCCACCCGAAACCATCCGTGAACAGCTTCGGCAGGTAGGCGAGGCCGACCGGGCCCACGAAAGAGAAGCAGGAGATCGCGCCCATCTTGAACGCCTGCCACGCCCGCTTCACCTCATGGGTGAGCCGCCTAGCCCCGACGGCGCGGGCCTCTTCGGCGTCGTTCTCGAGGCCCTCGCTGACTTTGACGGCCGGGGTGAGCAGGACCGGGCAGTGGGTTTTGCCCGCCTCGTGGGCAAGCGGCACGTGCTCCACCGCGAACCCGAAGAAGCCTGCAAAACCCAAAGTCTCGATGTCCGAATCGGTGGCCTCGAGGTGGCGGCGGTACACCTCCGAGCGAACGTCGATGCAGAACACCGCCTGGGCGAGGGGCGTTCGGCCGCGCTTCGGCGGCGAGGCCCGGCCGTCGAAAATGGCCTCGATTCGCCTTCGGGCGGCCCGCTCGAAGGCCGCTTGAAGAACGAGAGTCCGCTCGAGGTCCGTCGGCAGCGCGAGCTCGGTCTTTGCGAGCTCCACTTTGGTCCGGGCCCAAGCCTCTTGGATCTCACCCCCGAGGCAGCTGAGCATCGCCGCCTCCCAGGCGAGCAGCACGCTGAGGAATTGCAGCAAAGAGTCGTCCTCTTCTCCATCGTATAGGCCCCGATCCCACACGATCCGCCCTGCGTACGCCGCCCAACCTCCAACCCGCAAAAGGAGCCGGTGCAAGTAGAGCTCGAGCCCAGCGCTGGGCACGTCGAGGACGCGGAGCGCCTCCGCCGAGGCGGCGAGGTGAGCGGCCGGGAGCCGCTGCACGGCTGCTCGGAACCCAGGGAGGCCCAGGATCTCCGGAGTGCGGTCCAACTCGGCCTCCGCCCGCCACGCCCCGAACAGGTCTGCCTTCGGCGCCGCCGGTCGCCAGGCGGCCTGGCAGTCGTCGAAGTAGGCACCCGCGAACGCCGAGACTCTGTCCACGACGAGACGGTCAAGGTCGAGCCCGACGAGGGGGCCGGCGACGTCGGCGACGGTGGGCACCGAAAAACGCGGGACGCCCTCGGCGCCGGTGGCGGATCCGCGCGGACCGGTCTCGATGGCGCCGCGAGCGGCAGCAAGGAAGTCGCTCGCCGCCTCGGGGCGCCCGGCCTCGGCGAGGGCGTCGGCGACGTCGCTCTCCGCCATGCGACCAGCGGCGAGAGCCTCGAGATAGAAGGAGGTCGGCATGGTCATCTTGGCGCCCGCCACCGCGCGCAAGCGGCCGGCCACGGAGGAGAAGTCCTCATTCACCATCATGTGGTAGGGGTTGACGGCGACGATGCTCTCGAGTGGCCAGACCGGCGCCACCCTCTTGGTGGCGGCAGCGAGCAAGACGGTGAGGTGTTCCGTTGGTTTGGGAGGTTTCGGTGACATAATGGGGTTCTCCGAAGGCGCTCAGCGCCGGTTCAGATTCGGTACGCGCCGACCAATCGGTCGAGCGCGGCGTTCGCATAGAAGCCGTTTCGGACGGCAATGTACATTCGGTGGCGTAGACGCGAGCCGGGGGAGAGGCCCCGCACCTGGAGCGCGACGGCGCCGGCGAAGCCGAGCAGTACCGCGATGGTGAGCGCGCTGACCGCCGTGCTCGGGGCCTGGGCCGGGGGCAGAGAGTCGAGCAGGAGGAGCCGGGCACCCTCCTCGAGAGCGAAAAACGCCATGGTCACCACCCCGGCGAGGCCGATGGTTCGGGACATGGCGGCGGCGGTGCCTGCGGAGTCGATCGAGGGCGCGAGCAGCTGGGTCAGGCCCATCACCAAGATGGCGCCGACGGCGAGCAGGGACGGGTTTTCGGCCACCGAGAACCCGAGGCCGGCTCCCACCCCATAGAAGATGCCGCCGGCCAGGGCCACGCTGACCCCAATTCGGGCCGGGCTCCTCAGCCGCCGCGGCACGGCGACCTTCTTGGCCCGAACGCTGTCAACGACGCTTCCGGAGGAAAGAAAGGCGTGGGCCTTGTAGAACGAGTGGGCGACCAGGTGGAGCACCGCAGCTGGGTATACGCCGAGCCCGCAGACGAGCAGCATGAAGCCCATGTGGGCCGCGCTCGAATACCCGAGCGCCACCTTCACGCTCGGCTGGGTGAGCAGCACGACCGACGCAAAGAGCGCCGTCAGGCCGCCGCCGACGACCAGCATGCCTGCCGAGACAAAGCCGAGCTCCATCACGCTCGCGAAGCGAAGGACGAGAAAGGGACCGGCGTTCAGGATTCCGGCGTGAAGCAGCGCGGAGACTGGGGTTGGGGTCTCCATGACTTCGACGAGCCAGCCGTGGGTGGGGAACTGGGCTGCCTTGAACAGCGCGGCCATGGCGATGAGACCCGCCGCCGCCTCAAGCGAAACCCCCCGAGCCCCGGACCGGGCCTGCTCGAAGATGGCGCCGAGCTCGCCCGTCCCAAACGCCGAGTAGAGCAGCGCGGACGCCCCGAGGATGCAGACGTCCCCGGGATAGAAGACGAGCAGGGTGTGAAGGCAGAGGCTGGTCGCGATCCAAGCGGCCGAGAACAAGACCAGGTTGCCGGACAGGACGAGCAGCTCCACCGATGCGATGGTCAGGGTCATGCGCCCGAGGAACACGTGCTGCCGGTCGTCACCGTCGAGATAGGTGCTGCTGAAGCGGAGGATCACCACCGCGAGCAGCGACACCATGGCAAAGATGGTGACGCTCAAGGCATCGACACGCAGGGAGAGGCCGAGGCCCCCAGCTCCGAGCAGCGGAGTGCCGAGCGGGCCTTTGCCGGCGGCGAGGGCGGCGAGGACCACGGCTACGGCGACGCCGGTCCACGCGGCGGCCACCGTCGCGGCCCGGAGGGTAGCGGGGCTCGGCTTTCGCCGAGAGAAGAGCGAGGCCCCGAGCAGCGCGGCGGGCGCCACCAGGGCGATGGAGGTCAGGGCGTCAGTCATGGGGTGAAACTCCAGGGGTCAGGTGCTCGGTTCGAGCTCTCGGCGGGGTATCGGAGCCCCAATGCTCGCGTCCAATGCAAATGAGTGGCCTCAGCTATTTACAAAAGCGAACGTTCGCCCGAAGATTCTGCCGGTGTCGGGTCTGAGCTACGCCCACCTTCGGTATTTCTGGATGGTCGCGAGGGAGGGGAGTCTCACGCGGGCGGCCCATCGCCTCCGCATCACGCAGTCGGCGGTCTCGGTGCAGCTCAAGAAGCTCGAGGACGACCTGGGGCAGCGTCTCTTCGAGCGCAGAGGCCGGGGGCTCGTCCTCACGAACGCAGGTCGAATTGCGCTCGACTACGCGGAGAGCATCTTCGCGCTCGGAGAAGAGCTCGTCGAGGCGCTCGAGCAGGAAGGCCGCGCTGCGAGGCAGACCCTCCACGTGGGGGTGCTCGCCACCCTCTCGAGAAATTCCAGATGAACTTTCTCCGGCCCCTGTTCGACCGGGAAGACGTGACCGTCATCGTGCGCTCCGGCGCGGTCCGCGATCTGATACAGCGGCTGGTCGCACATGAGCTGGACATCGTGCTGTCAAACCACAACCCACCGCGGGCCAAAGACGATACCTGGGTGGTCCATACCATCGATCAGCAGCCCGTCAGCCTCGTTGGGCCGCCCCCCGTCCGCTCGCTTTCCCTCGAGGCCCTGCTCACGGAGGTCCCGCTGGTCCTGCCCACCGTCGAGTCGGGCGTTCGCATCGCGTTCGACGGGCTGGTCGAGCGGCTCGGCCTCCGCCCGCGGATCGCGGCCGAAGTGGATGACATGGCCATGCTGCGCCTCGTCGCCCGAGGCCACCGCGGGCTCGCCGTTCTTCCTCCGGTTGTGGTCCAGGACGAGCTCGACGGCGGCGCGCTCGTCGAGCACCGGCAGCTCCCGGGGATCAACGAGCCGTTCTTCGCCATCACCGTGCCTCGCCGGCTCCGCCATCCATTGCTGGACGAGCTGCTTGGGCCGCTGGGGGCGGACCGCAGCATGGATTCCCAGCTCCCCTGAAGCTGCGCGCTCCTCGGGCAGCGCCTGACCCCGCTCAGGGTTCGTTGGGGTCGAGCGCGGCTTTGTAGGCGCGAACGGCGGAAAGATGAGGCTTTTCGGCGGCGGCGTAGGCCTCGAGCGGGCGCCGGGCCGCGTCGGGCAGAGGGTTTGGGACATCGATGCGCACGGTGGCGAGGAGGGCACCTTTGCCCCCGATCCCACGGCCTTCGAGCGAGAGTGGTCACCCCGGCCAGGGCGAACCGGTCCGTTCGGCGTTCGGCGTTCGGTGTTCGGCGTTCGGTGTTCGGTGTTCGGTGTTCGGCCCGCGAATCCGAACCGGGCGCCCGCCCCCCTGCGCTCGCTGCCTTTGGTTGCCCGCTCCCTGCTCCCCTCGCCGATGCCGTCGAAGCCTAGGCTCGACCAGCGCAGGAACACGTGATAACCGGCGTGGCACGCTGGATGCTGAGCCGTCTGCCGTGAACACGAGATTCATCTCCCCAAACCTGACGATTGTTCTCGTCACCGCATCCATCGCGGCTTGTACCGTGCCCGGGAAGGACCCCCTAAATTTGAACCAGACTTCGGAGGACGAGACCCCGGTCACCTGCTCCGGATCCGAGGCCGCATGCCTCGGCCAGAACGTCTCCGGGTTCACCGCGGACGCCGCGCCGCCCGTCACTCG
>DAIQNR010000100.1:0-18788 GCA_036788295.1 Myxococcota bacterium
CCCGTCCCCCCGCCCCCCGAAGAGGAAGATGACGACGAATACGATGACGACTGAATGGGCGGCGTCGCGCGCACTTTCGTCGCGCCGGCGGGCCTGGGGCCGAACCGCGGTCGTCCGTTGCTCTCGAAGGGAAGAACACGGCCAACGCGATGAGGGACAAAACCCACGAAGCCGCTGATCTGTCGAGCCCTCTATGTCATCCGACCGGGCCGGAACTTGATATTCTCTACCTCGGCAGCGAGGTTAAGGTCCATGGGGTCCGTGATCGCTGTCACTGCGCCTTCTCCTTCGCCGCAGTCTGGAGGCTCACACGAACCCATCGCGCTTCGCGGTCCTCCTCGAGCACGGGGGCCGTCCCGTTGTGTTCGCGCATCGCCCGTGACGCGATGGGCCACCCCCGGCGGCGCTGCTCCATCTTTCCCACGGTGAGCAGGAAGTTCGTGATCGACTGGTTTCGTGCTCGCGGGTTTCCGCCGCGGGTGACCGATTGCGGCGTCATCCCGTTGGGGAGACGGCCGGGGCTGGTCACGTCCACCCGGTTCGTGAACCGCTCGACGAGCACCTTCGACCCGACGATCGCGTAGTCGCGATGCGCGACCGCGTTGACGATGACTTCGCGAGCGGCCGCTGCAGGAACGAGGGGGATGTCCTTGCGGGTGCTGTCCTCGTAGACCTCCGTCCGCGTCTGCCCGGCCAGCCAACCCAAGGTGCGATCGACTTGCTCATCCACGCGTCCCCGTGCGTCCGCGACCTCCAAGACCGGTGCCGACTGGTCCTCTCCGGCGTAGGCAACGCACTGAATGAAGAAATTCTGGGTCTGGGGATAGGCCTGGGGGGTTCTGCCGAACGCAAGCACGCCGTAGACCGTTGCGCGCAGCTCCTCGCCGAGTCTTGCCACCACACCTCGAGCGCTCAGGTCGTCGGCCAGGTCGATCTTCGGCTCGGCATCCAACTCGAGCCCAAGGCGCGCGAGGTAGTCACCGAAAGCCGAGACATTGATGTCGCCGACGCCCGCGGCCCCGATCGGCCGTTCTTCGGTCACGATGTAGCCGAACGCATTGTACAGGTCGGCGAGTTCGGCCGGGCTCGGCTCGGCGCTCGAGCGGCCGCGCCGGACATAAACCCTCCCCGCGTAGCGAAGCGGTTCGAATCCCCTCTGGCGCGGTACCTCGACCCAGTGAACCCAACCGGAGGGCGAAAGGTTCCGTCCAAGGCGCGCTTGGACGGGGACACCGAGCCCGCTGTGGAGGAAGGAGGTGAGCCGCTCCGAAACCTTCTCAGGATCTTCCTGGACGCCGAGCAGTTCGCCGTCGTCACTCAGCCCCAAGATGAGCAAGCCGCCATCGGAGTTGGCGAACGCGGCCACCGCGATCCCGACCCGCCGGAGGTCAACCTCGCGCTTGAACTCGGTGTGTTCGTCCTCTCCCGCTTCCATGCGTTGCAGCACCGTGAGCCAGTCCATCCTCACCTCCTCAGAATCCGTACTTCACCTTTCGGAGCTCGAACGCGTCGCGTCCGCCATCGACCGTTTCGACGATCGCCCGACGCACCTCGGGTTGCTCGATGGCACCGGCCACCGCGACGCTCCCCGAGTCGGAGCTCGCCTCGAGCTGCGCTACGAGGTCCGCATCGCCATTGACCACGATGTTCGCGTTGTGGGTGACCAAAATGACCTGCCGACGCCCCTTGATTCGCCGGAGCGCGGGAAGAACCGTGCTCCACAAGACCCGGTTGTCGAGTTCGTCCTCGGGTTGGTCGATCACGAGCGGACGATGGTCCTCCATCTCGAGGAGCAGCGTCAAGAGAAGGGCGACGCGCCGTCCGCCGGATAGTTCCTCGGCCGTTCTGTACCCGCCGGAGTCCAGACGCTGCTCGAACACATAGCGATCCTCGCTTCGCAACGCCCTCAGCGCATAGCGCTTCGCCTCACCGATGCACTCGAGCAGCCGCTGCGACACCGTCGGCGAAGCGAAGAAGGCGTCGGCGGAGCCCGCTTCGAGCGCGTCCGCGAGCTGCTCGGGGGAGGGACGTGCATCGGCAGAGAGCCCATTCCACCACTGGGTAACCCCCTTCTGCTTCAGCCCGTGCAGAAAGGATGCGAGCCGCTCGGCAAGCGCATGGTCGATGCGTCGAATCCGAATCGCTCCGTCGAAGTGCCTCGATAGGTCGGCGACCGCGGCATCGAACAACGTCCTTCGCTGCGCCACCGCCTCGCTTCGCTCGATGAGAAGGTCCGAAAACGACTTCCGCGCGTGCTCTATGGCCGCGGCAACACCCATCGCGGCCTGCTCATAGCTTTCGCGCAGCTCAGCTTTCCGCGTCAGCGTCCTCATGTCGGCGAGCTGCTCTCCGCTGAGTCCGACCGCGACCAGCCTGCGCTCCATGTCCGCCCGTCGCTGGGCCACGGTGGCACCCACATCGACCTTGCGCCCATCCACCGCCACCCGCCATGCCTTCAGTGCCCGACCAAGCCCATCCAAGGCGTCCGATGCAGTTTGCTGCAGCAGCTAGGGGCTGCCCGAGCCAACGAGCCGGAGCGGGGGTTCAGGGGTCGGTGGGGGCGTCTTCGTCGTTGGCCTGGGTGTCGGGGGGTGGGGCGTCGTCCGCGGGGCGGCAGCGGCGGGGTTTTCGGATGGCGGTGAGCAGCGGCGGGTAGGTCTCGAGGACGTCTTCGTCCTTTCGAAACACGAAGCGCCCGGCGGCGGCGACCTCCTCGTAGCTCGCGATGAGCAGGGAGAGCGCGGCGCGGGTCAGCGTGCTCCAGCGCTCGGCGGGGCTCGACGGCTGAACGCCCAGGCTCTCGAAGATGTGGCCCGCGAGCCGGCGGGCGGCGGCCACGTCGG
The DNA here is from genome assembly GCA_036788295.1 of Myxococcota bacterium. Lineage (GTDB taxonomy): Bacteria > Myxococcota > Kuafuiibacteriia > Kuafuiibacteriales > Kuafuiibacteriaceae > JAHQVK01. The sequence goes on from DAIQNR010000100.1 coordinate 2,844, forward strand.
CCGGGTCGTAGAAGCGCACGTCGTCCTCCAGGATGGGCTTCATCTGCTCGTCTTCGTAGAGCAGGGCCAGGTTCTGCAGGTCGTTGGCGAGGTCCATGGTCCCGGTGCCGCTGCGGACGTACGCGAGCTTCGGGCCGAGGCGCTCGTCGTCCGCAAAGTGGTATTCGAGCACCTTCAGCATGCGGGCTCGCACCTCCTTCGCTTCGCGGGCCACCGGCTCGGCCACGATTCGGTTGTCGGTGAGCGCCGTCGCTTTTTCTTGCTCCCGCCGGCAGTGCCAGGTCGCGCTCGCGAGGTCGGACAAGCCGGTCAGGTCGCCCAGGTCGAAGTACCCGGCGGCGGCGAGCCGCTCGAAGCGCGCCTTGCGGGCGGGATCGCTGTCACGGCGGGCGATGGAGCGAACGAAGGCGGCCGCTGGCTGGGCCGGGACGCGCGGCGCGGCATCCCAGGGGACCGCCTCGAGCGCGCCAAGGACGCGCTCGAACGCGGCGATGCCTTCGTCCTCGCTCACGGAAGTGGGTTCAGGTGGATCGGACTTCTTGTTACGGGCCACGCTGCATCGTCCACAGCCCCCATCCCCGTCGCAAGGGCCCCTTGTGCTGTTTTCGGCGCCCGCCCGAACGTTCTTCGCCCCCGCGCTGCTCGCGTGGGCCGCCCCGGCCCCGGCCCCGGCGCTCGCGGTGCTACCGGCAGCACGCTCGATTCGGTTTTTCCTGGGGTTCGTACTACCGCTAGTACGAGTACCAAGGTTTTTTCTGGGTTTCGTACTACGGCCAGTACGAATACCCAGGTTTTTTCTGGGTTTCGTACTAGGTCTAGTACGAATACCAAGGTTTTCTCTAGGGTTCGTACTAGCGCTCGTACCGAAACGGCGTTTTCGGTCCGTTCCGGTACTCGCGGTAGTATCAGAACGACGAATCCTGGCCCTCTCGGTGCTGGCCGCAGCACCCGAAGGACCACACCCGCCCGTTCCGGTGCTCGCGGCAGGACAAGGACGACCCCTCCTGTCCGTTCCGGTGCTCGCGGCAGCACCCAAACGACGAAATTCGCAGGTCTGGGCGGTCCGGAAAACCTCCGGACGGCGCTCATGACCCCTTCGGCGCATCGCGCCGCCCGGCCGACTCGAAGCCCTGCAGGACCTCGTCGTCGAGCGGGGCGTCGAAGTCGGCTGGGACCTCGAACTGGCCTCGGTCGACCCCGAAGCGGCGCTTCGCGGGCTTTCCGTCGGGGGCGATGACGGTCGCCTCGCCGCTCTCTACGAGGGCGAGGCTCTTCGACGGTTGGGTCTTCGCTTCTTCGTGCACGCTGACCTCGTTCGAGCCTTCTTGGTCGAGCAGGCTCGCAGCTCGGGTCAAGGGACAAAGGCTCCGAAGCGCGGTTGGCAACGGTCCAAAGGGTGCCGCGGCGAGCCGAGAGAGCGGGAGCGAGGGTCTCCGATCCGCGACTTCGCTCAGCTCGCCGCCGCGTCGTACAGCGCGTCGATGTCGAGGGCGAGGGCGGGGTCCCGGAGCTCGAGTCGGTCGCCAGGGCCGAGCAGGCGCACGAACCAGCCGCCGGTGTGGCGCTCGTGGTGGTGGACGCTCCGCGTCCGGCTGCAGACGAGCAGCACGTCGGTCACCGAAGCCATTCGAAGGTACGCGGCGAGCTTTTCGCCCCGGTCGAAGCTCTCCGTCGATGCCGAGAGCACCTCCACCACGATCTTCGGGTTCTGGAGGATGGGGGGCTGAACCGTGAGGTCGAGCTGCGGCGGGCAGGCCACCACGACATCGGGGTACACGTAGCGGGTGTCACCGACGCGGGTCCGAATGCTCTCGGCGTAGACGCGGCAAGGGCCACCCCTCCGGGCGTCGTCCAGCCTTCGCAGGAGCACCCGGACGAGATCCGCGTGCTCGACCGTGGTCCCGGTCATCGCCCAAATCTGGCCATCCCAATACTCGTGGCGATGCTCCGTCTCCACCGCCTCCATCGCGAAGTAGGCGGGCACGGTCAGGCAGGGGCTTCGCACGTGCATTCCGCCACCGTGGGGGCTCAGCCCCCGCGAGGCAAGGCGAGCCCACAGGTCGAAGGACGGTACCTCGCCGATGCCGGGACGGTGGTGGAGAGCTCCGTGGGCCCGGCTCACGGCCGGCCGGGGGCCTCTTTGCGGCGGCTGGGGATCGGCAGGCTCGCGTCCCCGGTCATCGCCACCAGCTCCCGGAGGCGGCGGGCGAGCACCGCGAACAGGCCGCTCGCCACCAGGGGTCGATCCTCGACAAGGTCGAGGAACGGCCCCCTTGCCAGCGCGAGCACGAGCGCTCCGTCCAGACCGGCCACCGCGGTCACCGGTCGGGCCCCCCCGTCGAGCAGGCTGACCTGCCCGAAGGAGTCTCCGGACAGGAGCGTCATGAGCGCGCTCCCATCCCGCTCGAGGCGGACCTCGCCGGCGACGAGCACGTACAGCGAGTCGCCCGGCTCCCCCTGCCGGTAGAAGACCTCGCTGGCGGCGGCGTGCCGCTCTTCGCACAGGTCGGCCACGGCGGTGAGGTCGTCCACCGACAGACCTCGAAACAGCTGAACGTCCTCGAGCACGAAGACCTTGTCGATGAGAGCGCGGGTCACGGCGGGAACCTCGGGCGCGTCGGCGGCGGGCACCCAGGTGTCCCGGTCCAACCATCCGCGCCGCCGCAAGGTGGCGTGCGCGAGCAGGGCCAGCGCCCGGTCCGGACCGTGCCGGATCTCCTCGGCGTGGTCGAGCCACAGCGCAGGGTCCCGCACCGGCAGCGGCAGCTCGAGGTGCTCGATGATTCGCGACCGCTCCGGCCACCCCTCGAGGCTGACGTCGATGAGCTCGACCGCCTCCGGCGCCGGACCGGCGACGAGCGCGTCGGCCGCCCGGCCGATCGCCCGCCGGTCGGCGACGAGACCGAGCAGCGAGACCCCCGCGAACAGCTCTTGCCTCGCCCGGTCCGCCACCGCCCGGGTGAGAAGCCCGGCGAAGCCGGAAGCGGCGAGCGCCGACGCCAGCGGAGCGAGCCGGCGCGACTCACCGAGCCGAAAGAGCGCCGCGCGCGCCACCTTGTCCCGGTCGAATTTGACCCGGGGCCGCTCCCGGCGCAGCCGAAGCGCCTCCCGGACCGCGGCGTGAGCGAGCCCGGCGTCCCCCTCGATCCTCGCTTCGAGCAGCGCCTCCGCGGCCGCATCGGTGCCGACCCGCCGCAGGGCCGCCGGGATGCGGCGCCGTGCCGGTGGAGGGGTCTTCGGCTCCTCGAGCCCGGCCTGAAGCGCCGGCACCGCCCGGTCGCCCAGCTGCTCGAGCAGCGCCGTCGCGGCGGCGGCGGTCTCTCGCCCGGCGAGCGCGTCGAGCGCCGCCTTCACCCACCTGCGCTTGGGCCCGGACGCGGCCGCTGCGAGCGCCGCCCGCCGCACCTCTGGGTCCGGGTCCCGAAACAGGGCATCGAGCGGCAGGGACGAGCCGAGGGCCTCCACCACCGCCGCCCGCTGCCCTCCGCTCGCCTCTTCCCATCGCGGGGCCAGACGCTCGAGCGCCCGAGCGGTGCGCTCCGGGTCCGCCTCTTGCAAAAGAGACACCGCCACGGAGAACAGCCCGAGCGGGGTGTCGGGCCGGTCGAGCCACGGCTCGACGAAGGCCTGGGCGAAGGCGAGATCGTAGGCGGCGAGGGCGAGGATGAGCTCTGGGGACCGGATGGACCCCGCCGGTCCGGCCGCGGCCACCACCGGGGCCCGCCACGCCGGGAGGGCCTTCTCTTTCACGATCGCCAGCGCCGCCGCCCGCAGCTCGGGGTCGGGGTGCTCGAGCAGCCGGCCCAAGCGGCGGGCGAGCGGGGGCCGGGGGAGTCGGCCGAGCAGCGCGAGCGCCGCCTTGGCCTTCTCCGGGTCCGGTCCATCGACGGCGGCGAGCACGGTGACCCGGGTGGCGCGGTCGAAGAGGTCGATGACCGGGGCCCGCTCCGGACCTCCGAGCCGGTCGGACAAGGCCCGCCGAAACCACGGCCGCAAGAGCTGCAGGACGAACAGCGCTCCTGCGCCGACGCCGAGGACCAGCCCGAGCGCCGCCTCCATGCCCACCCCGGACACGAGCAGCGCCGCGCCGCCCACCGCGCCTCCGAGCTTCTTGACCGCGCCGTCCACGACCGCCCGTACGGCGCGCCGGCGCTCGGGCGGCATGGGTGTGTACAACAGGGAGACGGCGGGCTGGTAGAGGGAGAGGCTGCCGACCATCTCGAGCCCCTTCAGCAGCGCGAGCGGGAGGAGGCGCTGGGGCTCCACAGCGGCCCACCCGGCGAGCCCCACCAGCGCCAGCGGCACCACCGACAAGTAGACGAACACCCCGAGCCGCTCGAGCAGGGTCCGCGTGAACAGGGACTGAACGACGAGGGCCACAAGACCGACGGCGACGTGGAGCTGCCCGAACAGGGCGGCGAGCGAAAGCTCGTCGAAGCCGAGCGCGCGGCTCGCCCCGAGCCGAAACACGTAGTCCACGGCGGCGGTCTCGACCGACAGCGCCAGCGTCAAGAGCGCGAGCCCGAGCGCGAGGCGGGTTCCGAGCGCTCTTCGCGCGGGGGAGTTCCCGATCGGCGCGGCGCCGAGCACGCGGGGCCCGGGCGCGGCGGCGAGCCGGGGGGCTCTGCCCACCACGAAACCAGCGACGACGAAGAGCCCCGAAGCGGCCACGCACGAGAGGAGCGGCGGGATCCGGAGCCACGTCGCGACCTGCACCGCGACCCCCCCGGCGATGGCGCCCGCCATGCCCGCCGCCCCGATCCGGCCCAGGACCCGCTTGGCGACCCGCGGGTCGAAGGCGTCCCCGAGCCACGCCCAAAACGCCACTGCGAGCGCGGTCGCGGCCGCCTCCGTGGACACGTAGAGCGCGGGGAGCGCCCAGGGCACGGCGGCGGCGGACAAAAACGCGCTCGACGCGATGAGACCGCCGAAAACGAGTCCGCCCTGCCTGAGCAGGCCGCGCGGCGCGTGGGCGAGGAACAGCCGACCAGCGCCGAGGGACACGAGGGCCACCACCGCCGCGGTGGCCATGTAGAGCCAGGGGAGCTCCTCGGGCGAGCGCCGGGACAGATAGGCCGCGTTCCCCGCGCTCTTCACCACCGTCACCCCGAAGACGAAGGCGAAGAACCACCCCGACGCCCGGCCCCCCACCGCCGTGACCGCCGACGGCAGCTCTTCGCCGAGCCACCACGCCGCAAGCCGGCGCAGCGAGGCCCAGCCCCGCGGCGGAGCGCGGGTGGACTCCGAATCGGACCGGCCAGGCGCCCGCACCGGGCCGGCCTGCCATCGCCGGTGCTGCCCGCCCATCGGGCGGCCGCGCGGTCCCGGTCGGATGGCCAAGGGTGCGCGTCGGACCGAGACCGCTCGGTCACGACCGACCGGCCCAACGCCGGGTCGGTCGAGGCACGAGGGCCCAGAAGAAGCCGCCCGGCGTCATCGCGGCGGGAGCTCGGCAGGCGGGCGGCGCGCGCTCGACTCGGGAGGTCCCCGCGCCCCGGTCGACGTCCCTGAGACCTCGAGGTGGCGTCGGATCCCCCGCTCGACCGGTCGAAGGGCACGGACCGCCCCGAAGCGGCGGGCCAGGGCCTGGTAGCGGGGCCGGGTCGCGGCCGCGGCGACCGGTTCGATCTCCTCCTCCCCGAGCTCGAGCCAGCGCGGAATGTAGCCGAGCGGCGCCTCCATCGGGCCGAGCGAGCTCCAGAGCTCGAGTTCGACGTCGCCGTCCCCGTCGACGTCGTGGAGCAGCCGGCGCCGGCCGTAGGCGGCGCGGTGGGCGGCGCGCCACCCCTTGTCGCTGGTGATGAAGCACCGCCCCCGCGGCCCGTCCGGGCCCGCGATGAGGACCACCGTCTCGATGTAGCGACCCGAACCCTGCGCCGCGGATCGGCGGACGAAGACCCGCCGGCCCGCGACCGCCCCCGAGCGCCACCCACGCACAACCCGGCCGGAGAGGACCTCTCCGACCGGGTCGGTCGCGCAGCTCCTGTCCTCTTCGTCGGCGGACGGCACGGCGCGGGCGCTCGCCTCGAGAAGAGCCCAGCCGACGGGCTCCGAGCCCGCGAGCCCTCGCGCGACCCGCGCCTCGAGCTCGGCGTCGAGGTCCTCCTGACCGTGGGCCAGGGGAGCACCGGCGAACATCAGGACGAAGAGGACAGGCACGACGGAGCGCACGGTCGGTCACGTAGCAGGTTCTGGGCCGAGAGCGCAGCGAGCCGCGCACGGTCCTCGGGTGAGCGTGTTCGGTGTTCGGCGTTTCGGCGTTCGGCGACCGATGTCATCGGCTCCGCGGCCGGGCGGCTGAAGCGCGGCGGCTTCCTGCGGGCCGACTATCTGGAGGGAAGAGATTTTTTCCCGTATCGGACCACGAACGACGGGATCCGCCGCATGAGGTCCGCACCGCCCGCTTCCCTACCCTCCGGGCTGGCCTCGAGGCCCACGTGGCGCTGCTCGCGAGTGCTCGGGCGAGCTTCCTTGCCGACGCCCGCGAGCTCCTGGGGGACGCCGCCGCGGACCTGACCGACGACCAGATCCACTTCTTCACTACCGTCTACTACAACGGCGGCGCCGGGCAGGGCCGGAGTCTCCTCGAGCGGCGGGGGGTCGACGCGGCGCGCCCGTGGCGGGGCGAGGACCTCGACCACAACCGCTCGCTCCGCTTCAACGCGGCCAAGCGCACCGCGACCTACCACATGGTGAAGGAGGCGGGGCTGTTCGGGGACTGACCGGATGCCGTCAAGGCTCGGCTTCACCCTCGCGCCATGAAGACGGTCTCCACGCTCGAGGCGAAGACGACGCTCCAGTTGGGACGCCCATGTACAGATACTTGCCAATCAATCAGTCGAAGGAGCGACCCACTGGTCACCCCATCTCGAGCATCTTTGGCGCGATCCCAAGCTGTCGAGAGGGACACGAGGTCGGAAACGATGATCCAGTTCAACTGGTTCCTCGGATCGGCTGGTGCCGATAGTGCTTCGACGTCAGGCCTTGCTCGGGGAGATTCGCGAAATTTTCTCCCGAGGTACTCTCCGAACGCGTCCCTCGTCACTCGGTCGATGCAAACCACCGCGCCCTTGCGGGCTCGCCGGCCGGGCTGCGTGGGGGCCGACGCGGACGACCATGATCAAGTGGGGGGTCTCGAACTCGATGACCTCCACTGCGGGGGGGCTGGAGGCCTCGGCGCTACCGAGGAGGGTGGAGACGAGGGCGAGGGTGCAGAGGAGCGAGCGAGTATTCATGAGTTTGGGTCCTTTCGCTCGGGTAGACCGAGACCAGGGCTCGGGTGGGCACCCTCGCCGCGCGATTTTTGGCTCGTGCGCCAGCGCACACCCGAATTGCAAGCTGAGCGGCAGCTCGGGCCACGCGCCGGACGTGCTGGTCCGGCGCCCAGTGGCCGGCGCGGGCGCACTCGAGCCATGACCAATCTCAGCCGACGACCCCTCGGCGTTCTTGGATGCGCCCCGGCGCCCTTCTCGTCGGCCAGGGATAAGGATCTGGCCTGTCGACGCCGGCATCGGGCCGCTCTCGGAGCGCCTCGATGAGCTTCAGCGTCCGCTGGATGTCGCCAGACTCGCCCCGTAGGGGTCGATCGTCGCTTTCAGCTGAAGGACCTTCTGCACCTCAGCGTGAGCAGGAGGGCGACCTGCCGAAGACGCTCGATGTCTTGTTCGGATCAGAGGCCTCAGAGGCGATCGAGATCCTCGAGGGTGAGGCCCCCAGAGGCGCCATCGCCGGCGGTCAGGCCGCTCCCGACCGCGCGGAGGCGCTCGGCGACCTCCCGACCCTCGCGGGCGGCGGTGCGGAGCCAGGGCCGCTCGGTCCCGAGCGCCGCGAGGTGAGCGGCGACGCTCTCGCGCTTCGCCGCTCGCCGCTCCTCGAGGTGCGCGGAGAGGCGGGTCGCCGCGGCGGCGTGGCCCATCGCGGCCTGCATCCCGGCGACGTCGGCGGTGCCCTTCGGCGCGGCCTGGGCCACCTGGCCCCCGGCCGAGAACGGCGACAGGCCCGCCGTCGCCGCGTAGCTGCTCACCACCGAGCCGCCGTCGTCCGCCTCCTCGTGGACGGCCGCGGCCACCCCCACCCGGACCGCCTGATCAGCCAGGGCGAGCCCCACGTCGAGGGCGGCGCCGCCGCCGATCCGCTCCCCCCCGTTGTACCTCGCGACGACGGTCGCCGTCGCCTCGAGCTCCACCTCGGCGAAGGACCGGAGCGCCCCCACCTTCGCAGAGAGCGCCTCTTGCCGCGCCGCGCGCTCGACCACGCCCCGGTGCTCGGGGGGCACCGTCTCGAGGAGGCGCTGCCGCTCCGCCGCGAGCGCCGCGGCGTCGGGCTTGGCCGGCGCCTCGGCGCCGCCCGCGCCCGGGGAGGCGTCCGCGGTCGCAGGCCCGCGGGCCGCAGAGGCTTCGGGCTTCGGAGCCGCTTCGGGCCTCGGAGCCGCTTCAAGCCTCGGAGCCGCTTCAAGCCTCGGAGCCGCCGCGGGCTTCGGAGCCGCCGCGGGCTTCGGAGCCGCGCCACCCTCGGGCGCCGGCGCCTTCTGGGCGCTCGGCGCCGCCGCCGAGCCCACCGTGCCCCCGAGGGCGGCGCCGGTCTGAACCCCGGTCGCGACAGCCTCTGCAGGCGACTCCCCGCCGTCGGCGGCGACCGCGACCACCGCGCCCGCGGCCGCGCCAGCCGCCTTGCTGACCGCTTGACCGGCGTCGAGGGCGACGAGCGAGGCGCCGGCGCCCACCACCGCGGCGGCGTCGGCCTCCCCCGCCTCCTGCAGGGCGATCTGCGTCATCCCCGCGCCCGCTTGCACGCCTTGCTGCACGAGGGTGAGGACGCTCGCCCCGCCCGCGAAGACGCCCGACGTCGCGGCCGCGGCCACGTTCACGACCTGACCCGCCACCCCGAGGTCCGTCCCCGTCTCTTGGGCCACCTCGTTCATGACCTGCTGCGAAAACGAGATCCCAGCCGCGACCGCGATCCCCACCGAGCCGGTGCCGATCGCGGCGCCCATGACGGCCGCGTCGATGCCCATCTCGACGTAGTCGATCGCGTCCTGGATCCCGTCGACCACGTCCTCGCCGTCGAGCTCGACCTCGACCCCGACCAGCTCAGTGACCACGAGCGCCGCGTCGACCACGTCCACCGCGGTCTTCAGCGCCTCGCGGACCGGCTCCACGTCCATGACCGCCTCCGTGGCGGCGGCGAGCCCCCGGCTCAGCCCCCAGGCCAAACCAAGGAGTCCATCCCCAATGACATTGCTCATCGCTCTCTCCCCGCCCGCTCCGGTCAGGCCTTCATGTTTTGGACGACCGCGGCGCGGGCGTCGGAGTGACTCTTCGAGAGGCTGCTCGCCACCTGCACCAAAAACTCCCGATCCTTCAGGCTCTGATTGAAGGCGGCGATCGCGACCAGGTTGTGCGGGTCGGCCATCACGGCGTCGAGCAGCTCCCGGCTCGCCGCCTCGGAGCTCTGGATCGCGTCGGCCATCCCCGACGCGCCGAGCGCCGCGCCCGGCCGCTCGTTCGGGATCCTCACGAGGCACCTCCCCGACGAGCCCCAGGACCGTCGCCTCCTCCGGGCTCCGAAGTCCGGGAAGACCGCTCCAGCCCCGATCGGAGCGCGCCCAGGTCGTTCTGCAGGTCATGGCGGATGCGGTCCATGTATGCGTCGAAGTCCGCCCGCTCCTGATCCGACCACCCCCGCCGGTCGAGGGCCGTCTCCCGGAGGAGGGTCAGGAGCGCGATGTTGGCGTCGGCCACCATCTGGTCCTCGTCCGGGAACTGCTCGAGCCCGAGATCGCTCGCCGCCTCCTTGAGGATCTCGAGCGCGGCGGCGCCGACCATGCGCCCCGCCGCAGAGTTCCACTCTACCGACCGGTCGTCCATCCGGCTGTTGAAGAGCATCCGAGCCGTGCGCCGACTCGAGAGGGCGTACATCATGAAGCCGAAGAGGTCTCGCCCCGAGGCTTGCTCGAGACTCCCCATGTTGATGGCTCCCTCGTGTCTGGTCTCATAGAAGTTTCCGCGAACCGCCATCACCTCGCGCGCGAGCGTCGACAGCTGCTCCGGTGAGGCCCCGTTCGCGGCGAACCGCGCCATCGCCCGATTGAGCTCCTCAATGTATCCGACGAGCGCGCCCAGGAACGCCTGGGTGCGCTCGTCGTCGTCGTCCGACACATCGGCATAACTCGCGAGTGAGAGCGGCAGGGTGAAGTAGACCCCCTCGCGAACCGCCATCTCCGCCCATGCCTCGCCATAGGGTGGGTCTCCAGGGATGAACATTCCGAAAGGCGCCTGCCCGGCCGCGTACGATTGCTGTAAACCCAGGACACGCCATTCCAGCGCGGGCGTATTCGCCGGGCGAATATCCCTTCGCCACGGGTTTGAGATGATATCCCTGAGACGGGGGTGGACGTGAGGCGTGCTCGCGCGCAGCGCTTCACGCAGGCGAGCCTCCACCGCCTGAATAGTGGGGCCGAAGCCACGAGGCTCGATCTGAGCAGGCCGAGTGTCCGGGACCCCGAAGTATATACCGTGCGTCGAGCTCGGGACGATCGCGTCTCCCGATCCCGCTGCGCCGGCGGCTTCGCTGGGGGCCCGGGCGCCGCCCGACTCGAGCCCGACGATCCGGACGCCGGTCCCGTCTGATGAGATGGAAGTGCGCATCTTCGCTCCTTTCTTTGCTGGGAGGAAGCCGATGGGGGGCGCCCGCGGCGTGTGGGCGCCCCGGCTCGGCGCTTGGGCATCAGGACGCGCGAGCGATGCTCTCGCGGGTCCGGTTGACCGAGTCCTGGATGCTCTTCGCGAAGGTCTGGAGGGTCTCGACCTCCTTCAGGACCTGGTTGACGGTGGCCATGAGGCGCTCGTCCACCTCGCCGCTACCGGAGTTGATCATCTCCGTCGCCGTCTCCTTCATCTCCCGGGCGATCTCGAGGATGGAGAGCATGGCGCGGAAGTCCGGCGAGTCGAGCATCGCCTGCAGGCGCGTCTGCACCATCCCGAGGAGCTGGAGCTCGGGCCGCTCGGGGTGGCTGGCGCCCGCCCCGAGGGTCGCGAGGGGGTTCGGGATACTGGCCGTGTAGCCGTCCCGCATGGTCGCGCTGAGGTCGAGGCCCTCGCGGAGGCGGGCCACGGTGGCGCCGCCCTCAGCACGGGGGATGTTCGTGGCGATGAGGGGGTTGGAGTTGGCGGTGACGGTGTTGAAGTTCGACATGATTGTAGCCTCTCTCGGGTTCGTGGTTCTGGGTCGCGGCGGCGCTGCCGCCGACGCTCGAAGGGATAGCAGGCGGCGTGCCAGCCCCGCGGAGAGGGCTCGAGGGGCCGCGGGCCGTCGCGCGACTCGGCGAGCGACCCCCATCCCGCCGATGCCGCGCGGGCGCCCTCGGACGCTGGAGAGGCCGAGAAACGGGCCGGGGACCCACAGAGCAGAGATCGCCGCGGCGCCGACCGGATCCGCTTCGACGGCGTTCGGCGTTCGGCGTTCGGCGTCCGGCGTTCGGCGTTCGGCGTTCGGCGTTCGGCGTTCGGCGTTCGGCGTTCGGCGTTCGGTCCTCGGAGGCCAAGACTCGAAGGGCGCGCTTCCACGAGAGGGGGCGTTTGGAGGTCCAGGCGCCCGGGGGCGGCCCGACGCGGAGCCGTTGGGGCCCCGCCGCTCCGCGCCCCCTCCGTCGAGACCGGGACCCCCGGACCGATGGCCCATCCCTTGCTCTTCACGACATCCATGAGCGGATGGCCCCGAACCCTCGGCCCCTCGTCGCCGACCTCCTCGATGGGGTACACGGTGACCTCGGGGGCCCTTCACGACCAGCTGGGCGTCTCAGAGCACCGCGCCATCGAGGAGCTGCTCGACCGGGCCGTGGACCCGCGCGAAGTCGACACCCTCCCGGTCGAGCAGCGCGTCGCCCAGTTCCGCGGCCGGGCGCGGGAAGTCTATCTCCCGGCCCCTCTGCGCCGGGTGGGGAGCGGCGATCAGCTCCGGGCCGCGCTCGAGGCGACCGTGGCGAAGCTCGAGGGGACGAAAGACCCCGCCCTCGAGGCCCTCCGAGCGGGTCTCCGTGAGATCCTGGACGAGCACCGCTCGATCGCGAGCGCCCGCGCCGGAGGGGCCAGATGAACGCCGCCGCCCCGCACGCCCCCCACCTGCGGGGGCGCCGCCCGACGCGGCGCCCTCGGGACGCTGCCGCTGGGCCCGCCCCCGTGACGAAGACGTCCCCCGCGCCCTCGACCGGGCCCTCAGGCGGGCCCTCGACCGGGCCCTCATCCGAGCCTTCGGCCGGGTCTGGCCCCCGCCCCGCCTCGCCCCGGCCGGCGGCGCGCGCGCGATCGAGCGAGGTCGGCGACGCGCTCACGCCCAGCGCCCGTGCGCTCGGGCTGTCCGAGGCCGAGGTCGCGACGATCGAGGAGCTCGCGCACGACTACCTGAGCTGCGGAGCGAGCGACGTCGCGGTGCGGCTCTACCGGGGCCTCACCGCGCTCGAGCCAGGAGGGGCGAGGGGCTGGCTGGGCCTCGGAGTCGCGCTCGACGCCGCCGGCGCCCTCGACGAGGTCGAGCTGGCCCTTCAACGCGCCCACCAGCTCGATCCGGCCGACCCTCGCCCGCCGATGAAGCTCGCCGAGGTGCTCCTCGGCCGCGGTGAGCTCGAGCGAGCCCGGACCCTCCTGGCTCGCGCCCAGACGCTCCCTCTCCGCCTCCCGGGGCTCGCAGAGAAGCTCGAGGCCCTCCTCGAGCTGACCGCGCCCCGACTCCACCCCCACCGCGCCCGGAGATAGATACCGATGCTCGCCGCGATCCGAACCCTCGCTCCCGCTCGGAGCCCGCTGCCCCCAGAAACCCTCCTCGCCGCCGGGGTCGGGCTGGTGCTGTCCCTCCTCATCATCCCCATGCCATCGCCCCTCCTCGACGGGCTCCTCGCCGCGAACATCGTGATCGGGGCGCTGATCCTGGTGTCGGTCCTCTTGTCCGAGCGGCCGCTCGCGATGTCGAGCTTCCCAACCATCCTCGTCCTGACCACGCTGTTCCGGCTGGGGCTGAACGTCTCGACCACCCGAATGATCCTCTCCGAGGGCGAGGCGGGCGCGGTGGTGGCGGCGTTCGGGCAGTTCGTAGCCCGAGGCGACGTCCTGATGGGCCTCGTGGTCTTCGTCATCCTCACCCTCGTACAGTTGATGGTGATCGGGAAGGGCGCGGAGCGGGTGGCGGAGGTCGGGGCCCGCTTCACCCTGGACGCGATGCCCGGCAAGCAGATGTCTATCGACGCCGCCCTCCGAAACGGCGCCCTCACCGAGGCGGACGCCGAGGAGCGGCGGACGGATCTCGGGCGAGAGTCCCAGTTCTACGGGGCGATGGACGGGGCCATGAAGTTCGTGAAGGGCGACGCGATCGTCGGCCTGATCGTCACCGTGGTGAATCTGGTCGCCGGCCTGTGCATCGGGATCCTGAGATTCGACATGTCCCCCGCGGAGGCGGCGGAGACCTTCGCCATCCTCACCATCGGCGACGGCCTGGTCTCCCAGATCCCATCCCTACTCATCGCGCTCGCGTCCGGCATTCTCACCACTCGGGTTGCGTCCAAGGTGCCCACTCATGACCTGAGCGCGGTGCTCGGCCAGGAGCTCTTCGGGAGCCCGAAGGTCCTCACCCTGGTCGCCGCCTTCGCGGGGATGATGGCCCTCGTCCCCGGCCTCCCGACCCTCCCCTTCTTCGTCCTCGCGGGAGGTCTCGGCCTGGTCGCGTTCGCCCGGCGCCCCGGCCGGAGCCCGCGCGCCGGCGCCACCGAGCTCCGGACCGACGACGCCTTCGCCGAGAAGCTCGAGCAGCGGCGCAAGTCGGCGGCGGCCCAGAAGGCGGTCAGCGACCAGATGGCCCCAACCGTCCCCTTGATTGGGATCGACCTCGGCTCCGACCTCTCGACCGCGCTCGGCTTCGGCCACGGCGACGACGACAAGGCCGAGCTGATCGCGCGGTGGATCCCCGACGTCCGCGACGCCTGCTTCGGGGAGAGCGGGGTCCGGCTCCCCGGCGTCCGGGTGCGCTCGGCGGTGGCCGGGGTCCCGCCGAACGTCGCGATCTTCAAGGTCAAGGACGTCCCCGTAGACGCGCACGCGATCCCCTTAGGGCAGGCGCTGTGCCTCGCCACCCCGGAGCAGGTGAAGCGGCTCGGGGTGATCGCCGAGCCGACGACCAACCCCCTCAACGAGGCGCCGGCGTGCCTCGTCCCGGCCGAGCTCGCCGAGACCCTGGCCAAGTCGGGCCTCTCGGTCTGGAGCACGGCCGGGATCATCAGCCTCCATCTGCTCCGCACCGCGCGGCGGCACCTCGAGGAGCTCGTCGGGCTGCAGGAGACGGTCGATGCGGTGAAGCGGCTCGAGAGGGTGTGCCCGGACATCGTGAAGGAGCTCATCCCGCGGGTGGTCACGACCGCGCAGCTGCGCGACGTGCTCCGCCAGCTCGTTCGCGAGCGGGTCAGCATCCGGGACTTGAAGACCATCCTCGAGGCCCTCGGCGAGGTTGGAGATCGCTCGCTCGACCGGATCCAACTCATCGAGCATGTGCGGTCTGCCCTTCAGCTACAGATCACGCACGGTCTCGCCGGCTATGAGCGGCGAATCGGGGTGATCGTCGTGGACGAAGAGGTCGAAGACGCGATCCGGGACGCGGTCGTCGAGGGCCCGGGCTGCGCCTTCCTCGCCCTCGACCCAGAGCTCCGTCGACGCGTGCTCGACCACCTCGGCGCGCTCCTCGAGCCCCTCCGGTCCATCAACTACGCATGCGCGGTGCTCACCCACGCAGAGCTGCGCTTCTTCCTCCGCGAGCTGATCGCGACCCGCTTCCCCGAGACCCCGGTGGTCAGCTACCGAGACCTGAGCGACGACCTCGTGCTGCAGCCCCTGGGCCGGCTCCGGGTCGAGGCCCCGCGCCCCCGCCTGGTCGGCTGAGGGACGCGGACGAGCAGGGCGGGTTGCCTCTCCGCCCGGGACATTCCGGATCCTGGCTGAGCCCGCGAGCACCTCGGGGGCGGAGGAGAACGCGAGATGCTGGAATCGGTAGGTCAGATCCTGCCCGAGGGACGACGGCGCCACAGCGACCCGACCGCCCTCGTGGTAGATGGACGCGACTTATTCGCGGAGCTCGACGTCCTCGCGCCGAGGTGCGGCTTGGCCGCGAACGACTCGGGTCGCCCGGTGGTCATCGGACCTGGCCGCTCGCCAGGGTCGCCAGGAGGGCCGGACTCGCCGCCTTCGCCCCCTCGGCCAGCACTGCGTGGTCAGGTGTTTGCCGGCCTGTCGCGTTCGTCATCGAGGACACGGTGAAGCGAGAGACGGATGCCCGGACGCCTCCCGCCTGGTCTCCACACATCGATCACCCCCGAGCCTGAGGAAGAAAGATGACACAGACCGCACTCGAGAAGTTCAACAACGTCGACCTCGCTCAACTCTCCGCGACCATCGATGCCATCCGCGACGATCCCCGGGGTGGCTGAGTTCAGGTCTCGGTCGAAGAACGAGTGGCTGGGAGGCGCCCATTCCCGCACCAGGGTCCAGGGGTTCTGGGGCGCGAACCAGGTAGACTCGACCCGCAACGAGCGCTTCCGCTTGGAAGGAGGGGAGCCGAAAGTGCTGCTGTCGGGCAACTGGAATGGAACCAAGACCGCTTGACCGCCGCCGGTGGATCCCATGCCGTTGCTGGATGAATCGCGCGTTCTTGTCGATGCTCTTCGCGGCGTGCAGCGGGGCGTCCGACGCCCGACCCGACGCCTCGTCGCCGTCGGATGCGCTCGTTGACTCCGCGGACTCGCCCGGCTCGCCGGAGCCATCCGCTTGTGACCCGCAGACCGGGCTTCGAGACCCGCTCCGTGCTTGTACCGTAAACGATCCGTGCGTTCGGCCCGCGACCGATGTCACCGAACCGAGCATCACCGATCCGAGTCCGGTACCCCGCTGCGCCCACTCCGCTCTGACGGTCGAG
>DAIQNR010000101.1:0-18743 GCA_036788295.1 Myxococcota bacterium
CGTCCACCGGGCTGTCGTGCCAGACCCCGCGGAGGCTCGAGGTCCAGTCGAAATTTGCGCGCAGGAACGCATTCAGGGCGCCGTCTTCGACTTGTCCCATCATCGCTCCCAATAGAGGACGTGCTGCGGGATCCCCGCGAGCGGCACCGCGCCCTCGTGGTCCTCCGGACCGAGTCCGAGCGGGTCGTCTTCGGGGAACAAGGCCACCCGTCCCTCCTTCGCCAAGTGGATGAGCCGGCTGTCGAACTCGGCCCGCTCGAGCCCAGCCCGAGCCCGCAGCGCCGCGATCCGCACCCGACGGTGGTGCTCCCCGCCGCTCAGGTCGAGGTAGAGCCGCTCGAGCCGCTCTTCGTTCCCTTCCGCGTCGCTTCCCTGGGGAACCTCGGGCGCGATCATCGCGTACAGGTCCTCGCCTCGGGCGGCGAGATTGGCCGCGATCCGGGGCAGGAGCAGGTTCCACAGCGGCCGAAGCTGCACGTTGTAGGTGAAAGGGCGGGCGAGGTCTTGAACCACGAAGCTCCACCCCGCCTCGGTCGCGGCCGCTCGTTTTCTTCTCGGATGGCTCGGGTCGGGCTCGAGCGTCACCCATCCGGCCTGCTCGAGCGGGCGGCGAAGCTTCGCTGGCATCCTCTCGAGAGGCTGGGGGCCAGAGAGAACGGCCAACATGAGGGCCCGGCGCTGGGCATCGGAAGGTTCGAAGGTCATCGGTCTTCTCTGGGGCGCGGCGGGGCGGCGACCGCGGCGCGGATCTTGTCGAGGGCGCGGGGCAGGTTCGCCATCACCTCATCGTGGGTCAAACGCAGCACCCGCCACCCCGCGGCGAGAAGGCGCGCGTCGCGGTCCCGGTCCCGCTGAAAAGCGGCCCGGCTGCGGTGAAATCGGTATCCGTCCACTTCCACGATGAGCCCTGCATCTTTCCGTACGAGGTCGACCAAGAATTTCTCGCCTGCGCACTCGACGATTTCGTTGTAGCCGAACCGGCCGGCGAGATCCGGACTCGACCGAATCGCGGCGGCCAGGCTCCTTTCTCCCGGGGAGGCAGGGTGCGGACGCCCAAAGATCGAGACCCGCGGGGCCAGCGCCGGTGGGCCCAGCTCGGTCGGGGTGATCGGCGGCTCG
The DNA here is from genome assembly GCA_036788295.1 of Myxococcota bacterium. Lineage (GTDB taxonomy): Bacteria > Myxococcota > Kuafuiibacteriia > Kuafuiibacteriales > Kuafuiibacteriaceae > JAHQVK01. The sequence continues at coordinate 1,120 of DAIQNR010000101.1, forward strand.
AGGAGCAGGGCAGGGGGGCCGAGCCGAACGACGCCGGGCAGCGCGAGCGCCTCGGGGGGCACAACCCAGACGACGTGGCCTCGAATCTCGGCCGCGAGCGCCTCGAGCGCCCGGCTGCTGGCATCGGCGGCGGCGGCATCGAGGTGGGCCGACGTCAGCTCGACGACGAGCTGGGGACCGCCGAGGGCGTCGGCGAGAACCGGGAGCCATCCGGTGTGGGTCGGTAGCGGCGCGTCGGTGGCGATGGCCGCCTCGAGCTCCCGCCGGCGGGGGCCAGCCGCTTCGGTGAGATCGGGCCAGGCTTGCCGGCACGCCGACAACAGCGCCTGCTCGATGTCCCGAACCGCGAACGCGGGCCGCTCTGCCTCGATCCGGAGGACCGACGCTCCGTCTGCGACCGGCTCCAGCCGCACCTCGACCCGACCGCTTTCGCCCACCGGAGGCGAGCCTGACTCGGCCGGGCGTCGGTTGCCAAACCGCCGGCCGGCGACGACCCTCCGGCCATGGTTCGAATGTGGGTCCAGCTCGCATGGTGCGCGGTATGCCTGGGCCTGTGCGTCGCCGGCTGCGGGGACGGCGAGACCGTTCGCGGATTCGAGCCAATCGCCACCGACGGCGGCACATGCGTGCCGAATCCGGAGACAAACGGGATCGAGGTCTGCAATGGCCTCGACGACGATTGCAGCGGCATCCCCGATGACGACTCGAGCGGGCGGCCCTTGCGCCAACCGTGCTCGACCGCGTGCGGGCCAGGGGTGGAGCAGTGCGTGCAGGCCCGCTGGACCGAATGCGACGCCCCCGAGCCCCAACCCGAGCAGTGCAACGGCCTCGACGACGACTGCAACGGGCGGATCGACGACGGCATCGAGTGCGAGTGCTCGACCGGGAGCACCCGCCCATGCGGTCTCGACGTCGGTCGGTGCAAGCCCGGGGTTCAGCAGTGCATCGGCGGCCAATGGCAGACCGAATGCTTCGGGGCGATCGGTCCGGCGGAACAGGAGATCTGCGGCAACGGCATCGACGACACCTGCGATGGCCGCATCGACGGTGACTGCGAGTGCACCCCAGGGGAGGCCCAGTCCTGCGGAACCGATGTGGGGGCATGCGTCTCGGGCATGGTCAGATGTGAGCCGGACGGGCGCTGGTCCGACCGCTGCGTGGGAGAGGTGCCGGCCCGCCGTGAGAGATGCAACGGGCTCGACGACAACTGCGACGGCCGGGCGGACTGGAACGTGGCAACGGACTTTGGCTGGAGCCGAGACCCGTTCGAACCCAACAACACCTGCGACGGCGCCACCCGGCTTCCGGAGGCGGTCGACAGCGGCGCCACCACGCAGGTGCCGGTGCGGGACCGGGACGACTTGCGAACGTATCCGACCCTCTATCCTCCGGGGACCGACGTGGATTGGTACCGGTTTCGGGCCGAGGAGGTAAGCCGGGGGGCGTGCGTCCCCTTCACCGCGCAGTGCGCCTTCGTCTTGGCGGTGCGGCTGAGCCTCGAAGAAGGCGCCGACCCGGAAGACTACGAGCTGTGTGTGGCCACGGCGGACCGCTGCGCCGACGTGACCGATCAGACCCTCATCTGCGCGACCGGCGATCAGTGGGTGGCGGCATCCTCGAGCTATGTGCTCGGGCTCAAGTGGGGCGGGGCCTGCGCCCGTGACGACTCCCGCACCGTGCACGTCCGGGTGCGGAGCCGGCCCGGCCGCGCCGCTTGCGGCTACTACCAGCTCTCGGCCCGCTTCGCCTTCGACCCGAACGAAACCTGCCCTTGAGCCTGGCTCGGGCCGGCCCGCCGGCGGTCGGCCGCGCTCATCGCTCGACGGACGGCAGACGTCCGAGCAAATCTTGCGTTCACGCTGCCGGCGGGGGTCGGAGCTGGGTGCCTCTCGAAGACCCAGGTCGAGCGCACGGCCGGGCTCGGGCTTCGCATCCGGGCTGGCGGAGATTCCATTTTATTCTTTGGATCCGAGGGGTTGGGGTTGGATCCAGTGCCGTCGGCCTCGCCCTCGGCCGCGGCGACGCTCGGCTTCGGCTTCGCGCCGGAGCGCACCTCGCCGTGCGTGTTGGGGAGCGCTAGCCCTGCATCTGGCTGCATGCCCTGCGTTCGTGCCAGAGTGAAACGCGGAGCGTGCGGCTTGGGCGCCGCCCGAGCGCAGGAATGCGCAGTCCGCAAACCTGGCACGCAGGGTGCTTATGAAGGAGACGATGATGGACCCAACCTCCCCCCTCCAACCCCAGCACGGCCACGGTCAGCCTGACCGCGGCCCCGACGAGCGACCGCGCATCATGGTCGTCGAGGACAACGCGCAGGCTCGAAACGCCCTGGCGACGCTCTTGCGTTCGAAATTCGACGTCGAGGCCTGCGACACCGCAGAATCGGCCAAGGAGAAGCTGCCGAAGTTTCGTCCCGACGTGCTGCTGACCGACATCCGGCTGCCCGGCGCCTCCGGCCTCACGCTCATCCCCACCGTGCTGAAGGCCATCCCCGAGTGCATCGTGCTCGTGATGACCGCCTTCCCCTTCCTCGAAGACGCGGTCGCGGCCATGCGCTCCGGAGCGCGGGACTTCATCGTCAAGCCCATCAACTTCGAGGCGCTGCAGCTCGTCTTGCAGCGGGAGCTCCGGGCGCAGGAGACGGTGCTCGAGGTGAAGCGGCTCCGGGAGCAGCTCGTGGACGCGATCCGCGACGAGGAGGCCTGGGGCGACAGCTCGGAGATGCAGAACGTCCTGCGCATGGGAAGCGAGGTCGCGGCGTCCCGGGCCACCGTGCTCATCACCGGAGAGAGCGGCACCGGCAAGGAGGTGATGGCCCGTTTCCTCCACCGCCACTCCGACCGCGCGACCGGGCCCTTCGTGGCCGTCAACTGCGCGGCGGTGCCGGAGAACCTGCTCGAGAGCGAGTTCTTCGGCCACGAGGAGGGCTCCTTCACCGGGGCCATCTCCCGCAAGATGGGGCGCTTCGAGCGGGCCCATCGAGGCACGATCTTTCTCGACGAGATCGGTGACCTGTCGGCTGCGCTGCAGGTGAAGTTGCTGCGGGTCCTCCAGGAACGGCAGCTCGAGCGGGTGGGCGGCACCCAACCGGTGGAGGTGGACGTGCGGGTGATCGCCGCCACCAACAAGAACCTCGAGACCCTGAAGGATCGGGGCGAGTTTCGCGAGGACCTCTACTGGCGCTTGAACGTGTTTCAGCTCCACATGCCCCCGCTTCGGCGCCGAAAGTCGGACATCGGCAGCCTCTGGACTCGGTTTCTCGACCGCTACGCCCGGCGGGAGGGCCTCCCGGTGCCGAAGACGATTCCCGAGGCGTTTCACGCCCTGTTCACCTACGAGTGGCCGGGCAACGTGCGCGAGCTCGAGAACGTGGCCGAGCGGGCGGTCATCCTCTCCCGCGGCCTCGAGATCCACCCCGCCCACTTGCCCCCCCAGATTCGCAACTTCGTGGTGTCCGAGGAGGCGGAGATCCGCATCCCTGGCAGCAAGATGGAAGAACTCGAGAAGGTGGCGATCCTCCGCACCCTGGCCGCGGTGGACGGGAGCACCTCTCGGGCCGCCGACATCCTCGGCATCAGCGTTCGCAAGATCCAATACCGGATGCGGGAGTGGCGGCAGGAGGCCGAGAAGCAGCCGGTGGGCGCGCAGCACCTGCTCGACCAGATCTCGAAGAACGCGAAGCGCAAGACCAACGCCTGAGCCGTTCGGCGTGCTAGCCGCCCAATGGCCAAGCGATCTCGATGGCCAGCGCCACCACGAGCCCGACCAAGCCCACGGCCACCGCGGTGAGGGTCGCGGCGAGCATTTGGTCGAGCCGCTCGGCCGCCAGCTCGGACTCGGGGACCGGCGCGACCAAGGACTCGCCCACCGAGGACTCGCCCACCGAGGACTCGGAGTCGAGCTCCGGCGGTTCGGAGGATGCCGGGGCGTCCTCGATCGAAGGTTGAGGGGGCTCGGCCCGCCGCCTGACCATGATCCGGGTGGGCACGTTGCGCTCGCCCTCGAGCTCGAGTCGCGGAGGCTCGAACCAGGGGATCGGCTCGGGGTTTTGTGCCGGCGACGCGGACCGCGGCCGATCTTCGGTCGGATCCTCGGGCGCGGTGACCGCTGCAGCCACCGAAGCGTCGCTCCCACGGCTCGGGGCCGGCTCGACACCAGGGCGGGGCGCGTCGACGATCGTCACGTCGAGCCCGAGCGGCTCCTCCGTTCTTCGGCTCGACGCCAACGCGGCCTCGGCGAGCTCGGCCCAGGCGTCTCGCCGCTCCGGGCACAGCCGAGCCACGAGTCGGGCTCGGCGTTCTGCCGCTTCGACCAACCCGATCGGTCCAAACGACCGCTCGAGGGCCTCGAGGGCCAGCTCGGTCGACGGCTTCGAGAGCGCCGACCACCACGGCGGCGGCCGTTCGTCCGGAGCGCGCGCCGCTGCCCAGAGCTGGCCAAAGGCGACGGCGAGCGCGCGCCGGTCGCTGCTGCCCGCTCCTCCGGTCCCGTCACTGAGGTATGCAGAGCGTCCAGGCCGGTCGATCTGAGCACCGTCCGGGCTCGCGTCGATGAGTCGAACCGTGCCCGCTTCTCCGATCAGCACGTGCGCCGGCATGAGGTCCCCGTGCCCGCGCACATGCTCGACGAGCTCGGAGAGGACGCCGTGGAGGAGGACGGCGATGTCCTCCGGTCCGACCGGTCCGTTCTTCTCCGCGCCGGAGAGGATCTGGGCGAGGTTGTCTCCGCGGATCAGCGGCTCGAGCGCGCCCTCCGGCCGAAGGTCGCCTCGGCGCCCGCTCGCTCCGTAGGCCTCTCGTTGCTCGGCGTCGAAACGAGGGCGAGGGTAGCGCGGTCGCGGCACCCTCAGCGCTACCGGACCGGTGTCGGTCTCGGCCCACCACACCGCCGCCCGGCGACCCTCGGCGATGGTCCCATGAACGAGGAGGGTTCCGATCCGCCGCGGCGGAGTGGCTCTGGGCAGCGACATCGTTCACGGGGAGGGAGCTTCGCCGACGGTCGCCTCGCTTCGGCTCTGGTGCTCGGGCGAAGCCTCGGGAGCCCCCCAGCGCGAGGGTGCACTGGAGGCGCGTTTCGTGCCAGGAATCCCGCCTGTGGATCCGACGTGGGTCGAGGAAGTCTTTCTCGAAGCGGGGCTCGAGCCCGAAGTGGCCGGTCCGGCGGCGCATTTGACGGTTGCGCGGCTGTTGGCTCCACGACGCCCCCGCAGCGAACGAGGTCGGGTTCGCATCATCGATGCGCTGGTGAAAGACCCGACCCACAGCGTGGCTCGCATCCTGGGTGAAGGCGACCTGGGCCTGCCGTTTCACGACCCGGGCACCGGGCGGCTCTCGGCTGCGGCGCTCGCTGGGGTATTCGCGGAGGTGGGCGAGGACCCGGTGGTCGCGATGGCGTTTGCCCGGGTTGTCGTCGAGGCGTGCGACCCCGGCGAGTTCTACCGTCCTCTGTGGGAGGGGCTCGGCCGGACCGACGAACTCGATCTCGCCGCGCTCGCCCGGCTCGACTTCGCCCCGCTCCGAGCGGCCCAAGGCAGGTAAGCCAAAAAGACTCTCAAGCGTCGAACAGGGTGGAGCTTTGGGCGAGCCTGCGGGCCCGAGGCCCGCGGCGCGCTCGAAATCCTCCGGGGAGGCTCGTCCCGGTCAGAGGCTGAGGGCGTAGAGCTCGACGACGAGCGCTTCGTTCAGCTGCAGGAGGTTGCAGTCCGCAGCGTCCGGCTTCGTCTTGAAGGTGCCCTTCAGCTCCGCATCGTTTCGCTCGAGGAACGACGGCACCGCGTGGATGGCGGGGCCCGCCACCTCGGCCGCGACGGTCGCCCGCATCTTGCTCTTCTCGCTGACGGCGACCACGTCGCCGGGCCGGAGGCTGTAGCTCGGGATGTCGACCCGTCGGCCATTCACGTCGATGTGACCATGGTTCACCATCTGCCGAGCGGCTCGCATGGTCTTCGTGAAGCCGAGCCGAAAGACCACGTTGTCGAGGCGGCTCTCGAGGCTCACGAGGAGGTTGGTTCCCGTGTTCCCCTTCGCGGCCTTCGCCTGGACCATGTAGCGCCGGACGTGCTTTTCGCCGATCCCGTAGTGGGCGCGGAGCTTCTGCTTCTCCCGGAGCCGCACGGCGTAGTCCGACAGCTTGATCCGCTGGGTGGGGCCGTGCTGCCCGGGGGGGTAGCTTCGGCGCAGGTCCCGAGGGACGAACAAGCCGGGCAGCTCGGCACCGCCGAGCCGCCGAGCGATCCGGAACCGAGGTCCAGTGTACCGCGACATGGGCCGCCGGAGTTAGCGAAGACACTCCGGTGAGGCAACCGCAATCTTCGAGAAGCGCCGCCGCTTCGAGCTACGATCGCGGTTCGAGCTACCAGCGCGGATCGTCTCGCTCGGCGAAGCCTCGAACCAGAGGGTGGCCGAGCAGACGGTCGACCGCGTCGAGCAGCGGGCCGGGGCCCACCGTGCGGGAGACCTCGTTCCGAAGTCGACCGAGGCTCGCGAGCAGGGCCGGAGGGGTCACCTCGGCCGGCAGCTCGAAGTCCACGAGGCTAGGGGTGGCCACCGGCAGCGTCTCTCCGCCGAGGTCGAGCCCCCCAATGAGGGTCAGCGTGTCGTCCGTCGCGTCCAGCTCCGTGTTCGATACCCCGTCCGAAACGAGGACTCCCGTCCTCGGCTCGACCACCACGTCCGACAGCTCCACGATGTCGTCGTCGGGGGGGATCGTCTGGTTGTCATCGACCACCGTGGCCCCGCCGGAAGGGACCTCGAGGTCGGCCGAGGCGGACCCGAAATCCAGCTCCGCCGGTCCGGATGGACCCGGCGCCGGGGACCCCGGCTTCGGGCCGATCTCGTCCCCGATGGAGCCGGCGCCGGACAACGGCAGACGGATCTCGAGGTCTTCGGGGTCGAGCGGGTCGTCGAGATCGAGGGGATCCGCCTGGCTCGGTGGGGCGCCATCGATGGAGGCGCCAAGCTCGAGCGGCTCCGGATCGCTCCTCGGCGAGAGAACCTCCGCCGCCTGGTCCTCCAAGAGATCAACATCCGAAACCAGGTCGGCGTTGGTTTTGGGCGACGCCCATCCGGGCCCGAACACGTCCGGCGGAGCGTCGGCCGGCCTTCCTTCCACGACCCGCCCCTCCACGATCCGACCGAGCGGCTCCGGCCGCTCCGTGGCTGGCCCCAACGGCTTGGTTCGGGGCAGGGCCGCCGCGGGCAGGCCCTCGGCCGGGGCTCGCCACCCGGCGGGGATCTGCACCACGAGCATGGCCCGCCCAATCACGATCTCGTCGTCGTTGCCGAGCCGGGTGGGCTCGACGCAGTACGCGCCGTTCAGCAGCGTCCCGTTGGCCGACTCGAGGTCTTCGAGCACGAAACCGCCTCGCTCGAACCGCACGACGGCGTGGCGCTTCGAGGCCCGCGCGTCGTCGATGACCACGTCGCTGCCTTCGGCTCGACCGATGGTGCACAGCCCCTCGAGCGGGGTCACCGTCGGGGCCCCATCGATCCGCACCTGCACGAGCCTAGGGACGTCGGGGGTCGAATTCTGGTCCTCGGTGGTGGGGTCGGGCTCCGGCGCGAACGGGCGGGCGACCTCGATCTGGCTGAGGTCCGACTCCTGCACACACGCTTCGATCCCCTCCGCGGTCAAAAACGCGATCTCCGGGCCGAATCGGTTGATGAGCCCCCGGCTGACCAAGAATTCGAGCGCCGGAATGGCCCGGTCCGGTCCGACGCGCAGATCGGCGAGCAGGAACTCCACGTCGATCTGGCGGTTGGTCCGGCCGTCGGCGTCCCGAAAGAAACGCTCGAGGAGGGCCTTCGCCGTGCTGAGGGTGCTCCGTGCAACCAAGGCGCCCGCACCTTACCCGGAGCCACCGCTGGATTGAACCCAGGTCGGCGAAGACCGTCTCCGTCGTGGCACGATCGGTCCGTGGCCCAAGCGAGCGACGACCAACGATTCATGCGGCGCGCCCTCGAGCTCGCGGCGGCGGCGGCGGCGCTCGGCGAGGTGCCGGTGGGCGCGGTGCTCGTGGTGGACGGGGTGGTGCTGGGCGAAGGCCACAATCGCCGAGAGCGGGATCGCGACCCTCTTGGCCACGCCGAGCTGCTCGCGCTGAGGGCCGCCGCCGCCCGGCTCGGACGGTGGCGGCTCGGCGATGCGACGCTCTACGTGACCCTCGAGCCCTGTCCCATGTGCGCCGGTGCCCTCGTCAACGCGCGGATCCGGCGTCTCGTCTACGGAGCCGACGATCCGAAGGCCGGCGCGGTGCGGTCGCTGTACCGAATCGCCGACGACGCCCGGCTCAACCACCGCATCGACGTCGAGGCGGGGGTGGAAGCCGAAGCCAGCAGCGCCCTCCTGAGGGCGTTCTTCCGGGCTCGCCGGCGGCGCCCGGCGCGCTCGGACCCGGAGTCGAGCGGGTCAGAATCGGAGAGGGAGGGATTCGAACCCTCGGTACCCTTTTGAGGTACACGCGATTTCCAGTCGCGCACCTTCAGCCACTCGGCCACCCCTCCAAAGCGGGACGGCGGGTTACCGCCGGGGCGAGCGGTTGGCAAGAGCGACATCGCAAGAATCCTTCGCTTGCGCCGGTACCGAGGATGGGGCTTACTCCGCCGCGGTCGTTGGGGTCCTGCGCAACGGGCGGCCCCGAACCCCGCCAGGTCCGGAAGGAAGCAACGGTAGGGGCTCAGCACGTGTGTTGCAGGGTGCCCCGGCGACCGCTCCTCGATTCGAGTCGGCGGCGGGCCATCGAGGCGCCGCTCCGACGACGGACGCCAACATCCTGAAGGACTGCCGCAGTGGCGTACTTGGTGCTCGCGCGCAAGTGGCGCCCCCGGACCCTCGTTGAAGTGCTCGGCCAAGAGCACGTGACCCGCACCCTCCGAAACGCGCTCGCGTCCGGCCGCATCGCTTCGACCTTTCTGTTCTCCGGCCCCCGTGGCTGCGGCAAGACGAGCACGGCGCGCATCTTCGCGAAGGCCCTGTGCTGCGAGCGGTCCGAAGGCCCCACCCCCGACCCCTGCGGCACCTGCGGTTCGTGCGTCGCCATAGCCGAGGGCAGCTCCACCGATGTCCTCGAGATCGATGCCGCCACCCACACCGGGGTCGACCACGTCCGGGAGCACATCATCGAGACGGTGCGCTACCTGCCCTCCTCGGCTCGGTACCGGGTGTTCATCATCGACGAGGTCCACATGCTCTCGGCGAGCAGCTTCAACGCGCTGCTCAAGACCTTCGAGGAGCCGCCCGCCCACGTGAAGTTCGTCCTCGCCACCACCGAGCTCCACAAGATCCCCCGCACGGTGCTCAGCCGATGCCAGCGCCACGACTTCCGATTGGTGGCGAGTGGCCGAATCCACGCCCGCTTGGGCGAGATCCTCGACGCCGAGGGCATCGAGCACGACGCGGGCGGGCTCACGGTCATCACCCGGCTCGCCGACGGATCGATGCGGGACGCCCAGTCCCTGCTCGAGCAGGCCCTCTCCTACGCCGGCGGGCGCCGCCTCGACGCCGCGCTCGCCCGGGAGGCGCTCGGGGTCGCTGGAGTGGAGCTCGTGGAAGGCGCCTTCGACGCGATCTTCCATCGCCGTCCGGACGCGGCGCTGAAGGCCGTTGCCGAGGTCCACAACCGGGGCCTTGGCCACCAGCGATTTGCTGGCAGCTTGGTGGAGCATGCCCGTGACCTCGTCGTCGCCCGGGTCATGCCGAATCCCGGGCCGCTGCTCGACCGCCCCGAGTCGGAGGTGCGGGCGCTGGTCGAGCAGAGCGCCGACAAGACCCCCGAGGCGCTCGAGCGGCTCTTCGAGCAGCTGTGCCGGGTGGAGGAGGAGGTCGCGCGCACGCCTCAGCCCCGCTACGCGCTCGAGGTGGGCCTCGTTGGCCTCGCTGCCGGACCGCTCGCCGTCCCGGTCCCGGAGCTGATGGCCCAGCTCGACCGGCTCGAGCGGGTCTTGCGCGCCCCCGGCCCCGTCAGCGGAGGGCGGGCCTTTCCCTCCACGGCCCCCCGCGTCGCACCGGCAGCGCCGAGGCGGACCGGGGAGGCGCGGCCTCGCGATGCCCGGGCCTCCACCCTGGGGCGCGCCGGGGATCAGGACAGCGGCGACGAACCTCCGCCTCGGGCTTTGGATCGCGGCCCCGTCGGTCCGACGGAGGTCCAGAGCCAGGCGTCTCGGGCGAGGGAGCCCGTTCCGACCGCGGAGGCTCCGGAAGATGCGTACCGCCGGTTCGTGGCCGAGATGACCAGGCAGCGACCGATGCTCGGCGCGACCCTCCACCAGGTTCGTCCGCTCGCGTTCGGCCCCGATCGGGTGCAGCTCGCTTGCGAGACCGCGTTCGATGACGACAAGCTCGCTTCGCCCGGCGCGCGGGCGGCCATCGAGCGGGCGATCGAGGCTTTCTTCGGGCGCGCGGTGCGGCTCGAGGTGGTTCGAGCCCGGGCCCCCCGACAGGTCGGTCCGGCTGCACGGACCCCGACCGAGGTGCTCGAAGAGGAGCGCGCGGCTCGGACGAGGGCGCGAGAGGCCCGGGCTCGGTCCCACCCCGCGGTGGCGGCGGTGCAGCGGGAGCTGGGGGCCACGATCACCCGCGTCGAGCTGCGGGGCGAAGGACAGGAAGGGAAGGACCCATGAACATTCAAGAGATGATGCGGCAGGCCAAGAAGCTCCAGGCGAAGATGGAGCAGCTGCGCGAGGAGGCCGCGAAGAAGACGGTCGAGGGGACCGCCGGCGGCGGCATGGTCACGGTCACCGTCAATGGGCGCAACGAGGTCCTGTCGGTGGTCATCGATCCGGCGGTGGTGGACAGGGACGAGCTCGAGATGCTCCAGGATCTGGTCCTCGCCGCCACCAACCAAGCCCTCGGCCGGGCCCAGGAGATGGTCGAGGCGGAGATGGGCAAGCTCACTGGCGGCATGCCGATGCCGGGGCTGTTCTGAGCGCCTGATGTCCGGCCGCGTGGACCCGATCGCCCGGCTCGTCCAGGCGCTCGGACGGCTGCCCGGGGTCGGCGAGAAGACGGCTACCAGGCTCGCGTTTTTTGTCCTTCGCCAGGGTCCCGGTTTCGCACGGGAACTCGCTGACGCTCTGGTGACCGCGTCCGAGCGGGTCGGGCACTGCGAACGGTGCCAGAACCTGACCGACGCGCCGCTCTGCGCGATCTGCGAGGACGGTCGCCGGGACCGCTCGGTGCTCTGCGTGGTGGAGAGCGTGCAAGACCTTCGCGCGGTCGAGCGCTCCCGGGAGTTTCGGGGGCGCTACCACGTTCTTCACGGGTCCATCGCGCCGCTCGATGGGGTCGGCCCGGACGACCTCAAGGTGAAGGAGCTCATCCACCGCCTCGGCGCGGACGACCGCGAGGTCGAGGAGATCATCCTCGCCACGAACCCGAGCGTGGAGGGTGAAGCGACCGCGCTCTACCTGCAGCGCCTCTTGGTGCCCATGGGCTACCGGATCACCCGGATCGCGTCGGGCCTCCCGATCGGCGGCGATCTCGAGTACGCCGACGCCGCCACCATCGCGCAAGCCCTCGCCGGTCGCCGGGCCTTGTGAGGCTAGGAGCCCGGATCCAGCGTCTCGAGCAGAAAGCGCAGCCACGTTGCGACGTCCCCCGACCGCAGCAGGTCCACCTCCTCGGCATCGAACCACACCCCGAGGCAGTGCGAGCACACCTCGAGCGCAGCCGGGGCGCCGGGGACCGGATACCGCCCGAGCGCGCTCTTGTGGACGGGGCAGGTGCCCACCAGCGCGTCGAGAGGAGCTCGCGAAAATGGAGTGTTGCGGTCCGACCGCAGGACCGGCCCCGGACCTACGAGCCGCAGGACCTCATCGTGCTCGAGCCACATGCCCCCGCAGTCCGCGCATCGATCGACGATGAGGTCCCCTAGGAACGCGGCGCCGAACTCGCCCCCGCACTTTCCGCAGCGCAGCGGCACCGGCAGGTCGAGCTCGGTGATGTCGTCGGGGCGCTGCGGCTCGGCCGCCGGGTGGAGCATCTGCCGAAGCCGCTCGAGCGGCAGCCGCGGGACCGGGCGATGGTCGAGGTACTCGAGCAGCGCGACCCGCATCGCCTCGGTCGTGGGGTAGCGGTCGTGGGGGGCAGCCGAGAGCGCGGTCCCCACGATGGCGTCGAGCTCGGGGTCCGCTCCTTGGGTGGGGGAGGGCGGCGGCCCGGCCATGATTCGGGCGAGCACCTCCGAGGCGGAGCCCCGACCGAACGGCAGCTCGCCGAGCAGAGTCTCGTACAGGGTCGCCCCGAGCGAGAACAGGTCGGCGCGGGGGTCGAGCAGCTGGCCCTTCAGCTGCTCGGGCGGCATGTATCGAACCTTGCCGAAGATGACGTTGCCCTCGAGCGAGGGGACGGTCGACCGCCTCGGAACCCATTTGGCGAGGCCGAAGTCGAGCACCTTCACCCCGCCGGACCGAGCGATGAGCACGTTCTCCGGGGAGATGTCCCGGTGGATGATCGGGGCGCCGGCGAGCGGCCCCCCCCGGTGCGCCTCCTCGAGGGCCGAGAGCACCTCGACCCCGATCGCCGCGATCACCGGAGGGGACAGCGGTCGCCCGGCCCGCCGCGCCCGCCGGGAGAGCCGCTTCAGATCGACTCCCTCGACGTACTCCATGACGAGCCACAGCGCGTCGCCGTCGCGGCCGACGTCGAAGATGTGGACGATGTTCGGATGGTTCAGAAACGACCCGATCCGGGCCTCGTTCAGAAACAGCTCGACGTAGGCTGGGTTTTCGGCGAGCTCGGGCCGAATTCGCTTCACCACCACCCGCTTCGCGAAACCGGACAGCCCGGTGTGCTCGGCGAGCAGGATCTCGCCCATCCCGCCCGCGGCCAGGTTCTTGATCTCGACGTAGCGCCCGAACCTCCGCGTGCCGGTCACCGAGGGATGACAAGGCGTCGCCGCTCCATCGTCAACCGGCGGTCCACCCGGCGTCGTACGCGATGGCGCCGCCGGACCGAAGCCAACTTGGCCCCGGGCTCGGGGCGAATGTACCGTTTGGGCCGTGGCGACCTCGGAGATCCCCGACGTCCTTCGGAGCCTCGTGGAGGACAGCCCCGACGGGTTCGCCCTCGTCGAGGCCGGCCGCTACGTCTGGGTCAACCGGGCGTTCTCGGGCCTGCTCGGGGCTCCGCCCGAGCGCCTGCTCGGCCGGCCCATGGAGGCCCATCTCGCAGAGGAAGACCGGGCCACGTTGAGCTCCTGGTGGGCCGATCCAGGCCGCGGCGGCCTCGACCTTCGGTTTTTCGGAGAGTACGGGGTCGGCCGCACCCTTCGGCTCGAACCGCTCCGCGGACTCCGCCTCCACGAACGCTCGGTCGAGGGGTTTTTGGCCCGCGACGTCACCGGCAAGCGTCGGGTGGAGGCAGAGCTGCTCGTGGCGGACCGCATGATGTCCATCGGGGCGCTCGCCGCCGGGGTGGCCCACGACATCAACAACCCGCTGTCCTACGTCCTCGGAAACCTCGAGTTTCTCAACGGCGAGCTGCCGGCGTTGCTCGAGGGAGTCGCGGAGCCGCTGCGGGAAGACCTCACCGAATCGGTCAAGGAGGCCCAGCAGGGGGCGGAGCGGGTCCGGCGGATCGTAGGGGATCTTCGAGCGTTCGCTCGAGCCGACCCGTTTCTCATCCAGGAGCTCGACCCGGTCCGCGTCATCGAGGCCGCGGTCAACATGGCCTTCGTCGAGCTTCGGCACCGGGCCCGGCTCGAGCGCGACCTCGCGCCGCTGCCTCCGATCCGGGCCAACGAGGCCCGCCTCGGGCAGGTCGTGCTGAACCTCCTCTTGAACTCCGCCCACGCCATGAAAGAGGGCGAGACCGCGGGCAATCTCATCCGAATCGCCACCCGGGACCTCGGGGACGAGGTCGAGCTCGAGGTCTCGGACAACGGCCCCGGCATCCCCGAGGAGCTCTTGGGTCGGGTCTTCGACCCGTTTTTCACCACCAAGCCCCACGGCTTCGGCACCGGGCTCGGGCTCGCCATGGTGAAAGGCGTGGTCGCCGAGCTCGGTGGGCAGGTCCTGGTGGACAGCCGGCTCGGTGAAGGGACCCGGTTCTTGGTTCGATTGCCCACCGCCGAAGCCCGGGCCCGGCTCGAATCGGGGGACATCGACCCGACGGGGGCTCGCGTCCTCGTCGTGGACGACGACCCGCTGATCCTCGGGACGCTCCGCCGGGCCCTCGAGCAAGCCGGCCACGCGGTGGTCACCGCCGAGGGCGGAGAGTCGGCGGTGGCGCGGCTCGCCCGCGATGCTGGATTCGACGTCGTCCTGTGCGATCTGCTGATGCCGGGCCTTGACGGCATGGCCTTGTGCCGGTGGCTCGAAGAGCACCACCCCGAGCTGGTCCGCCGCACCGTGTTCATGAGCGGCGGGGTGTTCACCCCTCGGGTGGCCGAGTTCCTCGCCACCCGAGAGCACCGGCTGCTCGACAAGCCGTTCGAGCTCGAGCTCGCCCTCGCCACCGTGCGGCAGGTGCGGTCGCTCAGCCGGTGAGCTTTCGGTACCGGATGCGGTGGGGCACGTCGGCGGCCGAGCCAAGCCGCTTCTTCTTGTCCTTCATGTAGTCCTGGAAGTTGCCCTCGAACCAGACCACGTCGCTGTCGCCCTCGAAGGCGAGGATGTGGGTCGCGATCCGGTCGAGGAACCACCGGTCGTGGCTGATGACGACCACGCACCCAGCGAAGTCGAGCAGCGCGTCCTCGAGCGCGCGTAGGGTGTCGACGTCGAGGTCGTTGGTCGGCTCGTCGAGCAGCAGCACGTTGCCGCCGCTCTTCAGGAGCTTCGCGAGCTGCACCCGGTTTCGCTCTCCGCCGGACAGGCTGCCCACCAGCTTCTGCTGGTCGGACCCGGTGAAGTTGAACGACGCGGCGTAGGTCCGGGCCGGCATCTCCCGCTTCCCGAGCGTGACCGTATCGTGCCCGTCCGCGATCTCCTCCCAGACCATGCGGTCCGCCTCCAGGGTGTCCCGGTTTTGGTCCACGTACGCAAACTGCACCGTCTCCCCCACCCTCAGCTCGCCGCTGTCCGGGGTCTCCTGTCCGGTGAGCATCTTGAAGAGCGTGGTCTTGCCCGCGCCGTTGGGACCGATGACCCCGACGATGCCGCCCGGCGGCAGGCGAAAGTCGAAGCCGTCGAACAGCAGCTTGTCGCCGAACGCCTTGCCGAGGCCGCTCGCTTCCACGACGAGGTCGCCGAGGCGGGGTCCAGGCGGGATCGGGATCTGCACGTTCTTGATGCGCTCGCCTTGATCCTGCGCGAGCAGCTCCTCGTACGCCTTGAGCCGGGCCTTGCTCTTGGCCTGCCTGGCCCGCGGGGCCTGCCGAACCCAGTCGAGCTCGCGCTGCAGGGTGCGCTGACGGGCCGACTCCTGCTTCTCCTCCTTCTCGAGCCGCTTCTTCTTCTGCTCGAGCCAAGAGGTGTAGTTGCCCTTCCACGGGATGCCCTGGCCCCGGTCGAGCTCGAGAATCCAGCCGGCGACGTTGTCGAGAAAGTAGCGGTCGTGGGTGATGGCGACGACGCAGCCAGGGTAGTCCTTCAGGTGCTGCTCGAGCCACGCCACCGACTCGGCGTCGAGGTGGTTGGTCGGCTCGTCGAGCAGGAGCATGTCCGGCTGCTCGAGCAGGATCCGGCACAGGGCGACCCGCCGCTTCTCCCCGCCGGAGAGGTGCTCGACCGGGCTGTCCGGGGGCGGGCAGCGCAGCGCGTCCATCGCCTGCTCGACGGTGCGATCCAGCTCCCAGGCGTTTTTCGCCTCGATCTCATCTTGCACTTTCGCTTGCTCGGCGAGCAGCGCGTCCATGTCCACGTCGGGGTCCGCAAAGCGCTCGTTGATGGCGTCGAACCGAGCGAGCAGCGCGCGAATCGGCGCCACCGCGAGCTCGACGTTCTCCCGCACGGTGAGCTTCGGATCGAGCTGCGGCTCCTGGGCCAGGTAGCCCACCGTCACCCCTTTTCCGGCCTGGGCCTCTCCGGTGAACTCGGTGTCCACGCCGGCCATGATCTTGAGCAGCGTCGACTTTCCGGCTCCGTTCAAGCCGAGCACGCCGATCTTCGCTCCGGGGAGAAAGGCGAGGGTGAGGTTCTTGATGACCTCCTTGCCCGGGTACGCCTTTCGAACGTTCTGCATGGTGTAGACGAACTCGGCCATCGGCCCGCGTTCTGCCCGGTCGCCCGGGCCCTGGCAAGCGCCGCCCTGGGGCCGGGCGCGGCGCCCGCCTTGACCGCGCCGGTCCCCTGACGTAGCGACCGCGGCCATGTCCGACACGAGCGACCCGGCCGACGCCGAGGGCGGGCTCGAGCAGATCCTCCGCGCCCGCCGCGACAAGGCGGCTCGGCTCGCCGCGCAGGGCTGGCCGTCGTTTCCGAACGGGCTGTCGGTGCGGCACTCGGTGGCCGACGTGCGGGACGCCCCCGGCGAGCCGACCGACGGTCCCGCGCCGGAGGACCCGCGGTTTCGCCTCGGCGGTCGATTGCTCGCCATTCGGGGCATGGGCAAGGCGATCTTTCTCGACCTGTGGGATCACACCGGACGCCTGCAGCTCCAGGTTCGGCAGGACGTGGTGGGCGACGAGGTCCACCAGAAGGTGAAGCTGCTCGACCTCGGGGACTGGGTCGTCGTGGAGGGAGCCCGGTTTCGCACCCGCCGCGGCGAGCTGACCCTGCTCGTAGAGGACATCGTGCTCGCCACGAAGAGCCTTCACCCGCTCCCGGACAAGCACGCCGGACTCACCGACGTCGAGCGGAGGTACCGGCGGCGCTACGAGGATCTCGCGGTGTCCCCGGAGGTCCGGGCGGTGTTCGAGGGGCGGTCTCGGCTCATTCGGCACATTCGCCGCTTCCTCGACGAGCGCGGCTTTCTCGAGGTCGAGACCCCGATGCTGCACGGGCTCATCGGCGGAGCAGCGGCCCGCCCGTTCACGACCCACCACAACGCGCTCGACATGCCGCTGTTCTGTCGAATCGCCCCCGAGCTGCACTTGAAGCGGCTGCTCGTCGGAGGGTTCCCGAGGGTCTACGAGATCGGCCGGAACTTTCGAAACGAAGGGCTCTCGACGCAGCACAACCCCGAGTTCACCATGCTCGAGTTCTACCAGGCCTTCGCGACCTACGAAGACCTGATGGATCTCACCGAGACCTTGCTCAGGGGAGCCGCAATCGAGGTTGCAGGCACGCTCGCCGTGCCCTACGGCGACGCGGTCCTCGACTTCGAGAAGCCGTTTGCTCGCATCCCTGTACGCGAGGGCCTGCTCGACGCCATCCCGGGGCTCGACTTGAGCGACCCGGGCGCCGTGATCGCGGCCGCGGCGACCCGCGGGCTCGCGCTCGACCCCAGGCACCCGGCGGGCAAGCTCCAGATGGAGCTGTTCGAGCACATCTACGAGCGCGAGCTGATCCAGCCCACGTTCGTGACCGACTTTCCGGTGGAGGTGAGCCCGCTCGCTCGAAAGAAGGGCTCCGACCCCACGCTGACCGATCGCTTCGAGCTGTACATGAGCGGCCGGGAGGTCGCGAACGCATTCTCGGAACTCAACGACCCCGACGATCAGCGGGAGCGCTTCGAGGCCCAGATGGAGGCGAAAGCAGGCGGCGACGCCGAGACGATGGACTACGATCACGACTACGTGCACGCTCTCGAGA
>DAIQNR010000102.1:0-18182 GCA_036788295.1 Myxococcota bacterium
AGGCAGGAGCTCGACTCACCGGCGGGGGTTTAGCAGCCCGCATGCGTGATTCCAATTCGTTCGAACTTGTTGGCGGTCCTTGAAGGGCGTCGGGGTGCCACGGGTGGTTTCGAGGCTTCGACGCCGTTCTACTTCGCGTCGCGAGCTCGCGCGAGCAGGTCCGCCGTGATCTGTCGAAACGGGCCGCTCGCTCCGAGCGAGCCCCAGATGTGGGCGAGCCCGAACAGGGTTCGGACCACGAGCATCATCCCGGGCCGCTCGAACTCCAGGCGTCCGCGCCGGGTGAGAAAGCGGGCGCCGAGCGCCGCCTTCTCGTTGAGCACCTCCCGGGCGACCGCGTCGGTGTACGCCGAGCGGAAAGTGTACGGCTGGGGCTCGGTGATCGGCGCGAGAAAGCGGGCGCCCATGGCGTCGATCCGGCCCAGCGTGGCTGCGTCCACCGCGTGAAGCCCCAAGGCCTCCGCCCACACCGGCATAAGCGGCTCCCCGCGCACCGCCGCCTCGAGCAGGGTGAAGAGGCCGGCCCGCGAGGCCGAATCGAGCGGCTGCACGCATCCAAAGTCGAGGACCGCGATCCGCCCGCCCTCGAGAAAGAGAAAGTTCCCGGGGTGGGGGTCGGCGTGCACCCACCCCTCGAGCATCGGGCCGAAGGAACACCGAAACAGCGCCTCCCCGGCCCGGTAGCGGTCGGCGGGGGCGGAGAGTTCCAGGAAGCGGTCGAGGACGTGGCCCTCGACCCACTCGGTCACGAGCACTCGTTCGGTGCACAGCTCGTCGAGGACGGCAGGGATGATGACGTCGGGCTCGCTTTCGAGCAGCGCCCCGAACCGTCGCTGGTTCTCCGCCTCGCGGCGGTAGTCGCACTCTTCGAGCAGCCGGTCCCGCAGCTCGCCCAGGACCGACGCGATGTCGAGGGTAGGCAGCACCGGCCGGAGCAGGGCGGCGAGCCCGTCCATGTTGGCGAGGTCGTCCGCGATCGCCTGCGCGATCCCCGGGTACTGAACCTTGATCGCGACCGGGCGGCCCTTCCAGTGGCCAAAGAACACCTGTCCGATGGAGGCGGAGGCCACCGGCTCCGGGTCGAAGCGCTCGAACACTTCGCCCACCGGGGCCTTCAGCTCGGCCTCGAGGACCCACCGGCAGGCCTTGGGATCCACCGCTGCCGAATGGGCTTGAAGGGGGCGGAGCGCCTCTCTCCACGTCTCGCGGTGGGCTTCGGGGAGCACGCCGGTCAGGTAGGTCAGGATCTGCCCCACCTTCATCGGGAGTCCCTTCATCCGCCCCAGCTCGGCGGCGATCGTCCCGGCCAGATCGCGGTGAAGCGCGCCCGCGTCGGATGACGACGCGCGTAGCACGGCGAGCCGCGCCCCCAGCCGCCCGAGCCCCCACGCCCGGCCGAGCCGCCCCTGGGGCACCTCCGCCTTCATCCCTTCACCGTCCGTGAAGCGATCGGCCGACGCCAGCCCCATCGGCGCTCCAATGAACACCGCTCGGCGGCGGAGAAGAGGGTTGGACCCCTCTTTGGGCCCCCCTGGACCCGGTCTAGGAGGGTCGGCATCCGTGTTTACCCCCTATGGACCCGGTCCAGGAGGGCTGGCATCCGTGTTTACCCCCTATGGACCCGGTCGAAGAGGGGTGGGCCCCCTCTTTGGGCCCCTAGGGACCCGGTCGAAGTGGGGTGGGCCCCCTCTTTGGGCCCATAGGGACCCGGTCGAAGAGGGGTGGGCCCCCTCTTTGGGCCCCCCTGGACCCGGTCAAAGAGGGTCGACATCCGTTTTTACCCCAATGCTGACCCGGAGGGGGCGCGCCGAACCCAAGCGACCGGCGGAGCAGAAAAGCGCGCGAGGGGTGAGTGTAGACGAAGGTTCAGTCCAGGTGACGGGGACCGCGTGGACCCCCTCGGGCAGACGAGCCTTGGCGGCCGTCTCGAGCAGCCGGGCCGGCGCCGCACCCGCCGTCGGGCACACCGACACCACCGCGACGCGCGGGCGCTCCACCGCGAGGGGGTTCACCTCCGGCGAGAACGCGGCCCGTCGAGGCATTTCGAGGCGGACCACGGCGGCTCGGGACGCCGCCCGGCGACGCTGGAGGGCGTCGAACTTCGCCCGGAGCTCGGCGCGGGCGGCCCGCCCGGCCTCGAGCGCGACCTGACCCGGCCCCACCTCCGCCGGGGCGGCCGCAGCCGCCGAGGCGGGGGCGAGCAGGGCGAGGGCGAGGAGAGCGCGAAGTTTCATGACCACGACTCTAGAGAGGGAAGCTCACCGCCGTTTCATCCCCATCTCATGGTTTTGTCATCGCGCGCTTTTTTTCTGTCCCGCGGTGACAATTTGGTGAGATGCGTTGGGTACGGTCTCGATCATGAGTGACCCGAGCGCTCGGCGCGCGACGCGGCTCGCCCGCCTGGTCATCCTCACCGTCGCCCTGCCGAGCCTCCTCCTCACCGCGTTCGGGGTGGTCGCGGTGAGCAACGAGGAGGCGGCGGCGCGTCGCCGCCTGGAGCACGCCTATTCACCCCTGGGGGAGAAGCTCGCGGGGCGCTTCAACGACTGGATCGAGGAGCGGCTCGACACCGACGGACCGCGCCTCGCCGAGCTGGCGAAATGGGCAGATGATCCCCTGTCCCCGCCACCGCCGGAGCTCGAGGAGTGGCTGGCGAGCGCTCGGTACGCGGTCAACTTCTTCGTTATCGAGCGCGACCTCGGTCGGCTGCTCCCCGCCTCCTCGACCATCGCCTTCGAGGCGCCGTTTACGGCGCTCCTCGACGTCGGGAGCCCTCCGGGCGCCTCCGACTGCGCCCGCGTCCGCCCGCTCTCGACTTGCGGCGCGGGATGTGAGGTCGCCTGCCCCACCGCCCTCGCGGCCGCGCTGTGCTCCCGGGCCGCGGCGGACTGGTCCCTCCTCGAGGCGCGCTGCGAGCCGTATGCCCGGCACCCGGCCGTGGCCGAGCTGAGGGGGCTCCTTCAGGGCGGGGGGCTGCTCGACGCCCGGGAGCTCATCCGCGCGCTCGAGCGGGTGACCGGGGCGCTGGAACTCCCCGCGCACCTCCCCGCGCCGCCTGGGCTCGTGCCGGTCGTGGCCAGGCGGGGCGCGGCGCTGGTCCCCGAGGACGAGGCGCCGCATCTTCGGCGGCGGCTCCTCCTCCTATCGACCCAAGAGGAACTCTTCGACACCCTCGAGCAGCGGCGCCGCATCTTTCAACCGGTCAACATGGCCGTGGAGGCCGTCGCTGTGGGCGAGTGGCGGCGGGTGGTCGTCTTCCGAACCCTCGGTGACCGCCTCGTGGGCTACGAGTTGGTCCCCGACGCCATCCCTCAGGCCCTCGGGTTCGGCCCCGACGCGGCACACGCCGCCGACGGGATGAGGCTCGTGTTCAACCCCATCACCGCGCCGAAGTGGTGGTGTTGCGCGAACCAGGTGGAAGGCAAGCGACGCGACGACGCGGTCGTGTGGTGGGCGCTGCTCAAGCGGACGGACCTGGCGTGGAGCATCGCGCTCGAGTTCGTGGGCCAGCAGAGCTTCTGGTCGCTGTCACGCTCGCGGAGCGGCCTGTACTTCTGGGCGCTGGTCCTCGTGGCCAGCGCCCTACTGGGCGGGATCGTCTACACGCTCCGCGCGGTGGCGCGCGAAGGTCGGCTCTCCCGCCTCAAGTCGGACTTCGTTTCGAGCGTGTCCCACGACCTCCGCACTCCGCTCACCTCGATCCGAATGTTCACCGAGAGCCTGCTGATGGGTCGCGTCGTGAGCCCAGAGCAGCAACGGCAATACCTGGAGGTCATCGCCGAGGAGGCGGAGCGGCTCTCCCGGCTGACCGAGCGCATCCTCGACTTCTCGCGCATGGAGGCCGGTCGGAGGGCCTATGCCTTCCGCGGCGAGGAGGTCGCCCATCTGGTGGAGAAGGCTCTCCGCTCCTGCGCGCCGATGATCGAGGAGTCGGAGGGGAAGGTGACGGTCGACATCCCCAGCGACCTCCCCGAGGTCCGCGGCGACCACGACGCGCTCGTGGAGTTGCTGATCAACCTGGTCTCGAACGCGCTCAAGTACTCGGAGGGGCAGCCCACCATCACCATCCGGGCGCGCCCCGAGGGCAGCTGGTTCGTCCTCGACGTGCAGGACCGAGGGATAGGGATCTCGCCCGCTGACCAAAAGCGGATCTTCGAGAAGTTCTACCGCGTGGACTGCCGCCGGACCTCCGAGGTCGGCGGGTGCGGGATCGGGCTCAGCCTGGTCCAGTACATCGTCGAGTCCCACGGCGGGGAGGTGACGGTGTCGAGCGCGCTCGGGCGAGGGAGCATCTTCTCCGTCCGCCTCCCGGCCGCGACGCGAGTCGACGCGCCGGTGTCGACGGCGGGCGCCACTTCGGGGACGCTCGGTTCATGATCCGCATCCTGGTGGTCGAAGACGACCCCTCGATCGCCCTGGGCCTCGTCAACAACCTCGAGTTCGAGGGTTTCTCGGTGCAGCTGGCCCGCGACGGGAACACTGGGCTCGACCTGGCCATGAACCGCTGCCCGGATCTCGTCCTCCTGGACGTCATGCTGCCCAAGATGAACGGCTTCGAAGTGCTGCGAGAGATTCGGCGCCTGAAGCTCGAGTGCTCGGTGATCATGCTGACCGCGAAGGCCGAGGAGCTGGACAAGGTCCGCGGGCTCGATCTTGGCGCGGACGACTACATGACGAAGCCCTTTGGGCTCCCGGAGCTGCTCGCGCGCGTGCGCGCGGTGCTCCGGCGGCGTGAGCGCGGCGGCGACGGAGCCGAGGAGCGGATGGTGTCCTTCGGGGCGATCGAGGTCGACCTGGTCGCGCGCAAGCTGAGGGTGAACGGTGAAGAGATCCCTTGCACTCGCCGCGAGTACGACCTCTTGGAACTCTTCATTTCGCGGAAGGGCGAGGCCCTCACGCGGGAGGAGATCGTCACCCGGGTGTGGGGGTACGACTACGAGGGCACCGACCGCACCCTGGACAACTTCGTGAGCCGCCTGAGGAGGAAGCTCGAGGCCGACCCCGCGAACCCGGTCCACCTCTTCACCGTCCGGGGCATCGGGTACCGATTCGAAATGTAGCGCGGCTCGCTCACCACCTTCGGAACCGGCGCGTCGCGGAGTCCAGCGGCTCTTGCAGGTCCCCGCCGATGGGCACGAGAACCCGACCGCCCTGTGGTCCGAGCGGAGAACGTGTTCTCGACCCATCCTCGGTGGCGTCGCTCGCGCTCCTCGGGCGGGTGTGCCAGCTTCGAGCCGTGCCCGAGGCTGGCGCCGTCGTCTTCGCCGTCACCTACGTCCTCTTGTCGGCCCGGCGGCTCGGCGCGCTCGGGCTGGACCGACCGGCGGCCGCCCTCCTTGGCGCGGTGGCCTGCGTCGCGCTCGGAGTGCTCGAGCCCGAGGCGGCCCTCGAGGCGATCGACGCCTCGACCCTGCTCCTTCTTTTCGGCGTCATGGGGATCGGCGCCTTTCTCGCGCTCGACGGGCTCTTCGAGGCCCTCGAGCCCCGTGCCCTCCGGTGGGCGAGCCAGCCGGCGCGGCTCCTGGGCGCCATCGTGTGGGGCGCGGGCGGGCTCGCGGCGCTGGTGACGAACGACGCGGTGTGTCTGCTCGCCGGCCCGCTCGTGGTCCGGCTCGTCCTCCGGTCCCAGCTCCCGGGCGCGCCCTTTCTGCTCGCGCTCGCCACGGGGGCCAACACCGGGAGCGTGGCGACCCTCGTTGGGAACCCTCAGAACATGCTCTGCGGGCAGCTCGGGGACCTCCAATATCTCCCCTATCTCGGCCGGGCCGGCCCGATCGCGCTGATGGGCCTCGCGATCAACCACGCGGTCCTTCACCTCGCCTACCGCCGAGTCCTCCCGAGGCGTCTTAAGACCCCTGCCGCCCTCCCGCCCCGACCGCTCGAGCGCCGGCTCCTCGGCACCCTGCTCGTCATCGGGGCGACGGCCGTCCTCTCCGCCCTCGGCGCTCCGCTCGCCTGGACGGCCGCGGGTGGGTTCACGGTGCTCCTCCTCGTCCATCGCCGCGCCGCCCGAGAGGTCTGGCCCCACATCGACGGGACGCTCCTCCTCTTCTTCGCGGGGCTGTTCGTGGTGGCGGAGGGGTTGCGCGCGAGCGGGCTCCCCGACGCGCTCTTTGCTCGATGGCCGCTGGCCGAGCTCGCCTCCGCCCCGAACCGGGCGGCCGCGTGGACAGGGCTGGCCGGCGTCTTCGCGCTCGGCTCGAACCTCGTCTCGAACGTGCCGTTCATCCTGCTCGTCCGAGACGAGGTCGCGAGCCTCCCGGATCCAGAGGGCGCGTGGACCCTCCTCGCCGTCGCCTCCACCTTCGCCGGCAATCTCACCCTCCTCGGCTCCGCCGCCAACGTCATCGTGGCCGAGATCGGCCGCCCCGCAGGCGGCTTCGGCTTCTGGACGCACCTGCGGGTCGGGCTCCCGATCGCGGTCCTCACGACCGTCGCCGGCGCCCTCTGGCTCGCGCTCTGAGCGGCACCTTCCCTTGGCGACGAGGCCGGGCTCGACGCGGAACGGCACCGACCCGGCGGGGCGCCGCGCGCCGAGGCCGGTCGCCGGCGTCGCCCTCGGACGCCGCGCGACCCCGTTCTCCGTGCGCCGGCGCGCTGGCCCGCGCCGTGCTGAAGGGCCTAGCATGCGAAATCTGCTCCTCACCGTAGCCTCTCTCTCGCTCGCCGCCGCGGCCCTCGGCTGCGGGCTCGATTGCACCGAGATCGGGTGTTTCAACGCGGTCTCGATCCAGGTCCGGGAGGCCGACGGCGCCGCCGCCCAGGTCCGGACGGCGACGGTGACCATGGCCGATCGGAGCGAGGCCGTGGTCCGCTGCGAGGGGGACGGCGGGGTCCAGAGCGCGTCGGCCTCGGGGCGCTTCCTGCCCTCGTTGGGGGGCTGCGTCGGCGACCGCATCTTCCTCCCGGTCGGCGGCGACGTCCCCGAGCGGGTGGAGGTGCGCCTCGAGACCCGCTCCGGCGCCCGCTTCGAAGGCTCCATCACCCTCGCGCGCGACACCATCAACCCGAACGGGCCGGGGTGCGGCCCCGGGTGCCGCCAGGGGGCGGCCGAGGTGAGAGCCTCGGGGCGCTGACTGAGGACGGCGACCGTCAGCGTGCTCAGCCGGCCGGCGATGCCCGCGAACACGGAGGACAGATGAAAAGGACGGCCGTCAACCCGGTGCTCTGGTCCCAGAAGCTCGGATTCCACCAAAGGGAGCTCGTCACCGGTAGCACCCGAACGCTGTACTGCGCCGTCCAGACCTCGGTCTCGGCGGAGGGCGAGCCCCTGCATGTCGGAGACATGGGGGCCCAGATCGCGTGCTGCTTCGACAACCTCGAGGCACAGCTGGCCGCTGTGGACCTGTCGCTCGCCCAAATGGTGCGGTTGAACGTCTACACCACGGACGCCGACCTCCTTTTTCAGCACCACGGGCAGCTCGCCCGCCGCCTCGCCGCGGTCGGGGCGGCCCCCCCGATGACCCTGCTCGGCGTCGCCCGCCTTGCGCTCCCCCCGCTGATGGTCGAGCTCGAAGCCACCGCCTTCGCCTGACCCCTCCGGCGCTCCTTCCCCGACCTCGCCCCGCTCTCGATGCCGAGCCGGCGTTTCCTCGTCGGCCTCGGCGATCAAGCCCTCCTCTCTGCAACTCGGGCACGAGGCGAGGGATGGGAATCGCACGTTCTGCCCGCTTTTGGGACTTGCGCTCGATGCCCGACTGGCCACAGCGTTCCCGGGCGGGATCGGGCCTGCGACTCCGCTTCAGCCAGCGAAGGAGAAGCCTCTGATGACACACACACACACTCTCTCTCTCTCTCTGTCGATAGATTTCATCGGAAGCGCTCGCTCTGGCTTCTCTTCCTGATGGCGATGATGCCGCTGATGGCGAACGCTCAGACCACCTGGGGCCCGATGCCCCCGATCCCGGTCGGCACCCTGCCCCCGTACTGGGGCCCGAACTCGTACTTCGAGGAGATCTGGATCAACCCGACCGGCGAGAGCAGCTGCTTTGGCTCCTCCGCGACCTGTTTCGAGGCGTTCAGCTTCACGCTCCCCCCGGGCTACGACGACGCGGTAGTGTTCATCGCCGACTTCATGATCCGCGACCAAACGTTCGCCACGGCGCCGATTCGGAGGGTCGCGGCGGCGATCCGGAACGTGGACTACCTGCCGAGCAGCGGCGACCTCTCGTTCGACGTCACCGTCACGCTGGACGGAGGCGGCCCGCGCTCCTTGGAGTGGACGATGGCCGTGGCCGTCCTGCTCCGCAAAGGGCCCGACATCTTCGTCTCGGACGACATCTCGATGTTCTGCAACGAGGACAGCATGAACCTGTGCGCGGCGAAGACCGTTGCACCGGTATCGGGGGTCCCCCCGGGGCTCGACGGGGTGACCTTGGTCCCGACCGAGCTGGCTTGGCAGGTCCGAGGCGCGGGCTCACTCCTCGCGAACCTCCTGTCCTTCGACATCTCGGCGACGCCGGCCTTTGCTGGAGGCAGCGTAGACGTCCTGACCTCCTGCGGTCTCTTCGGGGTCTCGCCGGCCACCGGAGCGCCCCTCCCCACCCGCTGCGGCCAGGTCGTCCGGGCGATCGCGAGCGCGACCCCGCTCTTTCAGTCCACTCCTGTGGGGCCTATGGGGCAGACCGATCATGAGATCGTCGCCCGCCAGACGACGTACGGGGACGGGGTGTGGTCCTACCTCTACGCGTCCGACCCCCACCGCACCGATGGTGCCATTCCCGTGTGGGTCCAAGGGAGCCTGTGGTTTCCCGCCCTCCCTCCGACCTATCTCGAGTTTTCGGAGATCGGCGGAGGCTGCTCGAACCCGGTCGTCGGGTTCGATCAAGGACCCACCGACGCGCTCCGCGGCTTGTACCGTTCTCCTCCGAACTGCGGCCCGGGGCAGCCGGGCCCCTGCCCCGCCCGGTTCGACGAGGAGGACACCGACAACTATGCCTTAGGGGTCCTGAATTTTCCCTTCAACTCACCCACGTCTGGCCTCTATCGACGGTTCACTGGCCGCTTCATCGGGCTTCCTGGTACGGCGCCGTCGATAGGCGAAGTGACCTGCCGGCTCTTGGATCTGCCATGAGAAGGCTCGTCTGGTCGGTCGCCGTGCTCGCGGCGGGGGTGGGGTTCGGGTGCGAGGAGGGCTCGGTGGCGCCGGTGCGGCTCGAGCCGGTGGGCGGGCCGGAGTGGGTGGACTTTGGGCTGCTCCGGCCGGGGGAGGAGGCGCGGCAGGCGGTGGCGCTCGTCAACCCGAACCCGGTCGCCCTCGAGGCGTCCTTGGTGGTGGAGGGCTCGGGGCGGGCCTCGTTCTCGGCGCCGAGCCGGCTTCGGCTCGTCCCCGGGGCCAATGAGCTGGAGCTGATCTATCGGCCGGCGCAGGTGGACGGGGACGACGAGGCGGCGCTTCGGGTGGACTTTCCGGCCGACCCTGGGGTCTTGGGGCCGACGGTGCTCCTCGTCGGGCGGGCGGCCCCGAGCGCGCTGTCGCTCGAGCCCCTTCGGCTCGATCTCGGCCGGGTGGTCGTCGGGAGCACGCTGAGCGCGGCGTTTCGGGTGGCGGACCGGACGGGCCGAGACCTCGACATCTCGCTTCGGGTCGAGCCGAGCACCGAAGACTTCGCGGCCCCCGAACCCGCGGTGGTGGCCGGGCGCGGGGACTTCCAGGTCGGTTTCGTCGCAAGACGCCGGGCGGCGCCCCGGCGGGCGGCCCAGGTCGTGGCCCACGCCGAGGGCGGCGGCCGGAGCCGGGCGGAAGTCTTCGCCGAGGTGGTGGAGGCGCCGCTTCGGTGCCGGTCGCCGCTCGACCTCGGATATGTATCGCCGGGCGGCGTCGCCGAAGGCGCCGTGACCTGCGAGAACGAGAGCGACCAGACCCTGGTGCTCGGGCCGGTAGGGGTCGCCGACCCCGCGGGCCAGACCGTGCTGCCGGGGGGCGAGCGCTTTCGCGCCACCGCCTCGGCCGGCGAGGTGCCGCCCCGCGGTTCGGTGGAGCTGCGCGTCGGGTTCGAGGCGCGGCCCGCCGACGAGGATGGCCAGGGTTTTGGGGCGGAGCTGCACCTCTCGGCGTCGGTCTCGGGGCAGGATGGGCTGCCCACCCGGCCCGGTCGGGTCGCCGTCGAGGCCAGGGTGGGCACGCCCGTCCTCGCGGTCGCGCCGCAGGCGCTCGATTTTGGTCGGTTGATGCTCGGCACCTCCTCCAGACTCCCGGTGGTTCTCGAGAATCGGGGCCGGTGGCCGGTGCGCTTCGACCAAACCCGGGTGGTGGGCTCGGGCGGCTTCACGCTCCCCCCGTTGACCGAGCTCCCGCCCGGGGGGCGGGTCGAGGTGGAGATCGAATTCGCTCCGCTTTCGGCTGGGGTCCAGAGGGCCACGGCCGAGCTCGCGGGTGCGGGCTACGGACCCGTGAACGTCTCGCTGTCGGGCGAAGGCTTCGAGGGGCCCCCGTGCACGGACCTGTTCGCCTGGCCGGAGCTGCCGTTCGGCTCGGTGTACGCCGACTACACCCGCACCCTGGCTCTTCGCCTCGAGAACCGGGGCGAGGCGGCCTGCGTGGTGGGGCCCTTCGCCGCCGAGATCCCCCAGAACGCGCCCATCGAGGTGATGGAGCCCGGTCAGGTGCTGCTGTCTCCCGGGGAGCGTCGTGACGTCGAGTTTCGCTACCGGCCCACCGAGGAGAGCCGGCTCGACGTGGCCCTGAGCCTCTACGTGAACGCCAGCCCCGACGTGCTGCCGCTTCGTTTGACCGGGGCCGGGGTGACCTGGCGGGTGACTCCGGCCGTGCACCCCCCGGGAGACCCGGGGGACGGCTTTCGGTGGCCGGCCATCGCCTTGCCGGCGGAGCTGCGGTTTCACCGCGGCCCGGGGTGCGCCGCCCAAGAGGGATTCGTGGATGTCATCGAGCAGTGGGCGCCGCCCTGGGAGCACCCGCTCCCTCTCGCCGGATTCGAAGTGGGCGAAGCCTCGCTCGAGGGACCGGACGGCAGCGCGTTCGTGCTGCTCCGGCGAGAGCCGGCCCGGCCGTTTCCCACCGGAGTCATCTTCGATCGGAACGAAAGGTCGAGGTTCACGGGAGCCCGCTGGGTGGTGGCCTACCGTCCAGCCGGTCCCGGCCAGCACCGGGCCTGGCTCCGGGTGCCCGCCGACGGCATCACTGAGCCGCTCACGGTCCCGCTCTTCGGCGACGCCGGGCCCACCGTGGTGGAGGATGTGATCGAACCCGACCCCCCGCTCGACGTGCTCGTCACCGTCTATTCGCGGGACCCGACCGGGGCCCCTGCACCGAACGCCAGCCACCTCGGTTCGACCGTACTGCTTGGTCGGCGCTCGGATCTGGCCGATGGCCTCGGCGCGCTATGGGATGCTGGGCTCGACATGCAGGTCTCGTCGGTCCTGTACGGGATGAGGGCGGAAGACACGCAATGCCCCTTCTTTGGGCCGTCTTACCGCCATCGTACGACCTCTGACTTTCGGCAGCCTCCGCCGGGGACACCGGACGGAGCTTGCAGCTTCTTCGCCCGCGGATCGGATGCGCGTGGCCCTGGCGTGGACTGGCGGCGGATCGCGCTCGGGACTCAACCTTCCCCAACAGAAGCCCTTCGGGAGATCCTGCAAGCGTTCCCAAGCTCGGGTCGCCAAATCGGAGGAGGCTTCGGCGTCGATGTCGCGTCCCAAGCCCTCGGTCATCCCCTCAGTCGGGGTTGGAACGGGGGCTTTCTTCGGCCCGGCGCCGCGCTCGCGATCCTCTCCATCCTGCCCGGCCCCGCCGAGAACATGACGTACGTCGCGCCCTTCGAGGGCTTCGTCGCCCGCCGGGGAGGAAAGAGGTCGTCGGTGATGATCTCGGTGGTGAGCGGTGACCACACGAGTACCCAAGACTCGCCGACCAGCCCGCTTCGGACCTGCGATGACCTGGGCCCGGACGGGTTCGAGACCGTGATCCTGAGCCGAAACCATCGCCTCGCAAACGGGGGCCCCACTGGAAACGGGGACAACTTCTTCTTCGAAAACTTCGTGATGCCTTCGGGGGGGCGGGCGGTCCTCGGGACGTGCACGGCGAACTGGGCGGAGTGGATCGCGACGCACGGGCTGCCGGTGAACGGCTTTCGCACCCGCTACCCGCTCGAGGAGCTGGCGGAGGGGAGCACGGTGGAGGTCACGGTGGGCGGCCGAGCCGTTCCCGAGCAAGCCGCCGACGGCACGCCGAACTGGTGGTACGTGCCCGAGTTCAACCGGGTGGACTTCTCGGAGTCCGCCGCGCCCCGCCGCGGCGAGCAGGTCCGCTTCCGCTACCAGCAGCGCTGCTCCGAACCTGATTCTGGGAGCGGGTAGGTTAGGAGGGGCCGAGGAGCGGCTCCATCCACACGGAGGTGTCGTGGAAGGCGGCGCCGCCGGCGGGGGCCACGAAGTCGGCGCTGGTCAGGGCGTTGATGCCGATGCCGCCCTCGAAGGCTTCGCTCGGCCACAGGCTCTCGACCACCAGGACCCCGGGGCGGACGCGGGCGCCGACCTCGGCGTGGAGCGTGACTTCGCCTCGGTCGTTGCCGAGCACCACCCTCGCCCCGCTCTCGATGCCGAGCCGGCTGGCGTCCTCCGCGCTGACGAGGACGGCCGGGCGGCCCGGCGTCATCGTCTCGGATCCGACCGAGATCGAAACCCAGCCCCTCGACCGCTCGGAGAGCCTCCCGCGCCCCAACGCCGCGGTGGCCGCCGCGCTCCTCTTCGACGGGTCGGGTTCGATGGCGAGGACCGACCCCGGCCGGCTGCGGGTGCAGGCCGGTCAGGCATTCATCGACGCGCTTCAGTCTGGCGACCGCGTCGCCGTCCTCGAATTTCCCCGGCTCCAACCGCGAGCTCGGCATATACAGTACAAGACTCTTGCAAGGTTTCACGGACGACACGAGCGCGGCCCGTGAAGCGGTCGGGAATGTCGGTGCGAGCGGTTCAACCCCGATGTACTCGGCGACGCTCGAGACCCTCGACTACTTTCAGGTGTCGGTCCCAGAGGCAGAAGCGGTGCGTGGCCTCCTCCTCCTGGGGGACGGTGAGCCGACCGATGGCAGCTCCAACGCCGGGGTATGCGCGGCCGCGCAGGCCAATGGCCTCGCGATCAACACCGTCGGCTTCGGTCCCGCTGCCGACCAGAGCGCGGGGGCCGACGCCCGAGCCGTCCAGGTTCTACGCGACCTCGCCACGTGCAGCGGCGGCGCCTACAGCGGCGTGACCAACGCCACCGGGCTCGAGAGCGCGTTCGTCAACTTCGCCCGTGCCACGCGCTCCGGCAGCTCCACCCTGGTCGTGCGCCTCCTCCCCGTGCCTTCGCCCCGGACGCGAACGACCGGGCAGGTGGTGGTCTCGAGCCCCGGCCAAGGCGACCCGATCGCGGTCCCCTTCGAGTTCGTGACCCCTGCCCGCTGAGCCGGCCGCGCGGTCGAGCTCGTCTGGTCCCAAGAGCGCGTCTCGGGCGGACCACGCGGGTTTGCCCGGCGGGCGAGCCGTTTTGCCGCCCTCTCGTAGAGAAGCGGGGGCACCAGAGCACCGAACGGGTTGCAGCGGCGGAACCGCCCGGTCATGCAACGAAGTTGACGACGCCCCGGCGCGGCGGGGCGCGGTGCGACGAATCGCGGCCCCCGGGGCTGGCGGGCCCGGCGTCCTGGGCGTACTCCACGGCGGTGACGCCGTTTCGGGAGCCCCCGCGGCCTCGGGCCGCGGTGCTGTTCGTGTTCGGCCTCGGCGCGGCGGTGCTCGCTTCCCCGCTTCGGGCCCTTTGGTCGCAGCCGGATCTGCCGTGGTGGACCCCGTTCGCGGTGTGGCTCGCCCTCATCGGGGCCGGGGGCCTGACCGCGACGTGGTGGGAGAAGAGCGGCCATGATTGAGCCGGGGCTCTTGCTCGGGGCCGCGGTGCTCTACCTCGCGCTGTTGTTCCTCGTCGCCGAGCTGGCCGAGCGGGGCCGCATCCCGGCCCGGATCGTGGGCCACCCGTGGACGTTCAGCCTCTCGCTGTCCGTCTACGCCACGAGCTGGACGTTTTTTGGCAGCGTCGGCATGGCCAACGACCGTGGCTATGGGTTTTTGGCCATCTACCTCGGCGTGAGCCTCGGCTGCCTGCTCATCCCGGTGCTGTGGCTGCCGATCCTTCGCATCGCCCGCCAGCACCGGCTGGCCAGCGTGGCGGACCTGTTTGCGTTTCGGTACCGCAGCCAGACGTCGGCGGTGCTCGTGTCCGGCTTTCTGCTCGTCGCGAGCGTTCCGTACCTCGCGCTTCAGATCCGGGCCCTGTCCACGTCCGCCACCATCCTGTCCGGGCAGCAGCGGCCGGAGGGCGCCGCCTTCGCGTTCACCGCGCTCATCACCATGTTTGCCTTGCTGTTCGGGGCCCGCCATCTCACCGGGGACGATCAGCACCGGGGCCTAGTGGTGGCGATCGCGCTCGAGTCCCTCGTGAAGGTCAGCGCCCTCGTCGTCGTGGCCGCGCTCGCCATCGTCTACGGGTTCGGGGGGCTCGGGGGGTTGGCCGAGTTCGCCGCATCCCACCCCGAGGAGGTCGCGACTCTCTTCGCCCCCGTCCGGGACGACAGTTTCCCGGTGCTGCTGCTTCTATCCTTTGTGGCCGGCTTTCTCCTCCCCAGGCAGTTTCACCTCGCGTTCGCCGAGCGGGCCGACGACCGGGCGATGCTC
The DNA here is from genome assembly GCA_036788295.1 of Myxococcota bacterium. GTDB lineage: Bacteria > Myxococcota > Kuafuiibacteriia > Kuafuiibacteriales > Kuafuiibacteriaceae > JAHQVK01. The sequence goes on from DAIQNR010000102.1 coordinate 14,665, forward strand.
GGGGCGAGCTGGCGGTTTCCGCTCATCCTGCTCGTGTGCTGCGCCGCCGTGCCCCCGATCTTGTGGGCTGGGCACCGCCTCGCCCCCGGCGAGAACCCGGACGCCTTTGCCCTTTACCTCGCGAAGGGCCACCCGGCGTTCGCGGTGGTCCTCTACGTGGGCGGGCTCGCTGCCTCGAGCGGGATGATGATCGTCACCTCGGTGGCGCTCGCGTCGATGGCGGTCAACCACCTCCTGCTTCCGTGGTGGCGGCCCCAGGGCGAGCTCATCCGCTGGGTGCGCTGGGCCAGAAGGGCGGTCGTCGCGTTCGTGCTGCTGCTCGGGTACGGGTTCTATCTCGTCGTCTCGGAGGACACGCGGCTCGTGAACCTCGGGCTCATCGCGTTCGTCGCGGTGGCCCAGCTGCTGCCCGGCACGCTCGGGGTGCTGTACTACCGCGGCGCCAGCCGGACCGGGCTCGTGCTCGGCCTCGGGGCCGGAATCGCCGCTTGGACCGCGCTGCTCGCCCTGCCCCGGCTCGGCCTCGAGCAGCCGGCGTTGGCCTTGACCAGGCTGGCGGCGGCGGTCGACCCCGCGTGGGCCGATACATGGACCCTCTCGACCGTCGTCAGCCTCGGTCTCAACGTGCTGTTGTTCCTCACCGGCTCGATCCTCGCCCCCCCGAGCGCCGACGAGCTCGTGGCGGCCGAGCAGTGCGGGCTCGACGTGCTCGCCGGGGCCCGGCGGATGCGCCGCCCGGTGAGCCCGGGGGTTCTGAAGGCCCGGCTCGGCCCGCTGCTCGGGGCCGACACGGCGACCCGCCTCGTCGAAGCCGCCACCCGGGCGGCCCGGCTCGACCCCGGGGCCACCGCGCCCGCGGAGCTGCGCCGGGTCGAGGAGAAAGTGCAAGCCTCGCTCACGTCCTTGCTCGGGCCGCTGCTCGGGCCGGCGGTGCTCGACGGGGTGAGCGCCGGCGCCTCGTCGCACCTCGCCGCGCAAGTGCGGTTTCTCGAGGACCGGCTCCGGCAAGATCCGAGCGGGCCGGTCGAGGTCGTTCGGCGGTACCTCCGCGGGGTGCTCGACGACCTCCCGGTCGCCGTGTGCGCGCTCGGGCCCGACGACGAGATCCTCGTCTTCAACCGGGCGCTGTCGAACCTCACCGGCTTGTCGGGGTCGGACTGGCTCGGCCACGAGCCCGGGGAGCTTCCGCCGCGGCTCGCGGGGTCGTTCGCGTCCTGGCTCGCCGCCGATCCGCCCGAGGGGGAGACGGAGCTGCTGCTCGACTGCGAGCCCCGAATCCTGAGTTTTCGGGTCAGCCGGCTCGCCGGCGGCGGCCGGGTCCTCACCGTCGAAGACCTGAGCGCCCGCCGGCAGCTCGAGCATCAGGTCGCCCACGAGGACCGGCTGCGCTCGCTCGGGCAGTGGACCGCCGCCATCGGCCACGAGATCGGCAACCCCCTGACCGCGATCCTGATGCTCGCCCGAAACCTCGCCGCCGAGCAGGACCCGGAGGACCTCCCCGAGCGCCTCCGGGCGATGGTCGCGGAGGCGGAGAAGATCGAGTCCATCGTGCGGTCGATGAGCGCGTTTGCCCGCTCCGGCTCCGACTCCGCCTTGGTGAGCACCCTGAAGAAGGGTCCGGTGCCGATCGGAGAGGTCGCCGACGACGCCCTCCGCCTCGTGCGCATCTCGAGAAAGGACCGCGAGCTCGCCTGGGACGCGCGCTGCGAGTCCGGCCTGGTCGCCCTCGGAGACCGCCAGCAGCTCACGCAGGTCCTCGTCAACCTGCTCACGAACGCTGGCGATGCGTCCCGCCCGGGTCAAACGGTGCGAATCGAGGCCCGCGGCCGGGGTCCGGAGCGGCTGGAGGTTGACGTCATCGACGAAGGTGATGGTATGCCCGAGTCGGTCCAGTCCCGAATCTTCGAGCCGTTCTTCACCACGAAGCGGCCGGGGCAAGGGACGGGGCTCGGGCTCGCGGTGTCGGAAGGCATCGTTCGGGCCCATGGGGGTCGGCTCGAGGTACAGAGCCGGCCGGGGGAGGGCACAACCATGCGCATCGTGCTCCGGCGGGCCAGGGAGGGCCGCCGGTGAGCCGCATCCTGATCGTCGAGGATGAGGTGATCATCCGTAGCGAGCTGCGTCGCCTGCTGCTTCGCCACGGCTACCAGGTGAGCGAGGCCGCGACCGTGGCCGAGGCCCGGTCCCTCGGGCCCTCCGGCTTCGACCTCGTGATCTCCGACCTGCGCCTGCCGGAGAGCAGCGGCACGGCGCTGCTCGCGGACGTCGGCGACACGCCGGTGCTCATCATGACCGCGTTTGCCACGGTGAAGTCCGCGGTGGAGGCGATGAAGGTGGGCGCCGCCGACTACATCTCGAAGCCCTTCGACCCCGAAGAGATGCTGCTGCTCGTCGAGCGGCTCACGAGGGAGGGGGTGCGAGCCCGCCGCACCCGCGCGCTCGAGATGGACGTCGAAGCCACCTGGCAGGTGGACGGCATGGTCGCGCGCTGCGGGCCGATGCTCGAGGTGCTCGACCGGGTCCGGCGGGTCGCGCCCACCGGGGCGACGGTGCTGGTGCTCGGCGAGTCGGGGACGGGCAAGGAGCTCGTCGCGCGGGCCATTCACGGCAAGAGCGAGCGCAAAGACGCGCCGTTCGTCGCCGTCAACTGCGCCGCGATCCCCGACGGCCTCATCGAGTCGGAGCTGTTTGGGCACGAGAAGGGCGCGTTCACCGGCGCGGTCGAGCGCCACCGCGGGCTCGTGGAGGCCGCCCACGGCGGGACTCTGTTTCTCGACGAGGTCGGCGAGCTGCCGCCGGCGGCGCAGGCTCGGCTCCTGAGGGTCCTGCAGGAGTCGGAGATCCGAAACGTCGGCTCGAGCGAGATCCGGCGGGTCGACGTCCGGGTCATCGCGGCCACCCACCGCGATCTCCCCCAGATGGTGCGGGACAAGACGTTTCGCGAGGACCTCTACTTTCGGCTCCGGGTGGTGGACATCCACCTCCCCCCGCTTCGCGACCGCGGCGACGACCTGCCCGCGCTCGCCCGCCACCTGCTCGACAAGACCTGCCGCCGGCTCGGTCGCCCCCGCCTGGGGCTGTCCGACGACGCGGTTTGCGCCATTCGGGACCATCCCTGGCCGGGCAACGTCCGCGAACTCGAAAACGCGATCGAGCGGGCGGTGATCCTGACCGACGGCGACCTGCTCGACGCCCGCGGGCTCGGGCTCGAGGGAGGCGACGGCGAGGCGCGCATCGACCCCGCCGTCCCCGAGTCTTCGCTCGACGACTACTTTCGCCGCTTCGTCGAGACCCACCAGGCCGATCTGTCGGAGACCGAGATCGCACGCCGGCTCGGCATCAGCCGAAAGGCGCTGTGGGAGCGCCGCCGCCGCTTCGGCATCCCCCGCGCCCGCTGAACCTCCGGTCCCACTGTGAGCTCGAAGCTTAAGGAGACCTAAGTTCCCCGAAAACGGCCCCCGCCCTAGTCGAGCGGGGGTGGGGGAAGAGCAGAACGACGGCTCCGACCTGGAGCCTCG
>DAIQNR010000103.1:0-13966 GCA_036788295.1 Myxococcota bacterium
CGGCCGAGCCGCGTCGCCACGAAGAAGAGAAAGGAGATGCCGAGCACCGTCCCCCGCTCCGGCATCGACAGCCACCCGGTCGCCTCGATGGACTTCTTCACCGCCTCCCCCCGAGCCACCGAAAGAACGCGAGCGTGGCGAGCCTCGTGTGAAGGGCAAAGAAGCGCACGTTGTCGAGGAAGGGGTGAAAATGGCTCACGCCGCCCTCGGCCCGGCTGAAGTATCGCACCGGCACCGGGAAGTTCACGATCGGCGTCTTTGCCCACGCGAGCCGCACCGGGATCTCTACGTCGAAGTCCATGCGGTCCCCTCGGGCCCCGGCGGCCAGGGTGGCGTCGATGGGATAGAGCCGAAATCCCACCATCGCGTCGGCGATGACCCCGCGGCCCACCTCGAGATCCACCCACAGCTGGGTGAACCGCCGGGCGACGCGGCGGACCCGAGGCGCGCTCTCGTCGTACCGGGGGCAGCCGAGGATCAGCGAGTCGGGGTGTTCTCTTCCCGCAGCGAGCAGCCGGGGGAGCGCGGACACGTCGTGCTGGCCGTCGGCATCGACCTGCGCGGCGTGGGTGAAACCGAGCTCTCGGGCCCAGGCGAGGCCGGTCTTCACCGCCGCGCCTTTGCCCCCGTTCTTTGGCCGGCGCCGAACCTGGGCGAGGCCCTCGGCGCCGATGTCCGCGCACACCCGCTCGCCCTCGGGCCCGCTGCCGTCGTCCACGACGAGCACGTCGCCGAGGTGGGCCCGGGCCTCCTCGACCACCCGGCGCACGGTGCGCGGGTTGTCGAACGTGGGGATGAGCACGCAGGGGCGAAACCGCTCCGTCACCCGGGGACCTCGAACTGGGCGCGGCCGGAGCTGAGCACGCCCTCGGCGGCGGTGATCTCGAAGCGCAGCTCGCCTGGGCCTGGGCTCTTGAGGTGAACCACCAGCGCCATGCCCGGGCGGATGCGCCGGCTGAACTTGAGGCGCTCGAACCGCAGCGGCCGACCGAATTCGAGCCCGGCTCGGTGGGCAGCGGGCAGCACCAGCTCCTGGATCTGCACCGCGGCCGGCAGCACCGGGTATTGGTCGAAATGGCCGTCGAACCACCGATAGTTCGTCGGCACATCGACGGGCACCGCGAACCCATCCCCATCGGGGCGGGCGTCGCCGAAGCCGAGCGTCTCCGCGCGGGCGGCGCCATCCGGCCCCCGGCCGAACAGGGCGAGCAGGCCCGCTTGCACGACTCGCCCGAAGCCGTCGAGTGGGAGCGCCGGGACCCGCCGCACTTCCACCCGCGTCCCGGCCGTTGCCGCCTCCAGATCCCGAAGCTCGCCGCCCACCGCGGCGACGAGGACCTGTCCCCCCGGGGCTCGGACGGCAGCCGCTTCCCGCACCCCGGGACGACCGGCGACGGTCGCCTCCACGGATCGGGGGCTCGGTTCGGGCCCGTCGTCGGCGCGGCCTCGCTCGAGCAGCAAGCCTCCGCTCGACTCGAATTGGTCGGCCACGTGGGCCGACCCGTGCTCGAACGAGAACCGCGAGCCCGCCGGCATCGGCTCCCAGCTGACCCCGGACAGAAGGCGCCACCCCTCTTCGCCGGCTGCCCGGGCGGCCAGCGGCCCCCCGGCGACGGTGACGAACAGGTCCTCGAGCTGGCTTCCGAGCTGCTCGGCGAGCTGCGCAGCGTCGCTGGGGGAGAGCGGCGACCCGGCGGACGCAACCCGCGGCGGCCCCCGCTCGGCGAGCCGCGCCCGCCGGGCAAGGTCTCGGGGCGAGGTGAGGAGGAGGTCGGCCTCGCGACCGAAAGCCGCGCCCGGACCGAGCCCCCGGATGAACGCGCCGCCGGTCGCGAGCGGAAGCAGCACGCCCGCGACCAAGCCGAAGCGATGCCCGACCGGCACCGTGGACGAGATCCTCGATCCCGGCGGCCAGCGACCGGCGAGCCGGTCGATGTCCGCGTCGAGCATCGGACCGTTCAGCGCGTAGCGGCGGCTCGAGCTCCGGGCGCCGCCGCCGTACACGGCGAGCAGCGGGCGACCGTCCTGCCACACCCGCTCGAGCCGGTCGCGGAAGCGATCGAGGTCCGGCATCGGCCCCGGCTCCCCGAGGAGGTCTTGCACCCGGTGGGGAAGCCCCGACTCGGTGTCGTGGAGGATGAGGGCGACCTCGGGCAGCCCCTGCAGACGGGTGAGCGTCGCCCGGCGGTTGTCCGGGGGAACGAGCGCAATGAGGCCCTTCGACCACGTGGCGAGCAGGGCCGCGGCGAACAGGAAGCGGTCCGACTCGAAGACGAGCAGAGCCGAACCCGACTCGGCGGCGGGGATCGACGCGGCGAGGCGGGCGGCGGCGATCCACAGGTCGGGCGCGGTGGCGTCGGGGCCGCGGGGTCCGAAAGACACCGGCCCTTCGTGGTCGAGCCAGCGGTTCACGGCGTCTCTCCGCCCGCGGACGGCTTTCTCCACGCCCGAATCCGGTGGGAGAGCCGGTCGTACAAATCCCCGTCGTCCCGGCCGAAGCGCCGCTTGCGAAGCACGAACTCCACGGCCACGAGGGTTCCCACGAGCAGATAGGCGATCCCACCGGTGTAGAGGGCCCACCACGACAGCGGCGCCGCGGCGGCGAGCGCCAGCACCGTGATCGCCCCGAGCGCAAAATGGGCGGTCCAGATCCACGTCCAAAGCCGGCACCACGCCGCCTCCGCGGGGGTGAGGTCGGCGTGCTGCCGCCGGGCGAAGCGCTCGATGACGGGGGTTTTGCCCGTCCGGAGCGTGGACCCGAACCCGGCCATGAGGCCGAGGTTCAGCGCTGCCGGCCCGAGCAGCGCGAAACCGGCCTCCCGCAGAGCCACCGAAAGACCCACCAGGGTGAGCACCGCCAAGGTAGGAAACCCCAGCTTGGGCCCGCTCTCGGGTCCAAAAACCGCGCGCGCGGCGGCAGCGAACGCGCCGACGACGAGGACCACGGCGAGCCCCGACGGCCCGTACCGGGTGAGGCAGACGTAGACGACGACCGGGTAGCCGAGCGCGGCCACGGTGGAAAACACGGTCCAGTAGGCGGATCTGCTCGGAGCGAACGGGCCGGGTGCGGTCGAGGCGGGCATGGCACCCCTTCTTCGGGCGTCGGGCGTTCAGGCGCTCTTCGACTCCGCCTGCTGGGCCCGAATGAACTGGCGGAGGCTGGCCACGGAGTGAAAGTACTCTCGGTTGCGCTCGTCGTCGGGGTTCGTCTTGGCGCCGAAGCGCTTGTGGATGGCGAGCGCGAGCTCGAGCGCGTCGATGGAATCGAGCCCCAGTCCTTCGCCGAACAGCGGGGCCTCGGTCTCGATCTCCTCGGCGGTGACGTCCTCCAACATGAGCGTCTCCACGATGAGGCGTTTGATCTCCTGGTCCAGCTGCTCGTCCGTCATGAGGTCCTCGACGTTTCGGGTCCGGCCCGCTGCGCCCGCGTCGCCCCGCCGGTGTAGAGCGCCCGGGCACGCTCCCGCAAGCGCCGACTGTCCCTCCCCACCTCCTCGGGGTCGATCATCGGAAGGACGTCCACCGACAGCACCGGTGTCTCCCGGGGGGGCCGAAGCAGCGGTCGCATTTTTGAAAGATAGGGGGGGGCGCAGCGAAGGAGCAGGGGCACCACGGGAACCCCTTCTCGGCACGCGATCTCGAAGCCCAGTCGATGAAACGGCATGTCTCGCCCCTCCTCGGTCCGGGTCCCCTCCGGAAAGACCACGAGCCGTTGTCCTTCCCGGACCCGAGCCGAGGCTCGCTCGACGAGGCGCGCCCCGTCCAGGGGGTGATCGCCCGCACCTTCCACCTGGCCGGAACCCCGCAGGAGCGGCTCGAGCCACCACCGCCGGTAGATCGACGGCTTCACCACCGTGCAGCACCGGGGAATCCAGCACAGGATCGCGGAGATATCCATGTGGGTCGGGTGGTTCGCGATCACCACGCACCGGTCGGGGAGGAGGACCGAGTCCGGCGCTGGGGTCTTCACGTCGAGCAAACCAAAGACCCGCGCGTAGCGGTGGAGGAGCCGAAACCCGGTGCGGATCGCCCACTGGAGGCGGTCCCTGCGGCGCTCGGGCGCGCGAGTGGGGAGGGCCACCATCACCGCGAAGGCCGCGAAACCCCAAGGGGCGACCAGGGCATAGAGGGTCAGGGTCACCCCGAGCTTCACCCACCGCGTCCACATCGAGCTTCGCCGCGGGGATAGCATCGCCCCTTCGGATTGGCTATCGTGCGGCCCGCGATGCGCGACCACTACGACGTCGTCATTTGCGGGGGCGGTCTGTCCGGGCTCACCCTCGCCCGCCAGCTGTCCTGCGAGCAGCCGGGCCTCCGGGTGGCGGTCCTCGAGAAGACCCGCCGTCCCTTGCCCGAAGGAGCCCACAAAGTGGGAGAGTCCACCGTCGAGCTCGGCTCGCAGTATCTCGAGCGCCTCGGCCTCGGTCCGTATCTGCTCGAACGGCATCTCATCAAGTTCGGGCTCCGATTTTTCCCCGGCGGGGGCGAGCTCCCGATCGAGCTCCGAACCGAGGTGGGGCCGATCAACCACCCGGTGGTTCGCTCCTACCAGCTCGACCGGGGACGCTTCGAATCCGACCTGCGCGGCATGCTCGACGAGTCCGAGTCGGTGGACCTCCTCGAGGGGGCCGCGGTTCGGGATGTGCGGATCGAGCCGTCGGGGGTTTCGCACCAAGTGGTGGTCCGCACCGGGGACGGAGAAAAGACGATCGAGGCGCGGTGGGTCGTGGACGCGACCGGCCGGGCTGGGTTCTTGCGCAGCCGGATGAAGTCCAAGCGCGGGGGAAACCATGAGGCGAACGCGGCCTGGTTCCGGGTCCAGGGTCGGATCGACGTGACCGAGCTGTCGGCCGCCGAGGCCCGTAGGTTTCGCGAGGTGCCCGAAGCCTCGTCTCGGTGGCTCTCCACCGTCCACTTGATGGGGGTTGGCTATTGGGTCTGGCTCATCCCGCTGGCCTCCGGGATGACGAGCGTGGGCATCGTGACCCACAACCACGTGCATGGGTTCGACGAGACCCGAACCCTCGATCGAGCGCTCGCGTTCATCGCCAAGAACGAGCCGGTGCTCGGCCGGGCGCTCGAGTCGGCCGAGATCCTCGATTTCGGGTGCCTCAAGAATTATTGCCACACGGTCGCGCGGTGCTGGCACCCCGACCGGTGGGCGATGGTCGGTGAGGCCGGGGCCTTCGCTGACCCGCTCTATAGCCCCGGGACCGACTACATCGCGATGGCCAACGGCTTCACCGCCGAGCTGATACGGGAAGACTTCGCCGGGGCGAGCCCGGAGCGCCTGCTCCTTCGCTCCCAAGAGTTGAACGCGCAGTACCGGGCCCTCGTGAACGGCGCGATCGCGCTGTACCGAGATGCAGCCGAGGTCTACGGGCACGCCCGGGCCATGGCGACCAAGGTCTATTGGGATGACCTCATCTACTGGAGTTATCCCTGCCATTTTTTCCTTCAGAAGATCTATGCGCTGAGCGGGGCCGAGCTCGAACCGTTCTCCGCCGTCGGGGCCCGGTTCGTAGAGATGTCGAACCGAATGCAAAAGGTGTTTCAGTTCTGGGCCAAGCGCGGTCCTGCGGACGGTGGAGCGAGCCCAGACGGAGAGCTGCTGGTGGTCCCGAGCTTCCCTTCGATGCTCGTGGACGCCCACCTGAACCTCGCCCGGCGGATGGGCCCGGCGGAGACCCTCGAGTACATGCGCCGGCAGCTCGCGCTCGCGGAGGAGCTGTTCTCGGAGATCCTCCTGCGGGTCGCGTCCGAGCTCGGGCCCGAGCTCGGACGCGAGATGTGGGCCGAGCTCGGCATCGCCGGCTGGCAGGCCCATCTGCCTGCCGGGCGAGTGGCCGCCGAGGCGCTCGACCGGCGAGGCCGGCGGCGGGCCTTGTCCGATTTGGCCCGAGACGTGGAGCGGACCCTGGGCCCGGTCGAGCCCAGGTGGCCGGTGGCGGAGGCGGCGGCGTTGTTCCACGCGCCGGCTCCCGCCGTGGCGTGAGCCGGTGACCCCGACCCCGGCCGAACGCCTCCTCCGCCTGCTCGCGGGCAAATGGGTCTCGGCCGCGGTGTCGGCCGCCGCCGAGTTGCGCCTCGTGGAGGCGCTCGGGGGCGGGCCTCGCACCGCCGACGCGCTCGCGGACGCGCTGGACCTAGACCGGGACAACCTTCGCCGGCTGCTCGGCGTGCTCGCCGGCGAGGAGCTCTTGTCCGTGGACGAGTCGGGCCGGTTCCTCCCGACCGAGCTCGGCTGGGAGCTCGCCGGTCCGCTCGGTGACGTCGCCCGGTTCGTGGGCTCGCCGGCCCAGTGGTCCCCGTGGTCTGGGCTGGCGGAGGCGGTACGGACGGGACATTCGGCGTTCGAGTCCGCCCATGGGGTGGGCCTCTACCGGTGGCTCGAGACCCACCCCGGGGACAGCCAGCGCTACGACCACGGGGTCGAGGGCTTCACCGCCGAGGTCGCCCAAGCGGCCGCGGCCCGGCCCGAGCTCGGCGCGGTGCGTCGGGTCGTCGACGTAGGAGGCGGGCTCGGCACCCTGCTCATCGCCTTGTTGCAGCGGTGGCCTCACTTGCAAGGCACCCTGCTCGATCGGCCCCACGCGCTCGAACGGGCTCGGCCCCGCATCGACGCGGCCGGGCTTGGTGCACGCACCGAGCTGTACGCCGCCGATTTCTTCGACCCGCTCCCCGCGGGCGCCGACCTCTATGTCCTCCAGCACGTGCTCCACAATTGGAGCGACGACGAGGCGCGCTCGCTGCTCGAGCGGTGCCGGGACGCAGTCGCCGAAGGCGGGTGGGTGTGGGTGATCGAGACGGTGCTTCCCCCCGGGACTCTGCGCTGCCTGCCTCGGTACCTCGACCTCGAGATGATGGTCCTCTTTGGGCGGGGCCGGGCGCGCACCAAACCGGAGCTGCTGTCCCTCATGCGGTCCGCCGGGCTCAACCCGGATCGGGCGACCCACCCGCTCTCCGGGGGATCACGGCTGCTGATGGCGAAGCCGAGAGCCGGCTCCCCTAGAACTGACCGACGACGCTGAGCCCGCCGCCGCCTTCCGGGTGGACCGATGGCGCGATGCTCCATCTCAAGCGGTCGTCCTTTCCGTACTCCCGTTCCCAGCGCCGGCGCTTGGCTCCGCTCACGGACTTCATCACGATCCCGGTGACCCCGAGCGCCGCCCCGGTGATCGCCATCGCCGTACCGGCGAGAAAGATCCCGGGGAGCGGGCCATGGTCCGTGTACCCCCACGCGGGGCGACTCTGGTTGTCGTTCATGGCGGACGCGGACGCCACCGAAGCGACCACGCCCACGCCCGCCATCACCGCGCCGGCGGCGATGAACCCACCGCCCCGCGACGGGGGCTTCGGCGGCGCGGTGCCGCTCAATCCCGGGGACTGGTCGTCGTGCTGCTGAACCGGCGGAGGAGGGCGCCGGCTCCGAGACCTCGGTGGGGTCGCCGGGGGCTCGGGCTGAGGCTGGTACACGGGAGGCGGAGTCCGGTACTCGGGGGGCGGAGGAGGCCGGTACGCGGGCGGCGGGGCGGAGGGCCTCGGCGCTTCCTCCCATCGTGGCGCCGGGGGCGGGGGCGGCTCCCGCTGCTCGGGCTCGAAATGCGGCTCACGGGTCCGGAAGTCCCGTCCCCGAGGCCGCATCTCGTCGAGCAGGTTGTCCTCGACCACCACCTCGATCCCCCGGACCGAAGGATAGGCGACGATCACCTCGGTGCCGCTGAAACGGATCCGGTACCCCGCTTCCCCGAGCCCGAGAAGCTCGCCGAGCAGCGCGTTGCCGTCATGCAGCGTGATGCGGACCTTGTCGCCCGGCTCCGGCGCCCGGGCCTCGGCCGCGCTCGGCCAAGAAAGGGCGGCGACGGCGGCAAACGTGAGAAACGAGAGAATTCCGACCTGGGCCTTCATGCGCACTGCCTCCGTCGAAGTTGGTACCACGGGCCGGCCGACCCACGGAAGCGGCCGAAGCCGTGTCGGCGATCACGACGCGGCGGGTGGGATCAGCTGCGGGCACCAACGACCTGAACGGTGAGCACCGGATCCGCCGGGTCGCTGGTGCGAAGCTCGAGCTCCCCGGAGAAGCTCCCGGACCGGGGCGGAGAGAACACGACCTCGATCTCGAGCCCCGGCGCGTCGGCGGTGCAGTCGCCAGGCGAGACCTCCGAGCCCGGTGCGGGCAGCCCCTCGAACCGAAAGCCCTCCCCGGTCCCTCGAGCGTCGAGCAGCCGCAGCGGGCGCTCGCCGCAGTTGACGAGCAGCACCGGCGCTCGGGCCTCGTTCGCGGAGCCCCCGGTGAGCCGAAAGCTGAGGCTGCGGGGGATCGCGTTGGCCACCGGCCTCGGGACCCTGCCCTCGACGAGCACGGTCTGGCTCGGTCGCTCGGGATCGTTCGATTCGAACACCAGGTTGATGGCGTCGAACACATAGTCGACCGGGACGTAGGAAGCCTCCATGGTCCAGGTCCCGCCTGGGCCGACGCGAAAGTTCGGCGTGGCGACGGGCTCGGGGGAGAACCCAAACTCCGGGGAGCCACCGCCGAGCGCGGCGAGGTCGATGGCGAGCTCGCGCTCGCCCCGGTTGTGCACCCGTATGCGGCCGGCGCCGCGCTCCCCCACGTCGATGCCGCCGAGCACGAGCCGGGGCGCCTCGCCGCGCTCCGTGCACGCTTCGGCGCCGTCGTGGCTCTCCGTGCACAGCTCGAATCGGGGTCCCACCCCCTGCCCGAGCAGCTCCACTTCGACTTCGGCTCCATCGGGGGCGGTGGTCCGAAGCACGAGCCGTCCCCGGTGCGGTCCTCGGGCCTCGGGGGCAAAGCCGACCTCGATGACGCGCTGTTCCCCCGGCGCGAACCTTCCGAGCGTGGCCTCGGGCGCGACCTCGAAGCGACCACCCGATCCCATCTCCACCCCCACGCTCGTCAGATCGAAAGCGTCGCTGCCCTGGTTCGTCACCGTGACCGTCCCGGTCGCCGGCGCTGCCCCGGTCTCCCTCGGCACGTCGCCGAAATCGAGCACCGCCGGCTCGACCAGGACCGACGCTTCGATCCCTTCCCCGAGGCACGTCAGCTCGGCCGGAGCGACCCCGGCTTCGTCGGTCTCGATGGTGACAGCCGCTTCGAACGGGCCCACTCGGTCGGGTCGAAAGCCGACGACGGCGACGGTGGAGCTGCCTGGAAACAAGAGCAGGCCGGTGTCGAGGTCGATCGAGAATGGGGGACGGGCACCAACGGACGAGACCTCGAGGCGAAAGCTCCCCCCGTTTCGCAGCACCACCGGCTCCCGGGAAAAGACCCCTACCGGGACGGACCCGAAGTCGACCGTCGCCGGCTCGATCTCGAGCGACCCGGCGAGGAGCGCGAGCCGCTCGTCGCATTCGCAGCCTCCGGCGCAGAGACCCAAGAGCAGCCCAAGTCGGCCGCGGCGACCCAAGAACATGTCCGAGCCATGAACGGCGCCTCGCACCCCCGCAATCGGTTGCCCGTTCGAACTTCGAACGATCCCGCCGGCGAAATGGAGCAGACGACGGTTTGACGGCGCCGCCGGCCCGGCGTAGGGCACTTAGCGTCTCGAGCGGTCCATGCACCATCGTCGAAACGAGCGGCGCCTGCCGCACGCCTGGGTCGTGTACGTGGCCGCGCTGGCTCCCGCCGCTGCGGTGGCCTTCGCGTTTTCGCTCGGGCCCTCTCCCCACAAGCAGCTCGCCCGGCTCCGGGTCCTGCCCGCGGCCGAGGCAGCCAAGGTCCTCGACCGACTCGGACCGGGCGCGCTCCCGGCGGTGCTCGAGGAGCTCGAGCGGCCCGACCCTTCCCACCGTCCGCTGCTCGTCGAGCGACTCTCGGCCGCCCGCTATCGCCCGGCTGCAGAAGCGCTGGGGCTCATCAGCCGCGACCCGACGGTGCCGGCATCCGAGCGGGCGGCGGCGCTCAACGCGCTCGAGCGCATCGATGCCGCGTCGGCGGCCGGCGTGGCCCGATCGCTGCTCGGCACCTCCGGTCGGCTGGGCAGCGAGGCCTCACGCATCCTCACCACCCCCGACCGGAGCTGACGTCCGGCGAGAGCCGAGCGGCGGTGGGGGCTCCGCGAGTCATTCCGTCACCGGCCCCCCAGCCCCGAACGCCCGGGTGAGCACGCCGCCAGCCGCGGAGAGCGCGACGGCCGGGATCTCGTGCTGTCCTCGAAACGGGGTGAAGGTCACCTTCCACCCGGCGTCCGAGAACAGCCTGCGAAGCCGCTCGGCCCCCTCATAGGGGAGGACCGGATCCAGCTGCCCGTGGGAGATCGCCACTTCGGTGCCGGAGCCGGCGCCGAACTTCGGTGCCCAAGCCGCCTCGGCCACTACGGACCCCGAAAACAGGACCAGGGCATCCACCGAGCGCGGTCCGAGGAGCGCGACATGGGTGGCGAGCATCGCTCCTTGGGAGAAGCCGCCGAGCGCGAGGTGGGTGGGCGAAAACGCGCCGACGAGCGCGTCGAGGCACGCAGAGGCCTTGGCGCTCGCCTCGTCCAGCCCTGCCGGATGCTCCCCGGCGAGGTCCCGGAGGCGACCGCTGGCGATCGCCATCTGCAGCGCGACCACGTCGATCATCCACCACGCCCGCCCGCCCCCGAACGCGGGGCCGAGGTCGAGCGGAGCCTCCGGAAACGCGAACCGGGTCCCGTTCGGCGCGCCGAGATGTGCAGCGAGCGGCACGAGGTCGGTCCCCGGGGCGCCGAATCCATGAAAGAGAACGACCATCGGACCCCGCTCGGGGGCTCCCGGCGGGGTGACGATCCGCGTCGTGAGCGGCCCGAACAAATGGGTTTCGACTCGCATCGCCCCTGCGTACTCTGAGCGCACTTCGGGAGCCACCAGCTTGGCCGGTCGAAATTTCCGTTTCGTTTTGCAGGCGCAGTGGAATCGGCCGGCCACGGGTGACGCCGGCGCCGCGGTGCCTACGCGCACCTTTGGACCGCGGCCGCTCGCCGTGGCCTCCTCCCTCTCGGTGTCCTCATGACCGAGCTCTTCCCCTTGCTCCTCATCGCCGGCGGCTTCGTCGCGCTCACCGGCGGCGCGACCCTGTTCGTGGACGGCGCCTCCGGCCTCGCCCGGCGCCTGCGGGTCTCGCCGTTGGTCATTGGGCTCACGGTGGTGGCGCTCGGCACCAGCGCGCCCGAGGTCGCGGTCAACGTGGCTGCCGCGTACTCGGGCCAGCCCGGACTCGCCGTCGGCAACGTGCTCGGCAGCAACATCCTCAACGTGCTGCTCGTGCTCGGCTTGTGCGCGCTCGTCGCCCCCCTGTCGGTGGTGGCGCAGGTGGTCCGAATCGACGTGCCGGTGATGGTCGGCGTCACCCTCCTGTTCGGGCTCTTCGCCGCCGACGGCCGGGTGGGGCCGATCGAAGCGACGTTGCTCGTCGCGCTGCTCGCGGTCTACGTCGTCGGGCAGGTGATCGGGTCTCGGCGCTCGCCCGAGGCCGTCGGGGAAAGCGGGGTGCCGCCGGCGAGGCCGCTGCCGGTGGGGCTGCTCTTCGTTTTCGGGGGAGCGACGCTGCTCGTGCTCGGATCCGATTGGCTCGTCGATGGCTCGACCGTGGTCGCAAAGGCGCTCGGGGTGGATGATCGGATGATCGGCCTCACCGTCGTCGCCATCGGGACCTCGCTGCCGGAGCTGGCTGCTTCGCTCGTGGCGACGATCAAGGGAGAACGGGACCTCGCGGTGGGCAACGTGGTGGGAAGCAACATCTTCAACGTGCTTGGCGTGATCGGCCTCACTGGCCTCGTGGCCGGGGGCCTCGACGTATCGAGCGAGGCGATGGCGGTGGACTACCCGGTCGCGCTCGGCGCCGCTGTCGTCTGCCTGCCGATCCTCCTGTCCGGCTTTCGGGTCTCGAGGTGGGAAGGGATCGGGCTGCTCGGGTGCTACCTTGGGTACCTGACCTACCTTGTCCTCTCTGCCAGCGGCCACCCGCTCGCCGGCCCGCTCGCCGCGGTCGGACCGTGGGCAGCCGGGGCCTTCGCCGTCGCTGCCGTCGCCGGTCTCGTCCACGATCGCTGGAGGCGCCGTTGAGCCTTTTGTCCGCCCACGGCCTCCACCGCCGCATCGGCGCCCGGGCGGTGCTCGATGGCGTGGATCTCACCGTCGAGACCGGCGACCGGATCGGCCTGGTGGGCCGAAACGGCGCCGGAAAGACGACCCTGCTCCGCTGTCTTCTCGGCCAGGAGTCGGCCGATGACGGAGAGATCATGACCCGCCGGGACCTGCGGGTGGCGGCGGTCGGCCAGCAGCCGGAGCTCGAGGGCACGACGGTCGAGGAAGCGGTGCTCGCCGGCCTCGCGCCCCGCCCGGCGCTCGTCCGGGCCCTCGACGCCCTCGAGCGGAAAATGGAGAGCGCCGCCGGTTCGGCGCTCGACGAGCTCGTCCGCGAGCAGGCCGAGCTGATGGAGGCCATCGAGCGGCACGGCGGACGGGCGTTCGAGCACGAGGCGGAGGCGATGCTCGACGCGCTCGCGGCGCCGGCGCCGGACCGCTCGCTCGCGCCCCTCTCCTTGGGGGAGCGGCGCCGGGTGGCGCTGGCGGTTGGCCTGCTCGCCGAGCCCGAGCTCTTGGTGCTCGACGAGCCGACCAACCACCTCGACGTCGAGACCATCGAGCGGCTCGAGGGCCTCCTGACCGCCCGGTCGGGGGCGCTCTTGCTCGTGACCCACGACCGATGGTTTCTCGATCGGGTCTGCACCCGGATCGTCGAGCTCGACCGGGGTCGGCTGTTCGGGTTCGTTGGCGGCTACACCCGGTACCTCGAGCAGAAGGCGGCCCGGGAGGCGGCGGAGCAAAAGGCGGAAGACAACCGGCAGAAGACCTTGCGCCACGAGCTCGAGTGGGTTCGCCGGGGGCCGCCGGCCCGGACCACGAAATCGAAGGCCCGGCTCGATCGCTACGAGGCGCTCGCCGCCGACAACCCGGTCGCCGAGCAGGGGGAGGCGAAGTTTCGGCTCCCCCACCCGAGCCGGCTCGGAAAGACCATTCTCGAGCTCAAAGGTGTATCCAAGCGGTTCTCCGGGCCACCGCTCGTCCAAGACCTCGACCTCCTGCTCACCCCCGGGGACCGGCTCGGCGTCGTAGGACCCAACGGAGCGGGAAAGACGACCCTGCTCCGGATGGTGCTCGGACAGATACAACCTGACTCGGGCGAGGTCGTGCTCGGCCAGAACACCGAGATCGTCTACGCCGACCAGGGCCGCAGCGATCTATCCGACGAGCGGACGGTCATCGAAGAGGTCGGTGATGGAAACGACAGCGTTTGGGTGGGCGACCAGCCGGTCTCGGTGCATGGCTTCCTAGGCGGCCTCGGCTTCGATGGCGCGCAGCAGCGAGCGAAGGTCGGGACCTTGTCTGGCGGGGAGCGGACCAGGGTGGCGCTCGCCAAACGCCTGCGCCGCTCCGGCAACCTTCTCATTCTCGACGAACCCACGAACGATCTCGATCTGCCTACGCTCCGGGTCCTCGAGGACGCGCTGTCGTCCTATCCTGGCTGCGTGCTGGTGGTGAGCCACGACCGATGGTTTCTCGACCGGGTGACGACCGGAGTCCTGGTCTTCGAGGGCGAGGGGAGGGTGGTGCGCTACGAAGGCGGCCACGCGGACTGGCGGGCCCGGAGGTCGGGCCCCGCCGTGAGCGCGGCGCCAAGAGGCGGGAAATCTGCACCGGCGCAGAAGCAGACCAAGCGGCTGCGGCGAAGCCACGGCGAGGAGCAGGAGTTTCAAAAGATGGAGGCGAACATTCTCGCCGCCGAGCAGCGGGTGGCGGAGCTCGAGACCGAGCTGTCCGACCCGGAGGAGACCCGCCGGCTCGGTCCCCGGCTCCCTGAGCGGCTCCGCGCGCTCGAATCGAGCCGCGCCCAGGTCGAATCCCTGTACGCGAGATGGGCCCAGCTGTCCGAGCTCGATCCGTACGGCTGAGCTCGGTCCGTACCGCTGAGCTCGGTCCGTAC
>DAIQNR010000103.1:14066-18091 GCA_036788295.1 Myxococcota bacterium
TCCGTACGGCTGAGCTCGGTCCGTACCGCTGAGCTCGGTCCGTACCGCTGAGCTCGATCCGTACGGCTGAGCTCAATCCGTACGGCTGAGCTCGGTTCGTACGGCTGAGCGCGTCAGCGGCGCAGGTCGTCCTTCGCGTGCTGAAGCAGAAACGCCTCCATGAACCCGTCGAGTTCGCCCTCGAGGACCGAGTCGAATTGCGGGCTCTCGTGGTCGGTGCGGTGGTCCTTAACCATCCGGTAGGGATGGTTGACGTAGGATCGAATCTGCGAGCCCCACTCGATCTTCAGCCGCTCGGCCGCGATCTTCTTTCTCTCCTCGTCCTGCTCCGCCTTCATGTAATCGAGCAGCCGGGCGGTCATGATCTTTCTCGCGGTCGCTCGGTTCTTGTGCTGCGAGCGCTCGGACTGGCAGTTCACGACGATGCCGGTGGGCAGGTGGGTGAGCCGAATGGCGGACTCCGTCTTGTTGACGTGCTGACCGCCGGCGCCCGAAGACCGCAAGGTGTCCTCCCTAATGTCCTTGGCCCAGTCGATGTCCACCTCGATGTCGTCGTCGAGCTCCGGATCCACCGTGACCGCGGCGAACGCGGTCTGGCGGCGGGCGTTGGAGTCGAAGGGCGAGATTCGGACCAGGCGGTGCACGCCGCTCTCGGCCCGCAGCCACCCAAAGGCGTGGTCGCCCCGAATGATGAGCGTCGCCCCCTTGATCCCCGCTTCTTCGCCCGGCTGCAGGTCGGCTTGCTCCACCTCGAATCCCGCGCGCTCCGCCCACCGAACATACATGCGAAGCAGCATCTCCGCCCAATCCTGGGCGTCGGTGCCGCCGGCGCCGGCCTGAACGGTGACGATCGCGGGGGAGTGGTCGTATTCGCCGGACATCATCCGGCGGAGCTCCATCTTCGAGATCTCCGACTCGGAGGTTGTCGTGAGGGCCCGCAGCTCGGCCTCGACCGAGTCGTCGCCGGTCTCCTCGGCGAGCTCGAGCAGGACCTCCGCCTCTTCGAGCCGCTCGTGGAGCTTGCCGAACTCGGCGACGAGCTTCTCGAGCCCGACCCGCTCCCGGTTCACCTTCTGCGCGCGCTCCTGGTCGTTCCAGAGGGCCGGATCGGCGCCCATCGACTCGAGCTCACTGATGCGTGCTCGTTTGCCCTCGATGTCAAAGATACCTCCGGAGCGCGTCGACGCGCCCGCGGAGGTCTTCGAGCTTCGGCTTGATGTCGTTCATCGCCATGGCCCGAGGAGCTAACACCTCCGGCGCGGACAGGGGCAACCGGGTTCTTGTGCTCCCTCCCAAACCGTGGGCATGAACCGCTCGTGAGCGAAAAGAAGGGTCGCCGTTCATCGGGCCCCGACTACCGCCACGCGGTCTACGCCGGGAGCTTCGACCCGATCACGCTCGGGCACGCGGCGATCATCGAGCGAGCGGCCCGTCTGTACGATCGGGTCACCCTCGCGGTGGGTTTCAACCCCAAGAAGGCGCAGACGACCTTGTTCACGGTCGAGGAGCGGCTCGCGCTGCTCGAGGCCTCGACCTTGCACCTCCCCCACGTCGATGTGCGATCGTTCTCCGGGCTGCTCATCGACTTCTGCCGGGGGCTCGGCGCCGGGGTCATCGTCCGCGGGCTTCGGGTCCTGACCGACTTCGAGTACGAGTTCCAGCTCGCGCTCGCCAACCGGGACCTCGAACCCAAGGTGGAGACAACTTTTCTCTTGACCGAGCACCAACACGTCTATGTCTCTAGCTCACTCGTCAAGGAGATCGCCGCCAACGGGGGCCAGCTTCGGAGCTACGTGAGCGAGCCGGTGGCCCAAGCGCTCGAGCGAAAGTTCTCGGACGACAAGAAAACGACTTGACCGGCGGCAACGTTGACGCTTCCGCCACTGTGCTGCCACCGGTTCTCTGCTAAGAGCAGGTCCCGTGACGAACGCAGAGGGCCCACGGCTCCTGCGTCGGCTCCCAGCGGTCGGCCGATGGCTCGCCGACCCGGGCCTCGGCCCTCTCGTCCGGCGTCATGGCCGGAGGCTGGTCGCTGACGCGGCGCGACTCGCCATCGAGGCGGCTCGGCAGGAAGCCCGGGCGACCGGCGTGGTCCCGCCGGAAACGGAGATCCGGGGGCGGCTCGAGCGGGAGCTCGACCGGCTGACGGTGCCCACGTTCACCCGGGTGCTGAACGGGACCGGGGTCGTGCTGCACACGAACCTCGGCCGAGCCCGGCTCTCGGACGCGGCGCGGGCCGCCGTCGCAGAGGCAGCGGGCTCGATCGACCTCGAGTACGACCTCGCCCGGGGGGAGCGGGGGGCCAGGGACGCCCGGGTGGGCGAGCTGGCGGCGGAGCTGACCGGCGCGGAAGCGGCCACGGCGGTCAACAACTGCGCTGGCGCCACCCTGCTCATGCTGGCGGCGGTGGGCCGGGGCCGCGAGGTGGTCG
The DNA here is from genome assembly GCA_036788295.1 of Myxococcota bacterium. Classification (GTDB taxonomy): domain Bacteria; phylum Myxococcota; class Kuafuiibacteriia; order Kuafuiibacteriales; family Kuafuiibacteriaceae; genus JAHQVK01. Next base: position 16,498 of record DAIQNR010000103.1, read on the forward strand.
TCGCCCGCGGGGAGCTCGTCGAGATCGGGGGCGGATTTCGGGTCCCCGACATCATGGCCGAGTCGGGGGCGCGCCTCGTCGAGGTGGGGACGACCAACAAGGTCTACCCCGAGGACTACCGCCGGGCGGTCGGCCCCGAGACCGGGGCGCTGCTCGTGGTGCATCGCTCGAACTTCGCCGTTGTGGGTTTCGAGCACACCCCTTCGGCCGCGGACATGGGCCGGCTCGCCGCCGACTGCGGGGTCCCGCTGCTGGTGGACCTCGGCAGCGGGCTGCTCGCCGACGACGACGCGCTCGGTCGGGCGGCGCCGCTCGTCGGGCGGGAGCCCCGCCCGGCGGACTGGGTTCGGGCGGGGGCGGATCTGGTCGCGTTCAGCGGCGACAAGCTGCTCGGCGGCCCGCAGGCCGGGGTGCTGGTCGGCCGGACCGAGTGGATCGAGCGGTGCCGACGCCATCCGCTCGCCCGGGCGCTGCGGCTCGACAAGCTCGGTTTCGCGGCGCTCGATGCTACGCTGCGGGCGTACCGAGCGGGCAGGGCGGAAGAGCTGCCCACGATCGCGGCGCTCGCGGCCCCGATCGAGGCGGTCGCCGCGAGGGCGGAGCAGCTTCGAGCCGCGATCGCCCCTTGGTTCGAGGGCGACGAGGCGGCGGTCATCCGGCCGTGCTCGAGCCGCCCTGGTGGTGGCTCGCTGCCGCTCGTGGAACTACCGTCGAGGGCGGTGGTGTTCGGGCCCCGGGGACAGGAAGGGGCCCGGCTCGCGACCCGGCTTCGGGCCGGGCGGCCCGCCATCGTCGGGCGCACGCTGGAGGACCGGCTTGCGCTCGACGCGAGAACGCTCGAAGATATCGAGATCCCCTGGGTGGCCCGAGGGATCCGAGACGCGATGAACGATCGGGCCCAAACGAAGACAGGAGCAGAAGGATGACCGTCCTCGACACCAGCGTGTTGGTCCTCAACCGCCTCTACCAGCCGGTGAACATCACCACCGTGCGCCGCGCCTTCGCCCTCCTCTACCAAGGGGCGGCCAAGGCGATCGACGAGCAGTTTCAGACCTTCGACTTCGAGTCGTGGGCGGAGCTGTCGGCCGAGGTCCACGGGGATTCGATCCGCACGGTGTCGTCGAGCCTGAAGGTGCCTCGGGTCATCGTGCTGCAGGTGTTCGACCGCTTCCCGCGGATGCATGTGCGCTTCTCCCGCCAGAACATCTTTCTGCGGGACCAGAGCACCTGCCAGTACTGCAACAAGCGGTTCATCCGGTCGGAGCTGAACCTCGACCACGTGATCCCGAGGGCCCGCGGCGGCCGGACCACCTGGGAGAACGTGGTCTGCTCGTGCATCAAGTGCAACCTCACCAAGGGTTCGCGGACCCCCGAGGAGGCAGGGATGAAGCTGGCTCGGCGTCCGAGCCGCCCTCGGTGGTCGCCGTTCGAGCAGGGCCGGGACGGCCTGCGCCCGCGCGCGGAGTGGATGCCGTTTCTGAGCGTCGCGGACGCGTCCTATTGGAACACCGAGCTTCTCGAAGATTGAGCCGGCGCCGCCCTAGAGCACCGATCGGGCTCTACCAACGCCCCAGGCTCGTTTCCTGCGTCCCTG
>DAIQNR010000104.1:0-17925 GCA_036788295.1 Myxococcota bacterium
CTCCAGGCTGACGCGGAGCCAAGAGACCCCCCAACCCCGCTCAGGGGATTGAGACTCGGCCATGCCGGTGAAGGACTCCGCGATTTCACGGGCTCGCCAAGAGACCCCCCAACCCCGCTCAGGGGATTGAGACATCGACCGCCCACGTCTTTCCGGTCCATCGCCACCCTCCGGCCAAGAGACCCCCCAACCCCGCTCAGGGGATTGAGACGACAGTGAGACAAGTCGGTACCCCACCTACGAGTCACCGCGCCAAGAGACCCCCCAACCCCACTCAGGGGATTGAGACTCGGAGGGCTCGGGCGCGTCAAACCAGGGATCGTCGAGGCCAAGAGACCCCCCAACCCCGCTCAGGGGATTGAGACGCGCGCCAGCCCGGCGCGCTGCCTCAATGAGGTTGCGGTGCCAAGAGACCCCCCAACCCCGCTCAGGGGATTGAGACGGCGAGACGCCCGCCTCGCTGAGGCGGGCCCGCAGGGGGCCAAGAGACCCCCCAACCCCGCTCAGGGGATTGAGACGCCTCGTGGCGGGCGGGCGCCGTCGCCCGGCGCGCCCTCCGCCAAGAGACCCCCCAACCCCGCTCAGGGGATTGAGACGAGCCTCCACCCTCAGTCTTGATCACCAAACGGCTGGTGCCAAGAGACCCCCCAACCCCGCTCAGGGGATTGAGACCGCCGCAGCAGGTCGGCCTCGGGGTAGTCTCGGTCCTCGCCAAGAGACCCCCCAACCCCGCTCAGGGGATTGAGACGGCATGGTCACCCGGTAGCTTCCGCCCTCCAGTTCGCCGCCAAGAGACCCCCCAACCCCGCTCAGGGGATTGAGACTCGGCATTGCCGACCTTGGCCGCGGCCTCCACGAGGCCGCCAAGAGACCCCCCAACCCCGCTCAGGGGATTGAGACCCGACCTTGGGCCGTCTTGAGCTCGACAAGCACGAGCGCCAAGAGACCCCCCAACCCCGCTCAGGGGATTGAGACGGGAGCCGGGCGAGAATGGTGCCGCCCAAGAGCGAAGGGCCAAGAGACCCCCCAACCCCGCTCAGGGGATTGAGACCTCCTCCTCCTCCTCGAAGAACTCTGAGCCGATCTCGCCAAGAGACCCCCCAACCCCGCTCAGGGGATTGAGACACCGTCTCGGCCGCGATGAACTCGCGGTCAAACCAGTGCCAAGAGACCCCCCAACCCCGCTCAGGGGATTGAGACGTGGAGCCGAGGTCACCCGATACGTTGACTCGGAAGGGGCCAAGAGACCCCCCAACCCCGCTCAGGGGATTGAGACGTCAGCTCACCGGCCTGCTTGAGGTCGATCATCTTGAGGCCAAGAGACCCCCCAACCCCGCTCAGGGGATTGAGACCACTTCGTGGACGGCTTGCCAGCCCGGACACGGTAGGTGCCAAGAGACCCCCCAACCCCGCTCAGGGGATTGAGACGTCAGCTCACCGGCCTGCTTGAGGTCGATCATCTTGAGGCCAAGAGACCCCCCAACCCCGCTCAGGGGATTGAGACCGTCGTCCCCGACGCGTAGTACGTCCTCGAACAGCGCAGGCCAAGAGACCCCCCAACCCCGCTCAGGGGATTGAGACGGCGCCCGCGCGCGTGGGGCGCGTGGGGCGGAAAAGGGCCAAGAGACCCCCCAACCCCGCTCAGGGGATTGAGACCCGGTTGCGTGACCACCGCCCGCGTGTCCGCCGATCCCGGCCAAGAGACCCCCCAACCCCGCTCAGGGGATTGAGACGTCGGCCCTTGATCTCGCAGATGCTCAGTGCGGATCTCTCGAGCCAAGAGACCCCCCAACCCCGCTCAGGGGATTGAGACTATTCGACAAGAAACACCATCATTGGTGCCCCCTTTGCCGCCAAGAGACCCCCCAACCCCGCTCAGGGGATTGAGACCACTCCTCGATCTGCCTCCGCGCCGCAGCGCTGAGCCCCGCCAAGAGACCCCCCAACCCCGCTCAGGCGATTGAGACTTCTACGGTAGCGTTCGGGCTACGCGCGCTGGCGGCGAGGCCTTTGGGTCGGTGCTTGTCGGACCAGCCCTTCCCGGCCGCCATCGAGGCGCAGTGTTTGCGCCTCGGGCGAGGCGGTCGGAGCGGGCCCGGCGTGCACAGGTCTCAGGCCGGACACCGGATGGTCGCTCGCCCAGGCTTCGAGCCGCGGGCGGCCGAGGGCCCTCGGACTCGTGCTCCTGGCGCCGGCTCCCCCGGTCGAGGTCGAGGACGCCGCGGCTCGCGCCCTCGCAGAGCTCTTCCCGGGCCTCGACGCGGCGAGCGGCGAGCGGCTCGAGGCGCTGCTCGACGGGTGCGGCGTCGATCTCCGGACGGCGCCCCCCGAGCTGAGCCACCTCCCGGAGAAGACCGTCCTCCAGCCCCAACTCCTCGATGACTGGAGCTGAGCGACGGCCGACTCTGCGCGCGCGTCACGGGGATAGAGGGACCGCCAGGGTGCTCGCCCGCAGCGCCGCGGCTGACCGACGCTTCCGGGCGCGAAACGGACGTCGCGGCGGGCCAGCTCGCGGTCGAGGGACCGCATCGAACGCGAGCTACCCTCGACCTTCGTCGGAAATTCTCGACGATCGCACTTTCCTCCGCAAGAACGCGCCGCGGCGCGCGTACTACACGTCGATGGACGCTCACGCTCTCATCCGTGCCTGGCTTCACGACCCTCCGAGCAAGGCGGTGCGGATAAGGGACCACGAAAGTCGTGCCCGGCGCATGGTCGGGCTGGCCCTCGGCGAGGGCGTGGACGACGTGGAGCACGACGCCGACGTTTATGCCGCGGTGGCGGAGCGATTGCCGGTGCCATCGCCCGGACCGGGCTACGCGCGGGCCGTGGGGCCGGTGGACGGTCTGCGGTTTCACCATCCATTGTCGGGGAGCGCCCGCGAGCTCGATGTCGAGTCCATCGATCCCGAGCAAGAAGTTCGTAGCCTCGAAGAACTGCTCGAGCAGCTCCCCCGCGACAAGAGGGATGACCTCGAGACCAGATTCCTGACGCTCTGGAGGAGTCTTCCTCAAGCGCTCGCGGCGGCGCACCCGGACTGGGCCCTGCTCCCGGCGGATACGCGGCAGCCCGACCATACGATCTGGCATCATGCCGACACTACTGCTGCCTTCATTGCGGCCGATGCCGGCGCTTCGCTCCTTTCCTTCTGGATTGGACCGGTGCAGCAGTTCATCGCGGGCGCCCGAACCCTGCGCGACCTCTGGATGGGGAGCTTCCTTCTTGCCCACCTCGCTACCGCTGGGATCTTGTCGGTGGTCGACGCACTCGGCCCAACGGCACTCATCTACCCGAGCTTGCGCGGGGTCCCGGCGATCGACGCTTACCTCCGCGCGCGGGGCGTCCCCGTCGAGAACGCGCCGCCGAGCCGCACTCTGGTGGCGGCTCTCCCGAACCGCTTTCTCGCACTCGTGCCGCGGCTACATGCCAAGGAGCTTGGGGAGGCGATAGAAGCGGCGGTCCGGACGGCTTGGAGCGACGTTGCCGACGCGGTTCGGGCGCATCTCGCTCCACGACTATGTCCGGTGGCTCCGGATTGGGATGCGGACTGGGATCGTCAAATCGATCACTTCTTCGACGTCCGAACTTCGGTGCTCGACCGATACCGCCTGCAGTCCGGGGCCACCGAACGGGAGGATCCCCGCGCTGAGCTGCTCGGAGCCGGCTTCTTCGCCGCCGCTAGCGCGGTCTCGGCGCTTCGGGAAGCGATGCCCGAGCGCGACCGGGCCAGATTCGGCGCGCGGCTCGAAGAGGTCGACGTGCACGGTGATTTGGTTCTCGCCTCGCACCGCTTCGAGCCTCCGGCGGGCACATGGTCGGCCGAGCTAGAATTGTCCGCGCGGCTCGCGGCATCTCGCCGGGAGATTCCCAAAGTACCGCCCACATCCGTCTCGGAGGTCCTGCCCCCGAAGTGCACCATGCTTGGCGATTGGGAGCAGATGGGTCCGGGGGTACTGGCGGAGGCGGATGGTTTCTGGAATGCGGCGCATGACCGTCTCCAGAAAGGCTTCGGAGGCTTTCGGCTTCGGAGGGGCGAGCGCCTTTCCGCCGTAGGTCTCGTCAAGCGGTTCGCGTACCCTGTCTTCTTTGAATCGCGGCTCGGCATCGATTCCCCTGAGACACGCCTGCCCGACACCGCAAGCCTCGCGGCTCGAGACTGGCTGATGGAGGCCGCGATCGATCCCGACGAGGTGCGCCGTACGCACGGGTCCTGGAATGGCCAATGGCTCCATGCTGGCGACGCCGAGGAGGACGCTGAGGAACCCTGTCCCGCGCCGCTTCGACACAGGATTGTCGAGGCGAAGGCGTATTTGGGACCTCCCCCTATCTACTATGCTGTGCTCCAGTTCGACGGCGACCATCTTGGATCCTGGCTTCGAGGTGGCCACGGTCCGACGCTCCGCCAAATCTATCACCCCAAGATGGTGAAATACTTTGATGGGCAGGGTGCCGGTGAGGCGCTCGATTCGCGGCGACCTCTCGGTCCAGCGCGGCACGCTGCGCTCAGCGACGCGCTGCTCCGCTTCGCCACCGTGGTGGTCCCGAGTGTCGTGGAGAATTTCGGTGGGCGTCTGGTCTATGCGGGAGGAGATGACGTATTGGCGCTCTTGCCAGTGCCTCGCGCGCTCGAGGCGGCCAGCGAGATTCGGCGGCTGTACGGGGAAGACTTCTCCGCATGCGGGCCGCTTATGGGTGAACTCGCGAGCGGGAGCGCCGGACTCGTGTTCGCGCACGTCCGTTCCCCGCTGCGAGGCGCCCTCGACGCGGTTCGAGAACAGGAGAAGCGCGCGAAGCGGGAGGGCCGAGACCGCCTGGCCATTCAGGTGCGGCGGCGATCGGGTGAGCACGCCGAGGTCACCCTTCGGTGGACTGTATCTTCGGGCAAGGAAGAATGCTGCCCCCCAAGACTAATGAGCGACATGGCGCAGGTCTTCCGCGCAGGTCTGTCGGTTCGGTGGGTCAAGGCCCTTCGACTCCGCGGCCGGGGTTTCGGCGCCGAAGGGCCACCGCTCGGTGCGCTCCGTGCGGAAATGCATCGGCTTCTCGGCCGAGCAGAAGGTGGGGCGGACGCAAAAGGACGGGCGCGACAGGCGGCCGACGCGCTCTTTGGTGCCTTCGCAGCGGAACACGACGGCGCCCAGGCGAGCGGCGTCGACGCGGACGCCCTTGCTCGCATTCTCGAGACGGCAGCGTTCGTTGCCCGGGGACGGGACCTCTGATGCGTCACGCCTTATTCGTCGAGCCCCTCGACACGCTGTTCTTTCGCGGGAGTCGTGCCTTGGGCCCGGCGGAAGCCCCGGACAGCGGCCTACCTTTTCCGCAAACGTTCGCCGGCGCGATGCGCACCGCGCTTCGTCGAAGGGCCGGCATGGACTTCAACCGGTTCGCCCATCTTCGGCGAAGTCGGCAACCCATCGAGGAGGCGCTCCTGCAAGCCGGCGCGCCTGAGGCGGTCGTTCGAGCTCGCTTCCTGGGCCCGGTGATTGCGAGGCGAAAACCCTCGGGCGTCGAACCGCTGTACGCGGTCCCTCGCATCCTGCGGCGGCTCTCGAAGCAAGCCCACGAGGGCGCCCTGTTTCGAGCGCAGCCCTCGACCCATCCCGTGCTGCGCGACCTCTACGGAAGGGGCGCTGAGCTTCCAATTTGGCTTGCCGAAGGCCGACCGACCGAGATTGCGGGTGGCTATCTGCCGCACTCCATACTCAAGCGATTCCTTCGGGGCGAAGCGGTGGTGGCATCGGACGTGGTGGCCTCCAGTTCCCTCTACTGCCTCGACCGGCGGGTGAACACGGCGCTCGACGAGGCGACCGGCTCAGCAAAGAACTCTCAACTCTATGCCCTTGGGCTCCTGCTCCTTCGACCGGACGTCGGGTTCTATGTGGAAATCGATGGCGACGAATCGCTCTCGAAGTTCTGGGATCCTGCGATTCCGCTGCATCTCGGCGGCGAAGCTCGACGGGCGCGCGGTCAGCCCATCGCTCCCGCGACGCCACTGGATGCACCCGCTGCCCATCCGGAAAGACACTGCATCGTCCTCCTCACTCCTGGGAACTTCGGCGCCCAGGCGATCCCAGACGGTCTACCGCAGGCAACTGTCCGTGCCGCGTCGGTGGGGACGATGCTCGCGCATTCCGGCTTCGAGCTCGCCCGAGGCGGTCCCCATGCCACTCGGCGCTTTGCGCCACCCGGCAGCACCTATTTCGTGGAGGGTAGACTCCCCTCCTTCCCTTCGTGCAGCGGCCGCAACGTGCTCGCGGCCCAGGGCGAGGCTTGGTTCGCCCGAGGAGATTGGTCATGATGATTCAAACGGGAGGCTTGCTATTCCTCCATGCAGAAACGGCCCTCCATCCTGGGGCGGGAACAGCGCTTGGCGTCATCGATTTGCCCGTGCAGCGAGAAAGGCATACCGGCCACCCGCACATTCCGGCCAGTTCGCTGAAGGGCGTGCTCAGAGACGCAGCCCGTCGCAAGCTCCGCGCAGGAAGCGAAACGCTTTCCGACGCGAACGCGAACCCGGTCCTCCGCGTACTCTTCGGAAAGGAGTCGAACTCGGGGGAGCTGCATGCCGGGGCCCTCGGCTTCGGTGACGCTCGCCTTCTGGCCTTTCCGGTACGGTCGCTCAAGGGCGTGTTCGCGTGGGTCACATGCCCAGCCGTACTCGAGCGGTTCGTTCGCGACGCCGGCTTCGCCGGCCACCGGGTGAACATGCCCGTACTGCCCGTAGAAAGCCTACAGTGCGCGGCTCCGCCGGACAGCCCCCTCAGGGTGGAGGGCAAGCAGATCGTCCTCGAGGAGTATGTGTTCGCCGCGCCGCCTTCCCCGGACGCCGCCACGGTCGCTGAACAGCTCGCGGGCTACCTTCCCGCCACGGACGTATATGCCCCAACGCGGGAACGCCTCCGGCGCTCGCTCGCAATCTTGTCGGACGATGACTTCGGGCACTTCGTTCGGCATGCAACCGAGGTGGTCGCGCGCATCGCGCTCGATGCCGAAACGAAGACCGCCGCGGGGAAGGCACTGTTCTATCAGGAACTCCTCCCGCCCGAGTGCTTGTTCTATAGTGCCGTGCTTGCCGACGACCCGCGCTCGAAGGAGCCTGGTCAGCTCCGAGACGCAAGCGATGTTCTCGCGCGGTTCGCCGAGCTACTCCCGGCTGTCGTGCAGATCGGTGGAGACGAAACCCTGGGCCGTGGCTTATGCGCCACGCGCTTCCTTCGGAGCGAGGATGAATAAGCTACAGACGCTCGACCAACGGCGGGCTGCCCATGCCTGGGCGACCATCGAAAAGCTGAGGGACTCAAAGCAGAAGCTCGGCCCGGAGGCCAAAAGACTGCCCATGCGGATCCTCAGCAGCGGGCTCGGACCAGCCCTTCAGTTTCTGAAGGTACGGGCCAGGCGGACCAAGCAAGAAGAGAAACCAGAGATGCGGGTGCTGGACGCTGTTTCGGCTTGGCTGGCCGAGGCCCGCCCACCGTTGGGAGAACGAGATCTCATCCTGCGCATCGTGACGGGCGATGCGTCATTTCTACAATACGCCACCGACGAGAGCCTCGCGTACCTCGAGTGGCTCATCCGCTTCGCCGAGGCGGAAGGCATCTTGAAGGAGGATTGAGATGAGAGAGTACGTACCCGCTCGAAACCCAGGACGCGGGGACCGTCACGGAGGTGCGGTCCGCCGCGGCGGCGGCGGAGGTCGCGGTGCGGGCGGGGGCCGCGGAGGAGGCGGAGGCCGAGGTGGACGAGGCCGAGGTGGAGGCGGGGGCCGCGGCCCCGGCGACCGCGGCGGGCCGGGCGGCGGTGAAGGGGACGCGGGGCCGGAGCCATGCCGGCCGAAGATCCTCGATGAGATCGTCCGCGTCGTTCGAGATAAGGAGGGAGCAGCTCATCCCGGCCTCTTCATGGACAAACTGGTCGACGTCGTTGTCGGCGAGGACCTGAAGAAGAGGATCCTTGGCGACGTGGCGAGCGCTTTTGGAGACTGGAAGGAGCGGGACGCGGCGCTCGAGGAGGCCCTCGCTCTGAGGACGGCTTCCGTACAGGCGCTCGGCGGGCTTTTGTGGCGGTCGGAAACGGTCGCTCCACTGGCCCTCCACCTCGCACGAACGGGCCTGGTCGAAAACGGCGGGATCGCCCACCATCGCCTTCGTGCCTTTCCGATCCTGCCTGGCACGGGGCTCAAAGGGATGACCCGGCGCTACGCGCTGGCAAGAGGCGTAGACTCCGCTGCACTCGACCGGGTACTCGGCCGGGAACCCACTTCGGGAAGGCGCGAGCGGAACCCACGATTGGCGCTCGCTGGCGGAATCACATTTCTCGACGCATTCCCTGGGGCATGGCCAAGGGTGGAGGTCGACGTGCTCGCGAACCACCACACGGAGTACTACAGGGGAAACGGCGAGCCCGGGGATTGGGAAGAACCGGTTCCCGCCTACTTTCTTTCGCTCGCTCCAGGCGCCGAGATGGATTTCGCCTTGGTCCCCTCGGGAAGAAGCGAACCGGGCGACCTCCAGCTGGCCAAGGAGTGGCTCGAGTCGGCCCTTCACGATCTGGGCGCCGGGGCGAAGACGGCCGTCGGCTACGGTCGATTCGACTCGAACGGCACGCAGCCGGACGCCGTGCACGAAATGAGACTCTCGAGCCCAGCCTTCTTCTCCGGAGCCAACCAGAACGAGGCCGACTGCCGGCTTCGGGGCGCGAGCCTGAAGGGCCAGGTGAGATGGTGGTGGCGCGCACTCAACCTGGGGTCCATGGACGTCAATACCCTTCGGAGGATAGAGTCGGCCTTGTTTGGTGGAGTTCACGGAGACGAGCCAGAAGCGAGCGCCGTGGACTTCTTCCTGCGCGAAGTTGATGCGCCCTGCCTCGCGAAGGCCGAACTTAAGAGCAGGGGGTTCCTCGAAGCACGGGAAGTACCACTGGCGCCGCATGGGCAAATCCAGGGGCTCGCCTACCTTGGATATGGGATGTCCGAGCAAGGGCGCCAGCGCCACGTCGCCGAAGGCGGGAGGTGGGAACTCGAGCTCCGGGTCCGCCCGGCCGTTGTCGGCGGCCGGAAGCTTCCTGCGGAGGTCGTGCTTTCTCAGGCTGAAGCCGCGCTCGCCCTCCTCCACTGCTTCGGTGGGATCGGCGCCCGCAGCCGGAAGGGCTTTGGGAGCCTCTCGATATCGAAGGTTTTGACAATGGAGGAGGCCCAGCAAAGCGTTGCCGCCTTGCTTGGCGCCCTCGAGTTGGAGCCGTATCGGCCGCGTGTCAATGCTCTTGCTTTTGCCAAGGCGAAGGTCTTTCGGTTCGAGGCGAAGGCTCCGACTGTTTGGGCGGCGCTGGAGCGGGTAGGGCTGGCACTCAGCGCCGTCGCCTCGACGTACAAGCACGAGGAGCGAAAGCGAATCCTCGGACTTCCGCGGAAGATCCACGGGCCGAAGGACTGGCCGTCGCCGGGACAGCGAGGTCATCAGAAACCACAGCGACTCCGTGGGCAGGCTCCTGCCCTTAAGCGGCATTCGAGCCCCATTGTGCACCATCTTGCACAGAAGCCGGATTCGCAGAAATGCGTCCTGAGCGTCGTGGTCTTCGAGGCTCCGCTGCTGTTGGAGGACACGAAAGGTTCGGTGGAGGTTCTCACAGATTATATCAAGCAGCTCGAGGAGCAAAAATGGCGGCGGCTCGGATAGGCGAGGCTTGCGCGGCCTGACTTGCAACAGCGACCGCTCAAGCAGCTACGCCACGAAATGTCGTCCCGCAGGGGTAGTGGAAAGGGGAACTGATGGGTGTTTACCACTTCACCGGATTGGGTGGATCGATCGGAGGCGTGACCTGCGCGATCGATTGGATCGAAAGAGCTCTCGATGAGGCCGCCAGAGAACCCTCCGGAAGCTGCGCGCGCTTCTTTTCCGGCTCGGGCGGCGTCAACCATTGGGAGATGGACCGAGGCAAGGTCGAATGTCTCGTGATCTTCACCAGCCTCGAAGTCATCCAAAGGGAGCTTTTGACCCGAAGCAATGAGCCGATTCGAGAGGCACTCGTCCGTACCTTACGACAGGTTTGGAAGAGGAGCGGAGGAGAGGGTCGAGTTATCCGCTGGGTGGAGGTTCCTATCGACGACTTCGACGGCTGCTTCGAACGGGTTTTGCTCGTTGCCAGTCGCTATGGCGCGCGGGGGGGGCGGCAGGGAAAGGAGATCTGGTGCAACCTGACCGCCGGAAACAACGCCGTCAACATGGCGCTGGCCTCCATGGCCCAGTTGACTGGAATCTCGAGAAAGCAATACCTGCTTCAGCAGAGCCAGACCAATCTCGGATCCACCCGCGTACCTGATGGAGTTGCCATCGACCCGGAGAGGTGCGGCTACTTCAAGATCCTGCCCTATCTGAAGACATCCTACGATTCTTACGGGCTCTATCGGGTCCTCGAAGAGCTGAAGCAGTGCCAATCCAAGGGAGAAACCAACGCCAATCTCCTCAGTCGGCTTCGCCGCTTCCCTAGGTTCATGGATCCTGCGCTCGACGAGAGCCGCTTCGTTCGCCAGTACCTTCTTCCGCTCTTTGGCCTCGGTTACATCGAACGACCCGATGAAACGAGCAATGTTCTCACCCCGGCAGGGCATTTCTTCATCGATGACGCCCTTCCGGAGCAGATGCGTGCCATCGAGCTCGATGAGCGACTCGAGTCGGATCAAAACATCGTGGAGGAGTCGAGAACCTGGCCTTGGCTGACGGAGCAGGTCATCGATTGACCGGTTCAGGATGCCCCTTCTTAATGGGGAATACGTTCGATGAAGCGACCAAGATGCGTCTACGAAGGCGTCTTCGCCCTCTTCTGTTCGAGGTATGCTAGCACAAGTCCGCTCCGCGCGAGATGTTTCCCAAAGCGACCGTTCACTTTGGTACAGGAGGTTCGATGACATTCTATTTGAGGTTCGAGGCCAACGGGATTCAGCGCTTTGTCCTCTCCGGCCGGGAGCTCGCCGAGATGCTCGGGGCGAGCGCTCTGGTCTCGGAGGTCACCCGGGCCGAGCGAGCGGTGACGCCAGATGGCGAGGCGCAGGACGCGAGGCCCGGTCTCAGCTTCCTGTCGGCCTTTCTGCGCGAGATCGTGGGCGGCGGCGAAGTGGTCTACGAGGCGGCCGGTGGGGCCACCTTGCGACTCGACGATGAGGACCAGCTGCGACGCTTCGTGGCTCGCTTCCCCGTCGAGCTGTCCGCCTTCGCTCCCGGGCTGGAGGTCTCGCTTGCCTGGACCGAAGCCGACGGGGAGCAGCCGCTCGGAGTGCTCGCCGAGCGTCTTGCCCTTGCCCGCAACTTCCAAGCGTCGAGCGGACCGTTTCAGAACCCCGTGCTCGAGGCAACGAGCACCGCCGGGGGGACCCCTGCTCGAGCGCAAGGTGGCGCTGGGCGAGGGGCGGCCGCGGGAGGTCGACGACGCGGCGGCTCGGAGGGTGAGGAGCCTCTCGACGGCGGAGGACATTTCGTGAGGGCCGACTGCGCCGCTTTCGAGGACGCGACTCGCAATGAGAAGTCGATCGATGGGACCATGACCGCGTCCGGCGGGGTGGCCTTCGTGCGCCGCCGGCACCCGTTCCGGATGGTCTACGGGCTCCGCGAGGCCCTGGCCAATGTCGCGAAGCGGGCGGGCCGACAGGCCAGCGAACAGGGCGGGTGCGCCGGGTCGATGGTGATGTTCGATCGGATCACCGCTTCCGTGGCCGGGGACGAGGGCGAGGATCTTCGCTTCCGAATGGGGCCGTTCCGAGCCGGCGCTATCGGCACCGGCCTTGCCCTGGACGCTATCCGCAAGCTCGCTGCAAGGCTGCGGGACCCGAGGATTCCGTGGGGCCGCTTTCGCGAGCTGCTCGATGAGTTCCGCCCGGCCTGGGAAGCGCTCCTGACGCGCAGGTAGATTTTTCGGGTGGCAGCGGTCAGAAACGGCGAGGGCGACGCGTAGGGACTAGCGATGACCGTGCACCGCGAGAAGCCATTTCCCGCTGGAGCTCGGGCTCATGGAACTGATTCGATGATGAAGATGACGCAACGAACGAGGGGAACCAATAGAATGAGGCGAGTCGAGACAGTGCCTACAGGGGCAGGTGAGTTGACGCGCGAGCGGTCTACGACAGAGGGGGTGGCGGCGTGACTGGCAGTCTCCTGCTCTTCTCCCTCGGGCCGATCCAAGATTTCATCGCGTCAGCTCGGCGGTGCCAAGACCTGTGGTTCGGCTCCCACCTGCTCGGCGCGCTCGCGTGGAAGGCAGCGGAGGCGGCGCACGAAGCGGTGGGGGCCGAAGCGGTGGTCTTCCCCGGGGTCGAGGCCGAGGACTTCGCCGGGGGGGAGCCTCGAATCGTGGCCAACAAGCTGCTCGTCCGGGCCGAGTCCGAGTCCGACGCGCTCGAGGCAGCAGAGGCGATGCAGACTGCGGTGAAAGGCGAACTGCAGGCCCGTTGGGACCAGGTCGAGGACCGCATCGACCAAGTGAAGGGCGCCGCGAAGTGGCTGCACCGGGAGCCGGCGCGGGCCCAGATCGACGACCTCATCGAGGTGATGTGGGTCGTGGTCGCGGAGGCGCCGAGCTACCGGGAGGCGCGGCAGGAGGCCGAGCGACTCCTCGCCGCCCGCAAGAACACCAAGGCCTTTGCCCCGCCATCGTGGGGTGCCGAGGTCCCGAAGTGCGCTCTCGATGGGCTGCGTGAGTCGGTGATCGACGAGGCGGCCTTCCCGCGAAAGACGGATCCGGCGACGAGCAAGCTGCTCTACGACGGCTTCCGGGCCCACCCCCGCGAGCGACTGTCCGCGGTAGGGCTTCTCAAGCGGCATGGTCGGGAGGATCGCTGGCGCCCGCGCTTCGAGTCGACCTCCGACCTGGCGGTGCTCCCCTTCCTGGAGGGTGCGGCGAAGGTGCCCGGCGTCCCCGAGGCCTACGAAGCGCTCCGGCGGGTGGTCGAGGTGCAGCTCGGGGATGACCTACCTAAAGGCATCCATCGCGCGCCGGGCGAACTGTTCTTCGAGAGTCGGCTCGAAGCCTTCGCCGAGGAGCGGGGCGCAGGCATCAAGGAGCGCGACGAGGTGCAGATGGCGGTGCGGGCGATGATGAAGGTAGCCCGTGAGGGCGGGCTCCGGCCGAGCGAGCCGATCCCCTACTTCGCGCTCCTGATGGCGGACGGCGACCGGATGGGCAAGGCGATCGACCGGGCCGGGAGCTTCTTGGAGCACCGGGCGCTGTCCCGGGCACTGACCGGGTTCGCCTCCGACGTGGCTGGAATCGTCGAGGACACGGGGGGATCGTCGATCTACGCCGGCGGGGACGACGTGCTCGCGCTGGTCCCGCTCCACCGCGTGCTCGACTGCGCCGAGCAGTTGAAGGACCGGTTCCGGTCGGCGATGGCCGAGTTCGGAGCCGAGGGTGAGAGACCTACCCTCTCGGTGGGGGTGGCGATCGGGCACCACCTGGACCCGATGGATCAGGCCCGCCGCAACGCGAAGCGGGCCGAGAGTTTGGCCAAGCAGGGACGCAACGCGCTCGCCATCGTGGTGGACAAGCGGAGCGGGCCCCTCGTGGAGGTCTCGGGCAGCTGGGAGGAGAAGGACCCGCTCCACGAGCGGCTCGGCTGGATGGCGGGGCTGCATCGGGAGGACAAAATCTCCGACAAGGCAGCCTTCGAGCTGGCGGCGCTAGATCGGCTGATCGACCCGCAGAAGGACCGGAAGACGCAGCTCGAGGAACTGCGCGGGGTGATGCAGGCGCAGCTGCGGAGGACCCTGGTGCGCAAACAGCCGGAACACGGCGCGCAGCAGCGGCTCGAGGATGAGGTCGAAGAGCGTCTCACCCGGCTCGGGGCACCCGATCCGGCGGCGCTCGGCCGGGAGCTGCAGATAGCACGGCTGTTCGCCGACGCGACGAGGCAAGAGGCGGGGGCGACGAAGGGGCAAGAGGAGGTCCAGGCATGAGCGGATTCATCATCGAGGCGCGGGACCCGATCCTGTTTCGCGACGGTCGGCCGAACGACGGCCGGAGCCAAAGCCGGACCCTCCCGTTTCCGTTCCCGTCCACTGTGGCCGGCCTGTGCCGGACCCGCTTCGGCTCCGCGCCGGGGCGGGGCTTCGTGCTCGAGGGCGAAGCGGTGGATCGACTGCTCCAACTCGAGCTGCGCGGGCCCCTGCTCGCGAGCTCCGAGGGCGACGCGGTATTCGTTCCCGCGCCGCGGGACGCGGTGATCACCAACGCGAGCGAGGACGCCCGGGTCTATCTGAGACCGCTGTACCCCATCGACCCTGGCCCGGCCCGCTTCGACGGCGCGGTCGAGGTCTCTGACTGGCGGTGGATGGGGCAGGCCGCGGTCGATCAGGTCTCGGGCAAGCCGCCGGCCAACCTGCCCCGGTTCTGGAGCTGGGCCTCGATGCTGCGCTGGCTGGAAGGCGACGGGCTGAGGCGTGACGCGGAGAATGTCTCCGACCTTTTCCCCGGCGGAGTCGGCGCCCCCGAGGTCGAGCGGCGGACCCACGTGGCGCTCACCGCCGACGGGGTGGCCGAGGAGGGCAAGCTGTTCGGCACCGAGGGCCTGCGTTTTGTGGACGGCGGCAGGCGGCCGCTGGGCCTCCTCGTCGACGCGGCGCCTCCGGACAGCCTGGAGGCGCCAACGGGCGGCGGGCTCTTGCCCGGTATCGGGCCGGCGGCCGGCGAGCGCCGCCTCGCCCGGTGGCGGGAGAGCAAGGCGTGGGCGACGCTGGACGCCATCCCGGACCGGATCCGCGCCGTGGTGCGGGGCGAGGGTCAGGCGAAGGTGAGGGTCCGGGCGGTGCTGCTCACCCCCGGGGCCTTCGAGGCGGGCTGGAGACCTTCGAAGAGATCCCCGCTCCTCGAGGGCGGGATCGCGCGGCTCATCGCGGCGGCGGTCCCCCGGCCCGAGAGCCAGTCCGGCTGGGACGTGCGTCGGCGGCGACCAAAGCCCACCCGGCGTCTGGTGTCGTCAGGCTCGGTCTACGTGCTGGAGCTCGGCGGCGACCCCGACGCGCGGGAGCGGTGGCTGCAAGAGGTGTGGATGAAGAACGTGAGCGACGAGCTGCAGGCCCGCCGCGACGGCTATGGCCTGTGCGCGATCGGCTGCGGGGTCGAGGAGGAGTCATGAGGAAGGCGATCACGAAGAAGCCGAGCCCGAGGGGTGAGGCGGGCCGGGCGAAGCTCGAGCTGCAGCTCGAGGTGGTGACCCCCATGTTCGGGGGCGGTGTCCGGCACGACGCGCACGTCAAGCCGGCGGACGAGGTGACTCCCGTGCGTGGGTCCTCGGTCCGGGGCCAGCTCCGCTTCTGGTGGCGGGCGATGAACCCACGCCGGCTGAGGACCCTGGGCGAGCTCCGGAAGGCCGAGGCGGAGGTCTTCGGCTCGCCCGAGAACGCGGGGGATTTGGTCATCGCCGTCCGGGAGCAACCCAAGGTCAGCGAAACGAAGGTTCTTGAAGGAGCATTCGGTGCGGTCAGGGGTATGGACGGCATCGCCTACGGCGCCTTTCCTCTTCGAGATACACGCAGGCCATTCGAGCGCGAGGGGCCTCCGGTCCACGGCACCTTGTCGACCCTGACCGGAGCCGCGACCCTCGAGCTTCGCTTCGATGAGTGCCACCGAGCCGACGTGGAGGCGGCAGTCTGGGCGTGGGGGCGCTACGGAGGTCTGGGCGGGAGGACTCGGCGCGGCTTCGGGGCGGTGCGCCTCGACGCGGGGAAGTGCCTTTCGTCAAGCAAGAGTCTAGCTCCGGCCGGACTGGACGTCCCCTGGCCCCACCTTCGCACCGGATCGGGCTCGGTGGTGAGCGGTCGTCGTTCGGTTTCCGATGCACTCGAAATCCACAACGCGCTGCTGAATGCGTTCAAGGCGTTTCGGCAGCAGAGAAACCTAGGCAACCAACCAAACCGGCCAGGCCGGTCCAAGTGGCCGGAACCGGACGCGATCCGCCGCACTACGGGACGGCATTCACCGAATCATGCGCCGAGGCCCGACGGGATCGACCGCTTCCCGCGGGGTGAGTTCGGGATGCCCATCATCTTCCACTTCAAGGATAGCCGGGACGGTGACCCGTGTGACACCACCCTCAAGCCCTCCAACCTCGAGCGGTGGGCATCGCCAATCATCCTCCGACCGCTCGCGGAGGGGGACGGCTACGTGGCCGGGGCGGTCCGGCTATACGGGCCGCGCCCCTGCGGTTTTCGGCTCGAGGGCGCGCGCGGCAACCCGTTGGTGAAGCTCGATATCACTCCCGCCGATGCACAGAACATCGAACCCCTCAACGGCGAGCCCGACCCGATCACTGCGTTCATGACGCAAGTTAAAGGAATCTGACCATGACCACCCGACTGATCCTCATTCACGGGCTCACACCCATCCACTGCGGCACCGGGCAGAGCATCGGCGCCATCGACTTGCCGATCGCGCGCGAGCGGCCGACCAACATCCCGCTCATCCCCGGCTCGAGCCTCAAGGGGGTTCTGCGGGCGAGCCGCGAGGTCGAGAAGGAGAGCCTGCACGAGGCCGTGTTCGGTCCGGACACCGAGGAGGCCGCCCTGTTTGGGGGAAGCATTCAATTCTCGGATGCGAACTTGGTTTTCCTGCCGGTGCGCTCCATCCGGGGGACATTCGCCTGGGTCACGAGCCCCTACATGTTGCGGCGGCTCGGCCGGGATATGGCCGAGGCGGGCATGAAGCTTCCCGAGGCGGTGCCTGAGCCGTCGAAGTCGGAGGAGGCTCTCGTCGCCGAAGTCGAAACGGTGGTGGTGAAGTCTGGCCAGAAGGTGGTGTTCGAGGACTTCGATTTCGATGCGAAGCAGAACCCGGCGCTGAAGGCGAACGGTAAGGCGGTGGCCGACCGCCTGTTCGACGACAAGAACGAGCGCGACCGCTTCGTGCGGCGGCTGGTGATGGTCCATGAGGATGTGATGGGGATTTTGCTCCGCTCCTCGGTCGAGGTGACCGCTCGCAACCGCATCGACGCGGGCACCGGCACGGTGGCCAGGGGGGCTCTGTGGACCGAGGAGGCGCTCCCGGTCGAGAGCATCCTGAGCGGTCTGGCAGTGGCGACCCCGGTGAAGGCGCGCGGCAAGAAGCATGGGGCCGACGAGCTGCTCGACCACGTCGCCTCGCTCACCGCGAAGGGCTTGGTGCAGGTCGGCGGCAAGGCGACGGTGGGCCGGGGCATGTGCCGGGTCCTCGTGGTGAAGGGAGGCTGAGGTGCAGGATCAGGATCGGGCCAAGAAGGCCTTCGAACATGTGAACGCGGTGACGAAGAAGGACGACGCGTTCAAAAGGAAGTACGCCACCTTCGTGCACAAGATGCCCGCGCTCATCAGCTCGGCCGGGCTCTGCCAGGCGGTCTGGTACATCAAGAGTCGCAAGGAGGAGGCCGGCGAGCGGCTGCTGGACGACCTCTCCTCACAGCTGAAGCGAGTGGATCCGGAGCTGAAGGACGGACAGGGGCTAACCCAGAGGGTCCACTCCGCGCCGCTCGAGCTCTACCTCCGGCTCACGCAAGAGGCCTTCCTGTGCTCGGCCTGGTACCGGCGGATGGTGCAGGGGGTCCTCAAGATCGAGGCCGCGGACACGGGAGACGACAACTGATGGGTTTTGTGCGGAAGGCAGTGGCGGACCTGGCCTCGAAACCGACCGCCGACACCAACGCGCGGCAGTGGCTCGACGCCTACGTCGACGGCGAGAGCGGCGAGGCCATCGGCGATGTTCTGGCAGGCCACTTCAGAGAGAAGTGCACCTTCCAGTGCCCGGTAGGCTACGTCGAGTTCCTGTCTCGGTGGGAGGACCGGGTACGGACCTTCGGTGGACCATTCGAGAAGGGCAGGACCCTGGTCAAGACCGGGCGGGTCGTTGGAAGGATGGTGGTGGGCATTGGCCACGCCTCCACCCGCGAGACCAACCTTCACCTCGACCGGACCTTCG
>DAIQNR010000105.1:0-2374 GCA_036788295.1 Myxococcota bacterium
GCCGCCCACGCGATCCCGAAGCCGAGGAGCAAGCCGCCAAGGTCTGCTCGACCCAGCCGGCGGGCGCTGGCGGCGCAACGACACCCTCCGGAGCCCTCGCTTTCCTGCGCTCCGGTGCCCGGGGTCGAGTCCGCGACGCCCGCGTCCCCGCCGTCCGACCCATCCGGGACGCCCGCGTCCCCGCCGTCCGACCCATCCGGGACGCCCGCGTCCCCGCCGCTCGGCCCATCCGGGACGCCCGCGTCCATCGGCGCCATGCCCGCGCTCTGCAGGGCGCCTTGGGCAATCCAGTCCCGCACCAGCGCCTGGTCCCCGGGGCTCATCGACGAGTCCGGCCGCATCCGGTTTCCGACTTGCGGGTTCGCGCAGGAGATCTTCTCCATGAGGTAGCTGCTCGCAGGGTCACCCGGGTCCACCAGCAGCCGTCCTGGGACCTGGGTTGAAGAGACCCCGACCAGCTCCGCCCACGAGCTCCCAGAAGTCAGATCCAGGCCGCCTCCGTTGGCCGAGTTGGCTCGGTGACAGCCGATGCACACCCCCCAGAGCGGCTGGATTTGCCTGGAGTAATCGACGTTGGCGGTTGCGGCAATTTCGCTCAGGTCGTCGCATCCGGCGCCGCCTGATTGGAGGCCGAGGGTCAGGTCGAGGTCCACGGCCGAGCCATCCTGAACCACCGTCTGCGTCAGCGTCGCGAGGTAGGTGGAGGCCCCAGTGTCACCGACGACATCCAGAAAGTAGGTTCCGGCGTCTCGGAGGGGAAAGTAGTAGTATCCGAGCGCGTCGCTCACCACTCGGTGGGCCACCCTCGTCGTAGGAAAGCCCGAGCCGCTCAAATAGTCCCGGCCGCCCACGACCGGGTAGAGGCTCGCGATGTCGCCAAGCGCGATGCCGAGGTCCACTTCCGCCGGATCCATCCTGGTGTCGGTGATCCGCCCGCGAAGCGCGATCGAGGACGGCCACAGCGTGATCGTCTCGGTGTGGGCGGCCTGGCCGGCCGGCACCGCGAAGGCGAAGGTTTGGGTCTGAATGTTTGGCTCGGCCTCGCCCGCGGTCACCACCACGTGGCTGGAGGTCAAGCTCATGGGCACGACCAGCTCGATGTTGCCGTCCACGATGCTGGCCCCGTTTTCGTCGGGACCGAGCCCAGACGGCAGCACGACCGGTGTCCCGTCGCCTTGATAGAATCGGAGCTGGGTCGTGCCCGTCCGTCGGCCCCCGTCGGCGGAGCTCCCATCGAGGACCTCGCCCCGCAAGGTCAGCGTGAACGCCGCGACCGCTCGAACGGTGCCCGTGACGGTGTGGGTCAGCAGGTCGTCGTCGGTTACGGTCAGGGTGACCGTGTAGTTGCCGGGTAACGAGTAGGTATGGGTCGGGTTTCTCTCGGCTGAGGTGCCGCCGTCTCCGAAGCTCCAAGAGCGGGTCTGGATCATCCCGTCGCTGTCGGTCGATGCGTCGGTGAACGCCACCGTGAATGGGACGGGCCCTTGCGCCGGGCTCGGGTTGGTCGTGAACGACGCGACCGGAGGCGTGCCGCCCACGTAGCGAATCCGGCCCACCTCATAGAAGCCTCCAAGCGACTCGTCTACGCTCGAGAGCGTGAAGTACAAATGACCGTCCGGACCGAAACGAAGCGCGGTCGCCGGGCGCCGGGTCGCGAAGGGGTTGCCTCGATCGGCGGGGACCGCGCTCGCCCTGTCCAGCTCGGTCCCCGTCAACCGGAACCGCCGGATGGAGCCTCCGCTCGGGTCGATCCAGTTGCTGAGGTACACGACCGGCGTGCCGTTGTCGGTGAACGGACCGCGCGCCGCGATAGCGATGCCGAGGTGGCTGGCCGGCCCGGTGTACAGCACTCGGTGGTTCGGGTCGGCGACGTTGACGAAGGGACCATCCCCGGCGGGCGACCAACCCCCGTTGCTCCCCGCGCGAACCCACGACATCTTATCGGTCGAGTCCCCGTTTTCGGACACGTACAGCACGTCGCCGCGGGGCTGACCGACGTCGGGATGGAAGGTGAAGCGCCACGGGTTGCGCATCCCGACGGACCACAGCCGCGCTCGCACCGTCGCGACGGACCCGCTCATGTGGTACGGGTTGGTCGTGAGCCCCTCACCGTTGGTCTTGTTGATGCGGAGCATCTTCCCTCGGTAACTGTTCAGGCTGTCGGCTTCCGAGGGGTCACCGTCGTCGCCCAAAGAGACGTAGAGGTTCCCCGGCTCACCGGGCCGAAACTGGATGTCGCCTGCTTTGTGAATCGGAGTGCTTCGGGGCAAACCAGAGAGCAGGATGGTCGGGGAGGACGCCGAATTGCCGGCCGGGTTCAAAGTGTACCGGACAACCCGCTGGTCGTTGCTCGTGGTGTAGAAGACATACAGGT
>DAIQNR010000105.1:2474-4490 GCA_036788295.1 Myxococcota bacterium
CTCGACGAAGTTCGGCACGGAGAAGTTGGTCTGCGCCGCGACCGGAAGCGAAAAGAGGCTCGAGAAGAGAAGCGCAGACGCCATCAACCGGAACATGCGACGTCTTTGCCCAAGCGGGCATCGGTCGACAATGCGGGATAACCCTTACGAGACTCTCGACGCCTCCCCAGATTCAAGGCCGCCGTTCTTCCGCCCAGCGCTGGGTCATTCGGGCTCGGAGCCGGTTGGCCCACACGTGAACGGCGTGCTCGCTGCGCCCGAATCGCTCCGAGACCTCCTTGGCGCTCGTGCCTTCCGCAAAGTAGGCGACCACCATCGACCGCTCCTCCGAGCCGAGCTCCTCGAGCAGAGCCCTGGCCAGCTGGCGGGCGGCGGTGTTCGTCTCGGGGCAGGCAGCGTGGCATGGTGCCCGCTCGACCTCCGAGTCGGACTCCGCCGTCTCCTGGCGGGCGCGCCGGCGGACCTTCGCTACCAGGTTCATGGCGACGTGGGTGGCCACCTGCCCCACGAACGGATCCAGCGATGCGTTTCGCTCCGGAGACCAGCGCCGAAGCAGCGCGCAGTCGTCGCGGAACAAGGAGAGCAGGGCGTCTTGGGTGGCGTCCTCGAGCAGGGTCTGGGTGAGCATGCGCGCGCGGAGCAGGACCGGCCTCGACCTCCGCTCGATGGTGGTGCGCAGCCGGCGAACGAGCACCCGGGCCGCCGCGCGGTCGCCGTCGAGCGTCCGTCGCACCAGAAGCGCGTCTTCACCCTCGGCGCTCGTCGCCGCTCGCTGCTCCCTGCTCGACTCGAAGACGCGAACGCTCGGGGGCGGGAGGCCGGATGTCGTGTCGCAGAACGCAGCGCTCATGCCAGGACCTGCTTTCTCGTTCGGGGGCGGCGTTGCTCCACCACAGTCCCTACGCGCCTACCGGCCCGAGTCTTTTCCTTTTTTTTTGATGAGCCGCCTCGATTCGGGTTGAACCCTAATAATCCCCACCCCCGAGGTTCGATTCCCGAACTCGGAGCTCGGAATCGCGGCCGCGGTGAATGCCTTGGCAAACCGAGGGCTTGCCTGTGCCAGCCGGAGGTCGCCGCGCCGTGCTCGGAGCCTCGAGTCAGCGATCGCTGCCCAGGATCTCGCCGACGTCGAGCTCGACGTCCGGAAAATCGGCGAGAGCGACCCGCTCGCCGGGGAGGATCAGCCTGCGCTCCCGGAACCCGACGGCCGACGGGCGGAGGTGAACCTCCAGCTGCTGCTCGACGAGGTTGACGACCCAGCCCTCGGTGAATCCATGCCGCCCATACATGCGAATCTTCACCTCCCGGTCGTACGCGAGCGAGCTGTCGGCGACCTCGATGGCGAGGTGGCCGGTCTCGGCCAGAGCGTCCGGGCCGTCGGGGAGGGCGAGGACGGCGAGGTCGGGCTCCGGCCGGGAGCTCCCGAGGGCGAGCGGCCCCTGCACCTGGACGACTGCCCGGCCCTTCAGGGCCGCCGCGAGCAGCATGTTGAGGCGGTTGATGGCCCCAATGTGGGGCGCGCCCATGGCAGCCATGGTGACGATGCGTCCTTCGATGAGCTCGATGCGTTCACCCTCGAACATTCCGAGCTCGACCATGCGGTCGTACTCCTCGGGCGTCCACGCCCGCAGTGGGGCTTCGGCCAGCGCGCTCATGGGAGGCATCTTGCCCGGCACGCCGCCCCGAAGACAACCTTGGGGATGCACCGAGCGATGCGATGGTCCGACGAAACCCCGCTGCGGGTAGTTCGGGGAATGTAGCGCCCTCTGGCCGCCGTTCGCTCTTCGTTCGGGAGGAGCAGCCATGTCGACGACCACCACCACCAATCCCGCAACCGGGGCAACCATCCGAAGCTACGAGCTGATGACCGAAAAGGAAGCGACGGCTCGAGGCCTGCCACGCGGACCGAGACCGGCAAACTCCTGAAAGACAGACACAGCGAGGTCGAGCTCTGTGCCGCGCTCTTCGAGTACGCCGCCGAGCATGGACCCGACGCCCTCGCCGATGAAGAGCGCA
>DAIQNR010000105.1:4590-17841 GCA_036788295.1 Myxococcota bacterium
CTCTTCGAGTACGCCGCCGAGCATGGACCCGACGCCCTCGCCGATGAAGAGCGCAGCTCGGCATCGTGAAAGGGCAGGTCGATGACAGCGTGGCGAAGGGCGCGCAGGTCTTGTGCGGCGGTTAAGCGCCCGGCGGCAAGGGGGCCTACTATCCCTCGACGGTGCTCGCCGACCTCGCCCCGGGAATGCCACTTCCGAGTCGATATCCGGGGGGCGAAAATGCGGGCTTTGGCTCGATGGGGCCTCAGAGCGACTTCATGAGCACCTTGAGCTTCACCATGAACTCGTACTGCGCGCCCGGGGTCTCGATCGCGGCGTCGACGGAGCGGCGGTCGTCGAAGCTGTGGGTCATGTAGCTTCGGAAGGCCTCCTTCGGGAGCCCTCCGCCGAGAAACGCGGCTTTTTCGATCTCCTTGCCGAGCTCGTCCTTCCAGCGCGAATCGAACGCGCGCAGCCCCTCGGCCGAGGTGTCGCCGGCGTCGATCGCATCCGCGCCCACGTCGGCGGCGAGAATGCCGGTGCGCATCGCTTGAGAGATGCCCTCCGCGGTCACCGGGTTCACGAAGGCCCCAGCGTCGCCAGTGAGCAGCAGCCCGTCGCGCACGCGGGACGACTCGCCGTCCATGCCCAGGGGGATCTTTCCGCCCTTGAGCGCGCCGCACAGCCTCGCCCCCTTCAGCTTCGGGGCCACGAGGGGGTTGTCGTTCATGAAGCCGCGGAGGATCTCCTTCAGGTCGAGGTTCTTCTCCTCGATCATGTGCTGGAAGGTCCCGCACCCGACGTTCGCGGTGGTGGGTGAGGTCGGAAAGACCCAGAAGTAGCCAGGTAGGATGCGCTCGTCGAAGTGGATCTCGATGGTGTCGTCGAGCCCCGAGACGTTCTCGAAATAGCCCCGAAGCGCGAGGGCGCAGCGCTTCGGGTCCCGGTTTCCAAGCCCCGCCGCCACCGCGATCGACGAGTTGGCGCCGCTCGCGTCGATGATCAGGGTCGAAAAGAGGCGTTGGCGCTCGCCGCCTCTCTCTTCGACCTCGACGCCGGCGGCTCGGCCGGCCTCGTCGCGAAAGAGGCCGCGCGCCGTCGTCTTCTCCATGATCTTCACCGAGTCGTGGGCGAGCGCGCCCTCGAGGAGGAGAGCGTCGAACGTGTAGCGGCGGAGGACGAAGACGACCGGGGCGCCGCCGTTTGGATTCAGGCGCGCCTTCAGGTCCGAGCCGTCGGTGAAGCCCAGGGTGTAGCCCCGAGTCGAGAACTCCACGCTCTCCATGAATCTCTCGAGGAGGCCCAGGCGCTCGAGGGCGGGGATGCACTTGTAGGTTACGCCGTCGCCGCAGGTCTTCTCCCGAGGAAAGGAGGCCTTCTCGACGATGAGCACCCGCTTCTTTTTGGCCCCGAGAATCGACGCCGCGCTCGACCCGGCGGGACCGGCCCCGACGACGATGGCGTCCCACTTGGCGCGCGAAGGTCCAGGCCGCGACGGGAGGAGGCGCGCAGCGACAGGCGGTCGCGTGGAAGGTCGAGCGGAAGTTTGAGGTGTTGTCGTCATGAAAAGCTCCTTCGCGTCCGTGAGGCCCGCTCGGTCATTGGACAACTTTGGCTCGGCCCTGTCGAGCCATCCCCGGTCATGCTCGCACGGTGAAGGGCTCAGTCCACGCCGTAGGCGAGCATCGCCTCGGCGACTCGATAGAAGGAGGCCAGGTTCGCGCCCTTCACGTAGTCGATTGTGCCGTCCTCGCGCTTTCCGTACTCGGCGTACTGGGCGTGGATCTCGTTCATGATCCCGGCCAGCCGGCGGTCGACCTCGTCGCGGGGCCAGCGTTCGCGGACCGAGTTCTGGCTCATCTCGAGCCCCGAGACCGCGACGCCGCCTGCGTTGGCCGCCTTCCCCGGCCCAAACGCGACCCCGGCCTGGTCGAGCGCCTCCACCGCAGACGCAGTGCACGGCATGTTCGCGCCCTCGACCACCACGAGCACGCCGCCCTCGGCCAACTCCTTTGCGTCCTCGGCGTCGAGCTCGTTTTCGGTCGCGCAGGGAAGCGCCATGTCGGCCTCGATCCCCCACGGCTTCTTTCCCTCATGGAACGTCGCGCTCGGGAACCGCTCGGCGTACTCTCTCACCCGCCCCCTCCTCTTCTCCTTCAGGTCCACCAGCCAGGCGAGCCGCTCTTTGACGATCCCTTCCGGGTCGTGAACGAAGCCGTGGCTGTCCGAGGCGGTGACCGCTCTTGCCCCCATCCCTTCGAGCCGCTCCATCGCATACAGCGCGACGTTGCCGGATCCGGAGACGATGGCGCGCTTGCCTTCCATTCCCTCGCCCCGCTCGTTCAGCATCAGGCATCCGAAGTGGACGGCGCCATAGCCGGTGGCCTCGGTCCGAAGCCGGCTGCCTCCGAAGGCGAGCCCCTTCCCGGTGAACACCCCGGTGAAGGTGTTCGAGAGCCTCTTGGAGGCGCCGAACAGGTAGCCGATCTCACGGGCGCCGACGCCGATGTCGCCGGCCGGGATGTCGGTGTCCGGCCCCAGGTGCCGATGGAGCTCGGTCATCAGCGCCCTGCAGAAGCGCATCACCTCGGTGTCGGACCGCCCCTTCGGATCGAAGTTGGCGCCGCCTTTCGCCCCTCCGAGGGACAAGCCGGTCAGAGAATTCTTGAAGGTCTGCTCAAAACCCAGAAACTTCAGGACGCTCTCGTTGACGGAAGGGTGAAGCCGGAACCCACCTTTGTAGGGACCGAGCGCCTGGCTGAACTGGACCCGCCACGCCCGGTGGACTTCGACCTCGTTTTCATCATTGATGAACGCCACCCGAAAGCTGACGATCCGATCCGGCTCCACCAGGCGGTGAAGCACCTTGAACTTTCGGTAGTCCTCCCGCTCGAGCACCGCGGGCATCACGCTCTGCACGACCTCCTCCACCGCCTGGTGAAACTCGGGCTGGTGGGGGTTCTGCTCGACCACCCACGCCATGAACCGGTCGATCTCCCGCTGGAGCGCGGGGCTGTGTTTCGCCATCCCAATCGGTGATACGATGGCAGCGCGCCGCCGTCACGCGGTAGCGGCAGACGCGGCCCCGATCAACCGCCACGCGGGGTGCGGATCACGAGGAGGCGAATCTCGGTCATGTCCTCCATCGCGAACTTCAGGCCCTCTCGGCCAAGCCCCGAGTCCTTCACCCCGCCGTAGGGCATGTGATCCACCCGCCACGAGGGGACGTCACCGATGAGGACGCCGCCGACGTCGAGCGTGTCCCAGGCCCGATGCGCCTTGTACAGATCTCGGGTGAAGATCCCGGCCTGAAGCCCGTAGCGGCTGTCGTTCACCTCGGCGAGCGCGCTGTCGAAGTCGGAGAACTTCGAGAGGACGGCGACCGGACCGAAAGCCTCCTCCTCCACCACGTCGAGCCCGCGGGGAACCGACTCGAGCAGGGTGGGATCGAGCATGCTGCCCTCTCTCTTTCCTCCCGAGAGCAGCTTTGCGCCGCTCTGCACCGCCTTCGTGATCCAGTCGTGGAGGCGAATCGCCTCCTTCTCGGAGATCATGGGGCCGATGAAGGTATCCTCGTCCTTTGGGTCCCCCTTTTTCAGGGAGCGGGTCACCTCCACGAGCTGGTCGCGAAAGCGGTCGTAGACCCGCTCGTGGACGAGGATTCGCTGCACGCCGATGCAGCTCTGTCCAGACTGGTAGAACGCTCCGAATTGGATGCGGGCCACCGCGTCGTCGAGATCGGCGTCCTCGTCGACGATGCAGGCCGCGTTTCCGCCGAGCTCGAGGACGACCTTCTTCTTGCCCGCCTTCGCCTTCAGGGCCCAGCCCACGTCGGGGCTCCCGGTGAAGCTCAAGAGCTTCAGGCGCTCGTCGGTGGTGAACAGCTCCGCGCCGTCCCGCCGGCAGGGGAGGATGGAGAAGGCGCCGGCGGGCAGGTCGGTCTCGGCCAAGACTTCGCCGATGATGAGGGCGCCGATGGGGGTGAGGCTCGCCGGCTTCAGGACGAACGGGCAGCCGACGGCGAGGGCGGGCGCGACCTTGTGGGCGGCCAGGTTCAGGGGGAAGTTGAACGGCGAGATGAACGAGCAGGGGCCGATCGGGACTCGCTGGTACATCCCTCGGTAGCCGTGGGCCCGGGGCGAGATGTCGAGGGGCATCACCACCCCCTCGAGCCGGACCGACTCCTCGGCGGCGATTCGAAAGGTGTCGATGAGGCGGGTGACCTCGCCTCGGCTGTCCTTTATCGGCTTGCCCGCCTCGACGCACAGACCATGGGCGAGCTCTTCGGCCCGCGCCTCGAACCGGGCAACGCAGTGGTCGAGGACCGCCTTTCGAGCGTACGCCGGCATCTTTCGCATCGGCTCGGCGGCCTTCACCGCCGCCCCGATCGCCCGGTCGATGTGCTCCGGCGAGGCCAGCGGGACCCGGGTGGCGACATCTCCGGAATACTTGTCCGTCACCTCCAGATCGAGGTTCGGCTTCATGGCTTCGTTGGCCAGGTACATCGGGTAGCTTTCGGGTAGCGTCGTCATGGGTTCCTCCTGTCCGAGGTCTTGGACCGATGACCCCGGTAGGCTCAGGGCCGGGCCTTCGCGAGGGCGCGGAGCTCGGCGGTGAGCTTCTGGTTTTCCGTGTAGTCGATCGGGCAGTCGATGAGATCAACTCCATCCCTGTGCAGCGACGCCTCGAGCACCTCGGACAGGTGGTCCACTCCGGTCACCCGGGTCCCCCGGGCTCCGTAGGCCTCCGCGTACTTCACGAAGTCGGGGTTTCCGAAGTCGAGCCCATGGTCGGCAAAGCCCATGTCGGCTTGCTTCCACTTGATCATCCCATAGCCTTGATCGTTCAGGATGAGCACCGTCAGTCGAAGCTTCAGCCGGACCGCGGTCTCGAGCTCCTGGGAGTTCATCATGAACCCACCATCCCCGACGACCGCCAAAGAGACCTTGTCCGGATGAAGCAGCGCCGCCGCCATCGCCGACGGCAGGCCCGCGCCCATCGTCGCCAGGGCGTTGTCGAGCAGCAAGGTGTTGGGCGCGTAGCAAGGGTAGTTGCGGGCGAACCAAATCTTGTACATCCCGTTGTCCAGGCTGACGATCCCATCTTCGGGAACCGCCGCCCGCACCCGGGCGACCAAGGTCTGGGGCTTCACCGGGAACGCCTGGTTCGTGCAGTGGCCGTCGATGTGCTCCCGAAGCTCCCTTCGGGCCTCCTCGGCCGCCGAGAAGTCCCAGCTCGGACTTGGCTCGACGCGCTCGCTGAGCTGCCAGAACGCGTTCGCGATGTCGCCGACGACCTCGAGCTGGGGGAAATACACGTCGTCGACCTGGGCGGAGGAGTGGTTGATGTGAAGGACGTCGGGCGGGCGCCCGGGCCGCATGATGAACGGAGGCTTTTCGATCACGTCGTGGCCGACGTTGATGATGACGTCCGCCGCGGTGATGGCGCGGTGGAGGTAGTCGCCTTCGGACAGGGCGGCGGTGCCGACGAAGCTTGGCCTTCGCTCATCGACGACCCCTTTTCCCATCTGCGTGCAGAACACCGGTATCCCGGTGTTCTCGATGAAGCGCCCGAGCATCTTGGCGGTCATCGTGCGGTTTGCGCCGGCGCCGACGAGCAGCAGGGGGCGTCTCGCCGCCTGGATCATCTCGGTCGCCAAACGGATGGCCTTCTCGTCGGCCGAGGGCCGCCGGATCTTCGCCCTCGGGTACAAGAAATCGGAGTCGGTCGTCTCGGCCGCCACGTCCTCCGGCAGCTCGAGGTGGCATGCGCCGGGCCGCTCCATCTCGGCGAGACGAAACGCCTCTCGCACGTTGGCCGCGACCCGATGCCCGTTCACCAGCTGGTGGGCGAACTTCGTGATCGGCCGCATCATGCCGACGACATCGATGATCTGAAAGCGCCCTTGCTTGCTCCGCTTGATCGGCTTTTGGCCGGTCAGCATCACCATCGGCATCGCGCCGAGCTGCGCGAAGGCGGCGGCGGTCATCAGGTTGATCGCGCCCGGTCCCAGGGTGGCGAGGCACACGCCGGCGCGACCGGTGAGGCGGCCGTGGGTCGCGGCCATGAAGCCGGCCGCTTGCTCATGGCGGCACAGGATGAGCTCGATCGAGCTTTTCCGGAGGGACTCGAGCAGATCGAGGTTCTCTTCGCCGGGCATGCCGAAGATGTATTTCACCCCCTCATGCTCGAGCGCCCGCACGAGCTGATCCGAGGTCTTCAGCCGTTCCCCATGGTCTGTCACCCTCTTGAGCTACCACCAGCGGGCCCCGGACCGAAGCAAAGCCGGGGGCTGCGCGCTCTGCGCTCGCGGAGGGCGATCCGGGGTCACCGGGGGCGGGCTTCGAGGCCGTCGAGCAGGAGGTCGAGCGCGCGGACCGCGCGGTCGAAGGTCGCGCGGGGGTCGGCGGTGGACGCGATCCACAACGCGGCGTCGGCCATCGCGCCGTCGAGCAGCACGCCGAGGGGCTCGGGATCCGAAGGAGGGATGTGGCCCTCCTCCATGACGTCCCGGATTGCAGCGATGATCTCGTTTCTGGACTCGACCTCCATCTGCCTCAGCCGCTCGCCGAGCACGGCGGGCGCGTCCCGAAACACGATCCGCTGGATCTCGGGGTCGAGCGCCATCTCGAGGTAGCGGCGGCAGCAGGTCCGAAACGCGACCCACTTCTTCGGCTCGGCCCGGAAGGTGGCGTCGAGCACCTGCCCCATCTCGCAGTGGATCTGCTGCACGACCGCCTCGAGCAGCCCCTCCTTGCTCCCGAAGTGGTGGTACAGCGCGCCCCGGGTGAGGCCGGCCCGCCGGCACAGCTCGTCCATGGACGCGCCGGCGTAGCCTTGCTCACGGAACGCCTCGCGGGCGGCCTCGATGAGCTTCGCCGTGGTCTTCGCGACCTTTTCGTCTCGTCTTTTGGCGCACGCCACCGGCTCAGCCTCGCTGAAACGACGGCTCCGCGGCGAGCGGAGGCGCGGTCGTCTCGTGGGCCACGCCGGCTTCCCGCCGGCTTTTCGCGATCAGCATGTAGATGCTGGGCACGACGAAGAGCGTGAACAGCGTCCCGATCGACATCCCTCCCACGAGTACGAGTCCGATGCTGTTTCGGGCCCTGGCCCCGGGACCTTCGACGAGAACGAGCGGAAAGTGCCCCACCACCGTGGCCACCGTCGTCATCAGGACGGGGCGAAGGCGGGTCCTGGCCGCTTGCCGGATCGCCTCGAGCTTCTCATGCCCCTCTTCTTGGAGCTGGTTGGCAAACTCCACGATCAGGATCCCGTTTTTCGCGACGAGCCCGATCAGCGTGACCAGCCCGACCTGGGAGTAGACGTTCAGCGTCGTCGTCCACCCATCCGTCCAGTACGAGAGCTGGGGGTTCGGCATCCGGAGGAACGTGAAGATGAGCGCCCCGAACATCGCGAGCGGGACCGAGCCAAAGAGGATGACGAATGGGTCCCGGAAGCTGTTGAACTGGGCGGCGAGCACCAGGAAGATGAGGATGATGGCGAGGTTGAAGGACATCAGGAAGGTGTTTCCTTCCTTTCGCAGCTGACGGGACTCCCCGGTGTAGTCGATGACGAAGCCGGGCGGCATGATCTTCTTCGCTTCGTCCTCGAGGAACTTAAGCGCGACGTCCAAGGGCTGGATCGCGACCCCGCTCAGCTTGACCGAGTTGAGCTGCTGAAAGCGGTTGAGGGACCGGGGCTCCACCCGGTTCTCCAGGCTCGCGACGGTGGACAGCGGCACCAGCCGGCCGTTCGGGCCGCTCACATGCAAGTCCTGGAGCTGATCTGGCGTCAGCCGCTCGGCCCGCTCGAGCTGAGGGATGACCTTGTAGCTGCGCCCCCCCACGTCGAAGCGGTTGACGAAGTTCCCGCCGACCGCCGCCGAAAGATCGCCGCCGACCGCCGCGAGGTTCAGGCCGAGCTGCGCGACCTTCTCCCGGTCGATCATGAAGTCGCTCTGGGGCTGGTCGAGCTTGATGTCGATGAGCGGCGGAAACGCGAACATCTTGCTCTGTACGGCGGAAAGCTGCAGCCGCTCTGCGATCTCGAGGATGCGCTCGGTCTTCGCGGTGGAGGCGATGACGAACTCGACGGGGAACTGGCCCCCGCCGGGGAGCGCCGGCGGCACCACCGGGAACGTCCGGATCCCAGGGATGTTGTGCAGCTTCTCCTGCATCTCGGGGAGAACCTGGAACACAGAGCGCTCCCGCTCGGACCAGGGGCGAAGGCCCATGCCGGAAAACCCCCCCGAAGGCGTCGTGAATTGAAAGGTATAGGCCGTCTCCGGGGCGGACATGAACGCCTCGTTGATCTGCTCCGAGAAGTGGCTGACCTGCTCGAGCGAAGCGTTCGACGGGGTCTCGACGATGCCGAAGATCACCCCCTGGTCTTCGTTTGGAGCGAGCTCCCGGGCGGACATGGAATACATCACCCCGCTGAGCACCGAAAAGCCGATCCACAGGACATACATCGCCGGCCGGTGGCGGAGCGTGGCGTCGAGCGCCCGCCCGTACACCTCCCGGAGCCGGTGAAAGCCGGCGTTGATCTTCGCGGTGAGACGGGACTCCGACTGCCCGGTCCGAAGCAGCTTGGCGGACATGATCGGCGACAGGGTGAGCGCGACGACCCCGGAGATGAGGACGGCGCCGGCGAGCGTGAACGCGAACTCCCGAAACAGTGATCCGGTGAGCCCGCCTTGCGCGCCGATGGGGGCGTACACCGCGGCCAGGGTCAGCGTCATGGAGATGACCGGCCCAGCGAGCTCGCGGGCGGCCTTCTTTGCCGCCTCCATCGGCCCCATGCCCTCGGCCATGTGCCGGTCCACGTTCTCGACCATCACGATCGCGTCGTCCACGACGATGCCGACGCTCAGGACGATGGCGAGCAGGGTGAGGAGGTTCACCGTGAACCCGAAGATCTGCATCAAGAACACGGCGCCGATGAGCGACACCGGGATCGCGACCACGGGGACGAGCACCGAGCGCAGCGAGCCCAGGAACAGGAAGATGACGACGATGACGATGAGGAGGGTTTCGACCATCGTCGTCGAGACCTCCCCGAGGGCGTCTTCGATGTATTCGGTGGCGTCGTAGGCGATTTTTGCCTCCACACCGGTGGGCAAGTCGGCCTCGACGCCCTTCATCTCCTCCCGCACCCGCGCGATGACGTCGAGCGCGTTCGCGTTCGGGAGGGGGTAGATCCCCATGAACACGGCCGTCTGCCCGCTGAACCGGACCTCGGTGTCGTAGTTTTCGGCGCCAAGCTCGATCCGGGCCACGTCCTCGAGCCGCACGACCGCGCCCCCGTCCTGCCTGATGGCGAGCTGCTCGAACTCCCGGACCGAGTTCAGGTTCGTGTTGGCGGTGAGGTTCACCTGGATGAGCGCGCCTTTGGTGCGGCCCACCGGGGCGAGGAAGTTGTTTTGCGCCAACGCCGCCCGGACCTCCGCCGGGCTGACGTTCAGCGCCGCCATCTTCTCTGGGTCGAGCCAGACCCGCATCGCGAACGTGCGGCCGCCCAGGATCTCGGCTCGCTGCACGCCGGCCACCGCGGACAAGCGGGGCTGCACGCTGCGCAGGAGGTAGTCCGTGATCTGGTTTTGCTTCAGCGCGTCCGACGCAAAGGAGATGTACAAGGAGGCGAACTCCGAGTCGGCCGACTCGATGTTGATGATCGGGACCTCCGCCTCGGGAGGGAGCTCGTTTCGGACCTGGTCCACCTTCGCGCTCACCTGGGCGAGCGCGTCGGTTGCGTCCTGGTTGAGCCGTAGCCGTGCCTTGATCTGCGAAACCCCAAGAAAGCTCTGGGACTCGATGTAGTCGATCCCATCGGCCTCGGCGATCGCTCGCTCGAGCGGGACGGTCACGAAGCCCTTCACGAGGTCCGCGCTCGCGCCAACGTAGGCGGTCAGCACCGTGATCGACGCGTTTTCACTCTTTGGGTACTGCCGGACGTTGAGGCCCCAGATCGCCTGAAGGCCGGCGATGACGATGATGAGGTTGACGACGATCGCGATGACCGGGCGCCGGATGAACAGATCGGTCCAGCGCATGTCAGGAATCCTCGGGCTTCGGGGCGAGGCTCGGCGCGAGCGCCTTGTTGTTGTCCACCTGCACGGCGGCGCCGTTTCGGAGTTTGAACGCCCCTGCCGTCACCACCTGATCCTTCTCGCGCAGGTCGCCCTCGACCGCGATGAAGTCCCCGCGGCGCTCGCCCAGCTCCACCAGGACCTGCCGCGCCGTATCGTTTTCGACCACGAACACGCTGTCCCCGTAGGGCGCGAAGAGGATCGCGGTCTCGGGGACGATCAGGACCTCCGCGGCGTCGGGCAGGGCGATGCTGACCTCGACGAACATCCCGGGCCGGAGCCGAAGGTCCTCGTTCCTTATGGTGCCGCGGATGCGAATGCTCCTCGTGGCCACGTCCACGGCCGCGTCGAGGGCGCTCACCTTTCCTTTCCAGGCCCGTCCGGGGACGGCGTCGCTTGCCACCTCGAGCGGCTGGCCGTCTACCACCCGGGCGACCTCCCGCTGGGGCAGGTAGAAGTCCACGTACAGCTCGTCGATGGCTTGGAGGGACACGAGCGGACGGCCCGGGTCCACGATCTCACCGAGGTCCACCTGCCGGATCCCGAGCGTGCCGGAGAACGGGGCCCGGACGAGCTTCTTCGCGATCGTCGCCCGGATTTGGTCG
Organism: Myxococcota bacterium; assembly: GCA_036788295.1. Taxonomy (GTDB): domain Bacteria; phylum Myxococcota; class Kuafuiibacteriia; order Kuafuiibacteriales; family Kuafuiibacteriaceae; genus JAHQVK01. Next base: position 15,262 of record DAIQNR010000105.1, read on the forward strand.
GCGTTGGCCCGCGCCCGTTTGTGCTCGGCCTCGGCCTGGTCGAGGTCGGCTTCGGTTCGGACCTTCTTGTCCTTGAGCGCCCGCGTTCGGTCGAGCGTGAGCTTGGCGAGCTCGACCGCGGCCTCCGCCGCCTCGAGCTGGGCCTGTTCGATGGAGGTATCGAGCGCCACCAGAACCTTTCCCCGCTGCACCGAATCGCCAGACTCGAAGTTGATCCGGACGACGGTGCCCGGGACCTCGGTGCTGACCACGACCGACTGCCGGGCGACGAGCGTTCCCACCGCCTGAAGCCGGGGGGCCCAGGTCTCGGCCCGGACCGGCTGGGTCGACACCACCTCCGGAGGGGGCACGAACGCCGCCTCCGCTTCGATCATGGCTACGATCTGGGCCGCTTTGACGCCGCCGAGCGCGCCGACGACGACCAGGAGCCCAACAATGGACAAAATGATCCTCAACATGGGTTTCTCACTCTCCGACGATGGGGGGGCTGCCGAGCGCGACTTGGTAGTCCACCCAGGCGACCTCGTAGTCATGAATGGCTTGAAGGAGGTTGAAGCGGCTCTCGTCGAGCTGCTGGGAGGCTTGCCGCAGGTCGAACTGCGTGGCTTCTCCAGCCCGAAGCTCGATGTCCACTTGGTCGTAGTTTCGCCCGGCGAGCGTCTCGATCCGGCGCTGGGTCTCGAGCTGCTCGACCGCGGTCCGCAGGGCCCGCAAGCTGCGCTCGACGTCGATCCGGATCTGCAGCTCCACTTGCTCGACCGCGATCCGCGAGCGCTGGGCGGCGATCCTGGTCCTCTCGATGTCCGCGTAGTTCGCAAAGCCATCGAACAGCGTCCACTCGAGGCGCACGGCGGCGGTGACCACCGGGAACCAGAACGCGTCGTCGAAGAACCCGAGCTCGTTTTGCGAGACGCGGAACGGGTCGTCGGCGGACGGGCTCGGGATGATTCGGGTGCGGTTGTCGGGGACCGCGCCGTTGGCCGAAGCCCGTCCTTCGAAGAACAGGCGGGGGAGGAGCGCTGAGAAGGAGGCCTGCTCGTCGATCTCACGGACCGTCACCACCGCTCGGGCGCGGGCCAGATCGGGACGGGCGCCAAGAGCGAGCGGCAGTGCGCGCTCCTCGGACGGGAGCTCGCGCTGCGCATACGCGAGCTGGCCGCGCACGCTCACCCGCTGCGTGGGCGGGAGCGCGACGAGCCGGCGAAGGTCGTCGAAGAGATCCCGCATCCGGTTTTCCGCCCGCAGGACGTCCGACTGCCGGTTCGCGAGCTCGACCTCGGCGGTCAGCCGCTGCAGCTCGGGGAGGACGCCGGCTTCGTACCGGGCCCGGACGTCTTCGAGGTTCGAGGCGGCGCGCTCTTGGCTCTTCTCGAGCACCTGAAGGCGCTCCTTCTGAAGGAGCGCGGCGTAGAACGCGCGGCTCACCGCAGCCACGGTGGCGAGTCGCTGCTCCGCGACCGCCTCGTCGGCCGCCACTTCGAAGGCCTTGGCCCCGTCGAGCGCCGCGAACGCGGCCGGATCGTAGAGGACCTGGGTCAGCGTCAGGCCAAAGAAGAACCCATTTTCGACGAGAAATGGGTTCCCGCCAGCGGGCGAGGCGCCGATGGCCGCGAGTCCAGCTGCCCGCCGCTGCTCGAACTCCGACAAGGAGATGGGATTGGTCGCCGGGTCGTCGTCGGTGCGGGCGCTCTCGTTGAACCGGAGCCACGGGACCGCGTCGAGCGACCCGAACGCGGCGCCCGCGTCGCTGCCCGCAAAAGGATCGACCGCCTCCACGGTGCGGGTGTAGCTCGCCGATCCCTGAAGCCTCGGCAGCACCGAGGCCCAGGCGCCCCGGACCTGCCGGCTCGCATCTTCTCGGTCGAGCTGCGCTTGGCGCAGTTCGAAGCTCGACCGAACGGCGAGCTCGAGCGCCTCTGGCAGGGTCAGGACAACCTCCTCGGAGCCGGGCCCCTGCGCTTGGGCAAGCGCCGACGACAGGACGAGGGCGAGGCTCGTGAGCCAATGTGCGGGTTTCGTCATGGGCAGGTCTCGCCGGCGACGCAAAAACATACGCGCCGTATGTAAAAAGGCACCTGCGGCGGCGGGCCCGAGCCCGTCAACGAAAATCGCGGCTCTTTGCGGAGCAGCCCGAGCCGCGAGAGGTCGAGGTGAGCGGATCGCGAGGACTCGAAGGGGCTTCGGTTGCCGCTTTCGCGCCGGAGGCGTTAGGTCAGGCTTTAGGTGACGAGCCCCTGACCCGCCATGCCCAGAAAGAAGACCCCACGGCGCTCCCGAAAGGCGCGGGTGTCCGGCCTGCCCCGCAGCCCGGACCCGCTGGGGGAGCTTCGGCGATGGCTGCCTTCGCTCGGTCAGCTCCTGGTCGCGCCGAACGGTCTGGCTCGTCTGAGGGCGCTGATCGAGTACCTGGCTTCGGTTGCGGACTTCGAGCCGGAGGCGCTACACCCCGTGGTAGCGCAGCTGGGAGCCGCTGCGGAGGAGACCGCCATGACCGCTGCCGAACGCCTACGCCAAGAGGGACGCCGAGAGGGACGCCAAGAGAAGGCCGTGGAGATGGTCCTCAGGCTGCTGCGCATCCGG
>DAIQNR010000106.1:0-17746 GCA_036788295.1 Myxococcota bacterium
CGAGACCGTCGGGGTCGAGCGAGATGGTGGTCTGGTCCCGCTCCCGCTGCACGGCCACGCCGTCGGTGCCGGACACGAAGCCCGCCTCGCCGACGGTGCAGCCGCCAGCGAGCCAGAGAAGGGGTAGGATTTTGGTACGCATGGGTTCTCCTTGGCCTATGTTTGGGTCAAAAGCGCACGAGCGCGCCGTCTTGGGTCCAGCTCAGGGCCGTCGGGGCGGGCGAGCCGCCCGAAAACAGCTCCGAGATGAGGTAGCCGGCGGCGACGGCGATCCCGACTCCGGCCACGCCGAAGCCGATGTTGGAGATGAGGGTCTTTTCGCTGGCGGAGTCGTTCGCGGCTCGATACGCGTCGATGTCGGCCGCGGCGTTTCGGGTCTGCACGTCGTCCACCGCGCCCATGAGGTGAATGCCTCCGACCACGCCGCCCGCGACGGCGGCGATCCCCGAAACCCAGGCCGGCCAGTGGGATTTGGTCGGCGGGGTCAAGGCTTCGATGATCTGCCGGGACAAGCGCTCCATGGCATCCGCCCGGGCCGGTCCGGTGCAGCGGGTCTGCACCCGGGAGGCGAGCCGGGTGACGCCCCGGTCGAGGTCCACGAGGGTCCCAGCGATGACGCAATCCGACTCGGAGAAGGCGAGGTGCTCGGTCTCGAGGACATAGCGGGCGCTCGCCTGGCGGGCAATGCCGGCCCGATCGGCGGCTTTGAGCCGCTGCTCGATCTGCTCGATGCTCTGCTGGGGCACCAGGTCCACGATTCCGTTTTGGCTGAGCTGCACGAACAGGACGGTCGTGAGGCTCTTGAGATCCGGGGGAGTGAGCTGGCCGGCGGCGTCGCGCAGGGTGAGCAACGCAAGCTGCTCCCGCATGCCGCCCGGCTCGGCCTCGACCTTTGGTTGTCCGGGACCCCGGGGCCGAGCCAGCGCGTCCACGCCGTTTCGCACCTCGAGCCGAAGCTCCGCCTCCATCCGTTCGCGGTCGGTGATGGTTCGGGGGCCAAAGCGACCGACGGACTCTCGGGTCCGGGCGTCGAGCACCACGAGCGAGACCGAGTAGCTCTGGCTCTGGCGGCGAAGGTACCCGCCGGCGATGAGATCCACCCGCTTCAGGGTTTCGTCCACGCGGGCTCGGCACGCGGCGTCGTTGCAGCCAACTTCGTAGGCGAGGCCGTCGTAACGCAGCGAGAGGGGGAGGTCGCTGACATTGACGATGGTGTAGCAGGAAACCCCCTGCAGGGCCGACGCGAGCTCTTCGTTGAGCAGGTGGACGAGGGCCGTCGGGGCGTCCCCCTCGAGCCCGAGCACGGCGACGCGCTTCGGGGTCTTGTCGTCACAAGACGTGGCTGGCGCGGCGTGGACCCACAGAGGCAGGTGCGCGCCGAAGAACAGGAGCAGGGGCAGCGGTTTCATGAGAGTTTTCATGGTGTTCATGTCGCTTGAGGCTGGACTGGAAGTCATTCGGCGGTCAGGGATGCCGGCCCCCGGGGAGGAGCCGGAAGATCAGGGTTCGGCCTCGGGTTTCGGCGCTGAGTTTCGATAGAGACGGGTGGCGGTCGAGCTTCTTTTGGATGTCACCCCGGAGGGTGGCCCTATCCACCCCGGCCGGGTACCGGAACTCGAGGTGGAGCACGCCCGGCGATTGGCCGCGCTCGGTGAGCTCGCTCACCCCGATGACATCCCGGAGCGCTTCGATGAAGGCCCGGCCTTCCCGCTCGTATCGTCCACCGTGCAGCTCGACCCGATAGCGGACGCCGGCCCGCTCGACCTGTGCCCAGTGTTCGAGCAGCGCGCCGAGCAGGCGTTCGGGCAGGTCGGTCCCGACGTGCTCCACGGCCCGCTTCGACAGATCGGCTTCGGAAAAGATGGAGCTTGGGGCGTGGCCGGTGCGGGTGTCCTCGAACACGAGGGTCCCGGCGGCGAGGTCGGTCAGGCTGAGCGCGATCTCGGCGTCACCATAGTGCTCGCCGGCGCCCCGGCGGTTGCTGCCGGTGTGTCGCACCGTGGCGGTGACGTCGAGCCGATAGTCGGGGTCGTCGGGCGCCACCGAGATGTCGAGCCCGCGCGCAGCGAGCCGGCTTCGAAGAAAGGCTTCGAAGTGGCGGCTCGGCCGCTCGCCGGCGGGGCCGACGTAGGTTTCACGGGCGTGGACGACGAGCTTCGGGTAGCGGGCCCGCTCGATGCGCTCCGCGATCTGCTCGACCTCGGTGCGGAGCCGGGAGGCGTCCACTTCGACCACGAGGTCCACTTCGAGCAGGCGGCCCTTCTCTTTTGCGGCGAGGACCTCATGGCGGCGGACGAAGCCCCGGCTGTGGGCGTTGACGACGCTCGTCACCTGTTGCTCGAAGCGCTCGCGGTCGCCGTCGAGGCGGGAGCGGGCCATGTCTTCGTAGCGGGCCGCGATCTCGACTCCAGCGGCCATCTCGACGGCCTGGCGAAGCCCGTCGCGCACGGCCTCTTCGCGGGCGGCCTTGCGGTCGCCTCGGAGCTCCGCCCATCCCTGGACGTGCACGGGCGGGAGCGTAGCCAACTCGGAGCCCTTTTTGCCGCCGCACAGGGCCCCGAGCAGGGCGGTGCGCTCCTTTGCGGTGCCCACCCTCGCGCAGGACGGGCAAGCGAGCACGTAGCGCTGGAGGTGTTCGAGCGCCGCCGCGCAGTCCCCCCGCTTTTCGTGGGCGACAGCCAGGTTGTACAGGTCCTCTGGGTGGGGGTCGGCGGCGTGGGCGTCCTGTAGCGCGGCGATCCCGCCGGCATAGTCGCGAGTGGCGAAGCGCTCGAAAGCGAGCTTTCGAAGCGGCTTGGCGTCGACCGGCTCGGCGGCAGCGGAGCGACACAGACACAGGCACAGGCACAGGCAGGACAGGCACAGGACTTGGGGGGCCATGATCGAGGGTCTTAGCATCCGCAGTGCCAACCTTCGTGTGAGTGGTTTCAATGGCTTGGCATCCATTTTTGGCCTCTTCGTGTGTCGGTGTGTCGGTAGCTGTGTCAGTGCTCGTGTCGGTCCTTCGTGTCAGTAGTCCTCGTGAAACTCGGGATCGAGACCGCGGGGCGGCGGCCGCTTCGGTCGCGGTTTCGGCGCGGCCTTCGCGGGGACCGGCGGAGCGGCCACCGGGGTCCGGGACACGGTTTCGGTCGCGGCCTCGTCCGCGGCGGCCGCCTCGTTTGCGGCGCGCGCCTCGTGTGGCGCCGCGGCCGCTTCGCCCGGCGCCTCGGTTTCGGTGGGCTCGAGCGGGGCGGGGAGGTCTTCGGACCTGAGCTCGAGCGCGGCGGCGACGAGCCCCGCGAGCCCGCACGCGAGCACGACCCCGATGAGCGCGGTCCGGCGTGCCCCGACGCTGGGTTCCCTGAGGCCGGGTGCTGGGGCGGACACGGGCGCGGTGTCGGAAGGCCCAAAGCGGCCCGACGGATCGCCCGACGCCTCGCTCGGATCCCGCGCGTAGGTGGGCCCGTGGATGTCTTCGTGCAGGCTGGTCTGCCGGTGCTCGGAGCCGATGTCGGCCCATCGAGCCAGGTCTTCGGAGAACTGGGTGGCCATCGCGTCGGCCCCGGTGGTGCGCCGCGACTCCTTCAGCGCCTCGATCCGACCCCGCAGCGCCTGGCCGTCCGACGGCCGGTGGTCCGGGTTCTTGGCCATCATCTCGAGGATCAGGGCTTCGAGCTCGGGCGACACGCCCGCCCCGGCCGGGTGTTGGCTGATGGGGAGGGGCAGCTCCTCGAGGTGCTGGCGCAGCAGGGAGACGACGGTCTGGCCGGTGAAGGGCAGCGCGCCGGTGAGGCATTCGTAGGCGGCGACGCCGAGCGCGTAGATGTCGCTGCGTGCGTCGGCCCGGCCGTCGATCCCTTGTTCGGGGGCCATGTAGGCCGGGGTCCCGATCAGGAGCCCGGCCCGGGTCTGGGTGGGGGCGTCGAGTGCCTTCGCGATCCCGAAGTCGAGCAGCTTCACGTGCTCGCGGCCGGCCACGACCGAGATGAAGATGTTGGCCGGCTTGATGTCCCGGTGCACCACGCCGGCGTCGTGGGCCTCCGCGAGCGCTTCGGCCACGCCGGCCAGGACGTGAAGCGTGACCACCTCGGACAGGCGGCCTCGATCGGCGATCAGCTCCGACAGCGGGCGGCCCCGGAGCAGCTCACAGACGAGGTAGGGGCTCCCGTCGTCCGCGATCCCGTGGTCGAAGAGCTTCAGGGTGTGCGGGCTCTCGAGCTTCGCGAGGGTGCGAACCTCGCGGATGAACCGGTCTCTCAGCTCGGGCTGGGCAGTGGTGACCCGCTTCAGCGCCACATGGCGCTCGGTTATCGTGTCCCATGCCAAGAAGACCTCGCCCATGCCCCCGCTCCCGAGCGGACGCTCGACGCGGTAGCGCCCACCGAAGACCCGTGAATCGTCACATTGCAAGTTCAGCTCCGCACGTTGAATCCAACGCCTCAGTGACTCCGAACGAAGCACGCGTCAAGGGGGCGCGGAAAGGACGGCGCTCTCGCCGCGGAAGGACACGCCTTGCGCCGCTCGGAATCGAGTGCTATGCGGCTGGGAGTGGCAGAATGCGGGATTTCAGCTCCGCCCCCCCGGCTCTTTTCGAGGCCTGCGCCGGAAATACATAGAGGCCACCGTGCGGTGATGTCGTGGATGCTCCTTCCTGGCGCGGTGGTCGGCTGGATGTTTCTAGGAGGCTGCGGACCGGTCTACCCAGCGTGCAACACCAACGCCGACTGCCGTTGGGAGGAGTCGTGTGACAGCGGCCGCTGTCGAGCGGGAAGTGGCCCTGAAGTCGGCCCGACCTGTTCCTCGAGCCTCGACTGCCCCTCCGGTACCGTGTGCCAGGCTGGCGCCTGCCGATCGCCGTCGAGCTCGGGCCCTGCGGGACGCACTTGTCTGGACGCCTACGTGTGCGCCGGACAATGCGGGGACTCGAGCTGCAGCCAAGCGTGCTTTTCGTCCCTTCAAGGGGACGAGCGAAATCGCGCCCTCGACTTCGACCGATGCCTGTCCCAGTTCTGCCGTGACGTGGACGGCCCCATCTTCCCATGCATCGCCTCCTTCTGCGCGGACGAAGATGCCGGCTGCTTTCGTACGCGGTTCTCCTGCGCGGAGGGCTATGGATGCGTGGGCCGGTGCCCGGACGTGACTTGTGCGAGCCGGTGCGCGTACCAGATCGAGATCCGTCAGCGTGTGCTCTACTGGGACGTGCTCGACTGTTTCGACCGAAATGGCTGCTTCGATGTCCCGGAGGATAGATATGAGTCCTGCATCTCTTCCCGATGCGGCGATGCGCTCGCGCGCTGCGGCCTGTTGTGACCGCAGTGTCGAGGCTTGGCCAGAAGAGGACTCGTCGGGTCACACGATCCCGGAGGCGCCGAGCCTCCACTTCACGCGGGCGAAGCAGGCGGGGACGATCGGTCCGTTGAATCCGGCCTGCTTTCGGAGGACCCGTGCCGCTTCGGCCAGGGTGGCGCCGCTTCCGGTGTAGTCGTCGAGCAAGAGGAGCGTTCCTGAATTGGCTCCGGCCCATCTATCGGCTCGCATCTTGCCGGATACATTGTCCTTCCGCTGGTCGTTGTTCTTCAGCTCGCCCTGCCGGCGGGCGGGCACCGCGGCCCAGGCGAGGGCGTCGAGGTGGGCGGGCACGCCGAGCGCCGCGGCGATTTCGGTCGCGACGCGATCCCGGTCGGCCCAGGTCCGCGACGGGATGGGGACCACGGCGGCGAGTGGTGAGTCGGAGGTGAGTTTCAGCGCTTCGACCATTCGATCGAGCAGCCCGGGGTCGGTCGAACCTTCGGTGGCTCGGCCGCGCATGAACCGCACGAAGGCCGAGCTGCGTCCCTCGCTCGTCAGCAGCGCGACGCCCGCCTCCACCCGGTTGGTTCGGGCGGCTGAGATGCCGTGGACCCGCCCTTCTATCCAGATGCGGGCCGCTTCGGCCCCCTCCGCCGCCTGGTCCCGGGTCGGGAGCGCCCAGCGCCCCGGGTCGCACCGATCGCAGCGCCCGCAGCGCTCTGGATCGAGATCCCCGAGCGCCTCGCGGAGGGTGGCCATCGCGCACGATCCCCGGTCGGTGGCGTAGCGACCCATGGCGTCGAGCTCTGCGGTGCGGGCCTGGTGCTGGCGGAGGTAGCGGCCCAGATCCAGGGCCGGCCGGGGCTCGGGGAGGAGCCGATACACCTGTCGCTTGCCTTCGAGCTCCTTGACGACGCAGCCCTGCTCCCGAAGCTCGGCGAGGATCACGGTGACTCGGGTCGGGTGGAGCCCGGAGCGGCTCTTCACCGCGCTCAATGTGGGCGAATCATCGGCAGCGATCGCGGATAGCACCCGCTCGAAGTCCTCGGGCAGGGGCTGCGCCGAGTTGATGAAGTATTCCTGCACCCTCCGGTCGTCGGGATCATGAAGGAGGATCCCTTGGGCGGGCTGCCCATCGCGGCCGGCCCGACCCACCTCCTGGTAGTACGCGGTGATCGAGCCGGGCATGTCCACATGCACCACGTACCGAAGGTCGCCCTTGTCGATCCCCATCCCGAGCGCGTTCGTCGCCGCGATCGCGGCGTGCCGCCCCTCTGTGAAGGCTTCCTGCAAACGCCGCTTGTCCGCCGGCGGCAGGCCAGCGTGGTAGGCGACGACGTCGAGGCCTCGCGCGGCGAGGTAATCGGCCACGAGCTGGGTCTGGTCCCTGGTCGCGCAGTAGAGGATCCCGTGCCCACTTCGAGTGCGCAGATAGGTCTCGAGCCACCCGAGCTTCTCGGCCGGGCCGGACACGGCGACGGTCGCGAGGGCCAGGTTCGGCCGGTCCATGGGAGATCTTCGGATCTCGAGCGGTTGGTTCGGATCGGGGGCGAGCTGGCGGGCGATGTCGGCCTCGGTCCGGGCCGAGGCGGTCGCGGTCAGCCCCAACACTTTGAGGTCAGGCCTCGCCGCGCCGAGCTCGCGGACCGCGTCCACGATCCGCCGGTAGGAGGGGCGAAAATCGTGGCCCCAGGTGGAGATGCAGTGGGCCTCGTCCACCACGACGAGCGACACGGGGAGCCGGAGCAGAAAGCGCCACGCGGCCACGTCGTCGAGCCGCTCCGGCGATACGAACAAGATCCGCAGTTCCCCGGCCTCGGCCGCTTCCATCACCCGCGCGTTCTCGTCCGCCTCTTGGTCGGAGTTGATCGATCCGGATGGGATGCCGAAGCGCCGAGTCAGCTGTGCGACTTGGTCCCGCACCAGGGCGAGGAGCGGGGAGATGACGAGCGTCAGCCCGGGGAGAAAGGCGGCCGGGAGTTGGTAGAGCAGGGATTTTCCGTAACCGGTAGGCTGGATGCACAGAAGCCGACCGCGATTCAGCAGGCTCAGGATCGCTTCGCGCTGCCCAGGGCGGAACTCGGCGAGGCCGAATCGGTCGCGGAGCAATCCATCGAGATCGACGTCGGTCATGAGGTGCGATCGATGCCGCGGGGCGCTGATGTCAACTCGCGGGTCGCCAGGGCGCTTGGTTTGGCCCCCGGTGCGGCGGTGCGATCGCTACGGCTTCGGACCGGGCGCGGCCCGAGGAGCGCAGCGCTTGCGCTTCATGCCGGGTTGTCCCAGCGCTCAATGGGCCAACCCCGCTGGTTGGCGAGCCGACGCAGGCGCGGATCGGGGTGCACCGCGACCGGGCGGCCGACCCGCTCGAGCACGGGGAGGTCCGAGTAGCTGTCCGTGTAGAACGCGCAGTCCTCGAGCGTCACGCCGAGCTCTGCGGCGAGCCGCTCGGCATGAAGGAGCTTGCCGGCTCCGTAGCAGAGCGGGCGGACCGGGTCGCCGGTGAAGCGTCCGTTGTCGTCGGTCTCGAACGCGTTCGATAGGATGTGGGCAGCGCCGACCGCTTCGGCCAAGTGGGCGGCCACATAGTTCGAGGACGAAGTGAGCAGCGCGATCGGCTCGCCAGCGCCCTGGTGGCGGTGGAGCGCGGCGGCGGCGCCGGGGCGGACGCGGGGGAGAATCTCATCGGCGAAGAAGACCTCCACTTGGGCGGCGAGCTCCGCTTCGAGCCCGCCTTGGAGGGTGCGCACGGCGTCCTCGATCGCCCGCTCGATGCGGACGAAGCCGAGCTCGTACAGCAAGGTCCAGCCGGCGGCCCGCATCGCGGTCAGGTAGGAGACCCGGCCCTCGCGCAGCTCCCGCTTGACCCACAGGGCAGCCGAGTTGGCGTCGATGAGGGTCCGATCCACGTCGAAGAACGCGATCCCTGGCACGCAGGGAAGGGTCCCCTTCGGCCGGCCCGCGTCAACCCTCCGGTTGGGGAGGGGGCTGATTCTTTTCCGGCTTCGGCTCGGTCCGCGGTGCTCTTGCGCCGGGGGTGAAAAACCGGGCCCGCACGACGACCTGGTGCTCGACCCATTCGAGCCCCTCGAGTCCTTCGAGGCCGCGGACCTCGAGAGCACCGGCGGGCAGGTCGCGGATCTCCGAGGTCTCGATGTCCACCGCGTGGTGGTGGGGTTCGAGCCTGGGGTCGAAGACCTGGCGACCGTCGATGAACAGGGTCCGGAGCAGCCCAGCCTCCGCGAACGCGGCGAGCGCCTTGTAGACGGTGGCCCGAGACACCACCACGCCGCGCGCCCGGAGCTGGCACCAGACCTGGTCGGCGGTGGGGTGGGCGTCGGTCCCCAGCACCAGCTCGGCGATGGCCAACCGGGCCCGGGACAACCGCAGCCCGGCCGATGCCAGGCGCTCGACCAGTTCGGACATGGGACTCAGCTATCTCATAGGGACTTCTTCGAGAAGTACCAATCCGTCACCTTCACCGAGGCGTCGGCCATGCGGGCCTCGGCCGCTTCGGTGGTCGCCGGCGGGGGCACGATGACGTCCTCCCCGGGGCGCCAGTCCGCCGGGCAAGCCACGCCGTGGGTGTCGGCGGTCTGAAGGGCGTCGATGACCCGGACGACCTCGTCGAAGTTTCGGCCGACGCTCATCGGGTAGTACACCATCGCTCGGAGCTTTCTGGCCGGGTCGATGAAGAACACGGCGCGGACCGCGGCGGTGTCGGAGGTGGCGGAGTGGACCATCCCGAAGAGCTTGGCGACGTTCATATCGAGGTCGGCAATGACCGGAAAGCGTATGTCCACGCCGAAGTTCTGCTTGATGCTTCGGACCCACGCGATGTGGCTGTAGACGCTGTCGATGGAGTTGCCGAGGAGGGTGACGTTGCGCTTCTCGAGCGCGTCCTGGATGCGGGCGAAGGCCATGAACTCTGTGGTGCACACGGGAGTGAAGTCCGCCGGGTGCGAAAAGAGGATGACCCACTTGTCGCGGTTCCACTCGGAGAGGCGGAGCACCCCGTGGGTGGTCTTCGCCTCGAAGTCGGGGACGGGGGCGCCGAGCTGCAGGGGGGTGGTTGGGGTCAGGGTGTCGTTCATGATGTGGATCTTTCGGGCCGTCGATGTCCGGCCTCTGCGGGGTCAGAGCGACCGGACCGGGCTGAGGTTCGCTTGAAACGAAGACTCAGTCTTTTTTTCGACGACCGGGCGCCCTGGTTCCGGCCGCCGGGCTCTCTTCGGTCCAACGCTGCGCATGCGTCGCAAAATCCGGTTGACTCGTTGTTGAGAACGCATTTCAAGGTCAGCCGTGAACTTCGTGTTCCGGCTCTGCGGCGCCCTCACCCTGACCGCTCTCGGCGCCGCCTGCGGCGACGACGGCGACGATTCTCCCAATCCGGCCGACGCTGGCGTTGCCGACACCGGGTCCCGTGACACCGGTCCCGCCGACACCGGCCCCTCGGACACCGGCGGATCCGCGTGCAGGCTCGGCACTCTGCCGGACCGTTACCCCGCGGACGGCTTCCCGGCGATGGAGGCGGCGGAGGTGCTCACCCGCTTCGGGGCGCTCCGGACCCTGATGACCACCGCGGAGAACGACATCACGGTCACGCGGACCGAAATGGAGCTGGTGGAAGCGTTCAACGCCGGGGGAATGACCTCACTGTCCAGCCTGACGACCCCGAGCCACCGAGACCGGACGCTCGCGCTGCTGAGCGACTTCGCGAGCGCCACGGGCCAGACGTGGGTCCCCGCGGAGCCGCCGCCCGCGGTGGGCGGGCGGTACGGCGGGGATGAGCCGGCGCCGCCCGCGTATTGGATCTTCACCGGGGACGGGATCGATATTCGGCAAGTCTGGGAGAAGGGCAGCTTCGGCGCGATGATGTACCACCGGTCGCAGCAGCTCGCGGCGGGCACGGTTACTCCGGCCACGATCGACAACATCGTGACCTACTTTGGGGCCCAGCCCCGCAACTCGGCCCCGCCGTTCGACCGCGACCAGGCCCAGTGGTCGGCTTCCTACACCAAGCGCCGAACCGCGCCGGATTCCGAGGGGATGCTGACGACGATGGAGTCAGTCGCCATCCGGGCCCGCGCTGCGGCAGGCGTCGGGGCCGAATGCGAAGCCGAGCTTCGAAGCGCGCTCGCCGAGTTCTTTCGGGTCTGGGAAGAGTCCCAGTTCGCCACGATCGTCTACTACGCTGCCGCCGCCCGCCGAAACCTCGAGAACGCCAACCCGACCCCGAAGCAGCTCGCGTCGGCGGCGCACGCGATCGGAGAAGGGATCGGGTTCGCGGTGGGTTTCCGCGAACTGCCGGCCGCCCAGCGGGTGATCTCCGACGCCCAAATCGACACGATCCTCGACATCTTCGGGAACCGGCCCAACCGGACCGTGACCACCTACGAGTTCGTGACCAACCCGGCCGGGACCCGCGGGCTGCTCGACACCGTAGCGACGACCGTGGGCCCGATCTACGGGTTCTCCGGGGATGAACTCCGCGATTTCGAAACCAACTACTAGCCAAAACGGAACACGACCGGAAGGATGCCGCACATGACGCTTCACGATCGCCCACAGGCAATGGGGTGGGCTGGCCTCATCGCTACCGCGGCGCTCGTCGCCTGCGGCGGCGATGCCAACGGGCCGGAGGCACCCGCCGATGGCTTCGACCGCAACCAACTCCTCCGGGATGTCGTCGAGCAGGTCATCGAGCCGTCGGTGGCGGGCTTCGCGGCCACCGTAGGACCTCTGGTGGAGGCGACCGAGGCAGACCGTGACAACCCATCCCCCGAGAACCTTCAGGCGGCCCGGGATCGGTGGCGGGCCACGATGCTGGCTTGGCAGCGGGTGGAGGTTCTCCAAATCGGACCCACTGCCCGGCCGGGCCAGATCGCCGGTCAGGGGTTTCGGGACGAGCTCTATCTGTGGCCCACGATCAACACGTGCAGGGTGGACCGGGCCCTGCTCGACCGGGTGTACGCCGAGCCGAGCTTTCCCGCCGGGGAGGTGGCGTTCCTATACGGGATCGAGGTGCTCGAATACCTGCTGTTCCGGGATCCGAACGTGCAGACCTGCGGGGACTCGGGCGCGGTGGCGACCGGATTTCAGGGACTCGGTGAAGAGGAGCGAAGGTCGCGGCGGGCCGCGTACGCCGCGGCTGTCGCCGAGCACATTCGCGCAAACGCCAACGCGCTCGCCGAGCAGTGGGTCACTGGCCCGGAGGGATTCGGGCGCCAGCTCGCGGCGGCCGGGCAGGAGGGTTCTCCGTACCGGAGCGCGCAGGTTGCGCTCGACGAGCTGTTCGCGGCGATCTTCTACGTCGAGCTCATCGTGAAGGACGTGAAGCTTGCGCGCCCGCTCGGCATCGCCCTCGGATGCCCGTCGCAGGCGTGCCCGGAGCTGCTCGAGGCGCCGCATGCAGGCTTCGCGAGGGAGAGCATCGTCGAGAACCTACACGCGTTCGAAGCCGTATTTCGGGGCGGCGCAAGCCCTGACGCGGTGGGTTTTGATGACCTGCTCGAGTTCGTGGGGGCTCCCGAGCTCTCCGAGCGCATGCTCTCGGCCTCGGTTCGGGCCCGGGAGGCGCTGTCGGCGGCGGCGCCGCTTCACGAGACCCTCGCCACCGATCGAGCGACGGTCGCGGCGCTTCATGGCGCGGTCAAGGAACTAACCGATCTGCTCAAAACCCAGTTCGTCACGACGCTCGCCCTTCGCATCCCCGAAGAGGGCGCCGGAGACAATGACTGACCTCCCCCTGCGCTGGTCTCGGCCGGTCGACGGCGCGTCCCTCAGCGCCTTTCGCGTCCTCTTTGGTCTGCTCATGGTCTACGGGGCGATCCGCTTCGTGGCCGAGGGCTGGGTGGAAAAGCTCTTTGGCAAGCCTGACATGTTCCTTCCCTACTGGGGGTTCGGGTTCGTCCAAAACCCAGGGCTGAGCGGAGTCTACGGGCTCTTCTTTCTCGTGGCGGTGGGCGGGCTCGGGATCGCGCTCGGCCTCTTATACCGGTTCTCGGTCCTCGTCTTTCTCTTTGCCTTCACGTGGATAGAGCTGATCGACGTCACGAACTACCTGAACCACCACTACCTCGCCTGGCTGCTCGGCGTCCTGTGCCTGGTTTTTCCGCTCCATCAGCAGGCGTCCATCGACGCTTGGCGAAAACCTTCCCTTCAGAGGTCCACCCACCCGGCGTGGGTGCTCGGCTTGTTTCGGCTGCAGCTCGCGGTAGTGTACTTTGGGGCCGCCATCGCGAAGACCGGCCCCGATTGGTTGCTGCACGGGCAGCCGCTCGGCATCTGGCTGTCGGCGAGGACCGAGACGCCGGTCCTCGGCGCCTTGTTCGCGCACCCGTACGTGCCCATCTTGATGAGCTGGGGCGGGTTTCTCTACGACGCGACGATCGTCTTTTGGCTGTCGTGGTCGAGGAGCCGGCCCTTTGCGTACCTCCTGGTGCTCATCTTTCACGGGATGACCGCGGTCTTGTTCGACATTGGCCTGTTTCCCCCGCTCATGACCATCGCGACCCTGCTGTTCTTCCCGCCGAGCTGGCCGCGGCGGGTGCTGCGGTGGCTTCGGGGCCGCTGGGAGGGGGCGCCGAGAGCCGAGGGGGTGGCGGTGGAGCGGCGGCGGCCCGCCGCGGTCTGGGTTCTCGTGGGGGTCTACGTCGCGTTTCAGGTCTTGTTTCCCCTGCGGACGTTTCTCTACGGGGGCAACGTCCTGTGGCACGAGCAAGGGATGCGCTGGTCTTGGCGGGTGATGGTTCGCGCAAAGGCGGGGAGCTTGACCTACCACGTCCGCGACCCGGTGCAGGGCCGGACCTGGGAGGTCAGCCCCAGCCAGTACCTGACGTGGCGCCAATGGAACGAGATGGCCGGGCAGCCCGACCTCATCCTGCGTCTGGCTCACATCATCGCCGACGACTTTCGCGCCCGCGGGCATGACGATGTGGAGGTTCGGGTGGACGCAATCGCGTCGCTCAACGGCCGTCCGCCGGCCCCGCTCATCGATCCTGCGGTGGATCTCGCAAAAGTTCGTGACGGCATCGGTCCGGCGAGCTACGTCCTGCCCGCCCCAGCGACCGCGCCGCTGCCTGCTCCGCACCGCCGAAGAGCGTTACCACCGGCTGTAGTGGGTTCGACGGGGTACGGGTCCCGTCTTCCGAAGGACATTCGATGAGATTCATTCCCTATTTCGTGCTCGTTTTCGTAGGCGCCGGGGCGGCGTTGGCTCAAGACGAAGAGGCGGCAGCGAGCGGCCCTGGGGTTTTGGCGTCTGGTTCGAGGACGAGCACGATCGCCGACCGCCTCGATACCGTGTTCGTGATGGGCAGGCCTTCGGTCATGCCCCGCGTTGGCGGCTCGACGCATTTTCTTGGCCAGGAGCAGCTCGAGCAGTTCGAGTCCACCGACGTGCACAACGTTCTTCAGCGCGTGCCGGGGGTCTACATTCGCGCGGAGGATGGGTACGGCCTCCGTCCGAACATCGGGATCCGGGGGGCAAACCCGGACCGAAGCTCGAAGGTCACCCTGCTCGAGGACGGCATCCTCCTCGGTCCCGGGCCCTACTCGGCGCCGGCTGCCTACTACTTCCCGATGATGATGCGAGTGGTCGGGGTCGAGGTCTTCATGGGTCCGTCCGCGATCTTGCAGGGGCCGCAGACCGTTGGCGGGGCGCTCAACTTTCAGACCCGATCGATCCCCACCGGTCTCGAGTCGGAGATCGACGTCGCCCTCGGCATCGACCGTCTGGGCAAGCTCCACGGGTTGGCTGGGTACGGGGAGAAGAATTGGGGCGTGCTCGTCGAAGGGTCGCATCTTCAGACGGACGGGTTTCGGGAGCTGGATGGAGGCGGAAACACCGGCTTTGCTCGGACCGACCTCATGCTGAAGGCCCGGGTGGGAACGGATCCGCTGGCCGAAGTCTCCCACCAGGTCGAGCTGAAGGCAGGCTACGGCGCAGAGGTCTCGAACGAGACCTATCTGGGCGCTACGCTCGAGGACTTTCGGGAGAACCCGATGCGGCGGTACATCGGGAGCGCCGAGGACCTGATGGAGTGGGAGCGGTTTCAGGCGCAGATCGCGTACAGACTCACGTCCGATGACGTTCGGGTGAGGCTGACCGCCTATCGCCACGACCTCGAGCGGGACTGGCGGCGGTTCGACCGCCTGGGGCCGTCCGCTCCTCAGGTCGGGGGAGAGGTGCTCAGGCGGCCGAACACCCCGGGGAACCGACCGTTCTATGAGATTCTCACCGGTCAGGAGAACAGCGGAAGCGCTCTGTCGGAGAGGCTCATCATCGCGAACAACGTCCGCCGGTATGTCTCCCAAGGCATCGATCTGACCGGGAGCTGGTCCTTGAACGAGCTGTTTGGGTTTCTCGACCAGGAGCTCCGTTTTGGTGTCCGGCTCCACAACGACTCGATCGAGCGAGACCATGTCGACGACAGCCTTCTGGTCTTGAACAGGACGCTCGTGCCCGATGGTAGTGTTGGCCTCCAAGCGGCCGACAACCGGGGCGAAGCCTGGGCCCTGGCGGCCTTCCTGCAAGCGGACTGGACGATCGGGCCTCTCACCTTGACTCCGGGGCTTCGCATGGAGCGCATCGAGACCCAGTTTCAAGACCGTCTCGACGGGCGGCGGATCGACGACGAGCAGTTCGTGCTGCTCCCTGGCTTTGGGGCCCACTTTGCGGTGCTCCCCTGGCTGGGCGTGTTCGCAGGGGCGCACGTAGGCTTTTCTGCCGTAGCCCCTGGCCAGGCGGCGGACGTCGAGCCGGAGCGGGCGGTGGGGTACGAAGGGGGATTTCGTCTCAACACCGGGGACAGCCGGCTCGAGGTCGTCGGGTTCTTGTCGGACTACTCGAACATCGTGGGCGACTGCACGGCGTCGTCCGGGGGCTGTCCAGGCTCAGGCGAGCTGAACCAGCAGTTCAACGGGGGCGAGGCGCTCATCTATGGGCTCGAGCTCGCCGCCTCGCAAGGAGTCGCGCTGCCCTACGAGCTCCGGTTCGATGTGTCGGTGAACTATACATATACCCGGGCCGAGTTTCAGACCGGCTTCGTGTCGGGGTTTGGCCAATGGGGCCGGGTGGACCCAGGGGACCAGCTTCCGTACGTCCCGGAGCATGCGTTCGGCAGCACGGCCCGGCTGCTTCACCCAAAGTTCGAGTTGAACCTCGGGGTGCGGGCGATGAGCGCGGTTCGTGATGAGGCTGGGCAGCAAGAGGATGATCTCAAGACGGACGCCTACGCCGTGCTCGACGCGCTGGCCGCCTACCGCTTTGTGCCCGAAGGCAGCATCTACGTCCGAGCGGACAACCTCCTCGACGCCCAGTACATCGTCGCGTTTCGGCCGTTCGGCGCTCGGCCCGGGCCGCCGCTGCAGGCCCAGATCGGGTACCGGCACCGCTTTCAATGAGAACCAGAATGAAGCTACGATGGATCCATTCCGTGGCCCTCGCCGCGGCCCTCACCGCGTGCGGAGAGGAGACTTCGGGGGAAAACGGTGACCCCCGGGTCGCTGCGATCATGGGGCTAACCGGGGACGCGGCTTCCGGGGCTGAGATTTACGAGCGAGAGTGCGCCTCGAGCTGCCATCTGCCGGACGGCACGGGCGAAGACGGCGGTGGGCTCGGAAAGAACCTCGTGACCTGGCTCGAGCGCAACGAGCTGGAGGACGCGGCGCTCGCGATCCTGGACGGGCGGCCGCCGTTCATGCCCGGCTATGGGAGGGCGCTGTCGGCCCAAGAGGTCGCGGGTGTGCTCGCCTACCTGCCCGAAAGCTTTGGGGCCCGCTGAGTTTCCTTGGAGGCTGAGGGTGTGTCTGCTTCGGGCCGCCTCCACCGAACCGGAGTTTTGCTGACGGACCGGACGAACGACCGATGGGCGGAGCGGGGCTTCGGTGGTTTCATGTGGTTTATGCGCTCACCGCGTCGCATAGCTCCGAACACATTCTGGTTCGTGACCTCGAGATGCGCCCGAGCCCAGTTCCGGCTCCGGCCCGACCCGTTGCGAGTGGAGGCGTTCGGGAGGGCGCTTGGTCGAGCGCTCGAGGTCCACCCGGGCATCCGGCTGATGGCGGCGGTTCAGATGTCGAACCACCTCCACCTCGTGCTCGAGGACGGTGAGGGGGTTCTGGACCGCTTCATGTGCCAGTTCTTGGGGCCTCTAGCGAAAGCCGTGAACGAACTCGATGGGACCTCGGGGCAGGTCTACGCGCGAAGGTACTCTGCGATCGAGATCCTTGACGACGCAGCGCTGCTCGACCGACTCACGTACACGATCACCAACCCGGTGGCGGCGGGGCTCGTCGAGCGAGCCGAGGAGTGGCCAGGGTTGCTGGTCGGCCCGGGGTTCGTCGAGTCGATGAACTTCCCGCGTTTGGGGGGCGGGGAGCTTCCCGTGGCGGTCGCCCACCCGCTTCCGCTTCCGCGGGAGTGGGTGCGGGCCGCCGTCCGGGAGCAGGAGGAAAGCCTGAAGAAGGACCGAGGGGGGCGACCGGTGCTCGGAAGGGCGAAGGTGCTCGCGCAACCGGTCTTCGGGGCGCCGGAGAACCCGAAGCGGGGGCCCGCACCACTCTGCCTCGCCGGCTGCGCCAAACTTCGAGAGGAGTTCCGGGCGCGCTGGCGGGCTTTCGAGGATGCCTACCGCTGGGCTTCGGCTGCTTTCCGTTCCGGGGTCCTCGACGTCAGCTTCCCGGACTGGTCCTTTCGGCCGTCGCTGCCGCTGCTCACGGCGAAGGGTTGAGAGTTGGGGAGAATCAGGCGCAGCGGTTCGCCCTGAGGTGCCGATAAACGAAAATCGAACCGTCTTCGACCAATTCCGGAACAACCCACCCGTTTTCGCTCCGTACGCTCGAAAAGCGCACGACCGCGGCGACAACATCGGATCACCCCTGCACTCTACTCGTCGCCGAGGCTCATCGTGCAACTGCATCGTGCAACTGAACCTCCCCCCGAGCAAAAAAGGGTGGCACGGCACCACTGCACAGCACAGCACGGCACGGCACCACTGCACAGCAGCACGGCACCACTGCACAGCACACCGCACAGCACACCCCGAGCAAAAAAGGGTGGCACGGTGGGCGGGCACGGTGGGCGGCAGTCGGAGCCAAAAAAGGGTGGCACGGTGGGCCGGCAGGCAGCACGGTGGGCCGGCAGGCACGGAGCCAAAAAAGGGTGGCACGGTGGGCCGGCACGGCACGGTGGGCCGGCACGGTGGGCCGGCAGTCGCAGTCGGCACGGTGGGCCGGCAGTCGCAGTCGCACGGTGGGCCAAAAGCACGGTGGGCTGGGCCAAAAAAGGGTGGCACTGCACCCACCAGTCGGCACTGCACCCACCAGTCGGGCACCACCAGCCAGACCGACACGGCAGGGTCGCCGTCGGAGCCGACGCCGAGCTCGTACCACCACTCCACGACATCGACGGCCCCGATCCCCTCCTGCACCAGGGCTTCGACCGTCTCGTCCGTGGCTCCGACTTGAATCG
>DAIQNR010000107.1:0-17331 GCA_036788295.1 Myxococcota bacterium
CGGTCTGGGCCACGAGCGCATCGGCGGCGACTTCGGGCGCGCAGGAGAAGCACGGGTTGTCCCCGCTGTCCCCCGCTTCGAAGCATCGCCCGTCCACGAGGCACGCGCCCGCGGTGAGCGAGAGCGCCGTGCGGTCCCGGACTGGATCGCAGGCGAGGCACGGCAGCGGGCCCTCCCCCCGTCCAAGGCATTGCTCGCCGATCCGGCACCGCCCGAGATCTTCGCTGAACGCGGAGGTCGAGGTCGTGGGCGAGCAGATCGAGCACGGATCGGCACGGCGAGCGCCCTCGGAGAAGCATCGGCCCTCGACGACGCAGACTCCGCCGCACCGGCCCCCGCAGCCGTCGTCGGCGCAGCGGTCGTCGCAAGCAGGCTGGCAGTCGCTCGGGACGAGGTGAAGCGCAGCCGAGAGGTAGTGACCGCCTCTTTGGCCGAGATCCGAGATGCGCAAGGTCCAGGTGCCGTTGGCCGGAGCCCCCGCTACCGCCGAGAACGCGCCCGGCGCGGCGGTCGCCCCGAGCAGCGCGCTGACGTTCGCTTGCCCGGCCGGCAACCGAAGCTGCGCAATCCGGCCGTCCGGCGCCTCGAGCTCGATTTCGATCTCTTCGGGCCGCTCGTGGACGAGGTGAAGGCCAAGGTAGGCCCCGCCGATCGGGCCGCCGAAGCCTTCGACGTCGAGCGTCCACGACAGTTGCCCGAAGGCGCCGGCGGAGGCCTCGCGGGCGAGGCTCGGGAAGAAGCCGGCGGCGCGGGCGTTGACCCCGCTGCCGAAATCGAGCCCCGCAAACCGCCGGCCGTCCCGGTGGAGCAGCGGCCGGGACGCTCCGGTCCACAGCCGCTGCTCGAGCCACACCGGCTCGAGGCGCTCCGGCTGAAGGCTCGATTGCAGGGCCGCCACCGCGCCGGCGACGTGCGGCGCGGCCATCGAGGTCCCGGACAGGGTGAGCCCGCCGGCGGCGATGCGCACGCCCGGGGCCACGAGATCGACCTGGCCACCGAGGTTGCTGAAGCACGCGATCTGGCCGGGGAGCGGGTTTGGGTCCCGGCAGGTCGAGCTCGAGCGGGGCTCGGCCGGGTCGTCGAACTGGGCCCCGACGGCGAGCGCCGGGCTGATGCAGGCGGGCCTGCCCACCGAGTTGCCCTCGGCTGCGTTGCCGGCGGACACGATCACCGCCACGCCGAGGTCCTCGGTGAGCGTGCGAAAGGCGTCGAAGCGGCTGTCGTCGTTGCAAGGTTCGAAGTCGCTGCGGGTGGAGCCGAGCGACATGTTGACGGCGACGATCTCGAGGTCGAGCGCGTTGTCCGCGACCCAAGCGAGCGCGTCGAGCTGGTCGGACACCCGGGCCCGCAGCCGCTGGATGTCCTCGTTTGCGTAGAACACGTTGAGCGCGAGCAGGTCAGCCTGCGGCGCGACCCCAGCCACGATGGCGGCCACGTTCGTCCCGTGGCTGTTTCGGCCAAAGCGGTCCTCGGCGTCGCGCAAGTGTTCGAAGCTCTCCCCGCTGAAACTGAGCGCCGCCCGCACCCGGCACCCGGGGGTGCCCGGCTCCGGACAGGACCCGAACGTGGGGTGCTCGAAGCGGACGGGCGTGTCGAGCACCGCGACGCTCACCCCCGCCCCCGCGCCGGCCGGCCCACCGGGGATGCGGTCGTGGCGAATGAAGTCGAGGCTCGTGTCGAGCGTGGGCTCGTCTTCCCGGTCGAAGGCGACGCGCGCCACCTCCGGGGCTTCTGAGAGCAGGTCGAGGCCCTCCCGGTCGACGCGGACCGCCAACACCGCAAACGGCGGATAGCGCCGGACCAGCTCAGCCCGGTCACCGAGGCGACCGAGCAACCGATCCTTCTGGTCATCGAGCGCCCGGGTTCGAGCAGCAAGCCGCTCGGCCGCTTCGGCACGGTCGAACCGCGCCGGGGGACGAGCCGGCTCCTCGGGCGTGAGCGGCGCGAGCGAGACCAAGACGAGCTGCCGCTGTTGCCGTTCGAAGGCGAGGACCACCTCCGGGTCCACGGGGGCGCCGAGCGCGGCGAGCAGGAGGGCAGGCGACATCGGCGGGGAGGCTACACCGGCATCGGCCCGAGCAACGGCGCCAAAAGCGCAATGAATTTCGACGCGCTGCGCCGCGGTCGCGGTCATTCCGCCGGGCAGGTCACCTGCGCTGTCTCGCATCTTGCCGCGCCCGGGCCCATCTCCGAGCACTGGCTGGCCTGGGACTGCGTGGGGCAGGTGTAGCAGGCGCCGCCGAGCCGGCAGATGAAGCCACCGTCGTCTCCCGAGCCGCACGAGGCCTCAAGGAGCGCGACCGATGCGCCCACGAGAAGAATGGGCAGCGGGCCCAACAGGGTTCTTCTCCAGGAGCCGCCCGCCATCTGCCCTCGACCCGGAATCGCCTTTTTCATGGCGCCATACTCACACCCCCGAATCGGCGAAGCATTGGTCGACCGACGGATTTCCTCCGTCTTCAAATGCGCTCTGCCCACAGCCGGAGCCAAGAGGGCTCAGAGGGGTTCGGAGCAGCGCTGCAGGTACCGGAAACGGACCTCGTCGCCGCGCCGGGGGGCGGCGGATTCGGAGAAGTCCACCCGGTTGAATTCGGGCTCGTACCACCAGTTGGGGGTTCCGTCTGCGGCCCGCTCGGGGACCCGGGCGCCGCCCACCGTCACCTCCACGCTGCTGCCGTCCGCCAGCTCCTCCAGCGGGTAACGGGTACGAAATCCGTTCACGGGAAGCCCGTTGCGCACGATCCAGTCCGCCCAGTTCGCTGTGCACGTCCCAAGCACCGCGCGGCCGCCCGACGGCATCACGAACTCCGAGAAGAAGTACTCGTCGCTGGCTGCGGGCCACACATGCCCGCTCGATCGATCGTTCTTCAGGTTCAGCACCGCCCGCTCGAACCCATCCGGCTGCAGGTCTTCGCAGGTTGGCGAAGGTTCAAGAGGAGGGGCCAAAGGGGAGTGCGGTCCGCTGACCACGGAGAGCATCACTGACGACCTCTTCGTGCCCCGCAGCGCCACCAGCCACTCGAAGGGCGCAACGGTGGCGCGGCTGTGGTCCGGCATGAGGGCTAGGATGGCCAATGCCCCCCCTGGCCGGAGGAAACCTTCGTTCCCCGTCCGGCGGAGCGGAAAGCCCAACGCCTGGGCCGCAATGTCCGCCGGCCGGTCCGAGCCCCCAGGAGGAGCGGTCCAGTAGCTACCCACGAGCGCGCGGAGCGCTTCGCGGGGAGAAGGCATGGTTCGGTGGGTGATGCGCCGCCAATCCACGCCCGGACCGGCCGCGTCCGTTCCACGTGCAAAAAAGCTACAAGATCCATCGGGAGCCCAAGATGGGGGTTGTGTGAAATCGGCGCTCGTTCGATGAAACCTCTCGTGGCTGAATGCGCAAAGCCAGCCCCGACCTGCCTCAGAGGAGATCGTCGAGACCTGCAGGTCCACGCCCTCTTCCCACAGCGCGCCGAGCCCGTCGGCGATGTCCGAGCGCTGTCCAAGCAGAGACAACCACGATGGGTCCGTAAAGCCGACCGTCACGAGCACATCGAGCGGAGGATCGGGGGCGATGACATCTTCAACCCACCGTGGGCCCGCGTCCCCGAACAACGGCACCACCACCGGCTCGGGGATGCCGTCCGCGGGGACCCGCAGCCAAGCCCGGTGCTGGCCCGGACCCGGCGGCCGGTACGACGCGACCCAACGGGCCCCCGCGTACCGCGCTGTCCATACTGACGGGCGCGCGTTGATGCTGGAGTCTGGGCCGCTCCAGAAGGGCCGAGCCGGCTCCCGTCGGACGATCTCGAACGCGCCGTGGTCTGGCCCTTCGATCGACCCTTGCCCAACCTCGAACCCAGGATCCATCGTCACCGAGAGATACTCCCACCGGGGGTTCCAGTGCTCGGTGACATCGACGAAGCCCTCTTGGGACGCGCACCCGGGGCCGAGGTGAAAGCGCAGCTCGGTGGGCAAGGCGATGGCCGGCCACCGGAAGCTGTCTCCGGGGGGGCTGGCTGCGGGGACAACCCGCCAGGTCACCCCCGCTCCGGTGAGCCGAACCGGTAGCACCGAGGGGCTGCCGTTCACGTACACGCGCAGCTCGGCATCGAGCCGGCTCTCTTCCGTCGGCAGGTACCGAAACGCGATGTCTTGCCGCTCCCCTGGGCCCAGGATGACCTGCCTGCCATCCGTCGGATCCACCGGCACGCCGGGTGGGATTCGGCCCGCAAACGGACCCACTACGCAGTCCGATTCGCCTTGGTTTTCGAGCCGAAGCGCCAGGGTGCGAGCGTAGTCGGCGTACACGGAGCCAAACGGTAGCTCCGGCCAGGCGCGAAGGTTTTCGCACGGCGGTCCGTCGAAGCCTTCTCCCGAGAGAGGCACTTCCACCGGGGGGTAGCCGGGTCCCGCGAACTCTGCCGTGCCCGTCTCGGCCCCCACCGCGCTCGGTGAGAACGTCAGCTCGGTTTCGGCCCGCTCGCCCGGCAACAGCTCGGGCAGCGAAGGCAAGATGAAGCCATCCGAACCCACCACCCGAGACCCATCGAAGCGCACCGGCCACCGGCCTCGGTTCTCGAGGGTGAGGAGAAGCGATGACGTGGTGCCGAGCATCACCCGGCCAAAGTCGAGCGAGCGCGGCGACACGACCAAAGCCGGCAAGCCCACCCGAGCCACCGCCGCCGCTCGGCCCGGCCGGGCCCGAAGACCGCCCTGCCCCGCCACCGACACGGGGACCTCCACCTGAGCCTCGAAACCCTGCCCATCCTCGTCGGCCGGCAGCGCCTCGAACCGAACCCGAAGCTCCACCGTGCCCCCGGGCGATACTTCTGGCCCGGCCAGGGAAGCGCTCCACCGAGACCGATCCGGGGGGTCCGCGGCGTCGGTCGCCGCTGCCGTGCCCACGATCAAGGTCTGGGTGCTCACGTTTTCGCAGGTCGCCGTCGCTTCCGCGGAAGCACCGGGCGATAGGTACCCGAGGTCGAGCGGCGACGTGCACCGAAGCGGCGCCTCCACCACTTCCGCAAAGATCTCCCCCCGGGCCCGGCCGCCGCCCCCAGCCTGCGCCACCACCTGCGCCGCCCGTCGAGCCGAAGCCCGCCGCCGGGCGACAAAACCCACCTCGAACCCGCCGCTGCCGGTGATCACCGCCGGCTCCGGCGCACCAAAGTCTTGGGACCCAGGCTCGAGCTGAAGCGAGATATCCAAATCCCTTCCCGTCCGGTCCGCCACCCGAAACGCCGCGCTCACCGTGCTGCCCACCACCACCGGGCCGAGGTCGAGCCGCAACGGCTCGAGCGACAGCGCGCTCGGGGCCACCCGGCCGATGAGGGCCACCGACGGACCGGTGACGTCCGGATCGGAAGGAAACGTGACCCGGATCTCCGCCTCGTCGTCGCTGTCCACGGCGACGGGCAGGTACGTCAGCTCGATTTCGGTCGCGCCGGGGTCGAGCCGGATCCGGCTCGGAGCGGAAAACGATGCCCGGCCCGGCCCTTCCACCGACAGCGACGCCTCGAGCACCACCGAGTTTGGGTTTTCGAAGGTTGCGTCGCGCCGCACCTCCTCCCCCGGCCGCACCAGCCCAAAGTCCACCCGCTCCGGACCCAGCACCGGCTCGAGCCTAACCGGCGCCACCGACCCTTCTTCGCACCCGACAGCAACCGCGGCACCGAGCGCCGCCGCCCAAACCCAGATCCTCATGGCAGGTCCAACAACCGGCAGGTTGCGGTCCCGACCGACGGAGCCGACCCGGGACGTCCCATGAACTTCGCGGTGAAGCGGCAATAGAGGGCGGTCAGCGGGTTGCGGAAGGGAAAGGGACCAGCTCCCATGTCGTAGTTGCGAATATCCTCCTCGTTGATGCGCGAGGGACAGGGCGCGGAGGCAACCGGCCAGCAGGCCCAGGGGGGGCCATACCATGCGCGCAACGCGTCGGTCATGCCCTCGTCGAAGAGCACGGCCGGGTTCGAGCAGCCTCCTCCCAGCTCCGAGAACGGGAGAAAGTTGCCCGGGAAGGTGAGGCCGCCTTTGACCCAAACCGGGACCGTGCCGTCGGTTCGATGGGGGTCGGCGGAGTAGAGAAAGGACCACAAGCCGTCCTCGTACGTAAACTGCTCGGCGTCGATCTCGTGGTCGGGAACGCCGCCCGGGGGAATCACAAAAAGCGGCGTCGCCGAGGCGAATGCCTGGACCACCTGGCCGCAGCGGGTGGGGACCGGCAAACCGGTCACCGCCGACACCCCGGACAGCGCGCACTGGGTGGTGATTTCGGCGTTCCCGCTCGAAATGAGAGGGGTCGTCGAGATGTCGAACTCCAGTCTATCCGCGAGGATGGCGTCGGTCCCGAGGACCTCCCACTCGAGCTCGAGCGGAAGGAAGCTCACGAAGCTCAGCCCCGGCGGCACGATGGAGGACGCGGGCTCGGTGGCCTTGGCCTCGCAGGTTCCGCCGCCCTCGGCGCTGCAGGACAGGGAGATTCCGTCCGAGACGAACACGTCGGACGCCTTGTAGAGCAGCACCGCGACGGCCATCGTCCACTCGAGGCCCCGGGGACCGCCCCCGTCCAAGGTCACCGTCACATCGAAGGCGAGGTCCCCGCTCATCGACGAGTAAGCGACGTTCCGGATCGCGGCCGCCACTCGGCGAACCAGCTCCGGCGTCAGACCCTGGTCGCGAACCATGAAGTCGGCGATGAACACCGTTGCGCCGTCGAAGCCTGCCGGCATCGAGAAGTTGAAGGCCTCCAAACAGGTCGCGGACGAGCTGAAGCAAGTGCTCTCGCCGGTGGGGTTGACCCGGATCTCCTCGAAGTAGGACGTCGGGCCCCAGTACGGGGGCGGGTTGCCGATCGGGGCGGGCGGCGCTGGCCCCCAAGGGGCCTGCGCGTCAGCCGCCAGCGGGAGCAACATCATCGCGCAGCAGACAGCGATGCCGACCGGGCAGGTGTGTGTGTGTGTGTGTATGTGTGTGCGTGTGTGTTCATCGTTCTACTTGTCCCGTGTCGCGCCTCGCTTCGGTGGTGGCGCCGACGTGTGGAGCGTAGGGACTGCACGCCGAGGCGCGCAACCCCCCCGGGATCGACTCCGCCCTCGGTTCGTCGGGCTGTTTTCGGTCCCGCGCTCGGCTCGTCATCGGGCGAAACGTCTCGCGGCTCGACGCCCACCATCTGGGGCTGCAGCCTTCAACGCCGAACGTTTCACCCGTTCCCGACCGGCGGTCAGGTGGGCCCGGGCTCCTCGGATCGGTGCGGATGCGGACCGGATGCGGGTCGCAGAGGTCGGCGGCGGCCGGTCCATCGTCCGGCGTCGCGAAGCGGCGGGAACGGAGAGTTCCGAGGGCTGGGGCGCGAATTGCCTCCCCCGGACGCCGCGGCTGGTACACCGTCGCCGCATGGGCAAACTCATCGACGGGGTGTGGACCAACCAGCCGTTCCCCACAGACGACGGCGGGCACTTTGCGCGCGCGCCGGTCACCTTCCGAGAAACGATGGAGCCGGGGGGGCGGTTTTCCCCAGAGAAGGGCCGGTACCACCTCTACGTGTCGCTGGCCTGCCCTTGGGCCCACCGGGTGATCATCCACCGAAAGCTGCGCAAGCTCGAGGACGCGATTGGGCTGTCCGTCGTGCACTACGAGATGTTCGACGAAGGGTGGGAGTTCAAGGACGGCCCGGGCGTGGTCCCGGACCCCATCCACGGCGCTCGCCACCTGCGTGACATCTACCTCGCCGCCGACAACAAGTTCACCGGGCGGGTCACGGTCCCGGTGCTGTGGGACAAGAAGGAAGGGACCATCGTCAACAACGAGTCCCGCGAGCTCATCCGGATGCTGAACACCAGCTGGCTCGAGCTCGGCGATCCGGGCGTGAGCTTCTACGCCAAAGACGAGGCCCAGGCGACCGACGCCGCGATCGACGCCATCTACGAGCCGATCAACAACGGGGTCTACAAGAGCGGCTTTGCCCGCAGCCAGTCCGCGTACGAAAAGGCGGTCACCGAGCTGTTCGACGCGCTCGATCACTGGGAGGTTGTGCTATCGAAGCAGCCCTACATGACCGGAAACCGGCTCACCGAGGCGGACTGGTGCCTGTTCACCACGCTCGTCCGCTTTGATCCGGTCTACCACGGGCACTTCAAGTGCAACCTTCGGCGCATCGTCGATTACCCGAACCTTTCGAACTATCTTCGGCAGCTCTACCAGATCCCGGGCGTGGCCGAGACGGTGGATTTCGAGCACATCAAGCGACACTACTACCGCTCGCACGAAGCGGTGAATCCCACCCGGATCGTGCCCCTCGGCCCGGTGCAGGATCTGAGCGCGCCCCACGACCGGGATCGCTTCTTTGCCTGACGCCCCGCCTTGACCTCTGCCCCGCGCCCGTGGTCAGCGCTCGCCGATGCCAGAGGACAGCGCCCGGTACGTCGTGGGCATCGACCTCGGGACGTCGAACTGCGCCGTGGCCTTCGCCGAGCTCGACGCGGTGCGCGCGTCCGGCCGCCCCGTCATCGAGGCCTTCGAGCCACTTCAGCTCGTGGCCCCCGGGGATGCCCAGAACCGGCGCCTCTTGCCGTCGGCGGTGTACGAGCCGGCCGGGTTCGAGGTGGCGGCCGCCGACACCCGGCTCCCGTGGGACGAAGAGCCCTCCGAGACCCCGCGCCCGGTCATTGGGGAGGGCGCCCGGCGTCTTGGGGCCAAGACGCCCGTCCGGCTCGTCGATTCGGCCAAATCCTGGCTGTGCCACGGCGGGGTGAACCGCACCGCGAGCATTCTCCCCTGGCATGCGCCCGAAGGGGTGCCGAAGCGGTCCCCGGTGGACGTGGCGGCGGCCCTGCTCACCCACCTGCGCCGCGCCTGGGACCACCAGATCGCAGGTGCGGACGAGTCCCGCGCGCTTCACCGGCAGCATGTCGTCCTCACCGTGCCGGCGAGCTTCGACGACGTGGCCCGGCAGCTCACGCTCGACGCCGCTCGTCGGGCGGGCCTGCCCGATGTGGTCCTCATCGAGGAGCCGCTGGCCGCGTTCTACGCCTACATCGCGAGGACCGGGGGCACCGCCGCCGCCACCGGGCTGTCGGGCGGTGAGACCGTTCTCATCGCCGACGTCGGCGGCGGAACGACCGATTTCACGCTCATCCGGGTAGATTCGAGCGAAGACGGCCCCCTTGGATTTGCGCGCACGGCGGTCGGGGAGCATCTTCTGCTCGGCGGCGACAACATGGATCTCGCGCTCGCCCATGCCGTCGAACCCCAGCTCGGAGCCAAACTCGACGCCGAGGGTTGGGCGCAGCTCAAGAACGAGTGCCGCCACGCCAAAGAGACGCTCTTCTCCTATCCGGAGCAGGGAAAGATCCCCATCACCGTGGCCGGCCGGGGCCGCCGCCTGCTCGCCGGAACCCTCCGGGCTGAGATCGACCGGGAGACGCTCGACGCGGCCGTGGTGGAGGGCTACTTCCCGCCCCTTCCCCCCGGCGACGACGCCCTCCCCGAGCGGCGGCGCGTGGGCGGGTTTTCGGAGTACGGGCTCCCTTATGCCCAAGACCCCCGGGTGACCCGGCACCTCGCCGCCTTTCTGCTTCGGCACGCCGAGGGCGCGCCCCGGGTAGACGCGGTGCTGTTCAACGGGGGCGCGCTCAAGCCGGTGCTCGTTCGGGACCGGATCTGCGCCGTGCTCGGAGATTGGCTGCGGTCCACGATCGGTGACCCCGCTGCCCCGAACCCCCGGGCGCTCATCTGGGACGAGGGGGAGACCGCGCTCGAGCTCGCGGTGGCCCGAGGCGCGGCGTATTTTGGCCTCGTGCGGCAAGGGCTCGGCCTACGGGTGGGCGGCGGCTCGCCCCATGAATACTTTCTTGGGCTCGGCGCCGGGGAAGAAGAGGGCATGAAGCGGGTGGTTTGCATCGCCCCCCGGGGCATGCAGGACGGCCAGAGCCTCGAGCTCTCCGACCGTGAGTTCCTGCTCGTGACGAACCGGCCGGTCTCCTTCCCGCTGTTTTCGACCACTTCGCCACGGCAAGATCCGGTGGGTTCGGTGCTGCTGCTCCCAGAGGATGAGCTGCACGAGTTTCCCCCGCTCGAGACGGTCATCAAGTTCGGCAAGCAGAAGGCGGGCACGCAGGTCCCGGTGCGGATCGCGGTGCGCCGAACCGAGCTCGGGACTTTGGAGCTCGCGTGCCTCTCCAAGGTTTCGGGCGCCCGGTTCAAGCTCGAATTCGACCTTCGGGCCGCCGGCGAGCCCCAGGACGGCCGCAGCGCGAAGGCCGCCGACGAAGAGGTGCAGCAAGCGGCCGAGGCGGCGCTCGGAGGGGCGGGCACGCGCCCCCCGCCGGAAGATGGCGACGTCGCTCCGGAGAAGGTCCAGGCCGCGAAAGCGAGGCTCGACCGCACCTTCGGGCCAGAGCGGCTGCCCCCGGCCGAGCTGATGCGAGGCCTCGAAGCCGACCTCGGCCTCGGCCGAGACCAGTTCCCGCTCGCCACCCTTCGGGCGCTCGCCGAGCACCTGCTCGAGCAGGTCGAGGCGCGGGGCGCGACCCCGGAGCTCGAGGCGCGGTGGCTGCACACGGTGGGCTTTTGCCTTCGACCCGGATTCGGGCTCGCGCTCGACGATTGGCGGGTCCGCCAGCTGTGGAAGATCCACGGGCCAGGGCCAACCCACCCCGGCCACGACCAAGTGGCGCTCGCGTGGTGGATCCTGTGGCGCCGGACCGCCGGCGGGCTCGGCCGGGGGCCGCAGGACGAGCTGTCCGCCCGGCTGTTCCCGCTCATCGTCCCCGCCCTCTACAAGCGGGCGAAGCGAAAGCCGCCTCGATCCCAAACCCAGGAAGCGGCGGAGATGTGGCGGGCGGCGGCGGCGCTCGAGCAGATATCGGCCAAGCAGCGGTCGATGCTCGGGACGAGCCTGCTCGAGCTCATCGAGGCCAAGAAGGCCCCGAAAGGGGCTCTTTGGGCGCTGTCTCGCATCGGGGCCCGGCGGCTGTTGTACGGGCCTCGCGACCACACCGTGAAGCCGGGCGCGGTGGCGGGCTGGCTCGACCGCCTCTACGCCGCGCGACTTCCGAAGGAGGAGGACCCGGTGCCCTGCGTGCTCGCGCTCGCCCGCCTCACCGGCGACCGGCAGCTCGACCTGCCCGAGGAGGCCCGAAACGCCGCCGCCCGATTCCTCACCGAGCGCGGCGCAAACTCCGCCCTGACCCGCGCCCTGTTCGAGGTGGTGGAGGTGGACCGCGGCACCCAGTCCGCTGCGTTCGGCGACGCGCTGCCGGCCGGCCTGAGCCTCGCCGACCCCTGAGGTTCACTCGGCGGACGGATGGGAGGTCCAAAACGCGCCCGACCCGTCGCTTCTCTCCTTCAGCTCCATGACGTGCTGCGCGATCGCGGTGGCCTGGGCAGGGCTCAAGGACGGGAAGTTCGGCATCTTCCGGTGGGCCGGCTTCTTGGTGAGGATCCGCTCCACGATCCCGTTCACGTCGAGCGTCGTGGTTCGGTTCGGAGGCACCCCCTTCAGGAACCGTCCTTGCCCCTCGACCCCGTGGCAGACCGCGCAGTGCTTGGCAAAAAGCGCCTCTCCCGACCCGGAGGGGGCAGCGGCGCGGCAGGCTGCGGCGAACAGAAAACCGAGGGTCACGAACACGCGGATCATGCTCTTTCCATCGGACGCTCGAACGCCGCCTCCAGTCCGTGGCCAGACGGCCGAGGAGCAGGTAGAGAACTCGCCGTGAAGAGGCTCCTTCTCCCGCTGCTTGCCGTGCTCGGGTGCGCGGCCCAAGGGCCCCAGACCTACGAGGCCTGCCGGGCGCGGGCCCGCAACGGCTACCGGGCGTGCCTGAACCCGGAGATGACCCGGACCGGGGAGAGGTTCGAGCCGACCCGCCAGGACCCGACCGAGTCCTGCGTGGCCAACTACCAGCAGGCGCTCGATCAGTGCGGGCTCCCCCCGCGGGAGCTGCCGCCGATGGACATCTCCAGGACCTCCACCCGGTCCGCCGACGACGACCCACCCCCGCTCACCTATCCTTGAACCACGCCGACCGCGCCGAGCGCCAACGCCGGCTCGCCCTCCGGCGCTCGAGTTCACCAAGGGGCGTCGTAGGAGAGGAGGGAGGACAATTCGGCGTCGACTCGCTTCGAGAAAATTTTGTCCTTCATCGACCTACATGCAAACTTGATGTCGCGGAGGTCTTGGGCACACCTCGCGATGAGCGCCTCGTGTTTCCCTGCCCTGAACGCTTCCTCGATGAACGGGAACGGGTCGTCATCGGTCCTCGTGCCAGCGGAGCTCGAGCGGTACGCATGTTGCGCCCATTTGAGCCAGAGTTCGTGATGGAAGTTTCGATAGATGAAATCGAAGAAGTCGACGATGATGTTGGCAGTCGGCGCCGCGCACGGGAATCGAGGCGCGCCCGCGCCTGCGCTGTGGATGTGGGGGAGGGGTTCCTTGAAGCAGGGTCCGAGCTGGTCGGGCTCGTGGTCCATTCGGAAGTACGAGCACCGCGTTGACGACTCGACGAACAGCGTCGTGAGGTCTGCTTCCGCCACCAGAACCTGGATGTTGGCCCGAACCACCAGGTCCGAGCGGTACCTGACTCGGGCAATGACGGCCATATTCTCCTCGACGGCGCAGGCATCGGTATCGAGTCCGTCCTCAACCATCCGGCGGAACCATGCCCTTGGGCACTCGGTCGCCGAGATCCGGGCGTCTGGACACCGCGCTGGAAAGCAAACAACGGCGTCGCTCTTGTAGGGAGTCAGGGAGAAAAGCAGTTTCTGGAAGCCGGGCGAAAAGCAATCCTGCTCCGGTCGCGAGTGGGCCATTGGGAGCTAAACCCGGAGTTGCTTCGGAATTTCGGGCTGCCGCCCAGCGAAGACGAAGGGTCGCAGCAAGTCTTCCTGCTTGGCGTAGAGCTTGAGCGAGCAAGCATCCGGGCGTAGATACATCGGCTTCCTGAAGTCTAACCACACCTGGAAACGAAGCCCGATGGGTTCCCCGTTCAAGCAGTCGAAAGAATACGCAAAATCCGGCGTGTTCGGGTCGACGGCGCGGGATGTCACGCAGTGCATTGGTGTTACTGTAAACCCGAGGTCTTTCTGTATCTCGGCGTGGAGCTGCTGACAAAAGCTGTCGTGGTCAGGGAAAATCGTGTGCCGGAGGCCTGGAAAGTGGTCACCCATTCTCCGAACGACCGTCTCTGGGACAAGCTGCGGGGAGACGTTCGACTCGTTGTGCGCGCCTTGTTCGATGAGACGTTCCAGCACATCCTCGAAAGAGGCCTCGGACATCCCGAGGCGCGCGCCGGCGACCTTGCGCGGGAGCAAGCCGGACCGCTGCAGGTAGGTCTCGAATGCATGGCGGCTCACTCGGTCGGGGCGAAGGACCTCGCGAGAACGACGGTCATGCGCCGCCCAAGCGCCAAACGAGCCCCACAGTCGCTCGTCCTGCCTTTCGATTCCGAACAGACCGTGAATGACCTCGAATGGGACCCACTCCTGTTGCAGCCACTCGAGCATGAACTCGAAACGCTCTTCTTCCGTCGTCATCGCCTGGCTCCCGCTCGCTGTGCGTCCGTAGGTGGGCAGTGCGCGAACACGATGGTCCGCTTCATGAGGACAGCGTAGCGGATCGGCGCGGCGGTGACGAGGCTGCACGTAGCCGGGTTGGGCCGGGCGCCGCTTCCCCGGTTAGCCTCGGCGGCGGCGGCGCAGGGCCCACAGGCCGAGCAAGGCCCACGGGCCGGCGGCGGGGGCATGGCTGCAGCCGCCGCCGCTCAGCTCCGACCGGGAGAGATCGCTCGGTGAGCCGCCGGGCGGCACCCCGGAGCCGGGCTGGTTCGGGTCCGGTCGCTCGGACGCCGGCGCCACCACGAGCGAGAACGCCTCCTGAGCTTCGCCGCCCCGGCCGTCGCGCACGATGAGCTCGAAGTCGAGCCGACTCTCGGCCGGAGCGTCGGGGACTTCGAGTCGCCAACGGGAACCTTCCTCGATCGATTTCACCGGGGCCCCTCCGATCTGCGCCCACGCAAACTCCAGGGGGTCGCCGTCGGCGTCGGAGGAGCCGCTCGCGTCGAAGGTCACCTCCAAGCCCGCTGCGGCCCGGTTCGGGCCGGACAGAACGACCTCGGGAGGCCGGTTCGGTTCGGTGAGCAGCACCGAGTGGCGGGCCGTCGCGGCTCCGCCCCGCCCATCCGATACTTCGAGCTGAAACGCGAACTCCGTACCCGGCGGGAGATCCGGCAGTTCGACTTGCAGCGCGTCGAGCGTTCGGCCGCCGAGCGAAGCCTCTGGACCCTCGACCTGGGTCCACGAAAACGCGAGCGGGTCGCCGTCGGGGTCGGAGCTCGACGCCCCGGAGAGGGAGAAAGCGACGCCAGGCGCCGCCTGCCCCGGCCCGTCGATGACCGCGACCGGAGGGTCATTCGGGGTGGGATCGAGGTCGAGCTCGAGCTCGGCGTACAGCACCTCGCCCCGGTTGCCGGAGCGAACGTCGCTGACCCGGAGCCGCCAAACGCCGGCTGCGGGGCGCCCCAAGAGCTCGAGAACATCACCGTCGTAGCTGCGAAGGTCCGGAAACACGGCATAGATGTCCCGGCGCCTGGAGTTGTCCTCGGTCTCGATGACGGCGGCGGTGCCATCGGGATGGATGAGCTCGACGCGAATGTCACCTCGGGCCTGGTGGCGAAGGTCGAAGTGAACCCTCAGCGACGTCACGAGGCGGGGCGCGTCCACCTCGAAGAGAAGCTCGAGCGAGCCGTCGCCGTCGGGCACCTCGCCCACCGCCGGCTCGCTGCGGACCCGCAAGAGGTCCCGCTGTACGGGGACGTCGGTGACGAGCACGAAACCCTGCACGTCGAGATCGGGGTCGGTGATGGATGTGCCGCGGACGACCGCCCGCCACACGCCGGCCTCGGGACTCGGCACGAGCACCTGCTCCACGTTGTCGAGGCCGTTTCTCCCTCGTCCGGCCGGCGCCCGGGGTTGCTCGGGGTCGAGCACCCAGGGATCGAAGCGATCGCCGCTCGGCGACACCAGCTCGAGATCGATGTCGTTGAGCAGGCGACGGGTCGCCGGGGCGTTGAAGAACGCGTCGAGCCAGACGAGGGTGACTTTCAACTGGTCCCGATTGGGCTCGACCTCGAACGAGAACTCGGCCACTTCCCCATCCCGGACCGCGCCCCGGACGAGGTTTCGGCCCCCGCTCTGCTGATCGGCCACGATGACTGCGGCGCCGGCCTCGGCGTCGGCGAGGCCCCAACCGAACCGATAGTCGGGACCCGGGTTCCAGGCGTCGCGGGCGGTGTGGATGAGCACCCCGCGGGCGGTGTCCGGGTGCATGCGCCGGCCCCCGCTGCCCCGCTCGTACTGCTCGGCGAGCAGCGCCAGCGCGCCGGTGACCCCCGGGGCCGACATCGAGGTCCCCTGAGCTTGATAGTATCCGCCGCCGTTGCCGGTCGAGACGACGCCGACGCCCACGGCGACCACGTCGGGCTTCACTCGGCCGTCTTCGGTGGGACCGCGGGACGAAAACCGCGCGAGCTCGCCCCGGTCGTTCGTCGCCCCGACCACGATCGCGTTTTTGGCGGTCGAGTCCGGACTCAGGGAGACGAAGCCGAACCCGTCCACGACGACCTCGCTTTCTTGGCCGCTGTTGCCCGCCGACTTCACCGGCACGAGCAAAAGATCCCGGGCGTCGATGTCGAACTCGAGCGCGACTTGGTTGTAGGTTCCGAAGTTCGTGACCGTATCGGGGTTTTGGCCCCACGAATGGTTGTCGTGGTGGTGGTACCGGAGGTGCTTGACCTCTCGGCGCTCAGCGGTGGGGTTGCCGTTGAAGGATAAGGCCACCATCCGGGCACTCGGCGCGTGTCCGGCGGCGCTGGCCCGGCCGGCGCCGGACCCGAGCACCGTGCCCGCAGTGTGGGTTGCGTGCTGGCTGAGGCCGGCCCGGGTGAGGTTCTCGACCCGGCCGCCAAAGTCAGGGTGGTCCGCGTCCACCGAACCGCCGTCCCAGTGTCCGACCAAGATGCCCTCGCCGGTCAGCGACAGCGGGGCCACCGCGATCCGGTCGCTCCGGGCCACGACGCGCGACGCCTCGTTGAACGAGACCTTGGGAAAATCCACCCCGACCGACGCCACCGCCTCGGCAGCGAGCAGCTTGTCGAGGTCGAGCCACCGCGCGTGCTCTGCCTGGACGACGAACACGCTCTCCGGTCCAAGCAGCGCGTCCGGTTCGGCCGGAAGCCGCGCCTCGCCGAGCGAGCCCCCCACCGGCTCACCGATGAGGGCCCGCACCTCGCCCGCCGTGGCCCGAGGCCAAAACGCAACGGTGAGCCCATACCCCTCGCTCGCGGGCGTGCGCCCCGAGGAGAGCAGTCCGCGGAGTCCGGCGTCCATTCGGTCTTCCGGCCGGGCCTCGGCCGCCGCGAGCACCGGATCGAAGCTGCGGAGAAACTCGGTCGCCGGCCCCCGCAGGGACAGGGCGTAGGTTCGAAGACCGACCGCGCCCAGGTACCGCACGCCCGCCGTCGCCGCCTCTTCGAGCTCGGACCGCCGCAACGCGCGCCCGGTCCGCACGTACACCCGCGGCCCGTCGACCTCGGCCACAGAGGAGAACGGGACCGAGCGGGCGGGGAACTCGAGCGGCGCGTCGGGGCTCGCGAGGGCGAGCAGGATGAGGGGCACGGCCGGGGCAACGCTCACGAGAGGATGAGAGCAGGGTTTGGGGGTCGAGCCAAAGGGCTTCGACCGAAGGATCGGACAAACGCACGAGGGCCGAACCCGAACGGCCGTCCACCCACTCGCCCTGGGGTTTTTT
The DNA here is from genome assembly GCA_036788295.1 of Myxococcota bacterium. Taxonomy (GTDB): domain Bacteria; phylum Myxococcota; class Kuafuiibacteriia; order Kuafuiibacteriales; family Kuafuiibacteriaceae; genus JAHQVK01. The sequence goes on from DAIQNR010000107.1 coordinate 16,784, forward strand.
TGGACTCCCCCCCTTGGCGTTGGCCCGGGCCCTCTGTACACGTCACCGAAGGGTTCGCGCGGTTCCCTCGTTGGCGGTGTTCGGGGCGGGGCTCGTCGCCTCGCTGCTGCTCGCTGGCCCTGCCTCTGCGCAGGACGTCGGCGTCACCGCCATCCTGTCCCCTGAGGACGAGGCATGCGGCATCTCGGCCTCCCCGCTCGAGGTCCGGATTCGAAACCTGGGCAGCGTCCCGGTGACCGGAGTCCCGGTCCGGGTGGGGATCGTCGGCGCCTCCCCGTCGGTGCTCACGAGCACCTACGCCCCGACGCTCGGGGTCGGCCAGGGGGCGGTGCTCACGGTGGGGACGCTCGACACCTTCGACGGGGGCACGGTCGTCCTCACCGCCTCCACCGAGCTCGCCGGCGACGTGAACCCCTCGAACGACAGCTTCTCGGCCACGCTGGCCATCAGCCCGGGCCGGGTGCCCGTGCTCCCATTCGTCGGCGCCTGCCCAGGCAGCCCACGGACCCTCGCCGTGAACCCGGAGCCGAACACCCGCTACGCTTGGT